>JBJXEB010000089.1:0-117610 GCA_046155095.1 Cyclobacteriaceae bacterium
ACCACGCACAAACTGACTGTAATCCATACCGAAAAGCGGATTGGTGGAATTAATAAAATCGGGGTGGTAAACAATTTTTACTTTGTCTTCTTCGCGGTTCAATAAATTTCTACGGAGCAAGAATTGAATGATCTCGTCTTGTCCTTCGTTTACCAATTCGTGTGTGACAGGAAGAGGAAGCTTGCTGCCCTTCCATGATTGGATGGTTCTGCGATAGCGTAGCTTCCAATATTCATCTACAAAATCATTGAGCTGCGGCAATTTGTGATCTTGCCGCATAGTGCTTTCAAAAAACAAACGCTTGCCCACTTGCCGCTCAATGGCCTCGCAGGTCTGACGAATTTCTTCCATTACCGCCCTCGACTGCAACACTTCTGGCTTGATGCTGTAGAACTCGCGCTTCGTAACAAAGAACATGACTACGGTGTATTCTGATTTCTCGCGCTTGAGTTGCTCATTCAAATGAACGAGGGCTTCGAGCGTTAAATCAAACCCTTTGTTTTTGTATTCATATCGACCAGAAGTAAAAAAATAAATAGTTTTATCAAGGTTGAACGAATATGAATGAAAAAAATGCCCCATCACAAATTGATGGATCTGCTCTTTGTGGCGCGCGTGCATGTTTTGAAACTCGTGCAGCGCTTCAAAGCGTTGGATGTTCAACCCGTTCGGTAAAATCACATCAGGTTTTCTCCTGAGCAAGTGCTTGCATTCACGCGCTGTTACATCACTCACGGTGGTCATCACATCGCACGACTGTGCACAACCATATTCAATGGCGGCCTCGGTGGCCACACCAAACTTATGTGCTTCGTCTTCCCACTTAAAAAAAGGAAGGTGTGCGTAAAACAAAGGAGAGTTGATGGCGAGATGGCGACCCAATTGTGTAGCATGTGTAGTGAAAACAGTTTTGATAGGCATCCCATCGCGCTTGATGTCTAAAATGGGCAAACCCGCCATCCATTCATGAAAGTGGCCAATGATTTTTTCATCGCCAGTAACAAGCTTACTCACTTCGTCAAAAAAGAGTTTAGTCAAATACGCAAAGCCAATTACCTGATCAATCAATTTATTGCCTTCTGGAATATTGATATTATGATTTTTCCATAAAAGGTATTTCACTACGCTCATCGTCTTTTCTGCAACGGCATTGGGATTGAGCAGCACCACACGAGGCTTGCCCGTAATGAGCCACTCGGCATACATCACATCATATCCCTTTTTGTTCAGGTTTGTTGCCGCCATTCCAAAAATATCAGCGGTATCTTCCATCGGCTCCAATTCGGCCAAAATATTTTTATTCAAATACGGCCCCACCATACAATAATGCCCGCTATGGTTTTCCATCATGGCTGGTGCCTTTGATCGGATGACAGTGTAGATGCCGCCCACTTGGTTACAGACTTCCCAAGCTACCTCAATGAGCGTTGTAGGATTGTCGTTGATAGATTTCTTTGGCATCTAAGTTTCTGTTTTGTCGTTCAGACCCGAGGGGTTTGAAAAAAACCCCTCGGGTCTTTGACTACGTTAAAATTCCGAAATAATTCCTGGCGTTATAGGTTGCCTGTGAAATTCGATAAATGAATCAACTCCACCAAACCAGTTCAAGACCTCCTCCTTATTAATCCTTTCTTCATCTTGGCCAAGAATAGTTAAGTAAGAACTAAAACCCCAATCTTCTATTTCTTTGGCAAATCCGTGATGAATAGGATTGCGATGGATATACCTAACTAACTCTAAAAGATAATTCTTACTTGAAGCTTCCTTGCGCTTTATACTACTTATAAATAGAGAACCATTTCTATCATACGCTTTATTAAAAGCTTTTGCATAAGCATTTAAAAAATTTCCAATCTGTTGAGCAATCAGACCCGAGGGGTTTTGAAAACCCTTCAGGTCTTTGTCTGGATATTTTTTAGAAAAGAATTCTTGAACTGTATCGCTTTCTTTAAGTCGAATAAGGAAATGAAAGTGGTTTGGCATTAGACAATAAGAGTAGACACTGATAATATCATCTAGGTAATCGAAAAATTTGTCGAGAAAAAAACCGTAATTCTTGTTTTCTCTAAAAATGTTTTCGTCACCAATGGCATGATTGTAAATGTGGTAAAACTTGCCTGCTTCAAAAGGAATGATTTTGTTACCCATTTTTTGCGTATTTAGTTTCGTACAACGGTCTAAGACCCGAGGGTTTGAAAAACCACCTCGGGTCTCGAACCTAAAATCCTTTCGCGTATCAACGCAGTTAAAATTCCAAAAAAATAACTACAACCCAATACTCTTAACCTCAATCGACATCATAAACCCGAGGGGTTTTTTTCAAACCCTTCGGGTCTAAAGCCCACAGTCATTAACAAAACCTGTCACGTTCCAAGTCATTATGACCGAACAATCTGTAATTATCCTCAATTTAATGTCAATTTTTCTTAAAATCATAAATTATATTGGGTGGATGTTAATTTGATGACCACAGGCAAAAACCAACTTATGAACTTCGACAAATTCACCATAAAATCGCAAGAGGCTTTACAGAAGTCGGCAGAGATGGCCACAGCTATGCAGCAACAAGCCATTGAGCCTGGGCATTTGCTCAAAGCCATACTAGAAACCGATGAGAATGTATCCAATTACATTTTTAAAAAACTCAACATAAATGAGCAGATTTTAGAAAGCAAGTTGGAGGAGATTGTTAACTCGTACCCAAAAGTTTCGGGACAGCAATCGTATCTGTCAAATACATCCAACACGGTGTTGCAAAATGCAGAGAAAGAACTGCGCGAATTCAAAGATGAATACGTGGCCGTGGAGCATTTATTGTTGGCCTTGCTGGCCACCAAAGATAAAGTAGCATCGTTGATGAAAGATGTTGGGTTTGATCGCAACAGTTTGATCAAGGCTATTAAAGAATTGCGCGGAGGCGCGAGCGTGAAAGATCAAAATGCAGAAGCGAAATACAAATCACTTGAGCGTTACTCTAAAAATTTAAACGATCTAGCCAAGAAAGGAAAAATAGATCCTGTGATTGGTCGTGATGAAGAGATCAGACGAGTGTTGCAAATCTTGGCACGCAGGACAAAAAACAATCCGATTCTTTTGGGCGAACCTGGTGTAGGAAAGACTGCTATCGTAGAAGGTATGGCGCAGCGCATTGTCAATGGCGATGTGCCTGAAAATTTAAAAACGAAAATTCTGGTGTCACTCGATATGGGCTTGCTCGTAGCAGGTGCGAAATACAAAGGCGAATTTGAGGAAAGATTAAAGTCAGTTATCAAAGAAGTGACCGATTCGGATGGAGAAATCATTTTATTCATTGATGAGATTCATACTTTAATTGGCGCAGGCGGGGGCGAAGGCGCTATGGATGCTGCCAATCTATTGAAACCCGCTTTGGCGCGAGGAGAACTTCATGCCATCGGTGCGACTACGCTGAAAGAATATCAAAAATATATTGAGAAAGATAAAGCGTTAGAGCGCAGGTTTCAAGCGGTGATGGTGGACGAGCCTTCTGTAGAAGATTCGATTTCAATCCTTCGCGGGATCAAGGACAAATATGAATTGCACCACGGTGTGCGAATTAAAGACGATGCCGTGATTGCTTCCGTGGAATTATCGAGCCGTTATATTTCAGATCGCTTTCTTCCCGACAAGGCCATTGACTTGATGGACGAAGCGGCATCAAAGCTTCGCTTGGAAATGGATTCGCTACCAGAGGAGTTGGACGAACTCAATCGCAAGATCATGCAATTGGAAATAGAGCGCGAGGCCATCCGCAGAGAAAAAGATAAAGATAAAGAAGCAATACTGAGCAAAGACATTGCCGAACTTTCTGGCAAGCGCAATTCATTGAAAGCAAAATGGGAAAGCGAAAAGGAAGTGGTGCAAGGCATCCGCTGGGAAAAGGAAGCAATGGACAAATTGAAATTTGAAGCCGAGCAAGCTGAGAAAGCAGGTGACTATGGAAAGGTGGCTGAGATTCGCTACGGGAAAGTTACCGAAGCTGAAAAAAGATTGGCTGGTTTGGAAGCTAAAATGAAAGAGATGCAAGGCGAGCACTCTCTGATGAAAGAAGAAGTAGACAGTGAAGACATCGCGGAGATTGTAGCGAAGTGGACGGGCATCCCCGTTTCTAAAATGCTGCAAAGTGAGCGCGAAAAATTATTGACACTAGAAGATGAGCTAAGCAAGCGCGTAGCGGGGCAAGAAGAAGCCATCAAAGCGTTGAGCGATGCCGTGCGCAGAAGTCGTGCGGGGTTGCAAGATCCAAAGCGGCCCATTGGTTCGTTTATATTCATGGGAACAACAGGAGTGGGCAAAACGGAATTGTCAAAAGCGCTGGCCGATTATTTGTTCAACGATGACAATGCCATGGTGCGCATTGATATGAGTGAGTACCAAGAGCGGCATAGCGTGAGTAGATTGATTGGTGCACCTCCTGGCTACGTGGGGTACGATGAAGGTGGGCAATTAACAGAGGCCGTTCGCAGGAAACCGTATTCGGTTATTTTGCTGGACGAAATTGAAAAGGCGCACCCTGATGTGTTTAATATTTTGTTGCAAGTCTTGGATGATGGTCGCCTAACCGACAATAAGGGTCGAGTTGCAAACTTTAAGAACACTATTATCATCATGACTACAAATATTGGCTCTGCAATTATTCAGGAGAATTTTGAAAAGATTACGGATGCCAACTATTTTGAAGTAATTGAAGATACGAAAGATCAAGTGCTGGAGATTTTGAAAAAGAGTGTGCGGCCAGAATTTATCAACCGCATAGACGAAATCATTATGTTCCGTCCGCTGAGCAAAAATGATATTAGAAAAATTGTGGAGATACAATTTCAACTAATACAAAAACGTTTAACGGAGAGTGGCGTGAAACTCGATATTTCAGTAAAAGCGTTAGACAGATTAGCGAAACTAGGTTACGATCCTCAATTTGGGGCACGACCTTTGAAGCGTGTGTTGCAGAAAGAAATATTGAATGAACTATCGAAACAAATTTTATCTGGCAAAGTGAACAAGGACTCTGTAATTTTTGTTGATATGAAAAACGATGTAGAACTGGATTTCATCAATCGCGATGAAGTGAAAGCAGCGAAGAAATAAAATTAAGATAGTGAGGTTGGTTCATGTGGGTTCTTCCGCCTTAGGCGGAAGAGTTTTGGGGTAAGGCGGGCTGAGGAGCCCGCCTTTTTCGTTTCTACTTTTAAAATTAATCTCCTCCACCACAACCTGAAGAGCAACCGCTATCTCCACCTCCGCTATCCCCGCCATCATCCCCACTGTGATCACCACTTCCATGATGACTATGTGAATGGCTGCTTGGATGATGGTCAATCATGGAACATCCTGAGCTGTCCCCACTTGAGGTTTCCTTATTAGATTTCCTTTTTCGAAGACTATAAATAAACCACCCAACTATGACCAGAACAACTATTACAAAAATAGAAACTCCTACATAGTTATCTTCACTACACCCAATTAACAATATGGAAATAAATATGCCAGTAAAAAATAAATACAGGCTGCTTTGGATTCTTAATGAATTTGGCTTGGGTATAATCCAATTTTTGTTTTTATCTATGGTGATTACTCTCACCTTAAATCTCTCATCGCTAGTTGGCCAAATATTTACAGGTGGGAGAGTTTCAAAATAAAACTCATACTGTTTAAGAGTTTTGCCGTAGTAATCTTCAAATTTTTTATCTTCTGCCTTGCCTCCCTCCGTAGGATTGTGATGTATCTCTCTCTGTAGAGTCTTTTGACAAAGATCAACCCAATAAGATTTTGTATAAGTTAAATGCAAGTGCCAAGCTAAATCAACATAATGAGAAGGCGTTACTTGATTTTTCGAGACACAACAGAGAAATATGAATTTCTTGTATTCATCTATTATTGTCTTGGCAAATGATTCGGAAATATTATTTTCTCTTGCTAATCGCTTCGCGAAAGTCAACTTGATATCTGGTCTGTCAAATTCAAAAAGCGAAATACGTTCCCAAAGTTCTGATTCATCTGTTGTCATCATCTTCAATTATGATTTATTATTATGATCAAAATATCCTTTACTCTCTACTTTGTTAGAAAAGAAATTTAAGAACAGTACAACAAAAATTAAAAATAGAACTGACTGCAAACTGACAAGTAATTTGCCCATTGATGTAACTGGGTAATAGTCTCCAAAACCAATTGTTGCCGATGTGACAAAACTAAAATAGATTGAGTCAAACCAATGTTCAAAAGGTTTGTTCAAATAACTACCTCTAGCATAAATAATCCCAAAGCTAAAAACGATTTCTAGGTAGTTGAAGAAAAGTAAAAGCATGGAGCGTCTATACGAACGCGGCCTAGAAAAAATATCAGAAGCAAAGATCAAGGTTGGTACATAAAGAATAGTCTCAAATAGAAACCATAACAATAAGGTAAATACATAGTGATTACTTTCTAGATTGTAAAATAATACCACCAATGGAAAAAGCACTTTAACAATCACGAAAGCATCCACTGAAATATCTTGATAAGCTATTCCCTTCTTACCGAAAATCTGCTTTATGTAAGTCCCAAGAAAAAGAAATTGCGAAATGGCCAAAAAAAGTCTTACAATCTTTTCAATTCCAATGTCATCATGCTGTTCATTATTCCAAATAGCTTTGATATTCCTGATCCTCTTGTCAATCGCGCCTTTTGTAGGTTGCTCATCAATCACAGGCTTACCTAGTACGAGTTTTTTCAGAATGGATTTCATAAAGCAAAACACCTTAATTCCTCAACCACTTCTGCGGATCGAGCGGAGTCATATTTTGAAATATCTGAAAGCGGAGCTCAGAAACCCCTTCGCTGTTGGATGCCACAATGCCAATCTCTGAATTGGAATTAATTTTTTGTCCTTTCTTAACAACCACTTCGCGCAAGCCAGAATAGACCGTGAAAAATTCTCCGTGGCTAACAATCACTGTTCTTCCAAAGCCACCGATCAAAGCCACCTCGCGCACCTCGCCAGAAAAAATTGATTTTACTTGTTCGCCTTGTTTGGTTTGGATGTTCACTCCATTGTTTTGAATCTCTATCCCCTTCAACACAGGATGCATTTGCCTTCCAAATCGTTGAGAGACAAAACCTGCCACAGGCCAAGGGAATTTTGATTTGTTATCTTCGAAAGAAGCAGACAAGGCTATGGTTTCATCAGCCACCTCTACCTCTTCTACTTTTTTCTTTTCTGCGCGTGCCTTTGCTTCTCGCAAGCGTTTAGCTTCTAAGGCAGCACGTTCTATTTCTTCTCTAATGATTTTTGCAATCAAATTATCTAATTCAGCAATCGCTTTTCTGGTTTCATTCAAATCACGCTTCAATCGCTTCTCCTCTTTCACCAACGACTTCACCAAGGTTTTCTTCTTTTGCTTAAACTCTGCCAATTGATTACTTTCCTTTTCTTCTTCATCGAGCAGTGTTTGCTTTTCGCTGCGCTTGATTTCAATCTGGCGCACTTGCTCTGATAAAATCTGTTGCACTTTGGCAATAGCCTCGGCTTGCTCTTGGCGCGATTTGCCGTATTGCTCCATGTACTTCAATCGCATCAGCAACTGATCGAACGAGGATGCTGAAAACAAAAAAGTGAGTTTGTCGACTTTGCCGCTGGCCTTTTGTGCTGCAAAAACCATAGAGGCATATTCTTCTTTCAGCTTATCAACATCTTTTTCTAGGGCAACGTTGATTTCGTTGTTCTCATCAATGTTGTAGTCCAGTAATTCAATTTCAGACTTGATGGAAATCATCAGTACCTCTTGCTGCTCGATGCGCCTGTTGAGGGCACTCAGTTCGCCAATGGAATTTTTCTTTTCGGTGGTAGTCTCACCCAAGATTTTTTCTGTCTCCCTGATCTTTTCTAAGTTCTCTTGTTTTTCTCTTTGAAGCTGCGATTTCGACTTCTGTGCATACGCCAGGGTGGACAGAAGGAAGGTACCGAAGAGAAACAGAATTTTTTTATCTGCGATCATACCGCTTGGGGATGTTGAACGGGAACCGCAGTTCCTTATCGCCCACTTCCGCTTTGTTGTATTCAAACACAATCGTGTTATTAACGATGCCCTTCGCTGTTTTGTATAAAATATCGATCACTCCTTTGAAGGGGAAAAGTTTATCGCCCACAGGTTGAAAATCAGAGTAATCCAATTTCAATGTATTACCTGTGCTGGATTCGGATAATTCAACTAACTCTAGTTTTTTAGATTCTTTGTTGATGAGGTTGGTGATGTTGACAGAGCCTTGCTTTTGATTAAGCCGATTGAATTTTTCTTCCAGCAATACCTCATCACTCAGTCCTTTCGCCATCACTAAGTTGCCCAACATGGCAGATTGAATTACATTAAAATCAATTTTGAAATTGAACCGCCTAGAAAGTTCTGCGTAATCAAAAACGTAGTATTCTTTATCTACCGAACTTACAATGGTGATAGAATCTTTGTTGATCAACGCTTTACCGCCTTGCACACCAATCACCGAAAAGGTCATCCAGATTACACTGTCTTTGCGCATGCGGATGTGTGCTTTCACTTCTCTTTCTTTTGTGTTATCGCGAAAGTTGAGGCGCGCCTTGCCGTGCATGTATTCAAAATCTATTTCTTGAATTTCGATAGAAGCGGGTGGGGGCGGAGGCATGGGCACTAACTTCTTGCTGCAAGAAGCAAGAGCTGCCATTGCTAACACAAATAAAAACGAACGATACGAGCTTTTAAAAATAACATGAGTGCTTTGCTTGTGCGTAAGCTCGGCCAGGGATAGTAGTGGAAAGCCCACAGCGAGGAACGAGCGAGGACTTGTAACGGATAGCCCGATGGCGCCTCGCCAGGCCGCCAAAAAAGAATTGTAAAAACGTAATGCCATTTTTTGGGTAACCATCGTTAAAACTTAATAAATCTTTCGGTTAGCAATTTTCTTATCGATCATTTCATTCGAGTTATCCAATGATTTTGCTTTGCGCCACTGCGTTACCGCATCATCAATATTACCTAATTGAAACAATATATCCCCATAATGTTCAAAGTGGATGGCCGAGGCATTGCCCGTAGCAATAGCACGCTCCATCACTTTCTTTGCCTCCCGATATTTTTCTTTGCTGTAAAGCACCCACGCGTGGGTGTCCAAGTAAGCCGCATTATCAGGATGGTTTTTTACAAGTTGAGATGACATCTTCTCTGCTTTTTCTAAATCTGCTTTGCGCAGCGATAGGTAGTAGCTGTAGTTGTTCAACACAATATCGTTGAGCGGATTGACAGTCAATGCTTCGTCATAGGCCTTAGATGATTTATCGTACTCTTTCAAGGCTTGGTAGGCATCGCCCAACATGCTATTCATCTCAGCCACAAGGTTTGTGTTAGCCGCAGATAATTTTTTCGCTTGCTCTAACGAAGACACAGCAGGGCGAAAATCTCTTTTTCTAAGATGGGCGTAGCCATTGAAATAATAAATCATCCCTTGATTGGGGAAAACTTCCAGTGCTTCTTCGGAGTGAATGATCACACTATCGTACTGAGCCGCCTGAGTTTCTAAGAACAGCAGATTTTGCCACGACTCAAAGCTGTTCGCGCCTTTGCGCACAGCTTTCAAGTATTGCTTTTTGGCTTCTTCGCCTTTTTCTAATGTCATGAAAAGATCTCCACCCACTACATGCACGGCTGCCTCGTTAGGGTGCGTGATCTCTAATTTTTCAAAAAGCTCCAGCACAAATACTTCCAAGCCTACATCCTCTTTGCCCTTGCTTTTGTTTTGAGCTAGCGTGGCGTTGTAAGTACTTATCATTATCACTTTACTGTTCACGGTCACTTGTGAGTCATTGAACAAATCTGTCACATAGTCCCTCGATTTTTTTTCTTGTCCGCTATCGCGATATAAGCCACCCAACAACATTTTTGCGCTGGGCGAATCAGGATTGTCTTTCAAAAAAGTCTCGATATTGCTGATCGCTTTATCGGTTTGTTTGTTCTGCGAAAGCAACTCGGCCAAGGCCAGCACATACCGCTCTTCTTCAGGATACGCTTGAATCAACTTTTCACCTTCGGCAATGGCTTCTGGCACCCTGCCTTTATCTAAATAAATCCGTTGCTTTTGCAATGAAGATGCTTCGTTGACACCCAGCGCACTCTCTGCGCGATTGTAAACTTTTAAAGCCTCATCTTCTTTCTTATCAAAAAGATAAATAGTTGCCAATTCGTACAAGTATTCTTCCGTCTCTGGCACTTCTTTCTGCATTGTCTCTAGCAAACTGGCCGACTTAGTAAACTGGCCAAGGCTGCTGTTGATATTGGCCGCGAGCAAATAATAATATTTGTTTTTCTTATCTAGTTTGATCGCCTGATCAACGGCCACACTCGCTTTCTTCAGGTCTTCTTCTTTGCTGCTCTTGGCAAGTACTTCTGCTAACTTGTAATGGATGGTTGGATTATCAGGATTCAACTCCGAGGCGCGCAAAAAATAGAGCAAAGCCTTGGAGTAATCTTCTAAAACAAAAAATTTCTCACCTTCAATAAAAACAGCTTCCGCCTCGCTCAGCCGTGCTGATGAAAGCTGACCCGCATCGAGCTTGCGTTTTTTATCGCGCTGGGCAAAAGAAGGTGCGGCAAGCCCGACTAAAAAGCAACCTAACAAAGTTAATTTGGCAAGGAAACGGATCAATTGCTTTGGTTTCAAAAGGTGAATCTCAAAATTAATTCATTTTTTCCGATTAACCTGCTAAAATAATTGCCTGAATGTCTGCTACGGAAGCGCAGAAAAAGGGCAATCCAAGTTTTTCTATTGGCGACCTGGCGAGGGGCGATCCCTTCAAGCCCTCGTTCATTCATTACTTTAGGCTTTTCACTTCTATCCTTGGTTGCGGGACACTCATCAAATTTGATAGCCAATCACCCTTAAACGCAATGAGCACAAATGCAAAAAATCATCTGTTTTGTCCTGAAGTTGGAGTTTTCTAGCTCTCGATGAATATGCGTGTTCAAAACATTATGCCAGGTAGAATCCAAATATAGAAGTTTTTGTACCTTTCAAAATAGTCTTACTCTATGCGCCACAAAAAAATCAACAAACAACTGTTCATTGCCAATCGAAAGCAGCTTTTAAAAGAGTTAAAGAGCAACTCGCTGACTCTATTCAATTCCAACGATACTATGCCCACCAATGCCGATGGCACCATGGCCTTCCGACAAAACAACGATCTCTTTTATTTGACGGGCGTAGATCAAGAGAACAGCATCCTTGTACTATGTCCTGATTTTCCAGATAAAAAATACAGAGAAGTTCTCTTTGTACAAGAAACCAACGAAAAGATCGCCACGTGGGAAGGTCACAAACTTACCAAAGAAGAAGCTATCGAACTGACGGGTATAAAAGCAGTTCTTTGGATGTCAGAATTCAATTCACGTTTTCGCCACATGATGACGATGGGTGGTGTGGAGCATGTTTATTTGAATACTAACGAGCACTATCGTGCCAATATCAAAGTAGAAACCCGCGATGCGCGGTTCATTGACTGGTGCCAGAAAAATTATCCGCTGCACAAGTATGAACGTGTTGCCCCTATCATGAGCAAGCTGCGTAGTATTAAATCAAAAACTGAAATCGAATTACTGCAAGAAGCCTGCAACATCACCGAAAATGCTTTTCGAAGAGTATTGAAGTTTGTGAAACCGGGCGTAAAGGAATATGAAATCGAAGCGGAGTATGCGCACGAGTTTTTGAAAAGTGGGTCGCGTGGCTTTGCTTATACGCCCATCATCGCCTCTGGTGCAAACTCGTGCGTGCTGCACTATATTGAAAACGACAAAGCCTGTAAAGATGGAGACATCCTTTTGCTAGATGTGGCTGCCGAGTATGCCAACTACAATGCCGACTTGACGCGAAGCATTCCTGTGAACGGAAAATATTCTAAGCGGCAAAAAGAAGTTTACAATGCCGTGCTGCGCGTGCAACGTGCCGCTATGAAAACGTTAAGGCCAGGAGTAATTTATTTTGAATACCACAAAGAGATTCAAAAAATAATGGAGAAAGAATTATTGGGCTTGAAACTCATCACCAAAAAAGACATCAAAGAACAAACCGAAGACAAACCTGCATTCCAAAAATATTTCATGCACGGCACCTCGCACATGCTCGGCCTAGATGTACACGATGTGGGGAACATGCATGCAAAAGTCAGACCTGGACAAGTGTGGACAATCGAGCCTGGGATTTATATCAAAGAAGAAAGGCTTGGCATTCGCATCGAAAACAATGTGGTGATTGGGGAGAAAAAGAATTTTGACTTGATGAAGAACATACCCATTGAAACGGAGGAGATTGAGGAATTGATGAATTGATAATTTGAAGATTCGTTGATTCGGCAATTTGAAAATTAGGTGATATGACGTTTATGGTGGGTAAAATTTTAATTGCCAATTTTATGCATAGGCTTTAACCTTAGTAGAAAAATCACTTTTATGAAACCATTCCAACCTTATTACCTTATTTTTGCGTGATTAGAATAAGGTAATAAGGTTAGAGTTGCAGTTACAAATAACTTCTACTAAGGTTAAAGTCTTTGACAAATAGTGTCTACCGAATAAGGGTTTCTCTTTCTAACCACTCTATCCGTCATAGAGCCGAAAATTATGGCGTCTAAAAATTTAAAGTCATGTATAAAAAAATAATTTCTATTCTACTATTGATTGCAAGTGGAACATTTGCCCTCGCTCATGAATTTTGGTTATTGCCAAAAAAATTCAGGTTTGTCATAGGTGAAGAAATGCCTGTGAACTTTATGGTGGGCGAAAACTTTGAAGGCGAACCGTGGAATTTGACCAAACATCGCACTGAAAAATTGGAACTTCACCAATTAACAAAATCAAAAGACCTTCGCACATCTGTTAAGTCTGAAGCTAAAGAAAAACTAAAAATTAAACTGACAGAAGAAGGAACACATTTGCTGGTCATGCAAAGTAATTATGCCTTCATTGAGCTTGCAGGAGATAAATTCAATGAATACCTAAAAGAAGACGGCCTCGACAATGCCTACGATCAACGAAAAAACTCCAACACGCTTGATAAACCCGCCAAAGAATTTTATGCACGCTTCGCAAAACTATTAGTACAAGTGGGCAATAAAACCGATAACACTTTTAAAAAAAGAATCGGACTGAAAAATGAAATAGTGCCTGATCAAAATCCCTATACCTTGAAATCTGGTGACTACCTGCAGTGCACCGTTCTCTATGATGGCAAGCCAAGTCCGCACCAATTGGTAAAAGTGTGGAACAAGATTGGGAACACTACCTTCTTACAAAATCTATACACCGAAAATGACGGCACGGTAAAGTTTCCCATCAACTCTTCTGGCCCTTGGATGGTTAGTTCCGTTAAAATAATACCCTCCCAAAAAGAAGGAGCCGATTGGCAAACGATGTGGGCAAGTTTGGTTTTTGGAATTGAATGAGGTATGAAATAGTAGGCAGGTACAATAGACAGCATTGCCTACTTTTAACTTTTGAATTAAATGACAAACAAAATCATTGTTACAGACCAAGCCCCTGAACCAGTAGGCGCATACCCTCACGCACGCAAAGTAGGCAACTTGCTTTTTCTTTCTGGAGTGGGGCCAAGGCAACGCGGATCAAAAGAAATCCCTGGTGTAACATTAGATGCAAACGGAAACATTGCTGCGTATGACATAGGGGTGCAATGTCATTCTGTATTCAAAAATGTAAAATTAATTTTAGAAGCATCGGGTTCTAAGTGGGAAAACTTAGTCGATGTTACGGTCTATCTCACTAACATGAAAAAAGATTTTCCAGTATTCAATAAAATTTATGCGGAATATTTCTCCAGCAAAGAAACGCAGCCTTGTCGCACCACGGTGGAGGTAAATGCATTGCCCACGCCTATTGCTATTGAGTTGAAGTGTGTAGCGATAGCTGGTTAATCTATTCGGTTTTCAGAAGCGACAACCGATGAAACACGGTCCATCTCATAATATCTCTAGCAAAATAGTTGTTGCCGCTGGCCGATTGATACTGATTTAAGTATCCCAACTCTACCGCCCATTTTTTATTGAATTGAAATTCCACACCCGCATAAACTCTATTTTGATCAAATGAATTAGGTGCATTAGAGCCTTGGCTGAGCATGATCTCATCTGAAAGCTTAACGATGATTGTTTTGCCACTCTCATACTTTTTCACAGTCATGCTGCATTGCAGGCGAAACCGATGGCGAAAGGAAAAAGTGTATCCATCCGTTAATTCAATCTTATCGTTGTTTCGTATAAATCGTTGGTCAAACCGATAGCGAAACTGCAATTGAATCTTTTTAGAAATTGGTTGACTAAAATTTATTTCTTGAAAGGGTCGAAACTCTGGCACCGCTAGGTTTGGATTTTTACTGGAGTTGGTTGTCGCATACGTAAAGCCAGCCGCCACATCAATCAACTTAGAAAATCGCCTGTGCAAATGAGCATGGGCAAATAATTGAAATTGTATATCGGGATTGATCTGTCTGCGTTCGTCCACTTCAAAGTGCAACGTATACTTAGAACTTAACTGAGTTTGGTTGTAATAGCGAATCCAATAAAGTGATTGGTGAGTGGAGGTGCCTTGCCCAAATGATAGGCTGCTACTGAGAAGGCAAAAGAAAAGTAGGCGACCTGTCAACTCAAATTATTTTTTATTATCCAAAATAAAAGCATCCTAAGTAGGATGCTTGGAAGTCTAATTTACACAGTTTAAAAACCTAAACCGAAAAACTCTCTCCACACCCACACGTGCGTGAAGCGTTAGGATTAATGAATTGAAAACCTTTTCCATTCAAACCGTCAGAGAAATCGAGGGTAGTGCCTAATAAATACAAAAGGCTTTTCTTGTCGACTAATATTTTAATGCCCTTGTCTTCAAAGATTTGATCGGCTGGCTTGATTTCGGCATCAAAACCCAAATCGTACATCAAGCCAGAACAGCCTCCACCCTTCACAGAAACACGAATGTTCTGATCTTGAGTCCTCCCCTCTTCACTGCGGAGGTTAATGATTCTTTCTTTGGCTTTATCGGTTACGCTTATCATACTCATATCTTTAAATCTAAAATCACATCCAAAATCTAAAATTTTAAGAGACAGGATTTAATACAACACTAAAAACAGTAATTGTGTTCCTGTCTCTTCCATAATATAATTTTTCCAAGGCTTCTAAGATATTACTCGCCCTGAAGTAAGAAGTATGCAATTCGCTATCACTTTTGGTCACCCACTGGATGGTGTACGAATTTTCTTTCTCTTTGTAGTTCTGCACATAGTCCCACATCTTCTTCAACGCGTCTACTTTGTCAGCCCCTGTCTCGGAGTGAAAAAGAAATGATTGGCTATGGCGGGGGTTGATCGTAATTAGGTCTAGCTTGGTCTTTCCGTCTGTCGTGCTGTACTCAAACATCAAGTCGCTGGTGCGCAGGCCAAGGTAATCCTTGATTTGCTGCTGCACACGCGCTGTTTCTACGTGTACGTCACTGGTCGTTTCGAGTGTTATCTTTGGCATTTTGCTGTTTAACTTTTAGAAACCGCGAAAAGTTTCCCTACTTTCCTACAAAATTAACAAAAGCTGACTAATTAAACCTCAATCTGTAATTTACAACTGAGTTTAAAATAGGCAGTAGGCTGGAACAGTAGGCAAAATGCGATCCAACTGTTATGCTTTAGCTCTTTAAACAAACTTATTATCATTAAAGAATAAACCTACTTATGGAAAAATTAGAGCACATCGGCATTGCCGTAAAGAACTTGACAGAATCGAACCTCCTTTTTGCCAAACTATTGGGGAAGCCCCATTACAAAATTGAAGATGTGCCATCCGAAGGTGTGCGAACTTCCTTTTTTGATGTAGGTGGAATCAAAATCGAATTGGTAGAAGCCACGCGGGCTGACTCACCCATCGCAAAGTTTATTGAAAAGCGTGGCGAAGGGTTGCACCATTTAGCTTTTGCTGTGGAAGGTATTGAAGACAATATGAATGAGGAAATTGAGAAAGGCTTCCGTTTCTTAGCTGACAAGCCTAAAGATGGTGCAGATAACAAACGGATTGTGTTCATGCACCCGAAATCAACCAATGATGTGCTGGTTGAATTGTGTGAGGAGAAGAGTTAACAGAGTCATTATATTAATGTAGTCTCGCCCAGAATCGAACTGGGATCAAAAGTTTAGGAAACTTCTATTCTATCCGTTGAACTACGAAACCAAATTTTTAATCATCGCAAAGGTATAAAAAAATATTGCCCGAAAATACAGGATATTGCTAGAACTCATAAGGAAATCCTTTACCACTTCGTCTGCTTCCATGCTTTAGCATCGGGAAACTAATTTATCTTCGTTGGAATAAACTACCGCCCTTGCTTGTCTAACCTATAGAAATCATAATTGATGACCCCAGAAAGTGATGATTTATTGGTGAAAAAATCAGCTGAGGGTGATCTGGCTGCTTTTAAAACATTGGTCACTCGGCATGAAGGCAAGGTGGCTGGGGTGATCAAATCCATGCTGAAGGATACCGAAGAAGCGGCAGACGTAGGGCAAGAGGTGTTTATTAGATTTTACCAATCGCTCAAAAAATTTCGGGGCGAATCAGCGGTGGGCACTTATTTGGTGCGGATCGCGATCAATCTTTCGCTCAACGCAATCAAGAGAAGGAAGAGGAGGTTTTTATTTTTTACCACCGAGGAAGCAGGCCATCAGGTAGCGTCAAAAGAGGATAAAAAAGAGTTGAAGGAAATGTTGGACTATGAATTCGATCAACTCGCGCCCGATTTTAAAGCTGTAGCCAGCTTGCGATTGGTAGAAGGTTATTCCACAGAAGAGACGGCAGAACTTTTACAAATCCCACTTGGTACCGTGTTATCCCGATTGGCAAGAGCACAAAAGAAATTGAGAATTGGTTTAGAAAAACACCTTAACCCTAAAATGGCATGACCACAGAAGAAAACCACGACAACCAAATCAAAGAAATGCTATTCAACCGAAATGGTGAATCGTTCGGTTCATTTTTTGCCGAGCGTGTTATCAATCAGATTAAATCACTTCAACAGGAAGTGGAATACCAACTTTTTTCTTTCTCTAAAAAATATCAACTCGTGGCAATTGGTCTGGTAATGGCACTACTTGCTCTTAACATTATCTTCTCTGATAGTTTAAGTTTCAAATCAATCTTAGGCTTTGAAGAGGAGACTCCAACGGAAATTGTACAAATCGATTTATATCAAGACTTAACTGAATAAAACATGACATCCGAAAGAAAAAAAGCCATTGTGGTAATCACTGCCACATTGATTGTGGGCATATTGATTGGCACGTTAGCAACAGGAATGTTTGCGAGACATCACTATCGCGGCCATGGAAGAGATTTTGATAAAGAACATCGGGGAATGCGAAATGGATTTGCAGAAAGAATTTACAAAATTACTCAGGCCGATTCTTTGCAAAGAAAACAGATGAAACCGATTGTAGATCAAACCATGGCAAACATTGATACACTTCAACGGAAGACAGAAGAAGAGGTAAGAGTATTACTCGACTCCATGATCCTAAATATGAAGCCTATTCTAAGAGCAGATCAATTAACTAAGCTAGAAACATTTTCAAAAAATAAAGGTGAAAATGGAGGGCATAGAAGGAGGCATCACTAGCGTCTTACTTCCATTCATGTAAATCTTCCAACGAAATCCACCCATTGGCCATAAATTTGCCGTCCACTTAAAACAAAAATCAAACAATAAGAAGGATAATCAGTTAAACGATTGTTCGGTTACTGTTAAAAACGAAGATGAAAATAATTATTACTTCCTCAATATTGATATTATCAGGCTATTTTTTAGTAGCTCAAGATTCAACTATCCCCAAAGGCAATGGCAAAATCACAGGAATTGTCAGGGATTCAACTAACTCTCAACCTGTGGAGTTTGCCAACGCAGCACTTGTAGATCCCAAAACCAATAAACCGGTCAATGGCGCAGTAGCCGATGAGAAGGGAAAATTTTCGATTACTAAAATACCTAACGGAAATTACTTTGTAGATATTTCTTTCATTGGATATGACACCAAGCGCATTCCCATAAAAATTGCAGAGAAGAAAGGCGAAATCGAATTAGGTTTTATTACCGTAAGCCCAAGTGCCAAGGTGTTGAACGAAGTGGTGGTGCAAGGCCAAAAAAATCTGATTGAGGAAAAAGTTGATCGTACTATTTATAATGCAGAGAACGATGCTACTGCCAAAGGCGGTGATGCCACCGATGTATTAAAGCGCGTGCCAATGCTTTCGGTAGATTTAGATGGAAACGTATCTATGCGTGGAAGTCAAAACATTAAAGTATTGATCAACGGAAAGCCCTCCACAATTTCTGCAAGCAGTGTGGCTGATGCGCTGAAACAAATCCCAGCCGATCAGATCAAAACAGTGGAAGTAATCACCTCGCCTTCTGCTAAGTACGATGCCGAAGGTTCTGCGGGTATCATCAATATCATCACAAAGAAAAATACTTTGCAAGGATTGACAATGAATGTGGACGCTAGTGCTGGCCTGCGCGGATCTAATTTGGGATTAAATGGAAACTATCGCACTGGTAAAATGGGCTTTTCATTGGGTGGATTTGGAAGATCGAATTATAATCAACCAGGTAGTTTTTCTAACACTCAAGTCACTCAATCAAAGGATATCAATCTCCAACCAATTGGCCCCCAAAACACGAATATTCAAAGTGCCGATACGAGGCTCGCAAATATCTTTGGCCAATATACCCTTGGATGGGATTATGACATTGACAAGAAAAATTCTCTGGCAGCATCAGTGAAATATGGATTGAGAAATAACTTAACCTGGCAAGACGGCCTACGCACAAATACTAACGGCATTGACACACAACTTAGTAATGTTAATGTAACTGACAACTCTGGAACATCCGATGCAAGTGTGACCTACACTAGAACTTTCGATAAGCCACAAAGAGAATTCAGTGTTCTAGGTCTTTATAGCGTAAACAACCGTACGAACGATTTCATCAATCAACGGACTGATATGGTTACACCGCCAACTCCAGTCTTTCAAAAAAATAACAATAAAAGTACTAACGAAGAAATTACCATTCAGGCTGACTATCAAACACCGGTTGGTAAAAGCTCCATTTTAGAATTTGGCGGGAAACAAATCATGCGAAAAGTAAACAGTGATTTCGTCTCATTCTTTGCTGCCTCTGATGGAATATACCTATCTAACCCAAATACACAGCTTACCAACGCACTTTTCTACAATCAAAATGTAACAGGGGGTTATACTTCGTTCACTACACAACTTGCAAAAACGTACAGCTTAAAAGCCGGTGGTCGTTATGAGAACACAACCATAGATGCCTCAACAAAAGATAACAAGAAATTAGATATTCCAGACTACGGTGTATTGGTGCCCAGCTTAAATATCTCTAAAAGATTTAAAAATGGAAGCGCTGTCAAAATTGGTTACAACAGAAGGATTCAACGACCTTCCATTCAATTTTTAAATCCTAACATCCAACAAAGTAATCCACTTAACATTTCATTTGGCAATCCAAATTTGCAACCCGAGTTCACCAACAACTACGAATTATCTTATAACACTTTTGTAAAAGGTAGCTCTATTAATGTTTCTACTTTCATGCGCAACACAACAGGTGCAATACAAAGTGTGAGAGATACCATTCCTAACCTTCCAGGAGGAATACAAACAACCTATCAAAATATTGGAAATGAAGACGCTTATGGTGTAAGCATTTTTGCCAACGTTAATGCAGGTAAGCTTTCGTTGAATGGAGGTGTGGATACATATTATGCAGTATTAAGTAACAATGTTCCAGATCTTAGGTATAATGCTAAGAACTCTGGATGGGTTTATAATGCTCGGTTATTTGGTAGTTACAATCTGGCCAAAGGTTGGGGGTTTCAGTTTTTTACTTTCTATCGCGGCCGTCAAGTGCAGCTTCAAGGGATACAAGGTGGCTTTGGCGTGTATAGCTTAAGTCTTAGAAAGGAGTTTGCCAGCAAAAAAGGAAGTATTGGCTTTGGCGCGGAAAATTTCTTCTTTCCCTCCATTACAATTCGCAATGAACAAAACTCACCCATACTTAATCAAGAGATTGTGAACGTGATCACCAATCTCAATTTTAAAGTCACATTCAGTTACCGCATTGGCAAAATGAGCATGGAAGCTCCGCGCAAGCGCAAAAAATCAATCAACAACGATGACTTGAAAGATGAAGGCGGTGGCGATGGTGGCCAAGGTGGAGGAGGTGGTGCACCAGCTGGTGGAGGTGGGCGGCCACAAATCCCCGCAACAACTGTTCAGCCTGTCGTGAAGCCGGCAGCAAAAGCTGATACGGTTGCATACGAAGCGGCTGGTAAGTGGAGTTATACTATTGAATCACCACAAGGTGGTATGGGCACATTGAAAATAACCAAAGAAGGAAATGTGTATGCCGGAACAATTTCTAGCAATCGCTCACCAAAAGAAAATCCAATCAAAGACTTGATATATAAAAACAACGAACTAAGTTTTAATTATGAAGTAAACTTTGGCGGAAACACTGCGGTAATAGCTGTGAAAGGAATTATCACCAAAGATCAATTTGCTGGCACGATGTCGGTGGGGCAGTTTGGGTCGTTCCCGATGAATGGAACGAGAAAGGTTGAGTAGAGACGCAAAATTTTGCGTCCCCACCCACAAAATATTGCACCCCAACACAACCACCCCTTTGGGTTAATCATCCATTTCGCGACATTTGGGATTCTCCAAAAATCCCAACATAATGAAAACCTTCTCTTTGAAAAAAATCGGTCGCGTTGGCCTGATGTTGTCCTTCATCACGCTTGTTCTCTTCAATTGCAAAAGCAAAAGCGGAAAGCCATCGGCTACCTACATCAACCCTGCCTTTGGCGAATACATTTCCTCTTACACCGCTGGTGTGATCAGTTCAGGTTCGTCCATCCGCGTCATCTTTACAAAAGAAGCAGTCGACTCAACTTCCATCGGGCAAGAAACTTCGGTGAAGCTGTTCAACTTCAGCCCTTCTTTAAAAGGAAAAACCACTTGGTTGGATCGCAGAACAATTGAATTTAAACCAGAGACACGGATGAATGCGGGGCAAGTATTTGAAGTTGCCTTCAACTTGTCTAAATTATTTGCAGTATCGAAGGAGCTTGCTTCATTTGATTATTCCTTTCAAGTGATGCCACAAAATTTTGAGTTGAGCATCGATAACTTAAAGCCTTACATAAAAACAGAACTCAAGCGACAAAAAGTAGAAGGCACATTGACCACGGCCGATTTCGCGGAAGCGGAAGCTGTGGAGAAAATTATTTCTGCTCAGCAAGAGGGGAAAAATCTAAAAATAAATTGGCAACATGCGGGCGAAGGTAAGCAGCACAGTTTTGTTATTGAAGAAGTAGCGCGCAAGGAAGCTGCGAGTGCCGTAAAAATTTCTGCCAACGGAAAAAGTATTGGTATTGATCGCACCAAAGATGAAGATGTGGAAGTGCCTGCCCTCGGTGATTTTAAATTGATGAGTGCAAAGGTTGTTCAGAATCCAAATCAATATGTGGCTCTGCAATTTTCTGATCCACTGAAAGAGAAGCAACAACTCGTTGGACTTATCACCATTGGCGACCAGCGCAACATCACACTCGATTTTGATATTCACGATAACGAGATTTGGGTGTATCCACCCGTGCGCCAAGCTGGCACCAAAACGATTTACCTCGAAGCGGGCATCCGCAACATCAACGATTATAAAATGAATGAGGCTTCAACAACTGAAGTCATCTTTGAACAATTGAAGCCAGAAGTGCGCTTTTTGGGCAAAGGTTCTATCCTGCCCAGCACCGATGGATTGATCTTGCCTTTTGAGGCCGTGAACTTAAAAGCGGTAGATATCAACGTCAACAAAATATTTGAAAATAATATTCTCCAATTTTTGCAACGAAATAATTTGGCTGGCAACGAAGAACTTTACCGTGTGGGAAAAAATGTATTGCGGAAAACCATTCAACTGGATAACGCTGGAGTCACAGATTTAGGCAAGTGGAACCGCTACACACTTGACCTTGCAAAATTGATCAACACCGAACCGGGCGCGATCTATCAGATCACCATGAAGTTCAAGAAAAAATATGCGTCCTATACTTGCGAGGGTCAATCGGAAACAGAAATCGAAATTGAAACAGATGACGAACTCGAAGAATCTGGCTACCGCGATTATTATTATGAAAATAATTATGACTACTACGATGGCGAATACGATTGGGAGCAGCGCGATAATCCATGCAATGGCTCTTTCTATTCCGCCAATAGAAATGTTCAAAAAAATGTATTGGCTTCTGATCTGGGCTTGATTGCCAAACGTGGAGACGATGGTAACACAACCATTATAGTCACAGATTTAAAAACCACTGCACCCATTTCAGGTGTATCGGTAGAAGTGTATGATTTTCAACAACAGTTACTCGGCACTTTATCTACAGGTAGCGATGGCAAAGCAGAATTGAAATCAAAAGAAACTCCCTTTGCCGTGATTGCAAAGAGCGGTGCGCAGCGCGGCTACATGCGTTTGGTAGATGGCGAATCATTATCGCTTAGCGGTTTTGATGTGTCGGGTGATGCCATCAACAAAGGTTTGAAAGGATTTTTGTATGGCGAGCGTGGCGTGTGGCGTCCAGGCGATTCACTGTATTTGAGTTTTATTTTGGAAGACAAAAATAAAGTGTTGCCTGCTTCACATCCAGTGGTGTTTGAATTGCAAAATCCACAAGGCGTTGTCTCTACTCGCTTGGTAAAATCTTCTTCCGAAAACGGGTTCTATCGATTTACCACAGCCACAGCAGCTGATGCGCCTACGGGCAATTGGACGGGCCGTATTAAAGTAGGCGGCACCGAATTTAATCAAACCATAAAAATTGAAACGGTAAAACCGAATCGTTTAAAGATAAACCTCGACTTAGGCCAAGAACGATTAACCTCGCCAGAGGTGAAAGCGAACTTAGAGGTGAAATGGCTGCATGGTGCGCCAGGGAAAAATTTGAAAGCGCAGTTTGATGTAACTGTTTCAAAAGGCTACACCACTTTTACTAAGTATGATGACTTTGAATTTGAAGAGCCTTCTAATTATTTTAACCCTGAAACAAAAACGTTTTTTGAAGGCTTCACAGATGCAGAAGGAAAGGCGACCATCAATACATCACTTACTTCCTCGACTAACTATCCAGGCTTTATGAATGCGGTGTTCCGTGGAAAGGTTTTCGAAGAGAGTGGCAATTTTAGCATCGATCGATTCAGCTTGCCTTTCTATCCGTATGAATCGTATGTAGGCTTGCGCACACCTAAAGGCGAAGACTATAGCAACATGCTCTATGTGGATACCGATCAAAAAGTGGATGTGGTGTTTTTAGATGTAGATGGAAAACCAGTGGATAGAACTGGAGTAGAAATTAATTTATATCGATTGGAACGCTACTGGTGGTGGGATAATTCATACGACAATATTGCCAACTACATTGAAGGTCACAATTCAAGTTTGGCTGCCAACGGCACCCTCAATACTTCCAATGGAAAAGCAAGTTGGAATTTTAAAGTGGCGCTGGTCGATTGGGGCACGTACTATATTAAAGTGTGTGATCCCATTTCTGGCCATTGTACAGGCAAAACTGTTTATCTCGATCAGCCAGGTTATTTCGGTCGCAATAGTCGCGAGGAAACAAAAACAGCGGCAACCCGATTAACTTTTTCCTCCGACAAAACTAAATACAATGTGGGAGAGAAAATAAATCTCTCCATCCCCGGCAGCGGAGAAGGACGCGCGTTGGTATCTATTGAAAACGGAAGCAAGATTCTTTCCACACAATGGATCGAAACAAAGAAAGGGGAAAACAAATTGTCAATAGAAGCAACAACAGAAATGACACCTAACATTTTTGTGAACGTCACGATGCTACAACCACATTCGCAAACCATCAATGATCTGCCGATTCGTTTGTATGGCGTGATTCCGCTGGGTGTAGAAAATCCAACCACGCATTTAGAACCCGTGATCGAAATGCCGAGCGAAATTGAACCCGGCCAAGAAGTGAGGATAAAAATCTCAGAAAAATCAAAACGCAAAATGACTTTCACGTTGGCGATGGTGGACGAAGGTTTGCTAGATATTACCAAATACAAAACACCCGAGCCGTGGAAGAAATTTTATGCGCGTGAAGCACTGGGCGTGAAGACATGGGATTTGTATGATGAGGTGATGGGCGCATTCGGCTCTAGCATTGAAAGACTGTTAGCGATTGGAGGAGGCGATGAAGCAGGTGCCAAAGAAGATGACCCTCGTGCGAATCGTTTTAAACCTGTGGTAAAATATTTCGGCCCTATCACGTTAGATGGTGGAAGCAAGGAACTCAAGTTCACGATGCCAAATTATATCGGCTCTGTGAAAGTGATGGCTGTAGCTGGCTATGAAGGCGCGTATGGAAATACCGAGAAGGTAGTGCCAGTACGCAAGCCGCTGATGGTGTTGGCCACCTTGCCGCGCGTGCTAGGCCCCGAAGAAAGAGTGCGCTTGCCCATAACATTATTCACACAAGACAAGAAAATAAAAAATGTGAAAGTGGAAGTGAAAGTTTCTGGGCCGATCAGCATCGTGGGTGAATCAACATTGACGGGTGCGATTCCCACTTCGGGCGACATCACCGTTGATTTTGATTTGGCTGTGAAGTCAGAAACGGGAATTGGAAAAATCATGGTGACTGCCACATCTGGCTCTTACACATCTACTGATGAAATAGAAATAGAAATTCGCAACCCAAATGTACCTGCTACCCAAGTGACTGAAATGTTTTTGGAAGCAGGAAAATCTTGGGATAATACCATCGTACCCGTTGGCGTGGCAGGAACCAATTCAAGTATGCTGGAAGTATCGAGCATCCCTCCTATCAACTTGGGCTATCGATTGCGTTACTTGATTGAGTATCCGCACGGTTGCATTGAGCAAACAACTTCGTCTGCGTTTCCGCAATTGTATTTAGATGTAGTGAAAGAATTGAGTGAGTCTGAAAAAACACGCACGAAGTTCAACGTAACAAAAGCCATCGAGCGATTGAAAATGTTCATCACACGTGATGGCGGTTTTGCTTACTGGCCGGGCAATGAAGACTCTGATAGTTGGGGAACGACCTACGCAGGTCATTTCTTGCTCTCGGCTATCGACAAAGGATATTTCGTTCCTGATGATATGTTGAAACGATGGAAAAAATATCAAAAGAATAAAGCAGCCGAGTGGAGAAGAAACGACACAAAATATTATTACTACAATACCGACTTGATCCAAGCTTACCGATTATATACACTTGCATTGGCTGGTGCGCCCGAGCTTGGCGCGATGAACCGCCTGCGCGAAATGAAAGATGTATCGCTGCAAGCAAAGTGGATGTTGGCTGCATCTTATGTGAAAGCAGGGCAACCAGAAGCGGCAAAAAGTTTGGTTGCAAATCTTACCACAACTATCAAAGCTTATCAGGAAATGTCGTACTCGTATGGCAGCGATGAACGCGACAAAGCCATCATCTTAGAAACATTGATTTTGCTAAATGAAAAAACAAAAGCCTTTGAACTGGTGCGCGACATTTCTAAATCACTTAGCGACCAAGGCAACTGGATGAGCACACAAACTATTGCATATTGTTTAAAATCAATTGGCCAATTTGTCTCCACAGAAAAGCGTGGCGACTTGCAGTTTGCTTACGCTTACAACGGAAAGCAAATCAATGCCACTACACAACTGCCGCTTGCGCAAGTTCCACTAGAGGTAAAAGGAACGCAGAAAGGTTCTATTAAAGTAACCAACCAAAGTGGTGGTGGCTTGTTCGTGCGCGTGATCAACACCGGCACACCGGCACGCGGCAATGAACAAGCCGAGCAGAGCAATTTAGTTTTGTATGCATCCTTTACTGATAGAAAGGGCAATCAATTAGATGTGACTAAGCTCGAGCAAGGCACCGAGTTCCTCGCGACTGTTACCGTAAAAAATCCTGGCTTGCGCGGAGGTTATGAAAACATGGCGCTCTCACAAGTGTTCCCTTCTGGTTGGGAGATCAACAACCTGCGCCTCACCGATGATGAAGACACGCAGAACAACGACCGTGGCGATTACCAAGACATCCGCGATGATCGCGTCTATACTTACTTCCGATTAGGCGCGAATGCACAACGGACATTTCGTGTATCGCTCACCGCGAGTTACGCTGGCTCATTCTATCTGCCAGGCGCGAGCTGCGAAGCAATGTATGATAATAGTGTGGCTGCAAAAGAGAAAGGACAAGTAGTGGAAGTGGCGAAGAGAGAGAAGGTAACGCAGTAGATCATTTTATTTTGGCGGCCGGGCGGGCTATCCACTACAAGTCCGCCCACCCGCTATCTAACGCACTTCGGGCTTTCCGTTTCTATCCCTGGCCGAAGCCAGTACGAAATTTATCACTTCACTGCTTGCTTTGGATATTCATTATTGATCTTTGTACATTTAAGAGCAAGTTCTATAGCTTAAATTTATCTTACGTTTAATTTTGTTTGAGGATCATGAAGTATGGATCAAGCAAAAAAAAAGAATCACTTAATGAAACCAGGAAAAGAGTACGAAGTTCTTATTGAAACGCTTTACAAAAAGCTTGACCCGGAATCAATAATAAAGCGAAACGATAAAATTTACGGGTATGATTCCAAAATATACCGTGAAATTGACATTAGCATTAAACATCAATTTGGGCCACATGAAGTCTTAATGATTGTTCAAGCTAAAGATCATAAATATCCAATCGATGTAAATGTTATTGGGGAATTTAGCACTGTAATCAAAGATGTTAGAGCTAATAAAGGCGTTCTTATCTCTCCAAAAGGGTTTACTAACGCAGCTTTAACAGTAGCAAAATCGCACAATATAGACACTTTGACTGGCCATGATTTAAATAATCCAAAATGGGCTATCGACTTAAGGATGCCCGTTGTTCTATATACTTACACCGGATCTTTCTATGTGGAGTTTAAATTAGAAGCAAGTCAAGAATATGCTGACTTGGCAAACAGTGGGAAGATGCCCACTGTGCCTCCTTGGCATTTATTAAAAATCTCTGAGGCGCGGAGTCCCGAGACGGAGACTCCACGAGGAAATAAAGAAGATTTACACGAAGGCAGAAAAAAATAAATGACTCCCAACCTTTCTTCTCCGCAGAGTCTCCCGCTTCGGGGACTCTGACGGAAGTAGGCAATATGAATAAGGGATGCAGATACGTGCTGAGGAGAAAGAATCATATGTCGCTTCCTTCTTTTTCAAAAGCTACTTTGTAGCCGTTCAATGATTTGATCGTGAACTTTCTTCTCCGCAGAGTCTCCCGCTTCGGGGACTCTGACGGAAGCAGCCAATATGAGAGGATACAGCGGCAGGTTATGAAGAAAAAATCGTGTAGTAAAAAGTAGGCGCGGAGTCCCGAGACGGAGACTCCACGAGGAAATATGAAGCTTAACGTAAAGACAGAAAACAAAAATATGACTCACAACCTCTTCTTCCTCCTCGCCCTCACGTTCATCCTCCTCCACGAGATGGATGCCGTGCGCTGCAAAGAGTGGCGGATTTTTCCTGGGCTTTCTTTGTTAAATGATTCTTCTCCGCAGAGTCTCCCGCTTCGGGGACTCTGGCGGAAGCGGGCAATATGAGTAAGAGGATGCAGTGACAGACTATGAAGCAAAATCTTGTAGTAAAAAGTAGGCGCGGAGTCCCGAGACGGAGACTCCACGAGGAAATATGAAGCTTAACGTAAAGACTGAAAACAAACAAATGACTCACAACCTCTTCTTCCACCTCGCCCTCACCTTCATCCTCCTCCACGAGATGGATGCCATACGCTGTAAAGAGTGGCGGATTTTTCCTGGCCTTTCTTTGTTAAATGATTTTTGGGGCTATCGCATTTTCATGCTGGTGCATATTCTGTTATTCTATTTTTTGTTTTGGCAATTGGCGCAACCAAACAATGAAAGTTTTATTAAAGGGTCGGATATTTTCTTTATCGTTCATGTTGGGTTGCATTTGCTCTTTCTCATGCACAAGAAAAACGAGTTTAAAGGTGTCGTGGATAATTCTTCTCCGAAGAGTCTCCCGCTTCGGGGACTCTGGCGGAAGCAGGCAATATCCAAGATATGGGAAGGGGAAAGAAATTTCTAAAATAATCTTTTTGATACGATGAGCAATCGTATATTTGTAGTATAAAATTAAAATTATGAAAGTAACAGCGATTTTACCAGATGAGTTGGTGAATGATGTAAAAAAGATGACGGGTGGCGCAACGATAACTGATAGTCTGATTATAGCATTAAAATCATTTACCTCAAAGCAAAGATTGATGAAGGTAATGGAAAAAGTAAGAAAAGAACCCCTTACTTTTCAGGACGGATTTTCGGCAGCTAAGGTTCGAAAACTTAATCGAAAGGTGTGATTGTATTTGATACCAGTATTTGGATAGAGTATTTGAGAGGCAAAGACAGATCAATAGTTGAAACTTCTACTCAATACCTTAATGATGATCGTGTAATTGCGTTGAGTCCTGTTTTTGGTGAGTTGCTACAAGGTGCAAAAGGGCCAAAAGAAGAATCAGATATTCTTACTTTTTGGCAAAGCCTGCCGAAGCATGATGAGGAAAATTTAATGATTCGAGCTGGGTTGTTATCGCTTCGACACAAGCTTTGGGGTAAAGGTGTAGGATTGATTGATGCAAGTATTTTGTACGCGGCATTGGAGGCTGGCTTTGAGATTTGGTCTAAAGATGACAACTTGAATAAAGCAGCGAGATCACTAGGAATTAGAACCTATTAAGTTATTTATTGTCTCCTCAATATTTTCTTTCTCCGCAGAGTTTTCTTCTCCGCAGAGTCTCCCGCTTCGAGGACTCTGGCGGAAGTAGGCAATATGAGTAATAGGGTGCAGAGACAGCTATGAAGAAAGGATCGTGTAGTAAAAAGTAGGCGCGGAGTCCCGAGACCGAGACTCCACGAGGAAATAAAGAAGAGTTACGCGAAGAAAGAAATAAAATAAATGACCCACAGCCTCTTCTTCTACTTCGCCCTCACCTTCATCCTCCTCCACGAGATGGACGCCATTCGTTGCAAAGAGTGGCGGATTTTTCCTGGGCTTTCTTTGTTGAATGATTGGTGGGGCTATCGAATTTTTATGTTCGTACACATTCCATTATTCTATCTTTTGTTTTGGCAATTGGCTAAACCAAACAATGAAAGTTTTATTAAAGGGTTGGATATTTTCTTTATCGTTCATGTTGGGTTGCATTTGCTCTTTCTCATGCACAAGAAAAATGAGTTCAAGGATTGGGTGTCTTGGATAATTATTTCAGGAGCAGGAATGTTTGGTCTGTTGGATTTAGTACTTTAGCCTTTAAAATAATAATTCATGCTCCGTTCAGCTAAAGCTTTTCTCTTCATTATTTTATTGGCATCGTGTTCATCTAAAATCCATGAACTGAAAAGTGGGTTTGGCCAATCGCCAGTTCCTCCCTCACCAGATTACAGCAAACAAGAACATTGGGCATCTTTGCCCACCAAGCGTGATGCGGCAGATAGCATCCCCAAAAAATCAAATCTTAAGAACGAACAAGCAACGGCACAAGGTGATGTGTTTTTTATTTACCCTACCATTTTTGTTGATAAGCCTACCAATTCATTTCAATGGAATGCCGATGTAAACGATGCGTTGCTGAACAATAATATTCAAACAAGCACCATCCTTAACCAAGCGAGCATTTTTAATGGCGCCTGTAAAATCTATGCACCTTACTATCGCCAAGCACATTTGTATGCTTTCTATACGCCCAACAAAACT
This sequence comes from Cyclobacteriaceae bacterium, assembly GCA_046155095.1. Lineage (GTDB taxonomy): Bacteria > Bacteroidota > Bacteroidia > Cytophagales > Cyclobacteriaceae > ELB16-189. The sequence goes on from JBJXEB010000089.1 coordinate 29,925, forward strand.
GATGGCGCAAGCGCATTGAACCTAGCTTATGAAGATGTGAAAGCCGCCTTTGACTATTACTTAAAAAACTACAACCAAGGCCGCCCGATTATTATAGCCTCGCATAGTCAAGGGAGTTACCACTGTGAGCGATTACTGAAAGATTATTTTGATGGAAAGGAATTACAAAAACAATTAGTGGCCGCGTATCTGATTGGTCGTGCAATCAAACCCAATGCATTCACGAATATTAAACCCACAGAAAAGCCTGACGAAGTAGGCGTGTGGGCCTCTTGGAATACATTTGGGCGAAATTTCTTGCCTAATAATTATGAGACAAAATTCAAAGGGTCGCTTTCCACCAATCCGTTGTTATGGAACAGCACAGAAACATTGGCGCCCAAAGAATTGAACAAAGGAGGAGTAGCCACCAAGTTTACCTTTGCTCCACAAGTAGTCGATGCGCAAAATCACCAAAGCATTTTATGGATACATCGGCCTAACATCAAAGGCAGTTGGTTGGTAAAAAACAAAAGCTGGCACCGAGCCGATATGAATTTTTTCTATGTGAACATTAGAGAAAATGTGGCGTTAAGGATTGAAAGGTTTTTGGGGAAGGGTAAATCCTCCACTTCAAATCCGTAAATTTCGGCTGTGAATACTTGGATACAAAAACATAAATGGAAATTTGCTACTGTCATATCTGCTCTCGCAATCCTCTTTTACTTTAGCCTACCAAAAACTCTTTTCTCCGACCCCTACTCCACCGTTCTAGAAGACAAGAATAAAAATTTACTAAGTGCGAGCATCGCTGCGGATGGCCAATGGCGTTTCCCCGAAGAAGCAAGCGTGCCCGATAAATTCAAAGAAGCAATTGTCTTGTATGAAGACAAACGGTTTTACAATCACTTGGGTGTTGATCCCATTTCTATTGGCAGAGCCATCAAACAAAATATAAGTGCAGGTAAAATTATAAGCGGTGGCAGCACACTTTCTATGCAGGTCATTCGCTTGGCGCGGAAAAATAAATCACGGACGGTTTTTGAGAAACTGATTGAAGTCATCTTGGCAACGCGGCTAGAATTTCGTTATACAAAAAAAGAAATCCTTGCGCTGTATGCTTCACATGCCCCATTCGGAGGAAATGTAGTAGGCATTGAAGCTGCCTGCTGGCGATACTTTGCTAGGCCGCCTGATGAATTGAGTTGGGCAGAGGCGGCATTGCTTGCGGTGCTGCCAAACAATCCATCACTGATTCATTTAGGAAAAAACCGCATCCGATTAAAGGAAAAAAGAGATCGTTTACTTACTCGGCTCTCTCAAGATGGAAAATTTGATTCACTCGCTCTCGACTTAGCAAGAGCCGAACCAGTCCCCGAAAATCCAATTGCATTGCCACGAATGGCTACGCATCTTTTAGATCGCGCCAGCAAAGAAGGAAAGGCACAGCAAAAAATAATTTCCACTATTGATGGATCATTGCAGCAACGGGTTCAACAAATCCTGAATGATCACCACCAGCGCCTTCGCGCTAATCAAATCTTTAATGCAGCCACCATTGTGGTGGAAGTAAAAACAGGAAATGTTCTTGCCTACATTGGCAATGTAGAGGCTGGCAGAGAAAATCATGAACAAGTAGACGTAGCCAATGCCCCACGTAGCACAGGCAGTATTTTAAAACCATTTCTCTTCGCAGCCATGCTAGATGATGGCAAAATGCTTTCTAAAACTTTGCAGCCAGATATACCCATCATCATCAACGGCTTTGCGCCTAAAAATTTCTCCAATGAACATGACGGGGCTGTGCCAGCCGATAAAGCATTGATCCGCTCACTGAATATTCCAGCCGTAGAAGAGCTGCGCGATTTTCGCTACGAAAAATTTTATGAGCTTCTTAAAAATATTGGAGTAACTACTTTAAATAATCCATCTGATCATTATGGTCTCTCATTAATATTGGGCGGAGCAGAAGGTACGCTGTGGGACATTACTGGAGTTTATGCCTCCATGGCTCGCACGTTGAATAATTATTTCACTCATCCGGGAAAAGATCGATATGATAAGAGTGATTTTCACCCACTCCGGTACTCAGTTACCAGTTACCAGTTACTGGAAACCGGAAACTGGAAACCGGAAACAACTAATTCGGTGTCAGCATCCTCTTGGCTCAGTGCCTCCTCTATCTACCTAACCTTCGATGCACTAAAAGAACTCTATCGCCCAGGCGAAGAAACAGGTTGGAAATATTTTAGTAGCTCAAAAAAAATAGCTTGGAAGACGGGCACCAGTCACGGCTTGCGCGATGGATGGGCTGTGGGTGTTAATGCAGAGTATGCTGTGGGAGTATGGGTAGGCAATGCCGATGGCGAAGGAAGGCCGGGCCTAACGGGTACAGAAACGGCTGCGCCCATCCTCTTCGATCTCTTTTCATTATTGCCTGGCAATGCGTGGTTCAAGCCACCTACTTCAGAGATGGAAAAAATTCCAGTATGCACTAAGAGTGGCTATCGCATTTCAGAATTGTGTGAAGCTGCTGACACCATTTGGGTAACCAAAGTAGGACTGCAAACCACGGCTTGTCCTTATCACAAAAAAATCCATTTGTCTAAGGACAAAAAATTCAGAGTGCACACAGAGTGTGAATCATTGGCCAACATGACGTCAGCAAGTTGGTTTGTACTTCCGCCTTTGCAAGAGTATTATTATAAATCAAAAAATAACGCTTACCAGTCCATACCTCCTTACCGAAAAGATTGCGCTAGCCCTAGCACACTTGTTCCCATGGATTTAATTTATCCTAAACCAGACTCAAAAATCTTTATTCCACGCGAGTTAGAAGGGAACGCAAGCAGTACCGTGTTTGAAGCTGCACACCAAAATCCATCGGCAATTATCTACTGGCACCTAGATGGCGAATTTGTTGGGGCAACCTCAAAAAGCCATAGAATAGCCATCAATCCAACTTTAGGAAATCATGTCTTGACCTTGGTAGATGGCACTGGAGAAGTGGTAAAAAGGCAATTTCAGATTCTTTCCAAGAAATAAATTTTATCATAACTATTTGAAATGTAAGGTTTTGCTTATATTAGCTTAAATTAATTGATGAGTATGTGTCAAATTTGCGCATTACAAACCCAACATCTTATGAAAAAGAAGCTGACTTTAGTCTTGTTTGTTCTAACCGTTGCATTCAACTTAAAGGTATCTGCCACCAACGGTCAATTGGATGCTAAAAACTCTAATTACGTGGTGATTGGGGCGTTTTCTATTCCAAAAAACGCTATAGAATTCACCGAAAATGCCAAAAAACAGAATTTCAAGGCAGAATTTGCCATTAACCCAAATCGGAACCTGTTTTATGTATATGTGCTCCATACTGGCGATAAAAAAATGGCTTTTGATGAAGCAAATAAACTGCGCACTGGTTCTCCTTTTGATGATACTTGGGTGTACACGGGGCTTCTTGGCGAAGACCTAGAACTTGGAAAAGGGAACGATCTGAATCCAGTTACTGGCGAAAAAATTCTAAAAATTGAAGCCAATGATCAAAATACTACTTCACTGTTAACCGCTTCAACTATTTCCATTCCAGAAAAAATAAATACCGTTAAGCAAAGTACTGAAGCTGAAAAATTAGCGCAAGCCGTGGAGCTTGTTCAAGTTTCAACAGTAGAAGAAGTAGAAGAAGGGAGCAAGAAATTCCTATTCAAAATTTTCACTGCTAGTAATAAAGATATTCAAGGCGATGTGGATTTGATGGATTTGGATAAAACCAAACCTAGAAAAATGGCGTCTTATCGTGGCAATGAACCAGTGAATGTAAAGCCGGCAAATAAATCAGGGAACATTGCATTAGTATGTGAAGTCTTTGGGTACCGCAAAATACAAACGGTTACTAATTTTAATCAGCCACAAGCTACAGAAGGAATTACACTAGAGGAAAATAAAACAATAGTGCCTTTTGAATTGGTTCGCCTAAAGAAGGGAGACTATGCGGTGATGTATAACGTATTCTTTTACAAGGATGCTGGCATCATGCGCCCTGAATCTAAATATGAAGTGAACAGCCTATTGGATATGCTAAAAGAAAATCCAAAATATAAAATCAGGATACATGGTCACACCAATGGTAATGCGCATGGCAAAGTGGTGTCTATGGGTGATTCTAAAAATTTCTTTGCCCTCACTGCCGATGTAAAGGAAGGATCAGGTTCAGCAAAAAAACTATCAGAGGAGCGCGCCAAAGTGATTCAAAGCTATTTGATCAATCAAGGCGTAAACCCTGCTCGTATGCAGGTAAAAGCTTGGGGTGGCAAGAAGCCAGTCTATGAAGAAGATCACGCGTTGGCTCAAGCAAACGTGCGGGTAGAAATAGAAATCTTGGAAGACTAATCTTTTATGTGGAACTTTCCCCAATGGGAACGTTTAAAAGTGATTTGACAGGGAAAGAGTTTGCCGAAAATCAAAAGGTACTGGGTAGTGCCGTAAAAGAAGGTGTTCTACAAAAAATAAAAGAAGTCAATTCTCATTTTGATGAGAAGTGCTGCCTTTCTGTCTCTGAACTAAACGAATACCGCAATCAATACATTCACTCTTCTTTAGAAAAAGAAATTGGAACTCTCTCTGAACTAGAGAAGGAGGTCATAGAGGCATTGCACAAAAACACAACTATCTCAGATGACATTGATCAAGCTGTAGAGGAAAAATTGACCTATGGCCAACGATTGGCAGACCGCATTGCGTCCTTTGGTGGCAGTTGGACATTCATTATCTCCTTCTTTACGGTTTTATTTTCTTGGATTGCTATTAATCTTTACTTGCTCACCAAGCCCTTTGATCCCTTTCCATTCATTCTGTTGAATCTGATCCTTTCTTGCTTGGCCGCGCTACAGGCGCCCGTGATCATGATGAGCCAAAATCGCCAAGAAGAAAAAGACCGCGAGCGCTCCAAGCATGACTATCAAGTAAATTTAAAAGCCGAACTGGAAATCCGCATGCTCCATGAAAAAATGGATCACCTGATACTCAACCAACAACAACGGCTATTCGAAATCCAACAAATCCAAGTAGATATGTTAAAAGAAATCACAGATCGGTTAGCCAGCAGCAAACAATTTTAACCAATGGCAAAATTATTTTAGCGGCCTGGCCATGCGAGGCGCAAAGGCCATCGGGCTATCCGTTACAAGTCCGTCCGCGCTTAGGCCAACACACTTCGGGCTTTCCACTGCTATCCCTGGCCGAGCGGCACCTCTGATCTTTGAAGCAACCTTATCGTTTCCACGGCTTCCTTCACATCGTGTACGCGCAAAATGGAAGCCCCCTTCATCAATGCCACGGCATGGAGCGCAGTAGTGCCATTCAATGCATTTTCAGGTGTGGTCTTCAACGTTCGCCAAATCATGGACTTGCGCGAGAGGCCTACCAACAAAGGTTTTCCTAGTAATTGAAAATAATCAAGATGGTTAAGCAACTCAAAGTTTTGATCTACGGTTTTAGCAAATCCAAAACCCGGATCGATGACAACATCTCTTATGCCTAAATTATGAAGTTGATTTATTTTTTTGTGGAAACAATCGGTGATGTCCTTGATCAAGTTTTCGTAAGTGGTCAATTGATTCATTGTTTGCGGTGTGCCTCGCAGGTGCATGGCGATATACGGCACTTTTAGAGTAGCTACCGTTTCCAACATTTTTATGTCCAACTCTCCTGCAGAAATATCATTGATCATACTCGCGCCATTCAGCACTGCTTGCTTGGCCACTTCCGCTCGAAATGTGTCTATGGAGATAATGGCATTTGGAAATTCTTTTTGAATGGATTGAATCGCAGGCAGTACCCGTTCTAGTTCTTCCACCTCAGAAACGTCCGTTGCATTTGGGCGCGATGAATAGCCACCTACATCAATAAAATCTGCGCCCTCAGCGATCATTTTCTCTACTTGCCTCAAGATGGCCAAAGGTTCAGCAAAGCGGCTACCTCCATAAAAGCTATCAGGGGTAACGTTTAAGATGCCCATTACCTTGGGCACGGAAAGATCTACCAGCTTCCCTTGAAGGTTAAGTGTTTTGTTGGTTGAAAATAATTTACTTTGCACCGCTTATCAATCAATATGAACGAAAAAACTTTGCACGAATATAAAGAGGTGATAGCCACCTGCAAAACATTGTTTGCCAAAAAGACGCACGATTATGGCACGGCCTGGCGCGTATTGCGCTTGCCCTCCATTACCGATCAGATTTACATCAAAGCACAACGCATCCGTAGCATTCAAGAAAAGGGTGTGCAAAAAATAGAAGACCCTATCAAAGATGAGTTCATAGGCATCATCAACTATTGCATCATAGCGCTAATCCAACTTCAACTGAAGGAATCTGAAAAAATGGATTTATCCTTTAAAGAACTAGAACCGATGTATGATGCGGCAGCCGAAGAGACTTTTCATTTGCTCCAAAATAAAAACCACGACTATGGCGAGGCTTGGCGCGAGATGCGCGTGAGTTCTATCACCGATATTATTTTAATGAAGCTGCTTCGCGTTAAGCAAATTGAAGACAACAAAGGAAAAACACTTGCCAGCGAAGGCATTCAGGCCAACTATCAGGATATGATTAACTATGCCGTGTTTTGCATGATCAAGCTTCAGGCACATTGAATTTTTAGAAATCCTCTTTTATTCTATCTGCATTCTATTTAATACTGTCCAATTTCATCTTATAGGATCCTTCTAATGAGAGTTCCAGAATAGTTTGTTTGTTCAATCCTGTTCCTAATATCAATGAGCCATTTTTACCGTCCTCAACAAAGGTAAAATACATGGCTCTTACAAATCCTTCATTCTCTTTGCTTACAAAAGTATATTCATCTTCTCCACTAGCAGTAATGGTGTAGCTTTTATTGTTCATTTCAATTTGAAATTCATCTCCCCATTTCATTGATTTTAGCTTGTTGAAGTTTACTTTGTTGATAAGGAAATAAGGTTCAAAGTTACCCTCAACTAAACTGCCAGGAATGGTGAATCTCGATTCCTTATAATTATAGCCGCCATTATTTGGCGCGCGATAAAATCCCGATAAAATTTTTGAACCGCCAATGATTCTATATTCAAAAATAACTTGTTTGTTGGTATTGGAGATTTTTACTTCATACTTGTATTCCTCGTTGTCATAATTTACGGTGTACACCAGTACGTTTTTATCTTGTAGGAGTTGATAAGGTTTCTGCTTTTAATGAAATGATAGCAAAAGAAAACCAACATCTATCACTCCCCATTTGAAAATAGTCCTTTTTCATAGTATTGATTGTTAATTTTAAAATGACTCCTTCATAATAGAAGAACAGCCCAGTAAACTGGGAGTCTTCACGAATGAGTTAGCGGTTGGGAAAGTGCAAAATTGTAAGTAAGCGTAAAATACCCTTCCTTGGGTATTTTATATCCGTGCCAGCACAGATTATAAAGAATTGACTTAGCTAGAATTTAAAATAAAACTCCCCAATAATATTGGAGCTATCCCACGTGTTTTGTTTGTCTTCTGAAAGTTTTAAAACATTCTGGCGCACTTCTTTAAATACCTGCTCGATAGTGCGACCCGGTTTTTTCATTGCCTTCAAAAGTTCTTGAGTATAGAGGCCGTTCCTCCCTTCACCATCTGATGCCGTAGCCCCTGGAGATGTGGCATACGCAATGAAAGAACCTTTCGCTCGTTTTATCTCTGCCAATCCGCCCCCGCCAATATCCCTTGCTGAAGAAGGAAAAGGATTGTTACGGCACGCGTCCATGATGACAATGTTCATTCGTGTGCTAGAGCGCTCCATGTTGGCAAGCACCACACGCTGCATAGGCAAACACATACGTGGAATATCATCATCATATTTTACATCGGCCTCTATTGGAACCAAGTAATTTTCACCTTCATTTTGCAAACCATGGCCAGCATAGTAAAACAAACCTATTGTTTGGTCTTTGGGGCCATTAGTAAGTTTTTGATGGAACTTGGTAAAGGCTTCACGCATTTTTATATAATCTCCGTCAAGTACTTTAATCACTTCAAAATTTGATTTCTCCAATTCGGCAGCAATGTCGTTCGCATCATTGGTTGCGTTTTTGAGTGGGGCAACAGCTTTGTACTTTGAGTTGCCAATGACAAGAGCATAGCGCTTTTCACTTTTATAGATTTCGGCAAGAGTGAGTGGTTTTTCTTCTAATACTGGAATAGCTGGGACACTGGAGGCTACAATTTGCTTTTTATCCTCTATTTCTTTGAGTCGCTTATCCTCCAGTTCTTTCTTGTTATCAGCTATTTGCTGTAACCTCTTTTTCTCTTCAACTGCTTTGGCATCGAGTATCCTTTGTTTTTCCTCCTCAGCACTTTTATCATCTGCGATTTTTTGAAGACGTTTTTTTTCTTCTACCGTTTTAGCCGCTGCTATTTTTGTTTCCTCGTCTGCTTTTTTTTGTAAGCGCTCTTTCTCTTTTATCTCTTCTATTTTGGCTTGCGCAATCTTTTGCTGTCTTTCATCTTCTGCCCTTTTTTCATCAAGTATTTTCTGCTCCTTTTGCTTTTCCAAAATTGATGCGGCATTTGACTTGACATCCTTCTTGTCCTTAAGCTTGCCTTTAGCATTGGCTACTGGCTCAACACCCTTTTTTTCCATGTCCCTTGACCCTCCGACAGGTATCATCAGGTCATCCAATTTCGCCAACAAACTTTTTGCTTCCTCATTGATCTTGTTTAGGGCTATTGCTTTTGTTACATCATCATGAGCTAATTGATTTTGATTTTGATTAAAGTATTGCAATCCCCTATCAAAATAAATTTTAGATTGGTCCGCTGGCTCTTTTATATTTTGTAATGCTTGATCAAATTCTTCTACCGATTCTTTAAACGCCCTTAATTGACCATAGCCTTTGGCCATGAACCAATGTATGTTGCCCTTATTTTGATGACCGAGTTCAAGTGCTCTGTCAAACTCTCGAACAGAACTAGTGAAGGATTGTGTTTTGAAATAGGAAAGGGCTAACACGTAATGCACCTCCACGTCCAGCGCCTTGTCACGAGTGCCTTTGTCTAAGTATTCATTGAGGTGACTGATCGCTTTTAGGTAGTGCTTTCCTTGATAGGCATCTATGCCTTGCTCATAGAGTTTAAATTGAGCTGATGCGCTTACGGCTAAAGACAAGAAAAGAAAAAGCCATCCGAGTCTCATAGAAAATTTTATTTGTTCTAATCTAAATTAAAAGAAATACCACCAGAAAAGTTGATGGAGGTGAAGCCGATGCTTTGAAAGGGGAAATCTCTACTGTCTAGAATATCTATGTCGTTTGGATAAGCTCTTGTACTTACCACATTAATTGGAAAAGTATATCCAAAAGAGGCTTGAACAAAAAAAGAAAATGCCTTCGCTGGAAAAAACTCAATGCCCGGCCCTATAAATATCCCTCCCGTGATTTTAGATTCTCCAGGATAGTTACCTGGAACATCAAGCTGAACTGGTGTAGTACCATTGTTTACGTCTTCCCTATAAACATCTGTAGAGGTAAGAAGGTCGCTACGTCTCGCGCTGGCAATAAATGGCTTTGCGAAACCATAAACAGATATCACTGAATTATCTTTTACAGGCACAAAGTTCACCTTCAAGTTTGCTGCCACTGATAGAATACTAATGTTGGCACCAGCCAAATCAATCAAATAACCAAACAAAGTAGAATTGCCGTTATTGTCATTTACATATCCAACATAAAAATTGTTCGGATTTTCAAATTGCGCAGGAGGCTTTTGTAAAATTGTAGGATCGTAGCTGAAATTCAAATACGAAATAGATCCACCAATGGAAAGAATTCGGTTAAGTCTTTTCATATAGCCTCCCTCGAAATTAATGCCAGTAGTATAATCGCCAAAATTTGAATTGCCTACAATAGAAATACCACCCCCGACAAAAATGCTCTTATCGCGCTCTATCCTTTCTCTCTTTATAATAGCACCTTCATCTTGGGCTGTTGCTGCCATGACCCAGATAGATGTGATCGTAATCATAAGGATAATCTTTCTCATACTAATTCGGGTCAGACGTTTGATGAAAAACAATACAAAGCTAATTAATTTTCATTAGTCTAAGTTAATCAGCACACCACCAGAGATATTGATAGAAGAAAAGCCAGTGGTTTTTCCAGGCCAATCTTTATCTATGATAGGAGCAACAAAATAGTTGATGCTTCTGGTTGTGTACGATTTTGTACTAATAAAATCGGAAGATAGAGTATAACCAAAAGAAGCCTGAATAAAAAAAGAAATAGGTTTGGTGGGATTAATCTCAATGCCTGGCCCAATAAAAATACCACCTGTAACTTGACCATCCAGTGGGACTACTGCGCTCGCGGATTGATCGGATGTCCACGTATTAGTATTGTTTAGGTCAGTAAATCTTTGCAAACCTATTGTAATGTCACTGTGCTTCGAATAGGAAACAAAAGGCTTCGCAAATCCATAAATAGATATTACTGAATTCTCTTTGACAGGTACAAAATTCACTTTAAAATCTACAGCCAATGAAAGAAAACTAAGATTAGTGTTATTGAAATTAACAAGATAGCCAGTATGTATATCCGAAAGGCTCTGAGTTGGAAAATTTTGAAATCCTGTATAGAAATTATCTGGATATTTTCCAAATACGGGAGCTTGTTTGGCCGAGGTGGGAGTGTTGTAAGCAAAACTTAAATAAGAAACGGAAGCCCCAACAGATAAAATTCTATTCAACCGTTTACTGAATCCACCTTCAAAATTAAACCCTGTAGAATATTCTTTAAGATTGGAATCATTGATAAGCGAAATCCCTCCCCCAACGAAAATATTTTTGTCTCGCTCTATGCGTTCCCGTTTTACAATTTTACCTTCATCTTGTGCTTGAAGGTTCGATAACATCAGAACTGAAAAGGATAAAGTAATTAGAACTATTTTCATATTGCGAGCAGTTAGAATTTAAAAACGGATCAATTTTATAATTGTAGCAATTATATAGTCTGCCTTCTCATTAAACCTTAGTGTAGTAGTAGGTATAGACACAACCCGATTGATCGGTAATAGCTATGGTGAGAGATCCTACTGTCAACTCATAGGTATACATTAAGGTAATAGTGCTCGTTTTAAGTGTTATTATGTTTCCATTGACGGTATAATTATAAACTGTTTTAGCAACATCCGTATCTGTAAATGTTGTTGCACTAATAACCGCGTTACAATTACCAGAACATGTACTCTTATCGAAAGAACCATCTGGGCATCCAATAATTGTTCTACCCTCCTTCCAAGTACCAATTAAAGATGGCTTGGGCAGCTCTTTAGAGCAACTAAATGCAATTATCAAAATTAGTAAAAGTAAATTACTTATGATTTTTCTTATGTACTTCATATATCCAATTTTTAAAGTTCACAAATGAATGCTAATCCAAAAGTACACCAATCTTACAAGAAGAGCAATCCCCGAAAACGGGGATAAGTCTTTTATTTATTTGCCTTTTAGGGCCTCCGAGCATTTCTTCAAAGCGGCTATCATCCCTCTGGCTGTTTCCACATCTTTCATGGCTATCTCTAGTGAAGATACATACGGTTGAATTTTGCCAGCCTTGTATGCTTTGATGATTTTATTTTTAAAGTTGGTCTCCAGTTTCACAGTAATCCATTTTCCCTTTGCCTCAAAATCCACACTTCTTGGGTCAATGTCGCTTAGGTTAAACTCGAAAACCTCTTCTACCGAAGAGGAAGCTTTGATCTCTACCGTAGTGAGCTTTATTTTATTGCCATTGCCTTCTTCGGCCAACTCGAATGACTGCTTGCGGGTTGTTTGTTCAACCGTAACCTCCGTCACGGTCTCCTTCATCCAATTAACAGTACCCTCTGTGGTTGTTGGAAATGGGTCTTTGTAAATACTTTTGCAATGTTCGATCGCTTTGTCAATCGAATACCGAAGCCTTCTCCCCACTTCTATATCTTCCACAAAAATAGTTGCCTCGTTTTCGTACCCAACTATCTTATCATCTTTGTAATGGTTGACTAATTTTTTCTTATCCACAGTTGGTAATTCCATTTGCATTCTCTCGCCCGAAACTTGTAGTTTAAAGGCATTGGGATTTATATCCATCCAGTTAAACTCATAGGTATCTTTTATTGTTGCCTTGGTAGTTTGCTCGGTTGTTATAAAAGTAGTTAAGCACTTAGGCGTAATACTTTGTGTAAATACTTTATCCTTGATCTTCAAATCTTTTACAAGTGGAACTATTGTTTCCACTGATTGTGCTTTATTTTTCAAGATTGGTAGATCACCTTTTACTTTTGCTTGTGCCAGAGGAGACATCATCGTCAGCACAGTTTTCATGTCACGCGCTTCATCTACTCCATTGGTATAAATAGTCACTTCATCCGTAAATGGTTTGGCGGCACCATCGCGCAGCACCGAAACTGATTTGAGTTGCTCTAACATTTCAAATTTGAGGGCAAAGGTGCTTCCGGAAATTTTGAAGACCAATGTATTGAGGTTGATGTCGGCCACATTGAAAGTGAATTCTTCTTGATGAGAAGTTTTACCATCGCTCTCGACTTGAATGAGTTTGAAACTGGCAGGGCTCGATTGTTCTTTAAGCGTTTGATTGATGGATTTGGTGCCGATGTTCACGTTTTTAACATTTCCCTCCAGCCATTGACGCATATTTTCATAACCTGCTAGTTTCATTTTCCCAGAAGTGATTTTTTCCCCTAGCGGAATACACTTTTTAATGATTTCCAGAATTGCTTTTGCATGATCACCATCCTTGGCATGAATGCGCAGTTCATCATCATACGATTGCGTCTTTCCATCTTTTACAGTCTTGATAAGCTTCTGCTTATTGCGCGCAGCCAAGACCACAAAAATAATGTCCTTCTGTGTTTCTTGCCTCACAGCATACGGATCAATATCAGCCAAGTTAAAGTCCGTAGAGAAAGCCGTCTTCGCTCCTTTTTGATCTGTTTGATTGTATGAATAGGTGAGTGTAGAGTATTCAAGCAACTTGATCTCTTGTTCGTATGTTTTAGTGGCCGATTCAACCTTTGTGAATGTGCCTTGCAGCTTATCAACAAGGATTTTCAATTCATTGGCTTGGCCAAAAGTGAGAATAGGAATAATTAAAATTGAAATGAATAGTGAAGTCGTTTTCATATATTTTACAGGCGTCTTTGGGAAATAACAAAACCGTTGCCCAAAAATAGATCAATCTTTCAATGCAGTCAATCCCCTGAAAAGTGGACTTATCGAATAATTAAACTGAATGGCCAATAAAAAAGGCTTTCAATTTCTTGAAAGCCTCCTTTGGTTTCCCATCAAATACCAATAACACCAACTGTTACTACTCTGATCTTCGAGTATCTTTATATACCATTCTGGCGAAGGCAAGAAACATGGCTGTTACTATGCTACAAAATATAATTGTGAATGCCATCATTTTAGTTGATCGTGTTACACATCACATGTGTTTCACAACTTCATTTCCAAACTCAGAACACTTCAGCAAAGTTGCTCCTTCCATCTGCCGATGAAAATCATACGTTACACGCTTGGATGAAATCGCTCCGTTCAAACCTTTCACGATCATGTCGGCAGCTTCTTGCCAGCCCATGTACTCCAGCATCATTACACCAGAAAGGATAACAGAACCCGGATTCACTTTGTCTTGGCCTGCGTACTTTGGTGCTGTGCCGTGTGTGGCTTCAAAGATGGCGTGGCCTGTAATGTAGTTCACGTTACCACCCGGTGCGATACCGATACCGCCCACAATTGCGGCCAACGCATCTGAAATATAATCGCCATTCAAATTCAATGTGGCCACTACTGAATATTCATCGGGACGCAAAAGTATTTGTTGCAAGAAAGCATCGGCAATCGCATCTTTAATCACAATCTTTTTGCCCTTGTTATTGATCTCCATCCAAGGGCCGCCATCCAAAAGGGTAGCACCAAATTCATTTTTTGCCAACGCATAACCCCAATCGCGGAAGCCGCCTTCGGTAAATTTCATGATGTTGCCTTTGTGCACCAATGTAACATTCGGTTTGTTTTGCTCGATGGCAAATTTGATTGCTGCGCGCACCAATCGCTCTGTTCCTTCTTTTGATACGGGCTTGATGCCTATCCCTGAAGTGTCAGGGAAACGGATTTTTTTGTATTGTTTAGGATAGGTGTCTTTAAAAAATTGCATAAACTTTTTATTGTCATCGCTGCCCGCCTCAAACTCGATGCCCGCATAAATATCTTCTGTATTTTCTCGGAAGATGCACATATCCGTTTTTTGTGGTTCTTTTACTGGTGAAGGCACGCCTTTGAACCATTGCACGGGGCGTACGCACGCATATAAATCCAAATCTTGGCGCAAGGCTACATTCAATGAGCGAATGCCACCACCCACAGGAGTTGTGAGAGGGCCTTTGATGCCGACCAAATATTCGCGGAAGGCGGCCATAGTTTCATCTGGCATCCAGTTGCCTGTTTTGTTGAATGCTTTTTCACCAGCCAATACTTCCTTCCAATTGATCTTGCGCTTGCCATTGTAGGCTTTCTCTACGGCAGAATCAAAAACGTATTTGGCTGCAGGCCAAATATCCACGCCCGTGCCATCGCCTTCTATAAATGGAATAGTAGGGTTTTCGGGTACGGTTAGTTTTCCGTTGCTGATGGTGATTTTTTGGTCGCTCATTTTTTTATGTGTTAAAAGTGTTGAAGTAGATATGTTGATGATTTGAACCGAAAAGTAGGAAATTAAGTGTAGAAAGAAGATAACTTTATATTGAGAATTCAATAATTATAGACTTATTGAGGGAGAGAAAGGCATATTCATCATTAAACTAGAAGAAAAATCATAAATTTACTTCATGACTAGATACGATCACATCACCTTTGACAAATCTATACTTGGGGGAAAGCCCATTTTGAAGGGAAGCCGGATTAGCGTTGAGGTCATATTGGAATGGATTGCATCTGGTGCCACCATTGAAAAAATCGTTGAATCTTTTCCACACCTAACACGGGAAGCAGTCACTGAGGCGGTTCTATATGCCAAAGATTCATTGAAGAATGAAATTTATATTGAGTCCAATAAAGACAGATGAAACTTTCGGGATTCAAGTTCTTGACTGATGAAAACATCCCGCCAGAATTGATTCAATTTTTCCGTGACAGCAATTTTGATGTAACCAGCGTATTAAGTGAAGGGCTCGTAGGTCATTCTGATGAAGATGTTTGTGCTTTGGCATTTAGGGAAGGCAGGGTGATCATTACACAAGATCAAGATTTTGGGAAGTTGATCTATACTTCAGATGTTAGCTACATTGGAATCATTTATTTAAGGCCAGGGCATTTTTATCCTGAATTCCATATTGAAACCCTTAAAAAAATATTCGGAGAAAATCCAAGCCCGCTCGAGCCATTCATCATTGTTGGGGAAAATACAGGAAGCAAAATCAAAATAAGAATAAGAAATTCGGTTAGGAAACTTGATCCGTAACTAATATTTCTCTTCCTGATTTGGAAACTCCTTCGCCTTCACATCTTCCACATATTTATTTACAGCTTTGGTGATCACCGTATTCAAATCGGCATACCTGCGGAGGAAGCGGGGTTTAAATTCAGTGGTGATGCCCAACATATCTTGCATTACCAATACTTGTCCGTCCACGTCAGGCCCCGCACCAATTCCTATAACTGGGATTTGTAATTTGGATGAAACTTGCTTTGCTAGTGTAGCTGGGATTTTCTCCAACACTAAACCAAAACATCCACACTCTTGCAAGAGCAACGCATCTTCTATCAACTTGTTGGCTTCGCCTTCTTCCTTGGCTCGAACGGAGTAGGTTCCAAATTTATAGATTGATTGAGGTGTTAAGCCCAAATGCCCCATCACGGGAACACCCGCACTTAAAATCCTCAACACTGAATCTTTCACTTCACTCCCACCTTCAATCTTCACCGCGTGCGCACCAGATTCTTTCATAATACGAATAGAAGAACGCAACGCTTCACCAGAACTTCCTTGATAATAACCAAATGGAATATCTACCACTACCAATGATCTTTTCACGGCCTTCACCACAGATGTAGCATGATAAATCATTTGATCGAGCGTGATGGGCAACGTGGTTTCATTGCCTGCCATTACATTGGAAGCAGAATCTCCAACTAAAATAATATCCACCCCTGCTCCATCAATGATCTTGGCCATACTGTAATCGTATGCTGTGAGCATGGCAATTTTTTCGCCCCGCTTCTTCATCTCTTGAAGTTGGTGCGTGGTTACTCTTTTTAGTTCAGTTTTTTTTGAAGCAGACAAGGGAATTCAGATTTAAGATTTGAGATGTAAGATTTAAGATTTCGTTAGTTGACGCAGTTTTGAATCTCGAATTTTGAATCAATGAAGATACACAGATGATTTCTTTCCAAGTATCACTTCCACGTGGTCTTTCAAAGTAGTTGATAACTCATAGCCAGTATAAGTTGGCATGATGGGAAATAACGTATTGCTTCGGTTGACCAACACGGCCACTTCCATTTTTTTTATGCCAGCTTCAAAAAAAGGCTTCATGGCATAAGCCAACGTGCGACCCGTGTTCAGCACATCATCCACCAACAGCACACACTTCTTTTTGTACTCTTTGCTTTCTTTATCGATAGTGATCTCGCTCTGTTGTGGTGCGAGTTTATCAACTGTTACTTTCGCAATCACTACTTCAAGCTGGGCGATGGATTCCAATTCTTTTCCCAAAATTTTTGCGAAGGCATAACCTTGCCCATCAATACCCGCCAGCACGATGGATTTCTCTTTGAAATTGTTTTCATAAATCTCAAAGGCCATCCGCTTGATTTTCTGCGTTATCTGTTGATCGGTAAGTACCAATGTCTTTTCTGCTACTTCGCTCATGGCAACGGAACTGATTTGCTATCTTTAAAAGTAGATAAGATAATGGTTGATTGAAGATTATCCACCACTTCAATATTTGAAAGTTTTTCCAACATTAAATTTTGATACGATGGAATATCTGAAGAAACCATTTTCAAAATAAAATCGTATTGGCCTGTTACGTGATGGCACTCGACCACCTCGGGAATGTCTTTTATCTCTTTTATGAATTTATTGATGTTCTCTTTGTTGTGCCCCTTCAACGACACGGTAACAAATGTGGAAACGCCTAAGCCTACGCTAGTCAAATCCACCAAGGCATGGTAGCTTTTGATCACGCCTGAGTTCTCGAGTTTCTTCACGCGCTCTAACGTGGGGGCGGGTGATAGACCAATATCTTGCGCCAATTGCGCGTTGGTGATGTTGGAGTTGGCCTGCAACATTTCTACAATCTTACGATCGGTGGGGTCTAGTTTTACTTTCATTCAACAAAGATTATTATTTAAACGCAAAGTTTAGCGGCTGAAATTATGAATTTCAAAAGAAATAGCAAGAATTATTTGAGCGGGAATGAAATCGGTTTCGATCAATTACCGACAATGGCAAACCTGTGAGACTGCGTGATTTTGCTATCGCTAAAGCGGATAACATAAACACCTGGGGAAAGACTTGACGTATTGACTGTGAGTCGATTAATGCCTTGCACTAGGTTGCTGAACGATTGCTCCAAACAAAGTGATCCTTTGCTATTGAAAATCTGAAAACTCACTGTGCCGCCCTCCACATTGATCCAATCTAGGTTTAATTCTGCCTGAGCTGGGTTGGGGAAAGGCGTAAAGATAATTTCACCGCCTTGTAGGGATATGCATTTTCTATTCTGAAAAAGGTCTGTGTCACCAGTAACTTCTACTTCTGCGCAGATGTAGCCAATGCTTTCCGGAACAATTTGAAAATCCAACACCTGTGTCAGTTCTTGATTTGGTTTTAACGTGCCAATTATTTTCTTCTTCACAGAAGATCCACCTGCCACGTCCACCAATATAATGGGATCGGTTACTGAAACATTGCTTTTATTGACAACTGTTACCACTGGCTGAAGCGCATTGACATTATCCTTTGTAAAAAAGAAATCGCTCATGATCATATCAATTCGTGGAACTACCACGCTAATGATCTTGATCGATTTATTTGTGCAGCCAACTGTATTGGACACTGCCAGTTCTACATTAAAATTTCCCAAATCAGAAAACACAAATGAAGGGCTGACTTGCAAGGAAGTGGAGTTATTCTTATCACCAAATTTCCATTGATACGAGTTGGCAAAAGTGGAATTGTTAGTAAAAGAAACAGACAGCGGTGCTGCGCCCGCATCCACTGATGGCAAGAAATCAGCCACAGGTGCATTTACAATAGAAATATTTTTTGATAATGAATACACGCAACCCGATTGACGCGTAGAACTCAATCGCACAGAATAATTACTTGGCGTTGAAAAAGAATATTGCGCAGGGCTACCGCTTCCATTGGCTTGGCTACCGAATGCCCATGCTTGCGATATAGATGGATCGGTAGCGTTTGTTATCTCCGTGAATATCGTATTCATATTAGCACATGGGGCTTGAACTGAAAAATCAAGCGAAGGAGGAATAGGCACGTTGATGCTTTTGTTCACTTGCGCCACGCAGTTGTTATTGCCCGTTACTGTAAGCACAACGGGAAACGTGCCAGATGCTGGGAAAGTAAATGGAGGATTGGGAGTGATAAATGTGCTGCCTTGAATTTGCCACAGTCGCGATTTAATGTTTCCTGTAGAGGCATCGGTAAACTGAGTTGCTTGATTAACACATGCCGGCAAATTGGTAAAGCTAGCAAGAGGCGACTGTGCAATGGTCACTGATTTTTGAATAGAGTTGGTACAACCAAAATTGGTTGTTACTGACATTGAAACGTTATAGCTATTTGCTGTTGAATAAGTATATGTTGGGTTCTTAAAAATAGAAGTACCGTTGGCCGCATCGCCAAAGCTCCACGCATAAGAGGCAATGTTGCTATCTGTTGGCGATGGAGTTAGATCAGTAAATTGAGAAGATGACCCAGAACAAGAAAAAGGTGGAAGGCCAATGGAGAAATCTGGTTGAGGCTTGGAATAAATGGTGATTTGTTTGGTCAATGAGTTTTGACAGCCAGCCGCATTGTTGGCTTGGAGAGTTACGCTATATGGGCCAATGTTGGTATAGACGTTGGATGTATTAGTTGAAGGCGAAGTATTGCCATCGCCAAAATTCCATGAGTAAGTAGTGACAGTGCCTGTGGTGGTATTGGTAAAAGTACTCAGAGAACCTAAGCACCCTGTTGCAAATGAATTGAACCCAACCAAAGGGCCAATTTGTATTGAGGGCAAGTTCTTTGAAACTTGGGCGGTACAACCTTGAATGGTTGCGGCCAAGGTTATTGCCTGTGAGTTAGCTGTGGGAATTACATAATTCAAATTTGTTGTGATTGCTGCGTTTGCCCCATTTACATTCCATTGCCATATAGGGCTTGAGCCAACATCAAACGTTGAGGTATTCGTGAATTGGTAATTCTGATTGGTACAAATAAGGCCAGAAGGCAATGTGAATGAAGGTATTGGAGCATTGTAAATTTTAACCGTGTCTCCAACGTAGTTGCCGCACCCATTACTGGCTATTACATTAAGTTCTGTTAAATACTTACCTGCCAAGGCATATTGATGAAAAGGATTGGGAGAAGCAGATGAATTAGAATCCCCAAAATTCCAATTAAAAGTATTGATCGCTTGAGGGCTTTGGTATGTGAACCCAATGATACTGGTAACACAAGAATTGACATGACGAAAATTTATACTTGGTGCAGGCAAAGTGGAGATAGTTACTGTTTTGCTTAGTTCAATATAATTGATTGGGTCGGAATAAGCTCGGAGTGAAATGCCGTTGCTACCTGCATTATCATAACTTACCATTGGGTCAACTAAATCAGATGACAGGTTTCCACAGTTGAGATCAGGAAATGTAACTCGATAAAGATTACTATTAAAGGTGGCGCACGCAAAGTATCTCCATACTCCGTGATCCTTTACCATCCCCATTTTATAAGTTTGGATGAGGTCAGGAAGATTACCCAAAAAAACGCCACTAGGTATTGCTGTTGAACTTAAATCCTTCCCTAATGTCACTCGAGCAAGCCCAAGAGTAGAACCAATAATAGCTTGGTACGTATCACCATCCAGTCCTATTCCCAAGCTCGTAGGAAGGGAGGTTCCCATCCATGCACTTGTTATATCTGAGTAAACAGGGGTAACAAACAGGTTAGTCCCAAAAACTAACTTAAAAAATTTTCCATTGAATATAGAAATTACATAGCCATACCAGTTACCGTTTTGCTTAATTAATTTGATTTGACTTAAATAGTTAAACGAAGAAGAAATATCCCCGGTAGTGACAAGATCACCCGCTGATGGAATGGAAATGATTGTTGCAAGCTTGACGACATTCACTGAAAAAACACGAGTATAAATTATATACCATTGTCCTTCATCTGGCACAACTTGAATATCTCCATACGAAGCTTGAGGAGAATCCGTAAGGAGAACAGTTGCTGCCAATAAATTAGATGGCGTTGTAAGAGAAGCCCCAAAATCTATTCTAGTAATCACAGATGTATAGTCTCCCAGAACGAAACCATACCAATTTCCATTTGAGAAAACAACATCTATTGCAATCGGACTGATTATCGTGCTGCCAATACTTCCCAAATTAGTAGTGATTGGTGAAGGATTGTCAATTGAAGTGCCAAAGTCAAGCCTCAAGATACCACTGTTTGCCTTATCCGCAACAAATCCAAACCAGTTTGTGCCATCAGTAACAACTTTAATACCGGGGGAATTACTTGTTACGATTGCTCCACCTAGGTTCTTTGCTGTAGGTAGGGAAGAAAGGTCTCCTTGACAAAAGTCCCATTCATACTTGACCGCATTAACTGACTGATTTTTGATTTTGATTGTTTCGTTCAAGCAGGCACTAGCAGGAACAACAAAATCAGCAACCACAGATTGTGCCAAAGAAGGAGTCGCTATAAAAAAACACAGGCCAATTAATAAAAACCTCATCGTTGCTATTGCCTAATAAAATCAAGAAAGCACTACTCTACCCCTTAAACGAGATACCCCATTTCTTATATCCCTATGAAAGGCCTTTTGTAAGCCAATCCATTTTACTTTTTTTTTGTCATCCCAACTAAATCGTTCACTTTCCATATCGCCAATGATTTATCCTTGAAGCGTTCATCTTCCTCAAAAAGTTCAATAAACAAATGAAGTGGCTTGGGAAAGGAAAATGGTGCTGACTCCAAATTAATTGGTCGCCAATCTTCTGTTATAATATCATAGTTAGAATGGGCAGGGAATGTGGTAGCCATAAAGTAAGTACTACCCGAAAGCTTTACAGATTGAATTGCCTCATCAATATCTTTGTAAGAAAGATGGACTAAACAATCCCTACAAAAAATTAAATCGACTTTTGGTAATACATGTTTCAGTATATTTATTTTTTGGAATTCAATGCCCACTTTTGAGAATTGCCTTTTGTTTGACGCAATTAATTCATTTACAATATCAGCTCCTGTATAACGCACCCCATCAAGAGCTACATCCTTCATCCAATAAAAGTCCCCACACGGAATATCAAGCAATGATTGGATCGAGAATTTCTTGATCGTTTCATTTAGAATATCAACAGCTCTTTTTTGCATTTCTTTTGTTTGAACCCATACCCGACTTAGATTATCCATCTCCCCAATGGTTTTCCTCATAGATTTTATTGAACACATCTTCTGTTTTAAGCCTTCTAAATCGGTAATGAGCTACATAGTTGTAAGCTTGATTGCGGAAGGCAACCAAGCCTGGAAATAAGTTTTTGATCTTCTCTTTCAATCTATCAAATTATTAAATTACTTCACTCTTTTGCATTAAGTCTTGATAAATCCGATCAAGCAACCCAATTGTTTTTTCATAATTGAATTTATCCCGAATTGATCGAGCCGCATTTTCTTTCAGCCTCTCACGTTCCAAAGGATTATCAATTAGGAACCGAATAGCTTCCTTCATGGCTTCAATATCTGCCAAAGGTACTAACAACCCCGAATATTTATCTTCAATCAATTCAGATGGCCCTCCGCTGCGTGTGGCAATAATGGGACATCCGTAAAACATAGCTTCTTGAACTGTGAGGGAAAAGGATTCTGACGCAGAAAAATTTAACGCGATGGAAGCTTCTTGGTATTCTTTCGCCACATCATTTGCAAATCCTGTCATTTCAATTTGGCTTTCTATACGGAGTTCATTAGCCATGTCCTGCAAACCCTTTTTATAGATTCTATTTTTTTCAAGCCCCATATCACCACCTGCAAATCTCAGTTTCCATGCTGGATAGTTTTGAGCAAGCAGAGCAAAGGCTTTAATTGCTAAGTCTTGCCCCTTTCCAATGATGAAATTGCCTAAAAACAATATCACCTCCTTCTTTTCAATCACTTTTTCAGGTTTTGGGCATTCATTTGGCAAGGCATCTGGTATGCAGGTGACCTTGTTGCTCACAGGCAGTTGTGATAGCACTAGATTTGATACTGCAATTATTTTAGATGAAAAAAGACTGTGACTAGTAATCCATATCTTTCTTAACAAAAAAGTGAAACGATTGGGTACAAAGTTGACATAACACAGGTAGCAAACGGAGCCTCCACACAGCCTCCAAAGCGGCATAATTAAATTATAAAAATCATTCACATGAACAATTGATATATCTTCTTTGCGCACCAGGTTTTTTACATGGAGCACAGAGAGCATTAATCTGGGTATATACAACAAAACAGAAATCCAATTTTTCGCCAATTCATAAAGAGGCAATTCATATAGCCCAAAACCATTTTCTGTAACTAAGTTTGTCGCTGTAGACCCTTTGGGCAGAATAAAAATAAATTCAAATTTATTCCCTAGTGCGATGGATGTTCTTAAAACCGCATGAAACGATCCTGTAACAGCCACTGAATTTTCAATAATCAATATCTTCTTTCTTTTGCTCATTACGAAACAGATTGAATAGCCTTTACCCAAGCAGTTTCCATTTTGTCCATACTAAACTCGGTCACCCTCTGCCTTGCATTTAAAATGTATTCATCCGCTTTTTGTCTATTTGTTAGCAACATTGAAACGGCTTCTGCCCAAGAATAGAAATTTTGATTCCTTTTTTCAGTAGGGATAGGTAGCAAGACACCGTAAATGGATTCGGAATCTTCATCAACTGCCAATATCTCTCTTGGCCCAGTTGGGCAATCAGCAGCAATGACTGGAACCCTACAGATCATTGCTTCGCATAATGCAAGAGGGAATCCTTCCCATGCCGAAGGTAAGGCAAAAATGGAAGTACGGCTGATGAGGGGGAACGGGTTTAGTTGATCGCCAAAAAAATAAACATCAAACTGCTCAGAAAAAATTTGATCCTCTCCCACCACGTAAACACTCAAACCTAACGTGTTGGATTGTTCAATTAATTTTTTTCTCAGTTCGCCATCACCTATTATGATCAACTTACAGTTAATGGATTGCTTTACATAAGAAAAGATCGGCAAAAATGACTGCTGGTTCTTTTGAGGCGCGAGGCGGGCGCACAAGCAGATCGTTAAATTGTTATCAAATAGTGCCTTCCACCGAGACGAAATAGGTTCTCTTGATTTCTCTTCTATATCCTTTATTTCAAATCCATTGGTAATTATCTTGACATTAGTTTCTGGTATTGCCAGTTGCATGATCAGTTCTGTTCTGATTGCAGAACTCACCGCCACTATCAAATCAGCACGCTTATAAAGAAAGGGCATTAAAATTTTCTTCCGTAGCCAGCCTAGCCAACCTTTAATCTCACCATCATGAAATTTGGTGCCATGAATGCAGCAAATTATTTTTTCATTTCTCTTGGAGAGAACATTGACAAAATCTGCCCCTTCTAAGTGGCTGATGCAAAAATCAAAACCCTTTTTTATTTTTCTAAGCCTCCAAACACGCAAGAAAAAAAAGCACATCTTCGTAATGGCATTTGAACCTGCTTTTACGCCCAATACCATTTTCTTTCCGACAGAACCATAAGCATCAACATAGTCATTATTGAATGTAGCTATTGAAACATCAAAATGGGTGGAAAGAAATTTTGACTGGTCACTGAAAACCCGTTGAGCCCCACCCACCCCATAGTCAGGCATAAGTAGAAGTATTTTTTTTCTAAATGTGGTTTTCAGGGTGCTAACTGTTATTTTGAAATGCCTTAACTGTTAATAAAATCCCATCATCAAGAGTAGTTAAATCCCTACCTAAGATATTTTTCATCTTGCTTATATCGGGCATGCGCCTTGTCATATCTCCTTCTTCCAAAGCAGGCAAGTGAATAATGAAAGATTTTGAATTTAATAGGTGAATAATTTTACTGGCCAAATCAACTATTTTGATTTCTTGATCATTGCCTACGTTCATCACATCATTTAAGCATTTGCCTTCAAAAAGACATTTTAACGTAACTTCTATGTTGTCCTTAATGTAACAAAAAGTCCTTGTTTGCCCACCGTCTCCATTGATTGGCAAGTCTGTATTGGCAAGCGACAGCTTGATGAACTTACTAATTACAAAATCCTCACTTTGCTTTGGGCCGTAGGTGTTGAAAAACCGGAAAATAGTGTAATTCAATCCATACTCTTGATGGTATGTTCGGAGAAATGCTTCTCCTAAATTTTTTACAATGGCGTACGGCAACCGACTGTTGAGTGGCGTGGTCTTTTCGTTTTGAGGGAATTCTACCGGCTCACCATAGACTTCCGAAGACGAGGAGTAAAAAACTCGCTTCACTCCTGTGTTTTTGGAAAGGTCTAATATGTTTTTGATACCTTGTACATCATTGAGCACCATCACCGGGTTCTGAAGAGTGCGCAAAACACCAACTACGGCTGCATAGTGGAATACGTAATCAAACTTATAGGAAGTCATAATACTCGATATCTCACTCCAAGTATTGACGTCAGCTTTTATAAATTTAAAATTCTTTGAATCCAAGGGTGGTAATTTTTTTATACTGCCAGTTAAAAAATTATCAACAGCTACTACAAAGCATTCCTTACTATGGATAAGTGCGGTTACCAATTCGCTTCCAATGTTTCCTGCGGCACCTGTTACTAAAATATTCATTATCGTATTGTGTTTTTTAAAGATGCTAAAAATCTTTTGGAAAAAAGTATTGGGAAATAAGCAAATAGCGCCTTCAGTGCCCACTTTGCAACCTGCTTTTTTTCTTTCCTCTCAGAAAGGCAAAGCATAAAAAAAGTGTAGCGTTCAGCAATAAATTTATTGAACCTGCTGCCATAATAAGCGAAGACTTTTCCGTCAACCTTCAAGTGTTCAATCAAAAACAAATCTCTTAAAATTATTTTTTCGATGTTTATTGTCCTGATGCTCCGCTCATCATGCGCCACAATAGCTGAAGTTACTTCGTTACAAAATTTGATTTTATAGCGACAGGCCAGCTTAGTCCACAATGCCCAATCTTCTGCCGAAGCCATCACCCTATTCTCTTCAAACGGATAATTATTTGCAATGTCTTTTCTAAGAAAAACTCCATTACAGCTTAAGATATTATCAAACAGCAGAGCATCATTGGAGCGTTCATCAAATTTATTTCTAACATAAATCAATTCTCCATTAGGGGCTTTATAGTCATAGCCAACATGAAAGATTTCTGGAGAACCCAATTTCTCAATGAACGATCTTGCAGTTTCCAAATGGTTAGCGTACATGAGGTCATCCGAATCAAAAAAATTAACGTATTGCCCACTTGCCACGGATGTCCCAAAATTACGTGCCGCCCCCCGCTCTCCATTCTCTTTTTTTAAGTAGGTAACACGCTTATCGGAAGTGTATTTTCTTACTACCTCATCGGTGTCATCCTTACTACCATCATCCACAATAACCAACTCAAAATCGTTAAACCGTTGGCTTAATACGGATTCAATGGTATTACGCAATAAGTGTGCACGATTGTAGGTTGGAATAATAACTGAAAAAAAAGGCATCTCTTACAATTTTTAAATAGATTAAATGGAATTACGATACAATAATATTAATCCCATCTCTCAACAATAACCATCTTTCTCTTTTATTTCGCAAAATGATTTAGTTTGTCGTATTCTGGATAAACTGAATCAATGGAAAAAGAATCAATCACACTTGCATACAGATTGTTTCCCAGCTCACTAAATCGATCCCTATTCTTCAGATAATTTGTAATTTTTTGTATTGCCATTTCCAACGGAGATTCTTTGCTCACTAAAAATCCATTCACTCCATCCTTGATGTAGTCACTAAAATCGCCTACGTCTTCACAAGCTATTACTGGCCTTCTTGCTAACCCCGCCTCTTTTACTACTGTGGCACTAGACTCAGTCCAAGATAAATGAATCATCATATCGCTTACGGAAACGTAGTCAACCACATTGTCAACGTAGCCTGTAAAAAAAACATAGTCACCAATGCCCAAGCTGCTAGCCAAGATTTTAAGGTTTTCAAATTCTTCACCATCACCAAGTAACAATAAAGAACTATTAACCCCCATCTCTCGCAACTTCTTGATTATTAAAAAACTCATATCAATCCGTTTTGATTTAACCATACGCGCGGCTGTGACCAAAACAAAATCAGATTTTAAGGATTCTCTTTTTCTTTTGATAAACTCAGAGTCAATCTTTGGCCATAGCTCAAAATTAAAACCTAAATTAATTTTTATGATCTTATCAGCACGTATGCCTTCTCTCTTAATCATATACTCCTTTGCCTTATCAGAGACCACTACAACATTACGAGAAAGCTTATAAGTAAGGATACTGATCCAGTGCGCCAACTTTGTGCTATCCGTCTCCAAAAGGTCAACATGGTGACGAACAAGGATCACTTTTGTCCTTATAAAATATTGAGCCAAAACAGCAATAAAATTAGCCGGTTCCAGTTGAGCATACATAACATCAATCTTCTTTTCTTTAGAAAACTGAATTAAAAAAAGTATCTGTTTCCATTTCCTTACCCAACCCTCAGTGCCTGCCTCAATTGTAGAGAAACATTGAACCCCCAACGGAACGCAAGCGGCATGGTAAATTTCAGAAGAATATTGCGTTAGTAAATAAACATTTTCACCATGTTTTACAAAAGCCTCCATGATGCTCTCGGTATCCTTTGATCGAGTTTGAAGGGGGGAGTAGAAAAGAATATTCATAGATTCTATAGTCTACTATTTTTACCGTAAACAAAATCATCAATGGCATTATTACCAGTTCTCCGGGTCACAATTTCAAAGCCTTGATTGATAAGAAATGCAGTTACCTTTTCTTTTGTAACATAAAACTCGCCATGGCCATGTAAGCGATGCCTAAAATCATGGCAGGAAATACAAATGTTTCTGACTTTTTGTATAGAAGCATCCATGCCCTGGATAAGCAACTGTTCAGCGCCTTCAATATTAACTTTCAAAAAATCGATTCTGCCAATTTTATTTTCACGCACTAGCGAATCAAAGGTTAATGCCTTAACAGGGACAGACTCAATATTGCCAGCCTTATTGATTGTATTGCCCAAATAACTTTGAGTGTCATCTTCAATTGTAACCTCTCCATCCATATTTGATACTGCCACATTAATTACTTTTGCCCAATAGAAATCATTTGATTTATTGGCAAAGTCAAGGCCCTTAAAAGTGATGGGATTCGCTTCAATAGCATAAACAGATCCAGAATTAGATACTAACTGCGCGGTCACTAGCGCCTCTTCACCTAGTCCTGCCCCAATATCTACTACGCAGTCACCTTTCTTAGGAATGTAAAAATGGCAAAAAGTATCAATTAGCAAATTTTTAAGGTACGCGAAAGAATACGCCCAGCCAGGGCCAATACTTAAATATGATACCCCTTTCACCTTAAATTCATAAGCTCTGAATTGAGTATGATATTTTGCTTGTACGAATCCATAACCTTTGAAAAAATACGCTATGGTAATTATTAAGGTAAGCAAGGCATAGAACTTTCTCCTGTGCAACCAATTTAATGTCTTTGTCATGCCTCAGAAATTTAAAAAGAAAATTGTTTCAGCGTCCTTACTAAGTTATGACCCATAATTTTAGAGAACAAAATCCAATTTGTCATCAAGAGTTCAATACATGTCTTTATTTTCTTCCCCCTCCAACCAGAAACCAATGAAATCTCCGCGTTCAACAAGAGGGCTCGGAAAAACCATTCTTTATCAATAGATTTGATATTCCGACTAACCCAATCGAAAATCAAAAACTGTTCATAAAAATAATCTAAGTAATCGTCAGTGTGTTTTGGTTTTGAATGTGCCAAACCCCGATAATAGTTAAGCGGTATGTTAACATAACCCACATCTGAGAGGGCAAGCATTTTCACAAATGCATATTTATCTCCCATAAATCTCAAATTCAAGTCAAATGAATTGGATTTAACCAACACACTTCTATTAAATAGTACGGCACTTGTATTATTAATGGTGCCGTATGCAAGCAGAAAGTTTTGTATTTCATCAATACCGCTGTTGATATAGTCATTACTCCAATGTAGAGTTTGAAGTTTATTATTCTTGCGCATTCCGAATGTTTCAGCTTGGACTATTCCATCAATAACAATCCAAGAATCACAATATAAAAGACCGACTCGCCCATTGTTATTCTTAAGAAACAATATCATTCTTTCTAAAAATGCTGGGTCTGCGTAATCGTCACTCTCTGCAATCCAAATCCATTCACCTTTCGCAAGATCAATTCCTCTTTTCCATTGCTTAAATGCGGAACCAGAATTTTGATTATTAAATTCAATATGTGTAACCGTGGGATGCGAACGGTATATATCTATCACCGACCGACTATTATCCGTAGAACAATCGTCCAATATTATTACTTCAAAATCAGTAAAGGTCTGCTGAAAAATTGAATCCAATCTTTGCTTTAGGTACTTTTCATGATTGTAATTCGGAAGAATCACAGAAACTTTTGGGCCATCCAGCATTGATGTTTCCATCATAAAATCGGAATCTACTTATTAAAAATATATTTGTAAGCACATTTTTTCATCTTCGCCCCATAGGGTATTTCTATCCAATAAGTAATGGCCGTAGCCACAGTTATTGAAATTGGCAGACAAACCAGTAGAGAAGCTATCCAAAAATGAATTCCTAATCGATTGATGAGCAATGGTAGAACATGGCCATTTAGCAGGTATAGGTGAGTAAGGTATAAAGCGAAAGAAATTTTTCCTAAAAACAAAAAAAACCTTTTACGGATGAAGGATAGCTTGTTGTGAACAAATAGCAAGAACAATAAAAAATAGACACTTAATGCAATGGCATATTCTATTTGATTGATAAACGACTTGGACCCGCCCGCATGAGCGAACAAAAGTATTTGCGAGGCTAAGCAAATTGCCAAAAGTAAATAGTGATAAAAATATTTTGTTTCAGTCTTTATTTTATAAAAAAGAATGCCTGCAAAAAACAAGGGAAAAAATTCAAGCAAAGGGATAAGAATAAACACGCTTTGAGTTTGTGGACCCCAAAAGAAGAGGGAAGAAATAACTATTAAAATGGCTAAAAGAGATCCAATCAAATGGATGTAACGCAATAGTCTGGCTTGAAATAATAAAAGCATAAAGGCATAAAATAGCATCTCCGTGGTCATCGTCCAATAAGGTCCATCGAGATTGGGTATATTCAAATAATATTGGAACATAGTCATGTTGCCAACATAATCCGCCCACCTGATAGGCTCTGATTTAGTCAATCCGTATATCGTGATTATGGCAAAAGTAAAAGTCACTGAAGCCCAATACGTAGGGAACAATCTAGATACTCGATTAATCACAAACTCCATGGCATTCGAAATTTTGTTGATGCTCATCGAAATGACGAAGCCACTGATAATAAAGAATAAATCTACACCAGTAGTACCAACTTTGAAACCAAGCTTGGCCTCTTCCCTACCCATGGTCAAATGAAAAACAACAACCATTAAGGCAGCTATTCCTCTTAATGCATCAAGTTCCTCAAACCTTGAGGGTAAGTGTTCCTTAACTATCGTCATTTTTTCTTGTTAATGCTTCTGTTAAGAAACAATTAGTCAACTCCAATTTATACATTATTCCCAGATGTTGCGAAATAATCGCGCAAATTCGTCATAGGCCTTTCATAAAACCGAAACATTAGGTATGAACTAACGATCAAGAAAGGCCAGAATAGAAAAAAACTCAAAGCTTTGAGTAGGATAGGATCAAGTGATCTTAAATTTGTGATTGACAGGAAAATTGGAATTATTCTCCATTGAATTATTGACAGATTTAAAACATACATCGAGTAAGAAACAATACTTATGAAAGTAAAGGTTTTCGCTAGCCAAGTGAATCGAATTCTTTTTAAGTTTGAAAAAAAAGGAAGCGCTGCTAGCGTTACTATTGACTCAATGTTGAATACGAATGATCGCCAAAAAAAGTGTTCTTTAGGCAAAGTAAGATGAGCAAAAAATAGGAGTAATAGCAAAATTATCGAAACCAATAGGCTCTGATTTTTAGTTCCATTCCAAATTTTCGAATAAGAACGGAATAAGTACGCTCCGACAACCCCATACATTAAACTATCCAATCTAAAAATCACAACGTTTCTTAGTATCAAATCATCATTATAATTAAAAATCGCGATGGTTCTTAAAAAAAACGGAATCAATAAAAAAAATAGGATTGAAGCAAAGACTGCATGACGCCTTATAGTAAATACCTTGAATAAAATATAGCAAGCGCCTGGGAATAATAAATAAAACCATTCTTCAACTGACAGACTCCAAGCCTCTGGAAAAAAATCCGGATGGTTAGAAAAAAAATTCTGTGCAAAAAAGAGATACCGAAACGATAGGTGAGAATTGGTCTTATAAATTAAGATATCATATAAAAAAAGAATCAAAATAATTAGAAAATAATTAGGCAGTGTTCTAAACCATCTTCGCATCCAAAATTGAGCTAAATTTTTTAGCTCAAATTCTTTATTCTCGATTTCTCTCAAAAGAATTCCGCCAATTAAAAAACCGCTCAAAACAAAGAAAATGGAAACCCCATCAATAGTTGGTATTACCTTTAAGAGCCATTCCTTTTGAATGTCTGGCAACAAGTAAACGCTATGAATTAATAAGACCTGTGTTATAGCAATTGAACGCAATATATCAAGCCCTAAAATTCTATTTTCTATTCTCATGCATTGAACATTTCACGGATTATTTTCTCTAAATCAGAATCCCTAAACCGTTATGTTTTCGATAATTAAAGAATTTCTTCTTAGTTCGCTTAGCAATATCCGCTACTGCTTTTTTTACTTCAGGGAAGCTTTGTGTGTCATGAAAAATAGTGCAGTTAGAATGCTCTGCGCCCCACAGCCCGCACGAATATGTGTCTTCGTAAGTGTGAATGATGTCAATATGAATCATATCTACTTTCAGGTCATTGGCAGAAATGTAATCTTTATAGTCTGATCGAATCAATTCAATATTATCAAAATCCTTGAGATTATTTTTAGCGAGATTATAAATATCACCATGAAAACCAGCGTGCTCATCGCCAGTAAAAATATCAATACCCTTTACAGACTTAAAATAATTGGCAAGTACAGCAATGGAGTAACCAAATTCAACACCAAACTCAAGCGCGCTCTCCTGCTTGATCTTAGAAAACTCTATGATATCCAAAACTATTTTTTCCAATCCTACCCATGCTTGAGACTTAGAGGTGATAAGCCTTGACGGTAGGGTCATTTTAGTGGGATGATAAACAATCTCTCCAAATCGTAACCTATCTCCTATTTCTTTGGCTTTGGCTATGATACCTGTATTAAGCATTTGATGGACTTTAAATGAAAGAGGAACAAATTAAATGGGGTTTTTAGCAATGAATTTTGCAATGTCTGGCTGGCATACTAGGTATAGATTAGATTTTATTTTATCAATGTCCCAGTTCCACCATTTTATTCTTAATAACTCAGAAATTTCATTTTCGTTAAATCGGTACTTCAAATGTTTAGCCGGATTGCCTCCCACTATCTCGTAAGGTGCCACGTTCTTTGTTACTACTGCTTTAGCTGCAATAACAGCACCATCTCCAATAATAATCCCAGACAAAATAGTGGCTCCATACCCTATCCATACATCATTGCCAATAGTGATGTTACCTTTCGAAATTGGATGACCTGTAATATTAACACCATTTGGAAAGGCTTCTGGCAACTTATTGAATGGAAATGTAGAAACCCAATCAGTCCGATGATTCCCTCCCAAAAAAATGGTTACCCCGTCTGCAATTGAACAAAATTTCCCAATTTGAAGAGTAGCTTGCTCTCCAAAATGCATAATTGCAGGTCTTCCATAGGTGAATTCTCCTATTTGAAATCCGCTACTACTCAACCAATCTCTAGTAAAAAATGGAGGCTCAACTTTCTTTTCAGAAATGATCGCTTTGATCATTTTCCTTAACCACGCACCCAATTTCATATTATTGTTTGCCAATGTGAACGACCAAAAACAACACCATAGTCAAAGGTGTCTAAGTGCGAGAAATGAGAACCACTGTCAGTAATCGAAAAAGATGAACAATCATCAATTACATCAAACTTTGCGATTGCTGGAATATAGATTATGCACATAAGGGAATACCTACCCCTCGTCAATATATTCCTTTCAATTCTTAATTGAAGATGCTCTGATTGGATAAATGTCTCAGCCGAAAAAACTCTACGCTTTAATTCATCCTGAATAATTACTAACAGCCTATAATTATCCTCTTTTACTTTTTTATTGATACCGATATCAAAACAAACATCTTCATCATGCCTAAACTCAGAAGTAGCTTCACCTAACTGATTTTGCGGTACTATCTTGCTGATGTAAATATCTTTGTGTGATTCATGTCTATCTTGAATAAAGTCACTATCGCTTAGTCTTTCTAGATACTTAGACACTACCCGATTTGTATCACCTAAATATTGCAAAGTGCCATCACTCAAAAGCATTGCAGAGGGGCAAAGTTTCGATACAGCCCCCATGTTATGACTCACAAACAAAATCGTCCTCCCGCTCCTGCTCACATCCTCCATCTTCCCCAAACACTTCTTCTGAAACTCCGCATCACCCACTGCTAGCACTTCATCAATGATCAAAATTTCAGGCTCCAAAAAAGCCGCCACAGCAAAAGCCAACCTCAACTGCATACCGCTGCTGTAATGCTTGAGCGGAGCATCCAAAAATTTCTCTACACCACTAAAGTCTACTATCTCATCAAACTTACCTGCGATTTCAGCCCTCTTCATGCCAAGAAGTGAACCATTGAAGAAAATATTTTCTCGACCCGTTAGCTCTGGATGAAAACCAGTGCCTACTTCTAGCAAACTTGCGATACGACCGCGTGAAACAATCTTTCCCTTAGTAGGTGGCGTGATCTTTGACAAAATCTTTAACAACGTAGATTTGCCCGCTCCGTTCCTCCCAATAATTCCAATCGATTCACCTGCTTTCACCTCAAATGACACATTGTTGAGTGCCCAGAAATCTTCCGTTTGTGATTTGCCTGATCGAAATACCCCAGACATCCGCTCGCGCAAGCTCAAGTAGCCGCCTGCCAAATGTTGGATGCGATATTTTTTGCCTATGTTGTTTACTTCTAAAATCGGTTTCATAAGAGTTAGGCAAAATCGGCAAAAAAGTCTTCCGTTCTTTTGAAATAAAAAATGCCCACTAACAAAAAGAAGAAACTTGCACTCAGGCTAATCAACAAAAAGGTTTGATTTAGTTCGGCCCCTGTCAATGGCAACCGAAACAACTCAACAGCCGCATACATGGGGGTAAGTGCCAAAATGTATTGCAACACTGGGTACTTGAGCATGGAGACGGGATAGATAACAGGTGTTAAAAAAAACAATATCTGAATCAAGAAAGGTATTACATAACGGAAATCTCTATATTTTACATTCAACGCAGCTAATAAGCAGCCAGGCCCCAAAGTAGCTATTATCGTAAGGAACAGAGCAAGTGGCCAGCACCACAATGCACTAAACGAAACAGGTTGCTTATAAAAAATGAGCAAGGGAATGAATAGCACAAAAGCCATTAAAAAATCGAAAAGGGAAACCAATATGGCAGAAGTGGGGATGATGAGCCGTGGAAAATAAATTTTTTTGATAATGGCCGAGTTGTTGACCATGCTATTGGCTGCGCCTGTTAGCCCTGTGGAAAACATATTCCAGAGCAACAGCCCCGAAAAAACAAAAACCGGATAAGGTAAATCTTGAGAGGGCACGTTCAATGCAGTGCCAAAGAAGAAAGTAAAGACCACCATCATTAATAGCGGCTGTAATACCGCCCACAAAAAGCCAAGCACTGTCTGCTTGTACTTGATTTTTATATCACGCCAAGTAAAAAAATAAAACAATTCATGGTATTGCAAAAGCTCCCGCATATTAAAGACAGGAGGGGCTGAGTCGATTGTATACTCCTTGACCACAATGCCTTTTGATACGTCTTCATTCATCTGGCAGCAATTTAGCACTAAAACATCCTACCCCAAATTGTCACCTTGTTTATACCTCCTGGCAGTGTTCTGGGTGGCCATGCCTATCGCCAAGCTATGCCATGGTGGTCTTACAGAACACTATGTGGCTTAATCGAAGTCATCATAATAAGGTCTTGTCCAACCCTACTCCGAGTGGTTAACGGCATAAGAACGGCAAATAAACGGCAGATCAACGGCAAATGTACGGCAGATCATTGAAAACAAACCGAATTTTCACTACCTTCGCAATGGATAACAAAGGTGCATGGCAAGAATAAAATCAAATGTGTTGGTACAGGGGTTCAGTGGTCGCCTGCAAGGTCTTTTGTTCAGGCAGTATAACCATGGAACAGTAATTTCAAAAATGCCAGACCGGAGCAAGGTAAAGCTCAGTACTAAGCAAAAAAAGGCCAACAAACGGTTTCAGCAAGCAGTACAATATGCCAAATCGGTTTTGGCCGACCCAACTTTACAAAGGCAGTATGCGAAAGAGGTGAAAAAAGGCAAATCACTTTATCACATTGCCCTATCCGATTTTCTCAAGCAATCATCCACGGATTAAGGGACAGTACCATTTCTCTTATGTGTTTTCATTTTAGGTATTTCTATTCTTCTTTTCAGACTAGCGAATGATCAAAGTCGTGAGATAAACGCAGCAACATTTTAATATTACCTATTGCTTTTTACTTTTGCAAAATGACCATTGGTAAAGTACTGGAAAACTATTTGGACGATGCTCTTGAAGGTGATATACACAAGGCAAAACGGATACTCAAGGCGGTCAATTACCAATTAAAGTTAACTCAGAAGGGCATCAAAGTAACTATTGCAGTGCCCAGCGAAAGCAGGAATAAACCATACGATGTTTCTATAACACCCGAGGCAGACGATTACTTAGATGTGAACTGCACTTGCCCCGCCTTTAATAGCTATGGCGATTGCAAACATGCGGTAGCGGCTATCATCTATCTTAAAAATGAGTTATCTGAAGAAAATGTTGGAGAGAACGAAGTTGAAAATGAGTTTGAGGACGAATTCTATCAAGACGAATATGACGAAGGGAAATTGGTTGAGGTCGTCACGGAATTGCCTGGAGCAGGACAGCCATTAGCAAGTACACTATCCTCTTCCCTTGGCCGAATGCAGGATGGTTCTTTCAAAATAGAAATGGACAGCATCAATATCACCATGCTAATGAGGCTTGCTGGCAATGCTAAGGACAAGGAGCTAAAATCATTGGCGAACAAAACAGGCGCACCATTCATTGAAGATAGAACCTTCCGTTTCCCTATCGTTGAAAAGAAAAATTCGATCTTTGAAGTGCGAATCTATTTTGACGGACGCACCAAATTTGATACTGAATGCACCTGTGGAAAAAAGGACAGCCCGCTTTGCCTTCATACCGCATCTGCATTTTACTATTTGAATTGGCTGCATGGTTCACGCTACTTTGATAAGTTCAAAACATTTGAAGACGAAAAAAACGAAGTCCTGAAAAACTTTGGGCTCACATTGAGCGACCCCGAAGCAGCGGAGTTCAAATGGTCAACGGACTTTTATGGCCGCTTGTCTTTGGTAAGCAAGCCCGCTTATATGGTCAGTGCCAACAATACACAATTCCTCAACGAATTTAAACAAAGCCTGAATGGAAATGAGGAAGGAGCACACATCCGCCCTCTCTTGCCCACCAGCACCATGATTGACTATGAAGTGGGCATCCTTTTCAACTTCGCCTCACAAAAACATATCGGCTTTGAACTAGAGGCGCTGCAGATAGCAGAAAGAAAAGGAAAAGAAAAAATAACGAAATTAAAACTAGCACCTAGTAACTACTCACTGCTTAAACCACTGCCCGATGAATGCTACAATGCTGTATTGAAATTTTCAGATGACAGTCTGATTGAATGGATCTCGCACAATGGCAATTCATATATCAATCGCTACCACAACAATCCTTGGTATCAATTGAATGTTGATACCAAGACCAAGCTTCAGAAACATTGCGCTGGCCTTTTACAGAACAACTGGAATTTGCTGGCCGAACACTCTCACCTATACCTGTTGGCCGAGGGCAATTTTAGTCAAGCGAATATCATCCCCATCCAACTAAGTGCAAGCCCCATCGAAATCGGGTTCAAAGTAGAGCGCACAGAAAAATTCATCACTATCTGGCTATTGCTAAAGCTGAACGGTGAAATGATAAAAGGCAACGTACGTATATTGAGCAGTCTGCTATTTGAAGTCGATAAAACGCTCTATCTGCCTACCGACCAAAATTACCATAGCCTTTTGCAACGGTTTAAGTTTGGCAAGTTGGTATTCCCTGCCACTGAGCAAAAGAATGTGCTGCTAAACGTGATCATCCCGTTGCAACGGAATCACTCGGTGGAAATGCAGGCAGTATTTGAGTATGAAATAACCGAGCCCACGCCCCAACCTCGCGTGCTGCTGAGCGAGATGAACGAGCAACACCTCGTATTGCGGCCACAATTTTTGTATGGGGATACACTGCTCGATTATGGGCCCGAGACTGAGGTGATACAAGAAGTGGAAGGCAAACTATCCATCTTGAAGCGCAACAAAGGAGAAGAAAAAAAACTGTACAACTTCCTGCGCACACTGCATCCCAAGTTTGCCACTCAAAACAACAACCAAAACTACTACCTGCCTTTTACCGAAGTACTGAAAAACAATTGGTTCTTCACCATGATCAAACAAGTAGAGGCCACAGGCTACGCAGTGTATGGACTAAAGGAACTTAAAAAATTCAAGTACAATACCAATCTGCCCAAGCTAGATGTAGAGGCGGGCAGCGGCACTGATTGGTTTGACCTGCGTATGGTGGCCACTTGGGGCGATCAGAAGGTAGATCTGAAAGATTTGCGCAAAGCGATTATCAACAAACAAGAAGCTATTTTATTGGATGACGGCACGCTGGGTGTCATCCCACAGGAATGGATCAGTCAATACCGCACCTTGCTCAAGATCAGCAATGAGAGTAACGGCACACTAAAAGTGAGCAAACTCCACTTTAGCCTGTTAGGGCAATTGGATGGCACATTTGACAATGAAGAAATAAAAAAAGAAATCGAGGCAAAGAAGAAAAAATTAGCAGGCTTTAGTGGCATCAAACCCGAAGAACCATCCATTGCACTGAAGGCTACACTGCGTCCGTATCAGTTGGCAGGCTTTGAGTGGATGCAAGCACTAGACGAAATTGGATGGGGCGGTTGCTTGGCCGATGATATGGGGCTTGGCAAAACATTGCAGGCTATCACCTTCCTCCAATTTGTAAAAGAAAAAAATGAAGGTAGCACCAGCTTGGTGGTATGCCCCACTTCGCTGCTCTTCAACTGGGAGAGCGAGCTGCAAAAATTTTGCCCTTCTTTGCGCTACCATGTTTACTACGGCACCGAACGAGCGATTACCCAAGAGCATTTTGAAGAATACGATCTCGTGCTGACCAGCTACGGGATCATGCGCATCGATTTAGAAGAATTGATGAAATTTCACTGGCACTATGTGGTGTTGGATGAAAGCCAAGCAATTAAAAACCCAGAGGCGCAAGTGGCAAAAGCCGTTGCCTTGTTGAAGGCGAAAAACAAACTGATACTGAGCGGCACGCCTGTGCAAAACAATACTAATGATTTGTTTGCCCAGTTTAATTTTTTGAATCCAGGCCTACTGGGCAGCCGCGAATTTTTCAAAGAGGAATTTGCCACGGCTATCGACCGCCACCAAGACAAAGCTAAGGCAGAGCAGTTGCGTCAGTTGGTGTACCCCTTCATGCTCAGGCGTACCAAAGAGCAAGTGGCCAAAGACTTGCCCGCCAAAACAGAAACCATCCTCTGGTGTATCATGGGCAAAGCGCAACGTCATTTGTATGACGAATACAAA
Organism: Cyclobacteriaceae bacterium; assembly: GCA_046155095.1. Classification (GTDB taxonomy): domain Bacteria; phylum Bacteroidota; class Bacteroidia; order Cytophagales; family Cyclobacteriaceae; genus ELB16-189. The sequence goes on from JBJXEB010000089.1 coordinate 68,389, forward strand.
AATCACTACCGAAATTTATTGTTGAAAAAAATTGATGAGGAAGGAATAGGCAAGGCGGGCATCTATGTGCTAGAGGGATTGCTGCGCTTGCGCCAGATTTGTGATCATCCCAATCTGCTCAAAGATGAAGAAGTGACCGTCAACGACTCAGTGAAGAGTGAGGAGCTATTGCGCGAGATACAAGAGAACACAGGCTCGCACAAGTTGCTTGTCTTCTCTCAGTTCACCGAAATGCTGCATTTGATACGCGATGATCTAAAGAAAAACAATATCTCGTTTTGCTATTTGGATGGAAGCACTACAGCCAGTAAACGACAAGAGCAAGTAGAAACATTTGAACAAGACAGCGATGTGAAAGTATTTTTGATTTCACTAAAGGCTGGGGGTGTTGGCCTCAACCTTACCGCTGCCGATTATGTGTACTTGGTGGATCCTTGGTGGAACCCCGCAGCCGAGCAGCAGGCGATTGACCGCACCCACCGCATTGGGCAAACGCAAAAAGTGTTTGCCTACAAAATGATCTGCAAAGACAGCGTGGAAGAAAAGATATTGAAACTGCAAGAAAAGAAAAAAAACTTGGCCAATGATTTGGTGAGCGAGGATGCCACCTTTACCAAGCAGTTGAATAGAGATGATGTGGCCTTTTTGTTCAGTTAAATTAGGACTTGGGGATTGGGGCTTAGGGATTACATTTAGTACTCAGCATTCGCTGTTCAGTTAGGAGGAATCTACACTTATCACCATCAAATTGAAGTATGAATGCTGAATGCAGTTTGAATTTTGAAGGGATGCTACTTCTTAATTCATCTCTCAAAAAAAAATCGCACCTTGTATTTCGTATCCAGCTAAATGAAAATCCTTTTCCTCGCCCCTTACCCACTTGGTCAAGCTCCCTCCCAGCGCTTTCGCTTCGAACAGTATTTAAAACTTCTGGAAGAAAAAGGTTTTTGGATTTCATTCCAATCGTTTTGGGATGAAAAAACGTGGGCTATCTTATATAAACCTGGATTTGTATTGCAAAAAACAACTGGCTTTATTAAAGGCATAGCCAGGCGCTTTGCCATTTTGTTTCAGTTATCAAAAATTGATTTTATTTTTATCCATCGCGAGAGTTTGCCTATTGGTCCACCATTCATCGAATGGATTATCGGTAAGGTTTTGCGAAAGAAAATCATTTATGATTTTGATGATGCCATCTGGTTGCCGAATACATCAGAAGAAAATAGGCTGATAGCATTTTTAAAATGGCATAGCAAAGTTTCTTCCATCTGCAAATGGAGCCATAAAGTAAGCTGCGGCAATTCCTTCCTCGCCAATTATGCTCTCTTATTTAACAAGAACGTGGTGATTAATCCAACCACCATTGACACGGTTCATCTTCATAACCCCTCTCAGTTCAGCATTAATAAGGTGGCAACTCCCGTTGTCATTGGATGGACGGGTACTCATTCTACCCTTTCATATCTTAATTATCTTATTCCTGTTTTTAAGAAGTTAGAAGAAATTTTTTCAGGTCAACTACGCATTCTTATCATAGCCAATAAGGACCCGAAGCTAAATTTGAGATTTATAGATTTTAAGTTCTGGTCAGCACAAACAGAAATAGAAGACCTTTTGCAAATAGACATTGGCGTGATGCCGCTAAGCAATGATATCTGGGCAAAAGGGAAATGTGGCTTCAAAGCATTGCAATACATGGCATTAGGAATCCCTGCAGTAGTATCCCCTATAGGAGTGAATACAAAAATTATCGATCATGGATTAAATGGATTCTTGTGCAAAACAGAAGCTGAATGGTTAGACTGTCTAGAAAAACTAATAGGAGATGCGCATCTACGCAATACAATAGGAGATGCTGGCAGAAAAAAAATCACAAATAACTACTCTGCCTTATCTAACTCCACCAAAGTTTTAGGTCTGTTCTCATAGAAAATTAAAATTATTGCTAATGCATAAAAAGGCATCAACGGAATTTTATATCGGGCAAGCGTGCCAAAGTTGAAAGATGAAATACCAACAGCAAATGCATACATCAATGAAAAAACGAGTGAAAAACTTATATCTGGGTTTTTGAAAGATCTCACCACCGACCAACGATACCTAAAGACAAGTGTTAAAGTTAAAATCAGAAAAAACATACTTTCTAAAGAAGACAACAACATAAGCGGATTTTTCACTTCCCATAAATAGGGTCTGAATAACGATACATTGATTGCTTGCGGTGCCAATTTGAGCATTGTGCCAAAGGAGTCATCTAATTCGCCAAGCGTATAACCAGAGCCTGCATCTTTACCTGTTTGAAACCTGATGTCGTAAGCGGTAACCCTTGCCGTTTTAGCGATATTTTCTACCGCATACTTACTATCTCCTTCGCCCACTTTTACGATTGAATAGTAAACAGAAATACCCAAAAAAACCATTATCAAAGGAAATACAAATACCCGTACAGCTACTGAGCTTATACGTTTAAGATTGGTGAGATAAATCCACAAAAAAACCGCAGGCAAAAAGGCCTGAAGTATAAATTTTTTCACAGAAAAAATGCACCATAGAGAAATAATCAATAAAAACACATTGAGAAACGATATCTTCCTCTCAAAAAAAAGTTTATCGACTTGATAAGTAACAACGCCTAAGCATGCCACCATAAGCGTGTCCTTCAAAAGCCCTGATCCCCAAAAAAAAACGGATGGAATAAAAAGTATTGCCAATGCAATCCGCCAATGCAAATCAGGATATTTTTTATAAAAAGTTAAAAAAAACATCCACATTCCTATAAAACTCAAAACAGCAAAGCAGATGGCTGTAGAAGAATAGGTGGAGAATGTGAATAGATCAAAAATAGCAGCCAACCTAACAACAAAAAATGATGCTGGATCCGCAAAAAATATTATTCTGCTTGCATACTCATAGTAATTCCCTTCATAATTACCATCAGAAAATAATAAGCTAAGGCCCTCACTTGGCGAGTCAATAAAGGCTTCCCAAATATACCTGCTTCCATACGTATGGTAATTGTAGGTATCTCCCCCATCATAATAGAACTGATAAATAACTCCCAATACCAATGCCCCTATAATTTTTGCGGCTAAAGCAGGTAAAAAATATTTTCCATTTGTAGAATCAGTTACATACGGCCTAATAAGAAAAGCCAATACAAAAATTAAAATTGCAATAATGGGGGTAACCACTAAGTCGCGTGTTTCCATTCAAATACGTCAGTCTTTAGTGAATCTTGATAATCGTCTGTTTATCCTAAGAAAAGGAAGCTCGAAATAAAGATAGCTCATTTTACTAAAAAAAATAGTTAATGCTAACGCCATGAAAGTCTCAAGAAATATTACTTGCCACAAAAATTTATTCCAACCCATTATACTTGTAATAGTTGTCGCAGCCAAAATGCCAATGAAATGAAGACAGTATAGACCATAGGATATAATTCCGAGACGAGAAAAGACCTTTAAGTTACTCATTTTAAAAAATGAGTGCTTTGCATAGGATTGTTCAAGAATGACCATTAGAAATAATATACTTATCCATGTCCTTTCCATCATTTTGAAGATACCCAAACAAGCATAAATTTCTTTTCTAAAAAGAAAAAGAACTATCAAACAACAATAAATCATTATTATAATAATTATGTTGAGGTTCACTATCCAATTTTTTATTTCAGTTTTTTGTGTCAATAGCGCTCCGAAAGATCCCATAGCTAGGTCACCTATACAAGAAAATGTACTATACTCTATCTCATTATAATTATCAAAATAAAAAGACCTAAATACTATTGAGCCTGCAATTATGAATAATATTAAAAAAAAGAAAGTTCGAGGTGAAAAAAAATAAACTATTAGAGGCCATATAAGATAAAATTGTTCTTCTATAGCAACACTCCACAACACCCCCAATATAGAGGCATCAGGAAGTCCGTTTCTTATAAAATCGAAATTATTAAGAAATAAAATGTAGTAATTAAGATTAGCCGTCTCGTTGGGTGTTTGACCAAATATTGACTTTATTAAAGGGAATATTACAAATCCAAAAAAAACACAGAAATAGAACAATGGCCAAATTCGCAATATTCTTCTTTTCCAAAATGATATAATATTAATTCTCCCAAAAAATTCCTTCTCCTTTAACAACAAATATGTAATAAGAAACCCACTCAAAACAAAAAAGAAATTCACACCCAAGTTTCCATTCCCAAATAAATTCCACTTCACAAAAGAATAGACAGGCTCCTCTTTAATATATTCATAGTTAGTATGAAAACTATGAAATAAAAAAACCGATAAGAAACATATAAACCGCAGTCCATCAAGATTCTCAAAATTAATATTGGGTTTTTGCATCGTTTCAATCCCCCTTCTCCAACTTCTTCAACCTCCTCTTAGCATCCTTGTATGCCTCATCCTTTCGGGGAGATTTCTTTTTCACTAAATTAAAATACCTGCGCGCTTCCGTCTTGTTTCCTTGCCGCTCGTTTATTTCGCCCAAAGCGATCAACGAATATAGATAATAACCTGATTCCGTTGCCGCAATCTCTTCGGCAAATTGGCAAGCCTGCAAATAATATTTTTTTGCAAGATCATCTTTGCGCTGAAAATCGTACATCTGCCCAAGAAAAAAAGCCGCGTACCTTCCACTCGTGGCTTCATAGCCAAACTTTGCACTGTCAATCAACGACAGTATCTGCTTGGCTTGCACCTCTAGTTCAGGATAGATGCCCCGCGAATACAACATGCGCGCATAGTAGCGATGAAAATATGGATTGTTGGGGTAGGTTTGATACAGATATTCCGCCACTTGAAAGGCGTGAACCTGATCGTTCTCATAACTGTTCATAATGCGCATGTACCAGACCATCGCTTCCGTGCGGGTGTAAAAAGCATTGTACGACACCTCCTTCAGTTGCTTTAGCCCAAGTGCCTTATCGCCCTTGCGAAAAAACCAAAGTAGAGGCTTTAATGAAGGATAATTTTCAGGTACCCAAACGGAAAAATAATTGTACAATGCATCACCAAAAAGAAGTTCCGTGCTTAGGTTTTGCTTTTGACGGCACACTTCCAAATAATTGAGAGCTGTTTTGCCTTGCACGGCCGCCTTGCGCCAACTCTTTCTTTCTTCATCGGCATACAGCCTGCCCTTAAAACCGTGAGCGGCAGCCAAAAAGAAGGCAGCTTCAATTTTATATTCAGGATGCTTTTTGTATAAATTTTCAGCTACCAAAATAGAGCTGTCCATGTAGGCCAAAAACCGATCATCGTACTTCGTCTCTTTGGTGTTGGGCATGATCTTCCACCACTCGCTCAGGCCAAGCATAAAGTAAGGAAGCGGATGCCACCCATATTTTTGCTTGAACCACCGCATCTGTCGCTCCGCATCTGCAAACTTAAAATCATATAAGTCGTTGAGTGCTTGAGTTGCTTCTAGTTGTATGTTTATATCGTTGATTAAGATAATGGTAGTGTCCTTCTTGATTTGTCCATAACCAGAAATAGGCACGGCCAACCAGGCAACGATCAAGAGAAAGACTAAATAAACAGCACTTTTACTCATACAAAGCAGCAAAGTTATGATTAATAAGACACGCGATTGACTAAACCGTTACTTTTGTCTGTGGCCATGCAAAACGAAATAGACACCTCTTCAGTTTTCGACTCCGATAAAAAACTGACCTTCATTGTCCTTTGCCTTATCTCAGCACTGCTGCTCTATGTGAAAATCGCATTCATCGAACAAGAAACAGCTGCTTTCGAGTTTCTTCAAGATCGCCCAGAAGGCACTGTCTTAAAGGCTGTGAGCGCGCTACAGTTTTTTTCCATCCCATTTATCTACTTGTGGAAATTCACGGTTATTGGTTTTGTGTTGTGGGTAGGCTGCTTTCTGTTTGGCTATCGCATCACCTACAGCCAGTGCTGGAGCGCGGCAATGGTGGCCGAGTTTATTTTCATCGTGCCCGAAGTACTAAAGATCAGTTGGTTCTTGTTTGTGCGCACAGATCCTACTATTCCCGAAATCAGGACGCTCTACCCGCTCTCGCTCATGAACTTCTTCGACTATCAAACCATACCCAAACAATTCGCTTATCCATTGAGGGCATTGAGCATTTTTGAAATCTTTTACGTGCTCATCATGGTACGTGGTGTCAATTACTTTGCATTTAAGGCCCACAAACAAAACAAGGCAACTTGGTGGATTGTGTCTTGCTCTTATGTGTTGATATTTCTTCTTTGGCTGGGTTTCTACGTGATTGTCTACAAATAGTAAATTGAGCCATTTCCTTCCCAATTAATGACTGGATTTACACACTATCTCTCTTTTTTGCCAATAATCACAAATAAGCACGAATTATGTAAAAAAAACCGTGTAAATTCTTGGCTAATTCTTGGCCAATCTTTTAAACTGCGCGTAACTCCAGTTACTAACTAATCACTACAAATTTGTACCTCGCAGATTTTCCTTACCTTCGCGCAGGCGTATGCAGAAAAAACTAGTCCTCGATTCGCACCTCCTCGATATCACGCTCAATCGCCTTTGCCAACAATTAATTGAAGCCCACTCTGATTTTGCAAATACCGTTATCCTTGGTATGCAGCCACGCGGCATCTTTTTGGCCGAGTTGATCCATCAAAAACTGAAACCCCTCGTAAAAAAAGAAATACCTCTCGGCTACTTGGATGCCACGTTTCACCGCGATGATTTTCGCAGAAGGGAAATCCCTGCAAAGGCCAGTGAAACCCGTGTGCCGTTTGTCATCGAAGGCAAGAATGTGATTTTGATAGACGATGTGCTATTTACAGGGCGCACCATTCGTGCCGCGCTAGATGCCATGATTGCGTTTGGTAGGCCATCAAAAGTGGAATTACTTGTACTAGTTGATCGCAAGGCTACCCGTGACCTGCCCATCGCTGCCGACTATGTGGGCAAATATGTAGACACGTTGGAATCACAAAGAGTGCTGGTAGAGTTGGAAGCGCAAGGCCATAAGCAAAATAAAATCTGGTTGATCAATAAGGATTAAAACTATGTCAAAGCTCAGTCAACGGCATTTGCTCGGAATCAAGAACCTTACCCGCCAAGACATTGAGCTTATTTTTGAAACGGCCGATAATTTTAAAGAGGTCATCAACCGCCCGATAAAAAAAGTGCCCTCGTTGCGCGATGTCACCATTGCCAATATATTTTTTGAAAACTCCACACGCACACGGCTCTCGTTTGAATTAGCTGAGAAGCGTCTCTCTGCCGATGTGGTCAATTTTTCCACTTCCAACAGTTCAGTAAAAAAAGGAGAAACACTTTTAGATACAGTAAATAATATCCTCGCCATGAAAGTGGACATGGTGGTGATGCGCCATGCCAGCGTGGGTGCGCCACACTTTTTGGCCAAGCACATCAAAGCTAACATTGTCAATGCGGGAGATGGCACACACGAACATCCTACGCAGGCTCTGCTCGATGCGTTTTCCATCCGCGAAAAGTTAGGAAGCATAGAAGGGAAGAAGGTCGCGATCATTGGAGACATTCTACATTCGCGCGTGGCACTCTCCAATATTTTTGCCTTGAAGAAATTAGGTGCAGAAGTAATGGTGTGCGGCCCTCCTACCCTATTGCCCAAATTCATTTCATCACTGGATGTGAAGATAGAATGGGATGTAAAAAAAGCGCTGGTGTGGTGCGATGTGGCCAATGTGCTACGTATACAACTAGAGCGGCAGCAAATAAAATATTTCCCTTCCTTACGGGAATATTCACTCTATTACGGCATCACCAAAAAAATATTGGACGAGCTGAAGAAAGATATTGTGCTCATGCACCCAGGCCCTATCAATCGCGGAGTAGAATTAACAAGCGATGCCGCAGATTCTCATCACTCTATTATTTTAGATCAAGTAGAGAATGGAGTAGCAGTGAGAATGGCGGTGCTGTATTTGCTGGCGGGGGCTGCAGGTTAAAATGCTTGGATCTCAGGGCTCAATCTATCCCGTAAAAAAAAGCACTGGGCTGTTCGACCCAATGCTTTTAACTTAAATATAATCAACCCTAAATTGATCCTAGTTTCGATTTTTTGACCTTCACTTTGTTTTATTGCAACCGATTGACATGACACGAGGGTATTGCAAGCAAATTCAATGCTTTCTGAATTTCCGTACAAAGTAAAATTAAAATTACATAAAATGCAACCGATTGCAAATTAATTGACAAAATTGTGTTTCTTTTGACGAGTCTTACGCACTAACCTCTATATTTATGTGGCGTAACAAACTTGTGTAAAATGCTCCTCTTAGGAATAGATTTAGGCACTTCTTCAATTAAAGCCACGGTGGTAGATGCTGCTACTTTGCAACCCATTGCTTCGGCCAAGTACCCAGAGGGGGAAAATGAAATCATCTCCTTACAGCCTGACTGGGCGGAACAGTCGCCTAAGGTATGGTGGGAGCATGTGCAGTTGGCCATTTTGAAGCTGCATGCCCAACGCAAGTACAACCCACAAGATATTGCTGCGATTGGGATTGCCTACCAGATGCACGGACTGGTGATGATCGACAAAGAGCAAAAGGTATTGCGGAACAGTATAATATGGTGTGATAGCCGCGCTGTGGAGATTGGCGATAAGGCGTTTGAAGCCATTGGCAAGGAAAAATGTCTGCTTCGCTTACTCAATTCACCTGGAAACTTCACGGCCTCCAAACTGGCTTGGGTAAAGCAAAACGAACCCAAGCTGTATGAGAAAATAGATAAGATCATGCTACCTGGGGATTTTATTTCCATGAAATTGACTGGTGAGGCAACTACTAGCATCGCTGCACTATCAGAAGGAATTTTCTGGGATTTTCAACAGAATGAATTGTCCAAGGATGTTTTTGAACATTATGGCTTGAGCACCTCCTTCGTGCCGAAGATAAAAAATGTTTTTGCGGAGCATGGAAAGCTCACGGTTTCTGTTGCGGCTGCGTTGTCAATGAAAGAAGGAATTCCCGTTACCTACAAAGCGGGCGATCAACCGAACAATGCCTTATCATTAAATGTATTGCAACCTGAAGAGGTGGCGGCCACGGCTGGCACATCGGGTGTTATATATGGAGTGAGTGATCAATTGACTTATGATGATGAATCGCGGGTAAATACATTTGCCCACGTTAATTATACAACGGAACAAAAAAGGTTAGGGGTTTTACTTTGCGTCAATGGCACGGGCATTTTAAATCGCTGGATCAAAACTATGGCAGGCACGGAGGTTAGCTACCAACAAATGAACGAACTCGCGAAATCAGTCAAGCCTGGAAGCGATGGTGTTTCAATATTCCCTTTTGGTAATGGTGCGGAGCGAATGCTGAACAACAAAATAATCGGGGCTTGCATACAGAATATTGATTTTAATAAACACAGTAATGCACATTTGTTTCGTGCTGCGCAAGAAGGGATTGCTTTTGCACTTCGATATGGATTGGATATTATGAGAGAAAATGGAATGAACCCCAAAGTAATCCGAGCGAGCAAAGCCAACATGTTTTTGAGCGATGTGTTTACAGAGAGCTTTGCCAATGTAAACAACGTGGCCGTTGAGTTTTATGAAGGTGATGGAAGCTTTGGTGCAGCCATCGGTGCGGGCATAGGAAGCGGTATTTTTTCAGATGCTTCTTCGGCTTCAAAAAACAGAAAGCCCGTTGCGGTGATTGAGCCAAAGCAAACAGCACTGTACAATGAACTTTATGAAAATTGGAAGAAGTTATTGGAGCAAAAATTAATTGACAGTTGACAAGTTAAGGAAGGATTTGAACCACATAGAAAGATAGAAACATAGGAAATCACACATAGCCCATGCAAAAATAGCTAACAGTAAAAAGTTATAAGCAAATGAAAACAGGTACCCAGAGCTCGCAATTCTGACTTCTAAATTCTAACTTCTGACTTCTGACTTCTAAAACCCTAAATCTAAAATCTAAAATCTAAAATCTTTAAATCTTAAATAATTATGTCACTCACACTCGGACAAAAAGAATTTTTTAAAGGCATCGGCCCAGTAAAATTTGAAGGGCTCGGCTCAGACAATCCACTGGCCTACCGCTGGTATGAAGAAAATAGAGTAGTGGCTGGAAAGCCCATGAAAGAATGGCTACGCTTTGCATGCGCCTACTGGCACAGCTTCTGCGGCAGCGGTGCAGATCCATTTGGTGAGGCAACACACTTATTCCCTTGGAATGAAAAGGCAGATGCTGTAGAAAGAGCCAAAGACAAAGCCGATGCGGCTTTTGAATTCATCACCAAACTTGGTCTGCCTTACTATTGCTTTCATGATTTAGATGTTGTGGACTATACGACCAATGTAGCCGACAACGACAAAAGACTACAGGCGCTAACCGAATACCTAAAAGAAAAACAAAAGGCAAGTGGCGTGAAATTGCTTTGGGGAACAGCCAATTTATTTTCTAATAGAAGATACATGAACGGTGCTTCTACCAATCCTGATTTTCACGTATTAGCGCACGGAGCTGCACAAGTGAAAGCAGCCATTGATTCAACTATCACTCTTGGCGGAGAGAATTATGTTTTCTGGGGCGGTCGCGAAGGCTACATGAGTTTGTTGAACACCGACATGAAACGCGAGAAAGAGCACTTTGCTAGATTCTTGCACATGGCAAAAGACTACGCAAGAAAAAATGGCTTTAAAGGTAATTTCTTCATCGAACCTAAACCATGCGAACCAACCAAACATCAATACGATTACGACAGCGAAACAGTCATCGGTTTTTTAAGGCAACATGGATTATTGAACGATTTCAAATTAAATATCGAAGTGAACCATGCTACGCTAGCAGGTCATACCATGCAGCACGAATTGCAAGTGGCCGTAGATGCAGGCATGTTAGGGTCGATCGATGCGAACCGAGGCGATTATCAAAATGGATGGGATACCGATCAATTCCCTAATGACATCAACGAGCTGACTGAATCCATGCTGATCATCATTCAAGCAGGTGGCTTTGGCGGTGGCGGTATCAATTTCGATGCGAAGATCAGAAGAAACAGCACTGACCCTGCCGATTTGTTCTATGCACACGTGGGCGGTATGGATGTATTCGCTAGGGCATTGATCACTGCCGATAACATCCTACAAAAATCTGATTACAAGAAAGTAAGGGCAGAGCGCTACGCTAGTTTCGACAGTGGCAAAGGAAAAGATTTTGAAAACGGAAAAATGTCTTTGGAAGATTTGCGCACCTACGCCATCGAGCAAGGCGAACCAAAGGTAATTAGTGGTAAACAGGAGTATGTAGAAAACATTATTAATCGCTACATTTAAAACCCGATGTCGCCAAGTTCAAGCCCCACCTCGCTTTTATGTTATACAGAGAAGCGAGGTGAGGTTTAAAAAGGACTGAACTTAAAGGCATCGATTTTAAATTCCTTAAACCCAAACCAATTGCCACATGAATAGTTTACAAACTCCCGATTACCTCGTATTCCTCTTTTATTTTATCTTAGTTTCAAGCTATGGGATTTGGGTCTATCGAAAAAAGAAAAAGGCTTCTACCACGGCATCGCACGATTATTTTTTAGCAGAAGGTTCGTTATCATGGTGGGCTATCGGTGCTTCGCTTATCGCTTCTAATATTTCTGCCGAGCAAATGATTGGCATGAGTGGAAGTGGTTTTAAAATGGGATTGGCCATTGCTACGTATGAGTGGATGGCCGCACTTACGTTGATGATCGTGGCTATCTTTTTCATTCCTGTGTATTTGAAAAATAAAATCTACACCATGCCGCAGTTTTTAAATCAGCGGTACAATGGCACAGTGGCAATGATCATGGCAGTGTTTTGGTTGCTGCTTTATGTGATCGTAAATCTAATGTCAATCGTCTACTTGGGTGCATTGGCCGTAAGTGGAATATCGGGTTTGGATTTTACTGCCTGTATGATCGGTCTTTCCATATTCGCTATTATCATTACGCTAGGTGGCATGAAGGTGATCGGGTACACCGATGTAATTCAAGTTTTTGTTTTGGTATTGGGCGGCTTAGTGGCCACCTATCTAGCACTCAACTTGGTGAGCGAAAAATTCGGCACCACGGGCGTATTCAATGGGCTAAGCTTATTGAAAGATCAAGCCAATGATCATTTTCACATGATTTTGAAAAGCGATAATAAAAGTTTCCTTGATCTGCCAGGCCTCACCGTTTTGATTGGAGGTATGTGGATCGTGAATTTAAATTATTGGGGCTGTAATCAATACATCACGCAACGTGCTTTGGGGGCAGATTTACAAACTGCACGAAGTGGAATTTTATTCGCTTCATTTTTAAAGTTGCTCATGCCTGTGATTGTTGTGTTGCCAGGGATCGCTGCTTACGTGCTTCACCAAAAAGGAATGTTTCAAGCAGAGATGTTGGATAGCAAAGGGATCATTGCCTACGACAAAGCCTACCCTAACATTTTGAATTTATTGCCAGTTGGATTAAAAGGTTTGTCATTCGCTGCGCTCACCGCGGCTATTGTTGCTTCGTTAGCGGGCAAGGCAAATAGCATTGCTACTATTTTTACATTGGATATTTATCAGAAAGCCATCAATAAGAACGCGAGTGAAAATAATTTAGTAATAGTTGGTAAAGCAACCGTAGTTGTTGCCATGATCATTGCGGTGATACTTGCCTTACTAATCGGAGAAAAATTAATGGGCGAAGGGAAACAGGGTTTTCAATATATCCAAGAATTTACTGGCTACGTAAGCCCAGGTATTTTTGCCATGTTCATCCTCGGCTTCTTCTGGAAAAAAGCAACTTCCAACGCAGCCTTGTTCTCCACCATCGGAGGGTTCGCAGCATCTCTCTTCTTCAAATTCTTACCAGGCTTCATGGACTTGTCGTTCTTACAACCCTTCGGCTTCTCCAAGGCGAATGATGCAGGCGTTTTCGAAATTCCTTTCTTAGATAGAATGGGTTTTGTGTTCGTCATCTGCGTAGCGGGTATGGTTATTATCAGCCTTGTTGACCACAAGAGAGGAATTAAATCGAACGGACTTGAGATAGATGGTAAGATGTTTAAAATGAGCCCTTCGTTTACCGCAGGTGCTTTGATTGTGGTGGGTGTACTGGCCGCTTTATATACTATTTTTTGGTAAGCAATTGATTCAACCAGAAACTAACTTCCAAGGTCTGTGCGAAAGCAACAAAGACTTTGGAGGTTTAACAAAAAGATTAAACATGAAAAAACTTTTATCTAAGAACTCAATTCTACTTCTCTCATTATTTCTTGTAAACAGCTTCGCTCAAGCGCAATCTCCCGCTTACAAAAACAAAACTCTTTCGCCCGAAGCGCGGGCAAAAGATTTGTTGAGCAAAATGACGTTGGAGGAGAAGTTGATGCAGGTGCAATCCTTGTGGATTCAAAAATCGAAAATATTAAACGACAAAGGCGATTTTGATGAAGCCAAAGCAACTGATGTTCTTAAAAACGGATTGGGAGAACTCACCCGCTTAAATGAAAACGCTGGAGCTAATAGTTTAGGGCTTCACCCCAAACAAGCTGCCGATCTTTACAATAAAATTCAAAAACACTTTGTTGAAAAGACACGCCTCGGCATTCCTGTAATGACGCACGAAGAATCATTGCACGGCCAACAAACACAAGATGCGACTAACTTCCCTGTACCGATGGGATTGGCTAGTACATGGAATGAAAGTTTGATCACAGAAATTTTCAGCAATGTGGCGGAGGAGGTGAGAGCAAGAGGTGGCCATCATGTATTGGCTCCTGTCATTGACATCACGCGCGACCCACGTTGGGGAAGAACAGAAGAAACCCTAGGCGAAGATCCTTACTTGATCTCGCGAATTGGAGTAGCACAGATAAAAGCGTACCAAGGAGATGGTGTTTATTTAGCAAAAAATAAAGTTGCGGCTACGTTAAAACACTTTGGCATCCATGGACAAAGTGAAGGAGGATTGAATGTATCGCCTAGCAATTTAGATGAGCGCACCGCTCGGGAATTTTTCTTTAAACCATTCAAGGCAGCCGTGCAAGAAGGCAAAGTAATGAATGTGATGGCAGCGTACAATGAATTGTTTGGTATGCCCGCTCACGTTAATTCTTATCTGTTGAAAGATATTTTAAGAAAAGAGTGGGGCTTCAGCGGCATTGTAGTGTCCGATTATTTTGCGCTTAATGATATAACCACTCTACACAAGATTACACCAAGCTTAGATGAGGCTGGGTTGTTGGCCTTCAAGGCTGGGGTAGATTTAGAAACACCAGACCCAGGTGGGTTTGCAAACCTAAAACCATTTGTTGATCAAGGAAAAATTTCTGTGAGCGAAATAGATGAAAAGGTAACTAGAATACTGATTGCTAAATTCCGCTTGGGTTTATTTGAAGACCCGTATGTAGATGCAAAGAAAGCTGAAGAGATTGTAGGCAGCCCACAAAAAAGAGCAGTGGCTTTAAAAGCAGCAAATGAATCAATGGTGTTGTTGAAGAACATAAATAATTTTTTGCCGCTCGATAAAACCAAAGTTAAAACCATCGCGCTGATCGGCCCTAATGCTGCCAAGTGTTTGCTTGGTGGCTACTCCAGCATTCCAAGACATTGTATCTCCCCGCTTGATGCCATCAAAGAAAAATATGGCAACAGCATCAAAGTATTGTACGCAGAAGGCACAACCCTCACGGACAAAAATAATTGGTTTGCAGACTCTATCAACTTAGCAAAAAATGTAGATGCGCAGAGTAAACTTGCTGAAGCTGTTGCTGTGGCCAAACAAGCAGATGTAGTGGTGTTATTTGTGGGTGGCAATGAAAGTATGAGCCGTGAAGGTTGGGCGAGCAATCACTTGGGTGACCTACCAACATTGGAATTACTCAACGGACAAAATGAATTGATCAAAGCTATTGCCGAAACAGGAAAACCAACTTGTGCTTTTGTAAACAGTGGCCCTCCACTTAGCATTGGAAGCTTAGTTAACTCCGTTTCCACAGTAATACAGTGCTGGTACTTAGGCCAAGAAGGAGGTTATGCCATTGCCGATGCATTATTTGGTGAAATAAATCCAAGCGGGAAATTGCCAATCACTTTTGCAAGAACATCAGGGCACATTCCTGCTTACTACAATTACAAGCCATCCGCTCGCAGAGGATACAACTTAGGCTTTGATGTATCGCCTCTATTTGCCTTTGGGCATGGCTTGAGCTACACCACTTTTCAATACAGTAAGCCAACCTTGTCGGCAGCCACTATGAACAAGAATGGAGAAGTGACAGTAAGCGTAGAAGTGAAGAATACAGGCAGTAGAAAAGGAGCGGAAGTTGTTCAACTATACATCCGCGATGAATACTCTTCTGTGCCTAGGCCTGTGAAAGAATTAAAAGGATTTAAAAAGATTTGGCTAGAGCCAGGTCAATCACAAACTGTTAGTTTTGCAATTAATCCAGAGATGTTGTCATTTTACGATGTGAACATGAAATGGATTGTAGAGCCAGGGGATTTTTCAATCATGGTTGGAACAGCATCGGATAAAACGGAGGCGGTAAAGTTGACTGTGAGGTAAAGGCCACAAGCTTCAAGCCACAAGCTGCAGGCTGATTGGCGTAAACTAAAAGTTTTATGTACCGACACAGGCATGAAGCGTGAGGCTTGCGGCTTGAAGCCATAGAAAACAGAATAGTAAAACTTAAACAATGACCAAATGAAATTTTTTATCGACACCGCCAACCTGGCTCAGATCAGAGAAGCAAACGACCTAGGTATCCTTGATGGAGTAACTACCAATCCATCTTTAATGGCGAAAGAAGGCATCAAAGGAACAGAAGCAATCAACCAGCATTACAAAACCATTTGCGAAATAGTAAATGGTGACATTAGTGCAGAGGTACTATCCACTACCTACAAAGAAATTGTAGAAGAGGGAAAAGCGTTAGCGAAGATCCACAAAAATATCATCGTAAAAGTACCGATGATAAAAGATGGCGTGAAAGCCATTAAATACTTTACAGACAACGGCATTAAAACAAACTGCACGTTGATTTTCAGCGCAGGCCAAGCGATACTCGCTGCGAAAGCTGGTGCTACCTACATGTCGCCATTCATTGGCCGCATTGACGATAGCGGATGGGAGGGCATTCAATTGATACAACAAATTGCAAGCATCTATTCTGTGCAAGGATACAAAACCCAAATATTGGCTGCTTCTATTCGCAATGCCAATCACATTATCCAGTGTGCCGAAGCAGGCGCTCACGTGATTACTGGTCCATTGGATTCAATCCTTGGTTTATTGAAACATCCGCTTACGGATATTGGCTTAGCAAAGTTTTTAGAGGACGCGAAGAAGATGTAATGACTAACCCTCGGTCTGTGTCCTCACAGACCGAAACCATAAACAAAAAGTGAGTGGTCTATGAAGACACAGACCATGGGAGAAGATCAGGAAGCAAATTGTAGAAAGCAAACTTGAATAATTAACAGATAATTAAATAATCACAGTCATCCCTCTCCTGCGGAGAGGGAACGAGGGTGAGGCCTAAAAAAAATAGAAAATGGAAATAGAAGAATTAAAAAAAGTAGCAAGCCAAGTTCGCAGAGACATCGTGCGCATGGTGCATGCTTGCCAATCGGGTCACCCAGGAGGTTCATTGGGTTGCACCGATTTTTTGGTGGCACTCTACTTTAACCAAATGAAACACGAACGTGCTTTTAAAATGGATGGCATCAATGAAGATTTGTTTTTCTTATCCAACGGCCACATCTCACCCGTGTTTTACAGCGTGCTGGCCCGATCCGGTTATTTCGATGTAAAAGAACTAGCCACATTCCGTCAACTGAATTCACGCTTGCAAGGTCACCCCACCACGCATGAACATCTTCCAGGCGTGCGCATCGCATCGGGTTCGTTGGGTCAGGGCTTGTCCGTTGCCATTGGTGCGGCCATTACAAAGAAAAGAAACAACGATGCTTCTCTTGTCTACACCCTACATGGCGATGGCGAGTTGCAAGAAGGTCAGATTTGGGAAGCAGCTATGTTTGCCCCACATCACAAAATAGATAATCTCATCATGTCGATTGATGTGAACGGTCAACAAATAGACGGCCCTGTTGAAAAAATTATGTCGCTTGGAAGTTTGAGGGCGAAGTTCGAAGCCTTCGGTTGGGACGTGATGGAAAGCAAAGGCAACGACATGGCCTCTATTGTAAAATCATTGGCGGAAGCAAAACAAAAAACAGGAAAGGGAAAACCGATTTGTAGTTTGATGCAAACCACCATGGGCTATGGCGTTGACTTTATGATGGGCAGTCACAAGTGGCATGGCGTGGCACCAAACGATGAGCAACTCGCGACCGCATTGGCGCAGTTGCCCGAGACGCTGGGAGATTATTAACAGGCGGCATGTCCGCGCGAGGCGCAGCGGCCACCGGGCTATCCGCTACAAGTCCTCGCTCGTTCCTCGCTGTGGGCTTTCCGCTACTATCCCTTACCGAGGCTCGAGATAGTGAGCACGTTGTCAAGTATCGTCTCCCGCCTCGGTGACGCTACGAATTATTATAGTAGTAGATATTAAAGCATCGTCCCCGAGGCGGGAGACAATGCAAGACATGGAGCGCTACTAATAACTTTTAACCATTAACTTATAACTTGGAGTAGAATGAAAAAATATCCATTCACAGAAAAAAAAGATACACGCTCAGGCTTTGGTGTTGGCCTTTTGGAAGCAGGAAGGCTTGATAAAAACGTAGTTGCCCTTTGTGCCGATTTAATTGGTTCATTAAAGATGGACGCCTTTATCAAAGAGTTTCCAGATCGGTTCACTCAAGTGGGCATTGCTGAAGCAAACATGATGGGCATCGCAGCAGGTATGACCATTGGTAGACGAATTCCATTTACAGGCACGTTCGCGAATTTTTCTACTGGCCGAGTCTATGATCAAATCCGACAAAGCATTGCTTACTCAAATAAGAATGTAAAAATTTGTGCCTCGCATGCAGGCGTGACCTTGGGCGAAGATGGAGCCACGCACCAAATCTTAGAAGACATTGGCATGATGAAGATGTTGCCAGGCATGACGGTAATCAATCCATGTGATTTCAATCAAACGAAAGCAGCCACACTAGCCATCGCAAAATTCGAAGGCCCCGTATACTTGCGTTTCGGCCGACCAGTGATTCCCGTATTTGTTCCTGAAAACACACCTTTTGAAATTGGCAAAGCGTGGATGGTGAACGAAGGCACTGATGTGACTATTGTTGCCACAGGCCATTTAGTTTGGGAAGCCATCTTAGCTGGAGAAAAATTAGCAGAAGAAGGAATCAATGCAGAGATTATCAATATTCATACGATCAAACCATTAGATGAAGGAGCTATTTTAAAGTCAATTGCTAAAACACGCTGCGTGGTTAGTGCCGAAGAACACAATCGAATTGGCGGGTTGGGCGATAGTATTGCTCAACTCATTGTAACAAAAGATTTAGTTCCGCAAGAATACGTAGCGGTGAACGATAGCTTCGGTGAAAGCGGTAAGCCTGCTGACCTAATGAAAAAATATGGATTGGATGCAGCGGCTATTATTGTAGCAGTGAAAAAAGTGATGAAGCGCAGAGGCAAATAAGAAAGTATTGGAAGGTGAAAAGGATGTGTTTCTTTAGTAGTCAACTATGAAATTACGGCCAGTAATACGAGAAGAAGACGATGAATTATTAGGATTCGTTGGGAATATAGGTGATACTAATCAATGGCAAGCCTTTACTGTGTTTAAATTTCCATTACAAGTTTTCCCAACGGAACAAGAAGCCGAAGCAAAAATCCAATCTATTGGTTTAGATATATTAATGGATAAGTGGTACTTTTTTGACTCTGAGCTCGCAGCATGGTTTGGTTGCCAGATTGTCGAAGCCAGTCCAGAAAAGGTGAAGTATAGAATAACAGAAATGAGCCATCCTAGAGTTTATCAGATGGAGATCATTGTCGCGCCAAGTATTAATAATTTTAAATTGAAACTCTGAACGAAGTTTTGGAAGGTGTTTGTCATTAGGAGTAAATTAAATTGTTTCACAAGATTTTTAAAAATAAGCTCTCACTTAACTCATTTTCTTCTCGATTGTAAAGAACCATTCACTTAAACTACATTTTTTATGAAAAACTTATCTGTAAAAATGTTTTTGATTGCTTTTATCTGTATGATAGGCAATTTATCAAATGCACAAACGGTAGGGTTGGTTCTAGACAGCTATGTAATTGATCGGTGGTACAAAGATCAAAAGCTATTTGTAGATAGGGTAAAAGAATTGGGAGGCAAGGTTAAAGTTGAAGTTGCCAAAGGCGATCCAGCCGAACAGTTGAAAAAGTGTAAGGCGTTAATAGCTGATGGAGTAAAAGTATTGGTGGTAGTTGCCGTGGATGGCAAGAAAGCCATAGAGATTGCTAAAATTGCCAAAGCCGCCAAAGTACCTTTGATCTCTTACGATCGTTTCATCCTCAGCCCAGATGTGACCTTGTACATTTCTTATCATAGCGAGCAAGTTGGAGAGCTTCAAGCAAAATATGTACAAAGCAAGATGCCCAAAGGAAATTACATATTGGTAAGTGGCCCTATCTCTGATAACAATTCTGTGCTCATCAAAAAAGGACAACTGAAAACTTTACGAACTGCTATCAATAGCAAAGACATTAAAATACTCGAAGATTTAAACATGGATGACTGGGGTGAGAAGGGAGCTACTACGAAGATGAATAGTTTTTTCGCAACCTCTAAAGAAAAGCCTAGCGTAATTATTGCGGCCAACGATGCATTAGCGAGCGGTGTCATCAAGGCATTACCAGCAAATCTATTAGGGAAAGTGCTTGTGACTGGGCAAGATGCTGACTTAATTGCAATACAGCATATCATCGATGGAACACAGACTATGACAATCTATAAGCCGATTAAACCGCTCGCATACCTTGCCGCAGAATCTGCCATGGACTTGGCCAAAGGTCAACCCATCAAAGGCAAAACTAAATGGATTTATGGAAACATTTCTGTAGACGCGATTCTTCTCAACCCCATTGTGGTTGACAAGAGTAATTACAAAACTACTGTTGTGAAGGATGGTCATATTGCCCAATCAGATTTAGTAGAGAAAAAATAAACATGTCAAAAATAAGTTGGCTTACCGTTTTAGCGTGTGCTTTATCATTAGCCGTTTTCAGTCAGCAATTTTCAGTAGTACAAACAAAAAATGTACCCACCAAGCGAAGTGAGTGCGGTGCTGCTACCGTGGGCGATGCCATGTTTCTAATAGGAGGACGTGGCTTTAGACCAATCAACCGATTCAATTTTATTAATCAAACATGGGATAGTGTTGGCAGTGCGCCAATAGAACTACATCATTTTCAAACGGCTGTTTACAAGAACGAGATTTTCATCGCTGGTGCATTCATGGGTCCCTTTCCGCATGAGCAACCCGTAGCAGAAGTGTATGCCTACTCTCCATCAACCAACACATGGAGAGTAGAAACGATCATACCTGAAACTAGAAGAAGAGGCGCAGCTGGATGTTTGATCGTAGGAAATAAATTGCTATTAATATGCGGTGTGGTAGATGGACACTTTGATGGTAACGTAGCGTGGATGGACGAGTATGATTTCAAAACTAAGAAATGGAAACAATTGCCCGATGCACCCCGCGCACGCGATCACTTTCAAGCAGTGGCTGTTAACAATAAATTGTATGTGGCAGGAGGCAGAAGAACCAATGCGAAAACTGATCAAGTATTTACCATTACTGTTCCCGAGGTAGATGTCTTCGATCTTAAAAAACAGATGTGGATTACTTTATCAAGTGAAAACAACATCCCAACTCCGCGCGCTGGTTGTTCTGCGGTACCAATGGAAAATTCATTTGTAGTAATTGGTGGAGAGAGTGGAAAACAAGACACTGGCCATAATGAAGCAGAGGTGTTTGACACCAAAAGAAATAAATGGATAAAAACATTTCGACTACAGCAAGGGAGGCATGGTATGCAAGCAGTTAGATATAAAAACAAAATCTACATCTCAGCGGGGGCTGGCAATAGAGGTGGTGGGCCAGAGTTGGATGCGACTGAAGTTTTGCACTATTGATCACTAGCTCTATTCCTTTTTTCAAGGAAAATTTTAACACAGTATTTAATACAAATTTGTTTTAATGAAGGATCGTATGAGTATTTTCTATTCGCGAATGCACCATTCAATAGCTTTTATTTTTTTTGTTCTATTGATATTCGGCAAATCCTTTAGTGGCGTTTCACAATCTATTACCAACCCGATCCTAGCTGGTTTCTATCCCGATCCGTCTATATGCCGAGCGGGTAATGATTATTACATTGTCAATTCTTCTTTTGCATACTATCCTGGGCTGCCTATTTTTCACAGTACGGACTTGCTCAATTGGAGACAGATTGGGTACGTGCTAAACCGTCCAGAGCAATTGAACTTAGATAGTGCGGGTGTATCGAGAGGCCTCTTCGCACCAGCTATCACCTATCATAAAGGAACCTTTTATGTGGTGTGTACATTGGTAGATAAGGGCGGAAATTTTGTGGTAACATCCACAGACCCAAAAGGCCCTTGGAGCAATCCTGCGTGGCTGCCAGGAGTAGACGGCATTGATCCCTCCATTTTTTTTGACGAAGACGACAAAGCCTATATTGTCTACAACAGTATTCCGCCAGATAATAAATCGTTACACGATGGGCATCGTACCATTCGTATGAATGCCTTTGATGCTAAACAACTAAAAATTATCAGCGACAATAAAATAATTGTAAACGGTGGAACAGACATGAGCAAGAAACCCGTTTGGATTGAAGGGCCGCATTTAATTAAAAAAGATAGTTGGTATTATTTGATTTGTGCAGAAGGCGGAACCGACTACAATCACTCTGAAGTTGTTTTTAGAAGTAAAAGTGTACAAGGGCCATTTATTCCGTATGACAAAAACCCAATCCTCACACAAAGAACCTTAGACCCAAAAAGAAAAAATCCTATTACCAACACAGGTCATGCAGATTTTGTAGAAGCGAAGGATGGCAAATGGTGGGCTGTATTTTTAGGATGTCGACCGTATGAAGAAAATTATTTTAACACAGGTAGAGAAATATTCATGGCTCCCGTAGAGTGGAAAGATGGTTGGCCAACAATCAATCCGAATTTTAGTGCAGTTCAGTATACCTATCCCATTAGTTCAAAAATTAATCCATCAATCGAAAAATTCAATGGGAACTATTTGTTCAAAGATGACTTTACTACTGCTACCTTAAACAATCGTTACAGTTTTTTGCGTACCCTAAGAGAAAATTGGTATTCACTCACAGATGGAACGCTTGCACTACAACTTCGCCCACAAACTTGTAGTGGGGTTGGCAACCCTTCTTTCATAGGATTTCGTCAGGCACATACAAAAGGATATGCCTCAACCTCATTAAACTTTGAGCCTAAAGCAGCCAATGAAAAAGCTGGGTTACTTGTCTATCAAAACGAAAAGCATAATTATTTTTTATGCTTATCTATCGACAATGGAAACCAAGTGATTCAACTTTATAAAGGAGAAGAATTAATTGCCTCCTCTCCTATTTTCTTGGTCAAGAATGAAGTGAAGTTGAAGATTGAGGCAAAGGGAAATGCTTATGCCTTTTATTACGGAACTCAAAAAGACAAATGGTACACACTCAAAGATAATGTAGATGCTAAATTTTTGAGCACACAAGTAGCTGGTGGTTTTGTTGGCTCGTTTTATTCGATGTATGCAACTTCCAATGGAAAGCCTAGTTCATCAAAGGCATTCTATGATTGGTTTGAATGTAAAAGTGATGATGATGTGTATAAGCAAAAGTAGGTTATCATTCCTTCGAATGAACAAAAATCGGCTTCTTCAATTCTTGAATGTAGCCTTGTTTCACTGTTTCATTTTTTTCTATCCGTGCATCTTTCCAGTCTTGCCATCCAAATCCTAATTTGTTTGACCAAGAGATCCAATCCCAATTGATGTAACAGATCGCTTTGATCTGCGGATTGGCGTAGAGCAAACCGAAGAAAGGTTTGAACCACATATCCCATGATGCTTTACCATCTAGCGTGCCTACATACCGCGGAGTAGTCTCGCCAATCATCACGGGTTTTTTATATTGATCTGCTTTGTTTAGAAAAGCAATCAATCGCGAGTCGGTTATTTCTTCTGGTGAAAAAATATCCACGCCAAACCAATCCACCCATTCATCGCCTGGATAAAAGTTTACCAATTTATCCCACGACATAAATCCCGCAGAGCCACCACCAGAACACCAAACGGTAGCTGCATTTGCACCTACTTTACGTAGTTCATTGGTGATCTTGATAAACGAACCAATATATCCTTGCGCATCGTATCCATTCCAAGAGCCTTCAAACTCATACCCAATGCGAACAAAACTTTTCCTTCCCAAATCTTTTACTGCCTTAGCAAAAGCTGCAATCTGCGCATCATAATCTCCTCTTGCTACCTGCATCGTTTTGCCTGATCCATTATCATTGCCACCGGTCATACTCAATCCTATTTGCGGGACTACATCTTTAGGTAATCTACTAAGATCACTTTTAAGCTGAAGACCCCATGCATCAATCTGCTCTTTTGTATTGATCAGCCCGATGTAGGTCATGTATATTAATGGGTATTGAGGCTTACCCAACGTAGATGCGTAATCACTAAAACCGTTAAAGTCTTGACCAGCTCCATGCAGAATGCCTTTCTCTTGTTCGTGCATTGCTTTGCAATACCTTCTATCAACAGGAGTCACGTTTACCAATAATTCTGAAAGGTTTATTGAAACAGCAACGGGTGTAGTCGTTGGATTTTGTGAATCTGCTTTCTGACATGAACTTGTAAGAGCGATTACCGAAATGATTAAAACGATTCGATTCATATTTTTTTATTTATTGCTAACCTTAGTGTACTTCATCTGCCATCCACTACTATTTGGCACCTCCCCTTTCAAAACTACTTCCGTAGAACTGATGAAATCGAAAGTGACCTTCATAGTCAATTCGTTTTTTAAATTCCGATCTTCCATCACCCACTTATTTTTTACATCAAAAAATCCTTTGCCCACAAAACATTGTCTTGCCGTATTTTGCCCAAACGCAACTATTTGATCAGTGACTGCATCGTAGCTAATCAATTCAGTCAAAATTAATTTGTAGATAGAATCTTGTCGTTGAAAAACCTCCACAGCGAGCGTGTTGCCATCCATCTTAGAGATTACCGACATTTTAATCAATGGCTTTAAGCTTGGTTTGCTATCGCTAATCGCATCGGTACTTACCCAGTTGCCAATGTATTGCGCTAACCTTTCCTTTTGATTTTTAGCTTTCTCTTGAGAAAGACTCTCGATAGAAATCAAAATAGATACGATCAAAAATATCTTCTTCATAATTTAGTATGTGGAGTTACGTAGCAGCTAGGCGTCAAGACACCTGATAGGTGTCAGACGCCTACAAAATCTTAATTAATACCTAAGTCCTGTTAGTATTCTGTTATCTCTTTCAATTTTTTAAAAAAGCTCTTCTTTCTTTCAGAGTTGATACCCCAGTCAACAGGAATGCTTTGATATCCATTTTCAAATCCCTCGCCTTTCATTCGATAATCGAAATATCCCCAAGAGGCATAGCTACGCACAGCATTTACAAAGTGATTACTGTCCGCCTCAAAATTAAAATGATCGTCTTCATTAAATAAAATCGGTTGAAAATGATAGCCGTCTAGCCTTTTAGTAGAAGCGACCATTTCTGAAATCCGCGAAGCATATTCCACACCATTTCCATGAAGCAAAATATAGTCTCCCACTTTCGCCACGTTTGTGCGAGGGAGAACTCCTCCAGCGTAACTGGTACTAACCAACAAATGATACCCATCTTTTTCCATATCCTTCACTCGTTCAATCAATTCATGAACTCTATCGGGTTGAAGGATGGCATGATCATAACTAATATCACATTCGTTATTGATCTCCACTAAAATATTTTTGTATTCTTTATCCAACAGCCAATTGGTGATTGCATCAACGGCATGCACAACAGCCTTCTCATCTTTCAGATGTTGGTCTTGTCCAAAATAAAAATAGCCTAAGATCACTACCATATCAAGTTCATCTGCTTTATCTAAAATTCGTGTAAGCCGCTCCATATATTGCTCACGCAAATTTCCATTCTCATCAAAAGCCGAATTGATCCAGCCTTCATTTCCATAACCCATCGGGCTACCGCCTTGAAGGTTGAGTGTAAAGGCAAGCAATCCATAACTACGCCATTGCGCCATCGCTGCCACAAATTCATTGGTGTTTCTACCAGCACTCCACACTTTGGTGTCTGCGTAGTTAAATCTATCGCGAGTGGTCGGATTCAAATCATCAAAAATACCTTGCACCATTCGTGAATTGAAAAGCAATCCTTCGATTTTATTCCCTTGCCAATACCTTCCTTTGTAGGTCAACTCTTCATTGATATAAAATTGATTGCCTTTGATAGAGACCATTGTTCTTGTTTTCTGTTTTGAACAAGAACTGATTACAATAGCAAGGAAAATAAAGGTGAGCTTGCAATTCATGGTGGGTAAATTTATGCAACCGATTGCGCATATCAATGCTATGTTCTACATTTATGTTTGCTTCTATGAAACTCCGCTTAGATTAATCCTTTTTCACGACTTTTATAGAATACGACTCGTTACCATGAAGCACAAAAAAGAAATAACCATCTACGATATTGCCGATAAGCTCAAGTTATCATCCGCCACGGTAAGTCGCGCGCTACAAGACAACCCAGCAATCAGCAAAAAAACGCGCAAGCGAATTCAAGATGCCGCCAAAGAACTCGGGTACAGGCACAACAATTTTGCCAGCAGCCTTCGCAAGCAGAAATCCAACACTATTGGCGTCCTCTTGCACGAGCTAAATAGCAATTTCATTACTTCTGTTTTAGCGGGGATCGAAAAGGTAACTACCGAAGCAGGATACGATTTAATTATCGTTCACTCTTCTGAAAGTGCCGAAAAAGAAGTAGCCAATGCACAGAATCTTTTTCACAAGCGAGTAGACGGGCTGATTGCCTCTTTGGCTTTTGACACAAAAGACTTATCTCACTTTCAGCAATTTGAAGAGAAAGGCATTCCTGTAATATTCTTTGATCGCGTTGTGGAGAATAGTTCAAACACAAAAGTCATAATTGATAATCATAAAAGCGGTTATGAAGCAACCAAGCATCTTATTGCACAAGGCTGCAAAAATATTGTATTGGTAACTGCTACGCTTCAGCGAAATGTGTATGCACAGCGACACAAGGGGTATATGGATGCCTTGGCTGACAGTGGCCTGCACTACAAGAAAGATCACGTATTGATCAAGGATTTAAGCGAACAGTGTGGCGTGGAAGCTGCATTGGAAATATTAAAAATGAAGCCCCAACCTGACGGGATATTTATTACCAACGATTTTTCTGCTGCCGTATGCATGCATACGTTGAAAGAACACGGTGTAAAAATACCAGGAGAAATAGCCATCGTTGGTTTTAACAATGATGCCATCTGTAAAATTGTCGATCCACAGTTGAGTACCATCAACTATCCTGGTGTTGATATTGGAGAGATTGTCGCACGCAACCTCATCAATCATTTGAAGGGAGTCTCTGATATTAAAAGCACCAACACCATTGTTGTTCGATCTGAATTGATTGTGCGTAAATCATCTTTAAGAAAAAAAATAGCTGAGAGTTAATTTTGAGCTTTATGAAGAAAAACATTCAATTTTTTGTGTCCCTGATTTTAGCTATTCCTTTTGCAAATTGTACGACTAAAGAAAAATCGCAGGAATCAAATAATGCGGTTGCCATCGACAGCGCCAAGGGATTGAAAGATTATTATAAAGATTATTTTACTTTGGGCGTGTCCGTTTCACCGAGGTCTTTGAAAACAGCCGAAGCCAAACTGATACTTCAACAATTCAGTAGCATGACGCCTGAGAATGCTATGAAGATGGAGCCAATCCATCCAAAAGAAAACGAATATTTCTGGGCAGATGCCGATTCGATTGTTGCTTTTGCAAAACGCAACAACATGAAGCTGCGTGGTCACGCTTTGTGTTGGCACAATCAAATACCTGACTGGTTATTTAAAGATGCGTCAGGCAAGCAAGTCACCAAAGCCGTATTGCTTCAGCGATTGAAAGATCATATTACCACTGTTGTATCAAGATACAAGGGAACTATCTATGCGTGGGATGTGGTGAACGAAGCCATCTCAGATGAAAAAGATGCGTTCTTTCATAATTCACTGTTCTATCAAATCTGTGGAGAAGAATTTATCGACAAGGCATTTGAGTACGCCCATGCTGCCGATCCAGATGCACTTTTATTTTATAACGATTATAATGAAATCGATTCTGTTAAAAGAAGTAAGATTATTAAAATGGTTAAAAACCTCCAATCAAAAGGAATACCCATTCACGGAATCGGCCTTCAAGCACATTGGGCTGTCAATGAACCTTCTAGAGAGCAACTAGAAAAGACGCTAGAAGATTTTTCAACGCTTGGATTAAAGCTCCAGATCACTGAATTAGATATTTCTGTTTATCCTAAACAACACAATGCGCGGGAAGCAAAACCTGAAGATGCGGATACTGCGTTCACTGCTGAACGGGAAGCCAAGCAATTGGAAGTGTATAAAATGAGTTTCGAACTTTTCAGAAAACACAAACAACACATTTCCGCAGTCACGTTCTGGAATATTTCTGATCGCGATAGTTGGTTGGACAACTTTCCTGTAAAGGGGAGAAAAGATTATCCATTGTTATTTGATAAAAATTTGAAGCCAAAGAAAGCGTTTTGGGGGGTGGTGAAGTTTTGAAGTTCTACCAGTGCCTAGTTGGCTAGAACAAAAATGGACACCAATCAAATTGATGCCCATCATTTAAGTGACCCCGGTAGGAATCGAACCTACATCTTCAGAATCGGAATCTGAAATACTATCCATTGTACTACGGAGCCAGATAATCAACTACAAAAATACATAAATGGATTTAATGGTCAATGGATAAAGGGTGCAATTCAAATTGACGCGATGATTAGGCCGCTCCTATGGAGCTATCATATTTATAACTTTTACTTTTCTACTAACAGTTTACCCCGCTAGGGTACTCAGTCCCATATGGGACGACCTGTCAGTAGTAAAGAATAAGTACCAGTTTGCCAGCTCCAGAGGAGCGACCTGTTTTCTTCCATCGCGTCAATTTGAATTACACCCATGGATAAATGATCAATTAGCCAATATGCAATGAACTAATTGACATATTTTCAAATTGATCAATTTGAAAATCAAATATGCTCCTTACTATTCTTCACCAAGTCATACATCAGCTCGCGGGCGCGGTGGAGTTGCGCTTTTACAGTGCCGAGGGGAGCTTCTATTTCCGCAGCAATCTCTTCGTAACTTAGTTCGTGAAAGTAGCGCAAGCGAACCAATTTTTGATATTTTGGTGGAAGCATATTCACCACTTCTTGCATGATCTGCTCTTTCTGCAAGCCGATAAATTCCTCCTGCGGATTCAAGTTACCTTTGTCCTCAATATCAATGGATACCGAACCTCCATCATCATCCGTGTAAGCGTTTTCAATACTGAGCGTGTTGATCTTTTTTCTGCGGATGAAGTCAATGGTATTATTGGTCGCGATGCGGAACAACCATGTGCTGAACGTAAAATCTTTTTTGAAACGGTGCAGGCTGCGGAATGCCTTTGAAAAAGACTCCATCATCAAGTCTTCGGCATCGTCTACGTTGCGCACCATTTTTAAGATCACATGATACACAGGTCGTCTATAGCGTTGCAGCAACTTGGCATACGCCTTGTCATCACCACCTACGGCCATATCCACCAACCGGAAGTCCTCCAGTGCCTTGGATGAAAATCTGCTCTCGTCTAATTCCTCTTCCATTGTATTCTTTTGGCCGCCAAGGCGGCAACACCGGCAACAAGATAATAAAAGGCGTAAACAAAATCTAAAAACGGCACTTTCCAGCTATCAAAAGCATCACCGAGTTTGCGCGAAGCGATGTGAAACAATACCGAAAGCAACGCCCATCTCAACAATAGGCCACCAAAAAACCAGAAAACCAATGGGCTAAAAAAGGTTGCAGGAACTACCAAAAACCAAGTAAATAGCCACGTTAAAGCAAATAAGCCCAAGATTAGTCTATCAGAAAATTTATAGCGACTACCCACCGACAAGTGCCTGAGTTTTTGGTAATAGAAATCTGCCCACCTAGTTTTCGGTTTCGAAAAGGTGAGCGACTCCGCCCCTATTTGCACCATCGTGTTCTTTTTAACGGCATGT
Organism: Cyclobacteriaceae bacterium; assembly: GCA_046155095.1. Taxonomy (GTDB): domain Bacteria; phylum Bacteroidota; class Bacteroidia; order Cytophagales; family Cyclobacteriaceae; genus ELB16-189. Next base: position 97,745 of record JBJXEB010000089.1, read on the forward strand.
TGGTTTACAAACAAATCGTCATCACCTCCCACCACACCCAAGTGCTCATTGAAACCTTTGTTATCTAAAAACAACGATTTGTGATACGCCAAATTTCTTCCTACACCCATGTACGGCTTACCCAACAAAGCCAGTCCAATAAATTGAATCCCAACAAGGAAAGATTCAAACCGAATAAACGCGTTCAGCAAGCCCGGTGATTTTAAGTAAGGCGAAAAACCAAGTACCAACTTCGTATCAGAATTATATTTCTCCGTCATGCGCCTAATCCAACTATTGCTTACAGGTCTACAGTCGGCATCAGTGAATAACACCCAATCGTGCTTCGCGGCTTTTATGCCAAGCGTTAAACCAAATTTTTTTCCATGGATATGTTCGGGTTTATTTACCACTCGCACCATTTTCAATTGCTCGTGTTCTTTCGTGGCCTGAAGCAAATAATCAAACGTGCCATCATTGCAACGGTCTTCCACCACAATTATTTCAAACTGGGGGTGATCTTGTTGCAAAAGCAGCGGCACTAGTTCTTTTAAATTCTCTTCTTCATCATGCGCGCACACAATCACAGACACCGGTCGCGACTCTTGAGGCGATTCTTTTTTCTTTTTGCCAAAAGCAACAAGAAACAAGATCAAATAAATCAGTTGAATGGCCAGGACGGAAAAGCAAATGACAGTGAGAGCAAACAAGCAGTTAACATTAAGAGTTAAAAAACGGACAAAGATAACAAGAGGTATGAATTAGGCGGCATGAAATACAAAGTGAGTCGGTAAGTGGTAGCCAGTAGGTAGTAGATCATCGAATAAAATTTGGGCGGCAGCCGGGCTATCCGTTACAAGTCCGCGCCCACGCACGTCCAACCCTTAGCGGGCTTTCCACTACTATCCCTGCCGCGGGTGCAGTGTCATCAAAAATTAGCATACCAGTTTATTGTTATTATACAAACTATCTTTATGTGATTACATTTGCGCCCAAATGCAATTCAGTCTCTCGCACAAAGACCCTTATTCTAACGCTCGAAGTGGTGTGATCAAAACGGATCATGGCGAAATACCCACACCTATCTTTATGCCTGTTGGCACGGCTGGTTCGGTAAAGGCTGTGCATCAGCGCGAACTAAAAGATGATATTGACGCAAAAATTATCTTGGGCAACACCTATCATTTATATCTGCGCCCGGGGTTGCCGTTGATCGAGAAAGCAGGTGGCCTTCATAAATTCAATGGATGGGATCGCCCACTGCTCACTGATAGTGGCGGCTACCAAGTTTATTCATTGGGCGCAAACAGAAAAATCACGGAAGAAGGCGTGATCTTCAAATCGCACATTGATGGATCGAAACATACGTTTACACCCGAAGGCGTGATGGACATTGAGCGTACCATTGGTGCAGACATCATCATGGCGTTTGATGAGTGTACGCCTTATCCTTGTGAATATGGTTATGCGAAAAAATCAATGGATCTCACACATCGTTGGCTGACGCGCTGTATCAATCAGGTGAATTCTACTCAACCAAAATATGGGTATGAGCAAACGCTCTTTCCCATTGTGCAGGGAAGCACGTACAAAGATTTGCGTCAGCAGTCGGCAGAATTTATTGCCAACCAAAACCAAGAAGGCAATGCCATTGGCGGTCTTTCTGTAGGCGAGCCACATGAAATAATGTATGAGATGACAGATTTAGTCTGTGGCATCTTGCCTTCAGATAAGCCTCGATACTTAATGGGCGTGGGCACACCCGAAAATATCTTAGAGTGTATCACCCTCGGCATTGATATGTTTGATTGTGTGATGCCAACGCGCAATGCACGCAATGGTATGTTGTTCACCACACAAGGCATTATCAATATAAGAAACGAAAAGTGGAAAGATGACCTCGATCCTATTGATAAGGAAGTGGGAGGGCACGTGAGCACTTTCTATTCAAAGGCGTATTTGAGGCACCTGATCATCTCCAAAGAAATTTTGGGCGCGCAAATTGCTTCTATCCACAACCTAACCTTCTATCTTTGGCTGGTGCGGAAAGCGCGGCAGAAAATTCAAGAAGGTATTTTTGCAGAATGGAAAAATAAAATGGTGAAAATAGTTTCTACAAGATTATAGGACTTAGGCACTGGGACTTGGGACTTAGCCGGCTACACAGAATTTTGGGAACTCTTTCCCTCTAGCCCTAAGTCCTAAGTACTAATTCCTAAGCCCCAAGTTCTAAAAATGAAAATTCTAGACAAATACATCCTCAAAAAAATCCTCTCCACATTTTTCTTTGTGGTGCTGATATTGGAGGCGATCATTTGCATTATCGACTTAACGGAAAAGATCGACAAGTTCATCTTCTTCAAGTTGAGCAAGATGGTGATCTTGGGCTACTACTTTGATTTCGTTGTGTGGATTGCTGGTTTCCTTTCGCCCATTACCATCTTCATTGCCATCATTTATGTTACTTCACGTTTGGCAGCTCACACAGAGATTGTTGCCATATTGGGCAGTGGTATCAGCTTCCGCAGGTTCTTGTTTCCCTATTTTATGGCGGCCACCATTGTTGCCGCCATAAGTTTTTTCTTGAATGGATGGGTCATCCCTAAATCCAACCACGACAGGCTGATATTTGAAATGCAATATTTTCAAAGCAAGTTTTATTTTGAGAAAAGAAACGTGCACATGCAAGTGGCACCCAATGTTTATCTGTTCATTCAGAATTTCAACAATCAGGCAAACACGGGCTATCAATTTTCATTGGAGCGATTTGATCAAGATAGACTAGTAGAAAAGCTTTCTGCTGACAATATTCAATGGGACTCTACCAAGCAAAAATGGACACTGCGCTTTTGGAAAAGAAAAAAAGTGGATAGTATTTTTCAAGTACAAAAAGTGAGCGACATTCCGCTAGTAGAAAAGGGAGACAACCTTGATACTACCTTGGTGATTACACCCAAAGATTTTGAAAACGACAGCAAGATGTACGGTGGTATGACCAACCCCGAACTGACGGAGAAAATAAATACATTGAAATTCAGGGGATCAACGGGAGTGGAGGCGTATGAAGTAGAGCGACATATCCGCTACTCGTCACCATTTTATATTTACGTGTTGGTTTTCATGGGGGCGATTGTGTCAGCTAGGAAAAGCCGTGGTGGCACGGGCTTTCAGATTGCACTTGGTTTTTTGATGGCGTTCATTTTTATTTTGTTTTTTACTATTGCCCGCACCTTTGCCGAAACGGGCGCGCTGGCACCTATTTTAGCAGCATGGTTGCCCAATATCATTTTTGGTTTCATTGCTTTGCTCATGTATAAATTTGTGCCCCGTTGATTGCCACTACCAAAGATTATCTCAAACTTCACTTCGTTGTATTCCTTTTCGGGTTCACAGCTATCTTAGGCAAACTCGTTTCCATACCAGCAGTGGAAATGGTTTTCTATCGCACGTTATTGGCGGCAATTGGTATGGCTTTTTTGATTTTGGTCACTCGCGGCACTTTTAAAATAAGCAACAGCGATCTGATCAAAGTTCTTTTGACAGGAGTGATCGTGGCCATTCACTGGATTACTTTTTTCGCATCGGGTAGAGTGTCCAATCCTTCTACAAGCTTAGTTGGTTTTGCTACTTGTTCTTTTTGGGCTGCCTTCATTGAGCCAATCGCCAAGAGAAAAAAAATCCATGCGTTAGAGGTTGGTTTGGGGTTGGTGGTGTTGATTGGATTGGTATTGATCTTTTCTTTTGATTTTAATTATGCGTTGGGATTGTTCCTTGGAATTGTATCGGGATTGACCGCAGCATTGTTCAGTGTGGCCAACTCAAAGTTAGCAGCACGAGTGAGTGCTTACACTATTACATTTTACGAAATGGTAGGAGCATGCTTAACCGTTGCGCTTTTCTTTCCGATCTATCAATTATTCTTTGCAGAAGATAAACAATTGCGTCTCTCGCCCGCCATCATGGATTGGGTGTATATCGGCATCATGGCCACTGCTTGCTCTGTGTATGCGTATTCGGTGATGATCGAACTCAGTAAAAAACTTTCGGTTTTCTTTATTCAACTGGCCCTAAACTTAGAACCGGTGTATGGGATAATACTTGCATTACTAATCTTTGGTCAACAAGAAGTAATGGGATGGAATTTTTATGCTGGCACATTGATAATAATAAGCGCGGTGGGTTTGTATCCTTTTTTGAAAAGCCGATGGGAACAAAACTTAGGTACGGGTTAGGGGTTAGGCATTAGAAAATCACTCTCAAGATTGTTAAGAACTTCCTAACGCCTGGTGCCTAATTGGCGAATCATGGTGCGAGCCTCAACACAATCCCATCAATTTCTCCTTTGATCCTTATTTGGCAGCCAAGACGGCTGTTGTCTTTTACATGAAAGGCTTGATCTAACATAGCCAATTCAGAATCGCTTTGTTCTGGCAATTGTGTGTCTGATTCTAAGTAAACTTGACACGAAGCACACAATGCCATCCCTCCGCACGTTCCCTCCACAGGTAACTCATACGACTTACAGATTTCCATGATGTTCATGTTCATGTCCGTGGGCGCGTCCAACTCATGCGTTTTGCCCTCGCGGTCGATGATGTTCACTTTGATCATGTTTTCCATACTACAATTTTCTTTAACTACAGAGTTCACAAAGAGCCGCAGAGAAATTCTACCATCGACTTAATCAACGAATTGCCGAATCAACGAATTTTCAAATTAATCAATCTTCAAATCAAAATCCACTCACCCCATTTACGGTAGTATATTTCAACACATTTTTCTTATTGGGGAAAATCTTTGCGAAAGCAGATTGCACCGCCAGTGTCCCTTCATGGAAGCCACATAGAATCAGTTTCAATTTCCCTGGATAGGTATTGATATCGCCAACGGCATAGATTCCTTTTCTGTTTGTGGAGTAATCAAATGTGTTAACCTTTACGGCATTTTTTTCAATCTCCAGTCCCCAATCGGCAATAGGGCCGAGGCTTGGTGTTAACCCAAATAAAGGAACAAAATGATCGGTTGGTCTTACGATGTTACCAAGCGTTGCATGATTGATCGTTACTGATTCTACCTTGCCATTGCCAGAAATACCAACCACTTCTGCATCGGTGATCAAATTTATTTTTCCAGCAGCAGCCATGTCCATCACTTTTTGCACGGAATCTAAATGGCCACGGAAAGAAGTTCTACGATGAACTAAAGAAAGCTCACTCGCAATATTATTTTCAACTAAATAAATTGACCAATCCAAGGCAGAATCTCCACCACCAGAGACAACCACTTTTTTTCCTTTGTAAAACTCCGGATCGCGGATGATGTACTCTACACCTTTGTCTTCATATTTTTCCAAATGCTCAATGGGTGGTTTGCGTGGTTCAAATACACCCAGCCCTCCTGCGATGATTACTATTGGTGCTTTGTGCTTAGTGCCTTTGATGGTGGTTACAATATATTTTCCGTCTTCTGTTTCTTCTAGTTTAGTAGCCGATTCACCCAAAGTGAAGCCAGGCTTGAACACAGCACTTTGTTCCATCAATCTATCTACGAGTTCGCCCGCGTTAACAATCGGGTAGCCGGGGATGTCGTAAATGGGTTTCTTAGGATAAATCTCAATTAACTGACCACCTGGCACAGGGAGTGAGTCAATCAAATGGCATCTTAATTTTAACAATCCTGCCTCAAATACGGTGAAAAGCCCAACAGGGCCTGCTCCAATGATAATAATGTCTGCTTCGATCATAAATAAAAAGGTGCGCGAAATTAACTAAACCGTTTTGAATGGCTTTTGGTTATACAAGAAGTTTTGCAACCGAGCGACATTTGGCGATATACCCCTTGAATTATTTAGTAAAAGGCATACCCCTACTTGATCTTTGCTATTAAATCTTTAATTTTAGGGGACTGGTGAATTATCGATGATCGCTTATGGGTAGATTTTTACTTCTTAGCTTAATATTATTAAATACCTTTTCCTTCGCCCAGACTCAAACTCTAACGGGCAAAGTGACCTCTGTTGTAGATCAGACAGGGTTGCCAGGGGTAAACGTTGTTATCAAAGGGACATCCCAAGGAACAATTACCGATGTGGAGGGGCAGTTTTCCATTGATGTAACAACTGGGACTGTCCTTCAATTCTCCTTCATCGGCTATAAAACGCAGGAATTGACCTACGCTGGTCAAAGCAATGCCTCTATCATTCTTGAAGAAGAGGCAAAAGAACTAAGTGAGATCGTAGTCGTAGGATATTCTTCTGTCGAAAGAAGGGACATTACGGGTGCGGTTTCTACGGTGAGTGCGGATAAATTAAAAAGTCTTTCTATCAGTGGGTTGGATCAAGCCTTGCAAGGGCAAGCAGCGGGGGTTCAAGTGACACAATCTTCAGGCACTCCAGGTGGCGGAGTGTCAGTCAGGATAAGAGGGGCCACTTCTATTGGGGCTGGGAATAGGCCACTCTATATTGTGGATGGTATTCCCGTAGAAACCGGTGGCTTATCCGCAAGGGGATTTGGCGGGCAAGATGATAATGCGCTTTCGCTTATCAACCCCAACGATATTGAAAACTATACTATTCTTTCAGATGCATCAGCCAAGGCACTTTACGGATCGAGAGCTTCCAATGGTGTGGTGGTCATTACTACAAAACGAGGGAAAAACGAAAAAGCCAAAATTACTCTTGATGTTCAACGTGGAATTGTTGATCCAGTCAAAACACTAAAATTATTAAACTCAACCCAACTATTGGAATTGCAGCGAGAGGCCGTTACTAATGCAGGGAAAAATCCAGATGCACTCGGTTTGATTCCTGGGGTAACAGATGCCGTCAATACCAATTGGCAAGATGCTGTGCTTCGCACGGGCATTATGCAACAGTACCAACTATCTGTGACGGGTGGTGACAATAATACCAGATATTATATCAGCGGAAGTTTTCGCGAAGAAGAAGGAGTTCAACTTAACAATAAATTTCAACGAGGAAGCCTAACCATTAATCTTGATCAAAAGTTGAGCGACAAGCTTTCACTGTCCACTAATATGACCCTTTCAAGAGCTTTGAATAAAAGAGTGAAGGGAGATAATTTCTTAGATGGAGTTTATTCGGGTGCAGTAAAGAGTTTGCCTTATTATACACCGTATGATGAACAAGGTGTTTTGGTGGGGCCTGGCTCGCCCTTGTATGCTGCTTTCCCAAATTTCAATCCTGTGGCGCAAGCCCTGTTGCCACGCTTTGACGCACTAACTGTAAAAGCATTAGGAAATGTAAATGCCACTTACCAATTCAATTCAAACTTAAAACTGAAAGCGCAAGCAAGTTTAGATTATAATAATATTACAGAAGATCAATACGAATCATCTCAAACTGCTATTGGAGGATATTTATCTAGCGTAGGCGGACAAGGTTATGGCGTTTTCAGCGCCACTACACTGGCCAATGTAAATTCATACCTCATTTTAACATACCAAAAGGCTATCGCTACTAAGCATTTACTAAATATTGTTGCAGGCACTGAACTTTATCAAAGCTATTCGTCAGGTGGGAATTTACAAGGAAGGCTTTTCCCCAGTGATGACTTTACATACATACAATCTGCTGGAATAGTAGATAATGGAAGTTCTTTTAAGGAGCCACCTCATAGTATATTATCGTTTTTTGCAGAAGCCAAATATGATTATGATGACCGATTTCTAGCCACTGCTAGTTTGCGCACAGATGGTTCATCAAATTTTGGTGCTAACAACCGTTTTGGATATTTTCCTGCCGTTTCTGCCGCCTGGAGAATCTCAAAAGAAAAATTCTTCCCGTTTGAATTCGTGAACGATCTGAAACTGCGCACAAGTTTTGGGCTTACTGGCAATGAACGTATTGGCTCATTCGGTTTTTTAGGAACATGGACCGCGGCAACATATAGCGGCACATCAGGAGTAAGTCCAACAAGTGTACCTAATCCGGATCTCAAATGGGAGACCACAAGAGAATTGAATATAGGCTTGGACATCGGATTATGGGAAGGACGAATTCAATCCACCATCAATGTGTACTATAACAAAACCTATGATCTGCTTCTCACTCGTACATATCCCTTGACCACTGGCTTTGGAGGCAGAACTGATAATATTGGAGAAATGGAGAATCGGGGTATCGAGTTTAGCCTCACCTCTGTGAACTTGAGCAAAGCATTACGGTGGACTACCACATTAAATCTATCAAAAAACCTCAACAAAGTTTTATTTCTCAATGATTCTGTTCCGCTTTACCGCGGATACACTGCGGAAGGCGTATCTAATACCAACATAATAAAAGTAGGTGAACCACTCGGCTCTTTTTGGGGTTTGAATTATTTGGGTGTCAACCCCGCAACCGGAAACGCTATCTATGAAGACCGAAATAAAGATGGTTTAATCAACAATTCGGATGCTATGATAATTGGCAATGCACAGCCCAAATTAATTGGTGGCATTACGAATCAATTTCAATACAAACGTTTTGATCTATCTGTTTTCTTTAATTTTTCTTATGGAAACAAAGTATTAAATTTCTCTAAAGCCTCTCTGATAAATTTAGGAGGGGATATTTTGACAAACCAATCCATTGATGCTTTACGGAGATGGCGAAAAGAAGGCGATGTTACTGACATCCCAAAATATGAATTGGGTAGTACGCTCAATAATTTGCACAGCAATCGGCTCATTGAAGATGCGTCTTATATTCGATTGAAAAATGTAAGCCTTGGTTACAGTTTAGCGCCAAAAATTATTGATAGATTAAGGCTAAATCAAGTGAGAGTGTATGCCTCGGCCACCAATTTATGGACACTCACTAAGTACTCAGGATCTGATCCAGAAGTAAGTACGCTTGATGGATCCACTTCCGCACAAGGAATTGATTTTTTTACGTTGCCGCAAGTACGGACTATCTCAGTGGGAATAAACATTACACTAAAATGAAGAAAGTCTGTTATATCATTTTTATTATTCTTGTTGGCAGTTCTTGCAAAGACTTGCTAGAGCCAAAGCCAATCGATCTGCTGACAGATGATGTAGTTTTAAATGAGCCGAAAGATGTACCGAAAGTAGAGATTGGTTTGTACAGTGCCTTTAGAAGTGTAGTTCCAGCTACTGTTGTAGCTGGGGATGCCACGGCCGATATGCTAATCCACAATGGTACGTTTACTCAGTACCGTGAGCTAGGCACTAAACAAATCACCGCTTCCAATGCCTCAGTGGCTACATTGTGGGGAAGCATCTATAACACTATTTATATTGCCAACTTTATTTTAGAAAGATTGCCAACTGTGCAAGGCGTAAAAACGTCAGATCAAAACAGAGTGCTGGCTACCGCTCACTTACTTCGTGGTTACGCCTATTTTATTGCGCTCAATACATTTGGCGGTGTACCAAAAGCAATAGGTACAACCATCGAAGCAAATAGAAATATTGCCCGTGCCAGCAAAGAAGAAATTTTGAATTTCATAAGTGATGATCTGAATCAAGCCTTGGGGAAATTACCTTCTAAACCTGTTAGTGCAGCCTTCGCTGGCGAATACACCGTTCGGGCTATGCTGTCAAAATTTTATTTCTATCAAAAAGATTTCGCTAAAGCCGAGCAATACGCAACAGATGTAATTGCTTCAACTATTTATAAACTAGAACCAAAGTTTGAGACCATAGTAAAAAAAGATTTCACAAGTGAATCTATTCTTGAAGTAGGTTATACACTTTCAGATGACCCAGGTACAGATGGCAACATCGGGTTGAACAATCTTTTTGTTGGAAGAAGGGAAATTATTCCATCGAATCAAGCGGTGGTGGCTTTAGCTTCAACTGAATCAGGGGAAAGATTTAGTACTATTTCGTTTGATGTTAATAAACTCAAAGGCAACGACAATGGATGGTCGGTAGCGAAGTATGGTACTGCCGATCAGGATAACAACAACGTAGTGGCTTTGCGGCTTGGTGAAATCTATCTCATCCGTGCAGAGGCAAGAGCAAAGCAAAACAAGGTCACGGGTGCAAACAGCGCGCAAGAAGACCTTAATGTCTTGCGCGCGCGCGCCAAAGCTCCATTGATTACTTCCGTTAGCCAAAGCCAAATGATTCAATTGATCGAGCAAGAAAGATTATATGAATTGGCCTATGAAGGAAATAGGTGGTATGACTTGGTGAGAACAGGAAGGGCAAAGGACGTGATGCCCGTCTTTTCTAGCAATTGGACAGATAAGTTTGAGTTGTGGCCCATTCCACAAAGAGAAATATTGAATAACCCTGCTTTGGCAGGAACTCAAAACCCCGGATATTAAGAAAATGAAAAAGATTCTTTTCTATATTTTTTCTTTCATGCTAATGATAGCGTGTGACACGGATAAAATTATTTTTAAAGGGCCATATTTTGTACGATTTACAAATGCTACCCAAACCCAAAAAGAAAGCCATACTAGCCCTATTGAAATACAGGTGCATAATGCAGGCCCTGCATTAGAGGAGGATGTAACAGTTAATTATAAAATCAGCGGCAGTGCGCGCGAAGGTATTGACTACAAGATTTTGACAGAACGTGAAAAAGTAACCATAAAAAAAGGTGAATACTTGGGGACCATCAAAATCCAACTTATCAATAACGCTAACAATATATTGCGGTCGCAGGATGTCTTATTCACGCTACAATCTGTTAGCACGGATAAGCTACAGATAGGGCAAGGGCAAAGTTTCATAGGCAAGACTTTTGATTTTACCATTGTAGATGATTGCATTTTAGGCGGCACGTACACTGGTATTCGAGGAACTCCTGAAATCCCTAACATAACAATTACTAGCACGGATTGCGAAACCTATACCCTTTCCAACTGGAATATTAATGTCTTTACCACTACCACAGAAATGGATTTGAAATTTGTAGATAACGGGGACAATACCTTAACCATTCCACAACAGGAGGAACAAAATCTTGCACCCGAAGTAGCCACCATAAAAGGTAGTGGAGTAGTGGACCCAACAACCCGTAAAATAATAATGACCGTTATTCTTGTTGACTTTAAAGACCAGCCTGAAGTTTCTTTTACCCTAACCCCAAACTGATATGGGCAAAATTAAAGTAACGATACTACTTATTGCACTCTTAATCACTTGCTCATGCACGAAGGAGATAGTACCAGTCCCTAATCAATCTGCTAAAGTTTTTACTGGAACGAATTCTAAAACATGGAAAGTGAAATTTCTAGAACAAACATTGAATGGAAAAATTGAAGATACATTTAATGTGTCCTGCGCCACCGATGATGAATATACCCTTTATGCCAATGCTGAACGTGCATACAAAGCAACGACAGGTTCTAAAAAATGTTCAACTAATGAGCCAAGTGTTATTAATGATTCTTGGAGCTTCAACAATGCTTCGGCCACACTCTCGATGATTCTTCCTTTTTTCTCCGAGAATAGTTTGCCGTTTATCGTGAGGGAGGCAAAAAAAAGCAATATGGTACTGGAGATTTTTCTCGATAATACAAATACATCTAGCTACCGGGTACACTTCGAATCAACTAGTGAAAATTAAATCAAAGCTATGAGGCTGCGCGTTGTCTTTACTTTTTATTTAATTGTTGGGCTCGTCTTGAAAGGCTACTCTCAAACCAATACACCCCGTACTTGTGCTACCATGACGCAGGACAGCATCAACAGAATAAAATTTCCTCAACGCCAAACGCTGGACGAATTTGAAGAGACAATAAAAAGAAAGATCAATGAGATTACTATTAGAAATGCCTCAGGTAGAACACAGGGAACTATTGTAACCATCCCTATCATTGTACACGTGGTACATAATGGAGAGCCTATTGGGTCGGGTACAAATTTAAGTCAGGCACAAGTTCAATCACAGATTGAAGTGTTAAATGAAGACTTCCGCAGAAAAGCAGGAACGCCTGGTTTCAATAGCAGTTCTGTTGGCGCAGATATTGAAATAGAATTTTGTCTTTCACCATTAGACGAAAATGGAAAAACGATGGCCGAGCAAGGCATTGATCGCTATAATGGTGGTAAATCCAGTTGGGTACAAGATGAGATTGAGGGGACATTAAAATCTACTACTATTTGGAACCCTAATCTGTTCTACAATATCTGGACTTTAAAATTCGGTGGAACTAGTTCTAGTCTATTAGGTTATGCACAATTCCCTGATCAATCTGGTTTAAGTGGATTGAATGAGACCGGTGGCCCTGCTTCTACGGACGGAGTAGTAATCCAATACTCTTCGTTTGGCTCTGCTGATAAGGGTAGTTTCCCTGTTATGAAGGCGCCTTACAATAAAGGCAGAACTCTCTCGCATGAAACTGGCCACTGGCTGGGCCTTCGCCACATATGGGGTGATGGAAATTGCGCAGACGATTTTGTTTCAGATACGCCTGCTGCAGCCAGCGCAAGCTCGGGTTGCCAGGTGGGAAGATTTAGTTGTGGGGGGACGAACATGGTGGAAAACTACATGGACTACTCCAATGATGCTTGCATGAATATTTTTACAAATGGACAAAAAACACGTATGCAAGCGGTGATTGAACTAAGCCCGAGAAGAAAATCATTGATTGCTGCAAACCTATGCAGTCCAACAGTGGCAGCTCCTCCTATCGCTAATTTTTCTTCCGATAAACAATTGATCTTGCTTGGAGGAGAAGTGAATTTTACAGACTTATCTACCAACTTCCCCAATGGATGGGATTGGACATTTGACGGTGGCGATCCAAGTAAATCCACGGAACGTAATCCACGGGTTAAATACGCAGTAAACGGAACTTACAAAGTAACCTTGCAATCGAAGAATTCGTTGGGCACGTCTGTCCTTCTTGAAAAAAAGGATTTCATCACAGTTTCAGATCAAGGGCTGTGCAACACTACCTCCAATTTTCTAAATGGTTATACACCCTCCCTTATCCTTCTATCTAATTATGGAAATTATACAGGACAGCTCACAGGTCACAACAGCTTGAAGAGCAAAGCAATCTCAGAATTTTTTACAAATGCGCTTGGTTATGAATTTATCAGCGGAATGAAAATTCGATTCGGGCAAGTTAAGTCTGTCAGTGAAGATGCAACCATTACGGTTGTTGTTTGGAATGCACGAGGTCCACAGCGGGCACCAGGGTCAGTGATAGAACGAAAAGTAGTATTATTAAAACAAATTCAAGAAGACATTGCCAACAATAGGCCAACCACTATTGTGCTCGATCGAGAGACACCCGTTTTTGGCAAGCCCTTTCAGGTAGGTATCGAATTGGAGTATGCTTCTGGTAATACAGTGGCTATTCAATCTTCCGCAGATGGAGAATCTACCAACGCCACCTCGTGGATTCAAGATCAAACGGGCACTTGGCAACCTTATGCCATCACATTTGGTGCCAACATCGCCATGAATATCCAACCTGTTATTGGTATGAGCCCTTCTGTTCAGATTTCGTCTTCTAAGCCATTGGTTTATTCAGGTGAAGAGGTCGTATTAAACGGAAGAGGTGCTAGTATCTTTGTTTGGAGTGCAGCCGATGGATCGGTTAACAATTTTGCTGGGCCTCAATTGATTGCTCGCCCCATCACTACTACGACTTATACCGCTAATGGCTCTGGCCTTGATCTTTGTAACAAGGCCGCCAACACAACTATCTATGTGAGAGGTGAAGTTACCGCATTAGAGCCCAACTCACTTGTAGCTAGTATTAATCTCTACCCTAACCCTGGAACAAATAAACTAGATCTTATGGTCGAGAATGACCAATACGGGGCAATAGATGTTCAGCTATTTTCCATTATCGGAAATGAAGTAACTCCACTTTTTACAATTCAAAAAACGGAGACGAGGGCTACTAAGTCATTTGACACTACATATCTTAGTGCTGGTCTGTATTTGGTGCTGGTAAAACAGGGTGGGCAGGCAATTATTAAAAAATGGGTGAAATATTGAGGTTACGCTACCTCACCGCAACCGATAGAATTGGGTATGCCTGTAATTTGATTCTATAAAAAGAGGTATTAATTGAGAATTAATTTAAATTTAACTTTGCTAAAACCAATTTCAAGATGAGAACATACAAAACTCTCCTTTCACTGAGCGCCTTTGCGCTATCGTTTAGTTGCTTGCTTTTATCTTCATGCAAAAAAGATGAAGCACCTCCTGCTAAACCAAAACTTTCTATGAAAGAGGCAACACGCACCGTGAAAGAATCTGATGGCGAGATAGAAATAAAAATGAAACTCGATAAAGGAGCGTTTGAGGACTTTAAGGTAACTTATGAATTGAGTGGAACAGCCGTTGATAAAGTAACAGCAGGCACTACAAAACCTTATGATTATGAAATAACAAGTGACTATCTTTCTACTAAAATTACTAAAGATGATTCAATTGGTGTTATCAAAGTTAAGTTGCGGTCTGATTTTGAAATTGAAGATCCAGAGACAATTATTATCTCCATTAAAACAGTAGACAGCAATAATGTTGAAATAACTAGAAATGATGATATCAAAATCACAGTTAATCAAGATGATGGAATGGTAGTAGCATTGGAATGGGGGATTGGCGCTGGGGAAAAATATACCGATGTTGACATGGATTTATTTTTATGGGGCAAAGGCACAAGCTCTACTCTTGTAATTACCAATGTCTCATCCACACGTCTAAGTGTTGTTTCACCTGAATTTTTCTTCCTTCCATTAAAAGCCGTCCCAGATGGGGCGTATGGCCTGAGCTGTAATTATTACTCCGGCAAGCAAGACCCCATGAACTTTAGTGTATCTTTTATTAAATTAGTGAATAGTACTTTCGGTACCCCAACGGTGAAAAAAGGAACTTATACACTTGCAAATATTAATGCCTATGATCAGACAAAAATTGATCCCCTATTGGTTCAAACTTTTGATAAGACTAATGGAGATTTTACCAATTTCTCTGATATCACAATCCCATCTAAGGGAAGTAGAATTGGATACGGAAATACGATTCCGCAAAAACAAACTAATGATCAATCTAAAAACGATCTGATTCTTCGTTTGCTAAATAGGAAATAAGGATAGATGCCCACTCAATTATCTTTTGACGGGTTGAATTAATCGGGCTACCTTTGTGTTGAATTAGGACTTGAGACTTAGACATTAAGTTCTAAGTTATAAGTCCTGAGTCCCAAGCCCAAAAATTATGACCGATACCGTCCTCCACGAATGCGGCATTGCCCTCCTTCGCTTGCGCAAGCCGCTCTCTTACTACATCGAAAAGTATGGCCCCACCTACGCCATGAACAAGATGTATATTTTAATGGAGAAGCAGCACAACCGTGGGCAAGATGGTGCGGGCATCGCTAATATCAAGATCGATCAAAAACCGGGCTTTCGTTTTTTCAGTCGCTACCGCTCTATCAAGCCACAACCTGTGGCGCACTTGTTCAAAAAAATTGGGAAGAAATATAAGAGGGCACAGAAAGAGGGAAAGGAAAAATTCAAGAATGAAGATTGGTTGAAAGAAAACTTGGCTTTCTCAGGTGAGTTATGGTTGGGTCACTTGCGCTACGGAACTCATGGATTGAACAGCATCGAAAACGTGCATCCGTTTCTGCGACAGAACAACTGGCGCAGCAGAAACTTGGTGATGGCGGGCAACTTCAACATGACCAATGTAGAAGAACTGTTCAACGTACTGGTAGATTTAGGTCAGCACCCCAAAGACAAAGTGGATACCGTGACGGTAATGGAAAAAATCGGCCACTTTTTGGATGAAGAGGTACAAGGGCTTTTCGGCAAATACAAAGATCAGTTTACCAACAAAGAAGTTTCTGATATTATCGAGACCGAACTCAACCTTCAAAATGTATTGAGGCGCGCTTGCAAAGATTTTGATGGCGGCTACACCATGGCAGGCATGACTGGTTCTGGTTCGGCCTTTGTCGTTCGCGATCCATCCGGCATTCGCCCAGCCTATTTTTATGCAGACGAGGAAATTGTGGTAGTAGCTTCTGAAAAGCCTGCCATCAAGACTGCTTTCAATATCAACTACGAGCAGATACAAGAAGTGAAACCGGGCCATGCGCTGGTGATTAATAAAGACGGCTCGTTTGCGCAACATCAAGTAATTGCCCCACTCGAAAAAACATCGTGCAGCTTTGAACGAGTTTATTTCTCGCGTGGAACAGATCCTGAGATTTATCAGGAAAGAAAACGCTTAGGTAAATTGTTGGTACCTCAAATTTTGAAGGCCATCAATTTCGATTTGAAGAACACGATCTTCTCCTATATTCCCAACACGGCCGAGACTGCCTTTTTGGGAATGATGGCAGGAATTGATGAATACCTGGTTAGCAGACAGAAAGACGTTATTTTAGATGGCAAGCCATCGATAGACTCATTAGACGATATTCTTTCTTTCCGCCCACGGATGGAAAAAATTGTGATCAAGGATGTGAAGCTGCGCACGTTTATTACGGACGATGAGCATCGTGATGAAATGGTAGCGCACGTGTACGATACTACTTACGAAGTAGTGAACAAGGGAAAAGATACCTTAGTGGTAATCGATGACTCCATCGTGCGTGGGACTACATTAGAAAAGAGCATTTTAAAAATGCTCGATCGGCTTGGGCCAAAAAAGATTGTGGTAGTTTCCTCTGCGCCACAAATCCGCTTCCCCGATTGCTACGGCATTGACATGAGCAAGATGGGCGATTTCGTGGCCTTCCGCGCTATGATCAAGCTAATGAAAGAGCAAGGCAAAGATTATTTATTGGGTGAAGTGTATGAGCAATGCCAACGCGCCAAGTTGGAAGACAACCCTATCAATTATGTAAAGCGACTCTACGAAGAATTCTCTTACGAAGAAATCTCAGATAAGATAACGGACATAGTGCGCCCTGAAGGAATGAAAGCTGACTTACAAGTGGTCTATCAAACAGTAGAAAATTTGCACAAGGCAATCCCACATCACTCTGGCGATTGGTACTTCACTGGAAATTTCCCAACACCTGGAGGAATGAAAGTGGCCAACAAATCTTATTTGAATTATATGGATGGGAAGTTGGTGAGGGCGTATTAGAGGTTATCAGTTATCTGTTAATAGTTATCAGGAAAACCATTAACCAATAACCATTCACTCTTTAGAGCTATATGCCTCAATAATATCCCTTACTAGCTTGTGACGCACTACATCTTTCGCACTCAGTTCCACCATTCCAATTCCTTTTATTCCATTTAAGATTCTAACCGCTTCTTTCAATCCCGAATTTTGGTTTTTTGGGAGATCTACTTGAGAAGTATCACCTGTCACAATCATTTTAGATTCTGGCCCCATCCGGGTGAGGAACATTTTCATCTGCATGGGTGTGGTGTTCTGCGCTTCGTCCAAAAGAATGAAAGCGTTGTTGAGTGTGCGACCTCGCATGTAGGCAAGTGGGGCGATCTCCACAATCTCACGCTCCATGTAGTATTTTAACTTTTCAAATGGCACCATATCGTTAAGCGCATCATAGATAGGGCGCAAGTAAGGGTCAATCTTTTCTTTCAAGTCGCCAGGCAAAAAACCTAAGTTCTCCCCTGCCTCTACCGCAGGGCGAGTAATGATTATCTTCTTAACCAATTTATTTTTTAATGCCCTTACAGCTAGGGCTACTGAAATAAATGTTTTACCCGTTCCTGCGGGGCCAAGGGCGAAAACCAAATCATTATCTTTTACCGATTGAACTAATTTTTGTTGATTAACCGATTTGGGTTTGATGGGTGATCCTTTTGTTCCATACAGAATGATGCCATCGACAGAATCTTCAGGAGCATAATCTTGCTGGCCTTGTGAAATATAGCCGCGCACATTTTCTTCGGTGATCCGACCATACTGATGGAAGTGCCCTTGAAGCGAATGAAGAATATCTGTAATGTGAAGGATGTCGGGGGTCTCTCCTTTCACTAAAATTTCGTTGCCACGCGATATAATCCGGCTCTTAGGGAAGGCCTGTGCCAACTCGTTGATATTTTTGTTTTCGATGCCGAGGAAATCCAATAATGGAATGCTCTCGAGGGTAATGGTTTTTTCGATCAAATGAAATAATGGTTGAAATGAAGTAATTTTAGCACTGTAAATTTATTAAATCCAGCCTTGCTACAACGCAAGTACCTATAGAAAGTTCATGGCGATAGTTACTCTCCTTACTGACAGCGGTGAAAGCGACCATTATGTGGCGGCCATCAAAGCCAAAATCCTGAGCGTGAACCCTGGGCTTACACTTGTCGACATTAGTCATAAAATTGCAGCTTGCGATATCGGCCATGGGGCTTTTGTGTTAAAATCGGTATTCCGAGATTTTCCATCAGGCACGGTTCATATTACAGGCGTAGATTCTGCTGGCAACAAGGATGACGCATACATTGCCTTACAACTGGAAGATCACTTTTTCGTGGGTGTAGATAATGGATTACTTGGATTGATCAGTGAAAAAAATCATCAACAAGTAGTGCAACTTAACTCAGTCAATCCCATCCGAACCACTTTTCCCGAAAGAGATATTTTCGCACAAGCAGCGGCAAAACTAGCAAGTGGTGTGGCCATCACCACGCTAGGAAAGCCGTTGACCAGTTTTAAAAAGATGACCGATCGACACGTGAAAGCAAATAAGAGGATCATTGCAGGAAACGTAATCCGAGTGGATGGCTTTGGAAATCTCATTACCAATATCCCAAAAGACGCCTTTGATATTTTAAGTGCTGGCAAAACCTTCACTATTCAATTTGGTGGAGAAAAATTCAAACGCTTCCACAAAAATTATTTTGAAGCCGAACCAGGTGATTGTGTTTTGATTTTCAACAGCCTTGGCTTATTAGAAATCGGCATGTACAAAGGCCATGCAAGTGAATTGCTTGGGTTGAAGTATGACAGCCCTGTGAATATTACTTTTGATGAATAACTGATAGGTACAAATTACGAGGTACGAAGTACGAACTGTACAAAACATTAAATTCGTACCTCATAATTCGTACCTCGCACTTAAATTGTATTTATGATCATCCGAATTGTACGTATGCACTTCACTGAAGTAAGCTCGATAGCATTTCTAGAAATCTTCTATCAACATAAAGAAGCCATCCGTCATTTTGCTGGTTGCTCTCATCTACAATTATTGAAAGACGCCAAAGACCCTTTGTGCTACACTACGCTCAGTCACTGGGATAAGCCCGAAAGTTTAGAGAATTACCGAAACTCAGAATTGTTTGAAGGCGTATGGAGCCGTGTGAAACCCCTGTTTTCAAAAAGAACAGAAGCTTTTTCATTAGAGAAATTTATTGAATTGTGATTTGGTTGAGTTTCAAACTTTGGCCATATTTGCAGCCCGATTAGCAAATGCCTTAGTGGCGGAATTGGTAGACGCGCACGACTCAAAATCGTGTACCGTAAGGTGTGCCGGTTCGATTCCGGCCTGAGGTACTTCAAAAACAAAAAAGCTCTGTTACTGGAGCTTTTTTGCTTTGGGGCTTAACAAAACCGCTTAAGAAACCGCCTTCTCTACCGCTTGTTCAACAAATTTATTGAGTGAGATTTTCATTGTTGATGAGCGAATGGAGGCAAGTTTATGTATTCGCGGCTTAAGCCTCACGTTAAAGCTGCCATTGAATTCTTTGTCAGGCTCTTTGCCCAACTCTTTACAGGTTTTTAAGTAGTCATCTACCATGTAATGAAACGATTTTGTTATTTCATTCACGGTTTTCCCCTCAAACGTAACCACATCGCGTATGCCAACAATCTTTCCAAATAAAACCCCATCCTCAGGACTGAACTCTACCGAGCCGTGATAGCCCTTGTATTTCAATACATTTTTCATATTAATTTTTGTTCTATTAAGTGATCAATAATTATTTCAAGTGCGTACTTTTTCATTGTGGGATCAG
>JBJXEB010000090.1:0-9681 GCA_046155095.1 Cyclobacteriaceae bacterium
TGCATCTGTCAATTTACTGATATCCGCAGAGCGATATATTTTCCCCCACTTGACTTGCTTACCGTCTGTGGTTTTATAGCCGCCTATATCACGGAAATTTGCTGCGCCTTGCAATTTGATACCGCGCGGAGCTGCATAAAATTTTTCCTTTTTATCCTCCAGTTTTAAAATAGGATTAGCGGAAGCTAACGCGATCGTTTCTGGTGAAGATTTCAGTGCAAGTACTTGCGCCTTATCCCAAGAATCGGGCTTAGCACTCCAAAACAATTTATACTTTGGCGATGATGAGGTTACAGCAATTTCAAAATTGTTATCCTTGTTTTGCTGAATGGTCAATGGCTGCGCAACGGATGCCAACGTATACATTAACGACAATGATAAACCAATACTAATTTTTCTTAGCTGGATCATATTTTATAAATTTAAGTTTGTGAACTATTTTTTTACCTTCTCCATAGTTGATCTCTCGTAAACTACCTTGCCTCCAATAATAGTTTGAAGTACCTCCACATACTTTAATTTGAAAACATTCGTTTTGGTTGGGTCTTCCGATAAGACAACGAAGTCTGCCAGTTTCCCTTCTTCAATGGTTCCTTTTATTTTCTCTTCGAAAGAAGCATACGCCCCTCCAATTGTCCACAAGCGAATTGCCTCCTCAGCAGTTAAGCGTTGGGTCTCCCCTATCACAATACCCTCGGCACTAGTGCGTGTAGCCAAACTTTGAATCCGTAACATAGGATCTGCTTCACTAATGGGCGAATCGGAATGTTGGGCAACAAAAATTCCTCTATCTGTGGCTGTTTTATTCGGGTGCATGAGTGGCCACCGTTTAGCTCCATACAACAGCATCTTATCACCATGTTCATAGATGTATGAATGGAACACCGCAATCACGCTGTCGTTTTTCAATCGCTGAAGAATGGACTCATTCGCTACACTACAATGCTCAATACGATGCCGCTTATTTTTGGGTTGCTGAGGCTGTTGGATTTTTTCGTAAGCACTGAGTACCATTTCAATCTCTCGATCACCATTGGAGTGACAAGCTATCTGCAAGCCATTATCTTGTATTTTACGAAACAAACTATCCAACTGCGTTTGCTTTCTTTTGGGAGGAATGCCGTAGTAATCTTTCTTTCCCGTTTCAGGGTTGACCATATCGTATGGTTCATTTAGCCAACAGGTGCGGCCACTCAGTGAATTACCATGAAATGTTTTAATACCGCTGATGCGCAGATTTTCGTTGCCATATCCTTGCTTCACTCCCTTTTCAATCACTTGATCAAGGATGCTTTCTGCCATCAGCAAATTGATGCGAAGTGATAAACCATTCGCTTGAAGCGACTCATAAAGTTTCATTTTTTGAAAAGAGGAACCTGCTTCCGTTATGCTGGTGATCCCTTTGGCAAGATAATTCTCAAAACATTTTTGATAGGCGGCCTGCTCTTCTTTTTCGGTAGGCGCTGTGGGTCGTTGAATTTTATCCGTCCGTAACATGCCAGCCGCAGATTCGCGACAGACACCATTCGGGGTTTTGTCTGATTCTCTATCAAAAGATCCTCCTGCTGGATCAATTGTTTCTTTTGTTATGCCCGCCAATTGCAATGCCAGAGAATTCGCAGCAGAAATATGCCCGCTAGAATGACGAATAATTATTGGATGTGTAGTCGATGCATTGTCTAATTGCTGACGCGTAGGGTGTCCACCCAACTTGGTGTCTTGATAGGCAAATCCTTGAATGAGCAATCCATTTGGTGTAATGGTCGCTTTCTTTTTAAGAAGCGCAATCAACTCGCTCATACTCTTTACAGAAGATGGACTTAAATCAATGTTGGCATGAACGGATTCGAACGAATAGATAGGCATGGGGTGCAAGTGCGCATCGTTGAAACCGGGCACGATGGTCTTCCCCTTTAAGTCAATGATTTTTGTCGCTGACCCTTTCAGTTTTATTATTTCTTTCGTGGAACCCACTGAAAGAATTTTGTTTCCTTTTATGGCAATGGCCTCAGCGCGATGACCCTTTGACTGGACAGTAATTATATTTACATTCGTAAATATCAAATCAGCTTGAGCCATTGCGTTCGATCCGCAGAACTCAAGTATTATAACTACCAACAGGAATGGAAAGCGCATGAGACGTTCTTACTTTTCCTTCGTGATGGAAAACCGATCCCTCACTTGCCCATCAGCACAAATCCATTTCGCATTTAGGTTGTTATCATTGAAATCCATGACTAGCGAACCGCCCACCGTAGTATTGTAATAAGTAGCGGCTCTCAACGGATATCCCTCTGCTTGGCCGCCCACTTGCCCACCAGAACCACTTACAATGTAGATAACCCCTTGGCCGCCTTTTCCAACCCGATAGTTACTTGGCGAATTCGTTTTTTCTACTACGTGCTTCTTTGCATCAAACGTATTCGCTTCACCGTAATGACCACGAAGCGGATGCGTGCGCTCATACACATGGCTATGACCGGCTAAAACTAAGTCCACTTTAAAACGCTCGAGTATGGTAAGAAGGTTTTCTCTGATCTTAACCAACTCATCTTCCTTATCCGAATCGTGAGAACCTTTGGTGTAGGGAGGGTGATGGAAATAGACGATCGTCCATGGGAGTTTATTGGAAGCCAAGTCTTTCTTCAACCACGTTACCTGCTTGCTTAGTGTATCGTAAATTCTAAAGCCACCATCCAGCTCACCTTGTGAATCGAGCGAGATTAAATGAACGTTGCCAAAGTCTACCGAGTAGTATGATTCAGAACCAGAAGGTATCCCGCCAGCCTCGCCATTCTTTGGCATGGTAAATATTTTGAAATAGGAAACATCAGTAGGGTTGCGCTCGGCCGTGCCATAGTCGTGGTTGCCAGGCGATGGATAGAGGTTTGTGTTTCGCAGAAAACTTTCTTGATATACCCTGAACACATGGCGCTGATATTCTTCGTCCAAGCCAATGTTATAGGCGTTATCACCAAGCCATAGCCACGCATCTGGCCGATGGTCTGCCGTTTCTTTAATAATGGCATCACGGCAATCAAGTTGATTTTTTGAGCCATCGCCAAAATCGCCCAGCGCCCAAATGCGAATAGGTTGGGTAGAGCCGATAACTGGAGCGGTTTTAAAATATTGTTCCTGGTAAGCTTTTGCTTTGCTTTTGGTAGTTCCTACTGTATAGAAATATTTAGTAGTTGGTAAAAGCCCAGGCACAATCACTTCATGATCCACCACAAACTTTGCATCGGTGACCCCTGCCTGTTGCTCAACTTTAGTAAAATCGCTGGAGAATGAAACCTTGCTATCTGTCGGTTTTTCAGTTCTCCACTTTATCACAGCCGAAGTGGAGGTAATGCTATTCAAATAAGGGCCGCGAATAATATTTGGGGCTTGTCCAAATGAAACGCTTACAAAAATAAGTAGTGAAAAGAGTGTTGCTAATTTTTTCATAGGTAGTTGACTTTAATAATAAAGAAAGCAAGGGCAAAAGGCCCTTGCTGTTCTAACCCGATTAAAAAACAATTATTTTAGGAGCCACATCAAGGCATTCAAGTCATCTGTTCCACCAAACTGCCGTTGTATCGCATCGTTGGCATTGACAGGATTATTATTCCTTTCATCTGCTGGATAGGTCCAACGCTTCGGTATTTTTGAAGAGCCATTTGTGCCAACACCTTCCGAATAAGTAGGTATGCCCGTTCTGCGCTGGTTATAAAATGGCTCCCAACCAGAGCTTTGAAACAAGGCCACAAATTTTTGTTGCAAAATCTGAGTAAGGCCAGTTACGTTGTCTCCCGCGTAAACCACTCCAACATCATTCAGGAAATTAGTAACTGAAACCGTAACGTTGCCATAGGGCTTTCCAAATGCATCGCCCACAGGTAACACTGTTCCGTCTACCAATCCATAAAAGCTTAAAGACGCTTTGATACCGTTTGTGTAATAGGTTGCTGCATTTCCTGTAATCCAACCTCTATTAATAGCTTCCGCAATATTGAAGCACATTTCAGGATAGCCCACGATAACATACGGCTCAGGTGCTGTTACTATCACATTTGCATTTAAGTAACGAATGTAATTCGCATAAGAATATTTGCCCGAACCTGCTTCGCCCACCAAAACAGTTTGAGGTACGCTATTAGCAGCACCCACATAAGCTGTAAAATCAGAAATGGTTTTCCCAGCTTTGATTTGTGCAGGTGCCGGGGTTGAAGTTATAAAGGTGCGTGGATCTTTTACAGGTGTGAGTAAATTCAACAAGGTATTTGAGATGTTCAACTGATCTGCATACAATGTTATGTAGAAAGTAGGATACTGATTGAACGCTGAGTTGTACTTGAAAGACATGTTATCCGAATTACTCTTGAAAATTGGATACTTGGTTGGATTATTGATAACATCTGCAAACTTCTGCTTGATGCCCAAGTCAGGAGTATCATCTGCTCGCTTGCTTAAACTTATCAGTACTCGTAACTTATAAGTATTTATTACTTGCTGCCATTTTTTCAAATCGTTAGCAAAATAAATATCTCCATCAATATTTGTTGAGGATGTTACTTTTGGAATAAGTTCAGTTAATTCTGCGTTTGCTTCCTCTAGCAGTTGTAAGCATTTGGCATACACATCTTTTTGGCTATCAAACTTTGGCGTTAAATTTTCAAGACCCAGTCCCGCTTCGGTCATTGGTATGTCACCTACCCGCTGAGTCAACCAAATAAAAGAATACGCCTTTAAAAACTTGCCCATCGCAGCGTATGCGTTACTTTTTGTTCCTAATGATTTGAAGGCTTGTTCTTCCATCACCGTGATGTTCTTCAAAAAGTTATACATCGTAGCAGAAGAAGACCACGTGTAGAAATTACTTCCACCATAATTATTGTTATTGCTGGTAGTGTATTGGCTCCATCTGGACAATTGATCCCATGGACCTTCAAAAACATTCCCAGCTCTTCCATCTGTCGTTCCCCCACCATTGTAAACTTCAAAAAGTAATCGCCCAAGAATGTAGGAAGGAGGCACTGCACTCTTATCCGAAGCAACGTTTGGGTTAACTTGCAATTGATCAAATTGTTCGTTGCAACTAGCCAACATGAACAATGTCAGTATGACTGTTATTCGATTAATATTTTTCATGATTTCCAATTAAAAAGTTAGATTGATATTCACGCCATATCTTCTGGTAGTGGCTGATTGAAGAGGAGGGAATACAGTGTAACCAGGGTATTGATCTAAATCGATATCCTTTCTTTCTGCAAAGTAAAGTAAGTTGCGTGCCACAAAAGAGATATTAGCAGACTTGATAAATGTTCTTTCCAACATTTTTTGAGGGATGGTATACCCCAATACAACTTCCCGAAGTTTTACATAGGTACGGCTGATCATCCAAGGTTCTTGAAACAAAGTCATTTGATTAATATATGTTTGAAGACGAACCGGCACATTGTTTTCAGCAAGAGTCAACTCGCCATAGTTAGAAATATTCCCTTCTGCATCGAATTTAACAGTACCGCCTGTAATCCTTACACCTTCACCCACATACCCTGGAACAATGGATGCAGTAGTACCAGTTGTTTTGAAAGACTCCCACTCGCTTCTTCGTGCGGCACCATAAGCACCTTCCACAAGATCTTGTGTTCTTCCTCCTTGGTATCCATCAATCTTAATTTCATCATAAATAACTCCACCTACACGGCCATCAAATTGAAAACTAAGGTTCAAATTTTTGTATCTAAAGTTATTATTCAATGACCAGAAAAAATCACTATTCCCGAACCCTAGAGATTTTTTTGATCCCGTAGCCTGCGTTGGCTGAAGTGGTAATCCTGCTGCGTTATTAATTATTTTTCCTTCAGGGGTGCGCAGATAATTATAACCGAATGCCTCGTCTACACGATCGCCTACTTTATAAAAATGATCGTTGAGATACACTTTCCCAGATGGGTCATTGATCTCTTTGAAACGCTCGACAAAGGTAGAGTAATTGGCCAGTACATCCCAGGTAAATCCGTTGGCTGTCTTTACTGGAGTTCCGGTAACTGAAATTTCCAATCCATTCTTTTCAGTAATAATATCATTTACATTTCTGCTGTAAAAGCCCGTTGAAGGTGCTACGTTTCTCGTAAATATTTGAGGGCCATTAAGAGCATTATAATAGGTAACATCTACACCTAGCCGGTTCTCCAAAAATTTCATGTCAACACCAGTTTCATAGGAAGTGACCGAAAAAGATTCGAGTTGATCATTTGCAATATTTCCAGAAAAATCAGCACTCGGTACGTTATTATACAGGGTCTTAATTTGGTATCCGTTCTGGTTACTATAATTTGGTCCATCATAGGATGTATTCCATTCCCCTCCATACTGCAATGGACTGGTTAAGTTCATAGCTCTATATGAAGGACCTACCTCTGAACTCGTTAACCCCCCCTTTACGTTTGCGTACGATCCCCTTACTTTTAAGAAAGAGAGAAATTCAGGAAGGTTAACATAGTCAGTTACAACAGAACTTAAAGACAAGGAAGGATAAAAATAAGACTGATTGTTAACAGGCAAAGTTGAAAGCTTATCTTCTCTACCAGTTGCCGATAGGGTTACAAAATTCTTATACGATAAGTCAATACTTCCGTAGGCACTCAATACCAACATATCAGACCTAAAGTTGTAAGAAAGTTTAGGGTTTTTTGAATTGCTAAGGTTATAGACGCCCGGCACAATTAGGTAGTCTGTACTTTCATAGGTAGAGTTATATTGAAATGAACGAACATTGGCACCAAATAAAGCATTGATATGGAAATTTGGTAAAACATCCTTTTTATCAAACTTTACTAAAAGATCAGTATTTGATTCAAAAAGATTTCTGCGATCTTCACGATAGTCCCCTTGTCTAAGATCTCTTCCGTAAATGATTGCCGAGTATGGAAGTTTTTCCGTACGGAGTGCACTCCAAGTGGTTGCCTGAGTCCGTAAGCTGACATCCCAATGGTCATTGATTTTATAAATCACTTTTGCGTAGCCATAAATATCGGTTTTGTAATGACCGCGAAGCCATTCGTTGGCCATAAAATAAGGATTATTGTTGCGGCCATACTCCATAAAATATTGTTGGGTTCCAAGTTTACCTGGTGATTGCCAATAATCTTTTAAGTCAGCAACATCATATTGAGCGCCTCCATACACGCTAAACATGTAAGTATAGCTGTTAGGGCCATAGCTTACATCAGGAATATTAGGTGTGTATTGCCTGCTCAAATTCATATTCCCTTCAAATCTTACTTTAGGAGAAAAGTTGTAACCAGCTGAGATATTGAAGTTGGTGATGTTCAGTTTTGTGTTTGGGAAAATACCCTTTTGATGAGAATGAGAAACAGAAATTCTCAAATCAGCTTTATCGTTGGAAGAGGCAAATGAAATATTATTCGTGGAGAGTATGCCTGTTTCTGCAAACCTGTTATAATTATCTTTTCCCCGTGCTGTATATGGTGTGCCCGTGCGAATACCTGTAGTCGGGTCAATTGGGCTATCATATTGTGGAATATTCTGTCCTTCAAAACGAGGGCCCCATACGTTTGGCCTTCTGAACTTACCATCCTCGTCATAAGGCTTATTGCCAAACGCGTAGTCATAATTAGCACCTGCACCATATTCATCTTGACTCAACGGAACAGCTATGAAACCTTTATCGACCATTGTACTAGAATTAAATTCTATTGAATAACCTCTTTTATCTTTGCTACCTCTCTTTGTAGTTATTAAAATTGCACCATTCTGTCCTCTGAAACCATAAAGGGCAGCCGCATTGGGGCCTTTCAATACAGTGTAAGATTCAATATCATCTGCACTAATATTCCAAGTATCAGAATTGATGGGCACTCCATCAACAACAAATAAAAGATTCGAATTTCCGCGAAGCACCAACTGCGGTCTACCTAACATCTCTGATGAAATACCAACATTCAGGCCAGCTACTTTACCCGTTAATGAATTAAGTGGATTAGGCTCACGAGCCTTTACCAAATCTTGGCCTTTTACTTCTTGCGTGGTATAACCGATTGTCCGTAACTCTTTCTTTACACCCAAAGCAGTTACCACTACTTCACTCAATTGCTTTGCGTCCGAACCAAGCGTAACATCAAACGAAGTACGATTGTTGATCCCTACTTCTTGAGTGGTGAATCCTACGAATGAAAATACCAACACATCGTTAGCAGAATTGGCATTGATGCTGAAATTTCCATCAGCATCCGAAATCGTTCCGTTGGTAGTGCCTTTTACTAAAATGTTCACACCAGGTAAGGTGCTTTGATCTTCTCCGGAGGTAATTTTTCCGGATACCGTGTACTGCGCCATAGCCGATGTGCAGGCCATGAACACAAACAATACTGCCGTGATCTTTTGAATCACCGATTGCTTGTGTACTTTGTCGAGTAAAAATTTTAACATTGGTTATAAGGTTTTAGTGTCGCTAAAAAAATCAGTAGTCGATTTTTAGCTTGCTCAAAAGTGGTCTTTACGTTTGACGTTGGGTTTAATTGCAGGTTAATGATCGGTTAAGAATAGACGTGAGAAAAAAAAATAATTCACACCGGCTTAAACTGATTAGTTCAAAACCTTCAATACAGATGAAACAAACGTGGGTTTTCAGTAACAATCAAATAATAACCAAATGGCAACTCACATAATCGTGTGAATGTTGACAAAGAGGAAACTATAAGTAGCTGGTATCATTAATAAATTCAATTTACTTTGCCTACATGAATCATTTCGATCTTATAGTAATCGGCTCTGGCGCGCTCGGCACTTTTCATGCTTATCATGCTGCACGCCTCGGCAAGAAAGTATTGTTGGTAGAAAAAGATCAATACCCAATCAATGCTACCGTGAGAAATTTTGGCCAGGTAGTGCCATCAGGCATGGGCAAAGAATGGTTTGGCTTTGGTGTGCGTGGCACTGAACTTTATAAAAACATTCAATCAGAGTTTGATATTTCCGTTCGCAACAATGGCAGTGTTTATATTGCCTCAGATAAAGAAGAGCAGCAATTGATTCAAGAACTAAAAAAGGAAATGGATACACGCGGATACGAAGCTCAATTACTTACCACAATCCAATGCATAGCCAAGTGGCCTTCATTAAAAAAAGAATATTGTCTGGAAGGATTGTTCTTTCCACAAGAGGTAAGCGTGGAGCCTGAGAAAATGATTCACCAATTGATAAAATATTGTACTAACAATTTTCTTAATCTTACTTACAAATCATGTACGACTATTATTGACTGCTTCGTTTTGGGAAATGTTGTAAAGGTCATCTCCAATTCAAAAGAAGAATTCACAGCTGAGAAAGTAATTGTTTGCAACGGAGGAGAGTTCAAATTATTGTTTCCGCAGTTATTCAGAGAGAGTGGAATTGTGACCAGTAAACTGCAAATGCTGCGTACGATTCCCATGCAGACGGTAGCGCTGGAAGGAAACATTTTGACAGGTCTGACCATCAGGCGTTACGAATCATTTCAAGAATGCCCTTCTTATAAGAATATTAAGACTCCAGACCACTTGGCTGAACTTAAAAAATGGGGCATCCATATTCTATTCAAAAAAGCAGTGGACGGCTCTATCATCATTGGCGACTCGCATGAATATGCCGATGTCAACCATACGGATGACCTGGGCTTCTCTCAAAACGAATATA
>JBJXEB010000091.1:0-94937 GCA_046155095.1 Cyclobacteriaceae bacterium
ATTATACAAAAAGATTCATCGCGCAAGCAAATCATTGGTGTGGTGAAGAATTACAATCACCAAATGATAATGGACAAAATGGGGCCAATGGCTTTGATTCATAACCCAGAAGAATACCAACTGCTACAAATAAAGTATTCAGGCACCTATGAAGAGGCAGGCAAAAGTGTTGAAACAGCTTGGGCGAAGGTAAATCCTTCTTTGAAAGTTGATTACAAAGATTTCTCTGGAGAGGTGCACAAACTCTATGATATTCTATTTGGCGATCTGGTAGGTTTGTTGGGAGTGATTTCCTTTCTCGCTATTACCATTTCTTGTTTGGGTTTGTTGGGCATGGCCACCTATTCAACGGAAACCCGCTTAAAGGAAATTTCTATTAGGAAGGTACTGGGCAGCAGCAATGGCTCACTGGTTTATTTGTTATCAAAGGGTTTTATATCCATTTTGCTCATCGCGATTGTATTAGCGGTACCAGCAGCATACTTCATCAATAACTTATGGCTTGAGCAACTGGCCTATCACGTTTCCGTAGACGTGTTGACCATTTTAGTGGGTGTAGTTGCTTTGATTATTTTCAGTGGCTTAACGATTGGTTCTCAAACTTGGAGAGCTGTATTTGTTAATCCGGTGGATAATTTGAAGGGGGAGTAAAATAATTGACCTTTGTGAATGATTATCTACTTCATAAGTGGCCTCGGTGCGGATGAACGAGCATTCCAAAAATTATCGCTTCCTACAAACTGGACAATCAAACATTTAAAATGGATTGATGTTGCTCCTAACGAAACACTGAAAAGCTATGTGTTAAAATTCTCTAAGTTAATTGATGCTTCAGAGGAATTTTCGCTGGTCGGTCTTTCGTTTGGGGGAATCATGGCTACTGAATTGAATAAAATTCTGCAACCTAAAACAACCATTTTGATTTCGAGTATTTCTACCAAATATGAATTGCCTGTTTTGTATAGACTGGTTAGTTTTTTGAGATTAAATAAACTAGTCCCTACCGTTCTGCTTAATAAAGCATTCCCATTCACGCATTGGTATTTTGGCACAAAAACAAAAGAGGAAAAAATCTTGCTTGAAAAGATTATTCATGATACACCGCCATTATTTTTAAAATGGGCGATCAACGAAATACTCCATTGGAAAAATACTGAAAGACCAACCAATGTTTTTCACATTCATGGAACGAAAGATAGAATTTTTCCAATAAGCAATTTGAAAATTGATTTCAAATTTAAAGAGGGTGGGCACTTTATGGTTTATAGTAAGGCGGATGAAATCAGTAAAATACTGATCGAAAGATTGGGCTGAAACTATTTACTTACGCGAGCTACAATTTATATTTCTTTTTCGGATTTCGTTTATGATGGTAAATGGATACAATAATTATTATTTTTAGATTCTCTTCAACGGAGTAAATAATCGCAAAAGGATATTTTTTAAGAGATACTTCTCGAAAATTCTTATAGGTGTTTTTGAATTGATACGGTTTTTTAGTGATCAGGAGCAAAGCAGCATCCACGCTTTTAATAAAATTTATCGCTGCTAATTCACTTCTTTCAGAATACCATTCAATTGATTCATCGTATTCTTTCTGTGCTTTAGGCTCAACTAAATAGTTGTACATATCATTTGCCAAACTTACTTTTTAGTAATTTTTGAATTTTCTTTTTACTTTCCATTTGTGTTACCATTTTTGATTTTCCTGCTTTATAATCATCATATCGCTTGTCTAATTCTGATTTAAATTCTGGAGTGTAGACGCTCTCTCTTTCGATATCAGTTTGAACAATAGTGTAAAAAGCCTTTACTTTTTTGTCTTCTACATGTTCAATGTAGTCAATCAGTTTTTCTCTTATTGTATCAATAGCAATTGACATAGTGATTAAATTTATCTTACAACAAAGTTATCAAATTCAATTCAAGGTCAAAAAGAACGTACAGCACGATAAATGGAGTGAAAACTTATCTTCAAATAAAGAAGGCGATTTTTGGCTTACGAAAACTTTGCGGCTTTGCGCCTTTGCGTGAGATGATCCTCAACTCCCAAAGTGCTTCAACTTCACCACTTCTTCTGGTTTTAAAAATCTCCACTGCCCGCGCGAGAGTTCTTTCTTATCTAACCCTGCATAAACCACACGATCTAGTTTTACCACATCATAGCCCACAGATTCAAAAATTCTGCGCACGATGCGGTTCCAACCAATGTGCAATTCAATGCCTACTGTTTTTTTATCGTCACTCACAATGGCAAGGTCATCTACAATTGCCTTGCCCTCTTCTAAATGTACGCCATCCACAATCTTTTGAAAGTCCGCCTTGGTAATGGGCTTATCCAATTCTGCTTTGTATATCTTTTTGGCATTGTAAGAAGGATGCGTAAGTTTATCAGCTAACTCTCCATCATTGGTGAGCAACAGCAACCCCGTTGTATTTCTATCTAAGCGGCCAACGGGATAGATTCTTTCTTTACCAGCGTTGGCTACTAAATTCATAACTGTATTGCGCTCTTGCGGATCATCCGTAGTGGTAATAAATCCTTTTGGTTTGTTCAACAAAATATAAACAGGCTTCTCTGCTTTCAATCTTTTTCCTTCGTAGCGCACATCATCCGTGATCTTTACTTTGTGCCCCATTTCAGTAACGGTCACACCATTCACCGTCACCAATCCCATTTTAATTAATTCATCCGCTTCTCTTCTGCTGCCCGTGCCGCTATTAGACATGAATTTATTAAGGCGAATCAACTCTGTTTCGCTTTTTGGTTTCTCTTTGTATTCTGGTCGCTCGGGGGCTTGAGAGGAGGCTACTTTGTTTGCAACAAAAGAAGGACGCTCCTCTCCTTTGCTAGATTTCTTTACATCCAGATCGCGCGAGAACTTTTTTGGTTTCTCATTGCCTTCATCAAACGGTCGACTGCTTCTTTGAAAAGTTTTCTCCTCGCCCTCTTCTCTTTTTATGTATGGTTTTGATTCGCCATCAAACCCGCCTTTGCGAAAAGGTTTTTCGCCTTCGCGCTTCTCAAATGGCTTCGAAAATTTTCTTGGGCCATCAGAGCTAAAAGATCGTGGCTCTTTTCTAAACGGTCCTTTATCTTCTCCCTCTTTGGAAAAACGTTTGGGTTTATCTGCATCAAAGCCTGCACTGCGTTTGCCGAATGGCTTGTCACTTTGTGGCTTGTCACCATCTTCTCTTTTCTGATAAGGGCTTTTTGAAAAACCTCTCGGTCGTTCTGAGCTTTTATCGAAAGATTTGCTTTCGCCAAAGGGTCTTGAGCTAGTTCTTCTAAACGGTCTGTCAGAGCTTTCACTTCTTTCTCCACTTCGTTCAAATGGTTTTGAAAAACGTTTCGGCCTATCCGATGAGGCATCGTCTCTCTTGCCGTACGATTTTCTCTCGCCACCTTCTGGCTTACCATAACGTGATGGCCTTCCCGCACCAAAACTTTTCGGCTTGTCATCGCGATCTCTTGAAAATGCTCTCTTCGGTCGATCTGACTCATAGCGGCCTTCTGATTTTTTCTTGTTAAGAAAATTCTTTTCCGCATCTGAGCGTTTGCCAAATGAACTGGTTTTTCTTTTTGAGGATCTTTCTGCGCGTGCCATAGGTTAAATGTTTTGTAAGTAGGCAATAGGCAAGTGAAAAGTAGGCAATTGCCTATTGCATTTTGCCTACTGCCTACTAAGTTAGGGTGAAATTTGATAATTGGCTAATTAGCCCATTGACTCACTGGTTCTCAGGGGTCTCTCCAATGGTGTTTACTTCGTTGGTGAAATCTTTGGGGGTAGGCAGTTCAGCAATGTCATTGATGCCAAAGTATTCCATGAACTTTGGGCTGGTGCCATACAAAATCGGGCGGCCAATGGTGTCGGCTTTACCCAAAATTTCAATCAAGCCTTTATCCAATAACTTTTGGATGGCGTAGTCACAATTTACACCACGGATGTTTTCTACTTCTGTTTTAGAAAGAGGTTGTTTATAAGCAATGATTGAAAGCGTTTCCATGGCAGAAGTAGACAATCTTTTTTTCGATTGCTGCTTCAGCATGATTCCGATGCTGGCTTGGTAAGCAGGCTTGGTCAAAAACTGGTAGCCACCTGCTGCTTTGTATAGCTGAAATGAAAATTCATCAGCCTTAAATTTTTCTTCTATCCGTAAGATGGCTCCTTCAATATCTGCCTCTGGCACATCTGCATTGAACATTTCAGAAAGGCATGCTTGCAAATCTCCTACCCTTGTTGCCGTGGGCGAACAAAAAATCAATGCTTCGATGTGGTTTTGTAAAAAGTCCAAGGTAAATATGTTTGAATGTGTAGGTTGTGATTCAGATTTAAATCTTACATCACAAATCTAAAATCTAAAATCTCTAATCCTGTTTCATCATCTTCGCTTCAATCGACTGTGTGGTGTGAGGCACCGCTATCAATCTTTCTTTGGAAATCAATTTGCCCGTTACAGAACAAATTCCGTACGTGCCATTTTTGATGCGCACCAAAGCGTTTTCTAAATTGGTGATATACTTCAACTGGCGTGCGGCCAACTGGCTCAAGTTTTCTTTCTCGGCAGTCTCGGCACCGTCTTCCAATACTTTTGTATTTCCACCAGAAGTACTGTCAGTTCCCGCATCGTTAGTGCGCGTTAACGTGTCTTTCAATATCTTAAACTCTTCGCGTGACTTGGCCAACTTGCCGTTGATCAACGCTTCAAATTCTTTCAACTCTTCTTCGCTGTAGCGTGTCTTGTCATCTGATTGAGTAGATGGATGGGCTGGCTTATGCGCAATGGGTCGTTGTGAGAGTATAGGGAAAATATTGAGTTGTGATGGTGATAGTTTTAATGGGCCAGCGGCAGGCTTATGCGTTTGCGTTCTTGTGCTTTCTGTTTTTACTGGTGCCGTTTCAACTTCTTTTTTAACCACCTCTTTCTTCACAATTTCCTTTTTGGCCACAGGCATTTTTACCTTTTCCACTTTTTCTGCCTTTTTGGCCTCTACCTTTTTGGGGGCAGATTTCTTAGGGGCGACTTTTGCCATTACTTTCTTCACCACCTTCTTAGCTGGAGCCGACTTTTTTGCAACCTTTTTGGCCTTAGCCGCGGGTAATTTCTTTGCTTTGGGGGCTGATTTAGCCTTTGCTATTACTTTTTTAGCAGGTTTTGCTGCTTTTTTCTTGCTCGATTTAGCCATAAGTGTCCTTTGTTCAAGGGTTTAAAAAAGATGCGCAAAAATACGGGGTCAAGCCTGAAACAAAAAATGTATTTGAATTAATTACTAAAGCAAGTATGCCACGAAAGCAAAGCCTACTCTAAACAATTTGCCCCATAATAAGCTGGTTGGTTAAGCTTATCCTCCGTAGCTTTAACAAAGGAGCTGTCAATTTCTTTAATCTCCCGCTATCACCACCCTTTCCCTAAAAGTCTTAACAGTGCCTGTCAAATCAAAAATCTCTACCCAAACCAGATAGTAGCCCAACCTAGCTTTAGTGCCATCATCGCGGTCGCCATCCCAGCGGAAAAAACCCTCGAAGCCAAGTGTCTCATTGTTAGCAATTGTCTTTATCAAGCGGCCTTGTTGATCGAGGATTTTTACATTGGCCACAAAACCATTTTGGTCGAAACGGTAATTGATCTTGGCAAAATCTTGTCCAGACCGTTGAAGTGAAAAAATTTCTGGCTCTATGCGGATGGCATTTTCGTTCACAAAAGCTTCAGAGCGAGAATTGGAGTTGAGATAACCAGGTGTGGCAAAACCTGAGCTCGCACTGGCCGATTTCCAGTTGCTTGGCTCGATGGAATTTTGTGCGAGGGAAATCCGTTCCAATGAAACTCCTTCTTTGTCTTTGAGCAAGGCAGAGTGATATTGATCTGAATACAAAAAATAATCGCCCACTTTTCCTTTGTCGTTTACTAAGGCTATCGATCCTACATCGTCATTGAAGCTTGGCAAATCCATTTGATAAAAGCTTTTGGATGCGCCCATCAGGTATTGAGTCTTTAGGATAGCCGTGTCAGAAGCGAATGCTATAAATGATGAGGGCGCAAGAATTAAATTAGACGGAACAATCTTTGCACTCTTGATCACACCATTTTCGTAATTGGCAATTTGATGATTTCGTAGGTTAATGTATTTGGGCGATTTGTTATAAATCTCTACAAAATCAACACCACCAGGACGAGGATTAAATAAAATTTCGTTGACTAGAATATCCAAACTATCAGCCGTTTCTGGCAAGGCAAAATCAAGTTTATCAAAACCAGGTTGAATAAAATTTCCTGCGCAGTCGCGAAGGTTGGAAACTTGAAGATTGTAGAGTTGGCGAAGCACTAAAGCTTGGCTCAACTCAATTTTGATTTCTGTAAGTGCTGAGTTATTTAGAGTGAATGTAGAAATCGGAATGCTTGGTGTGGTCGTGAATGTTAAGTTGCCTAATGGCTTTTCTAATTTCTCGTCAAAGGCTAGAAGTAATTGATTGGATTGTGTGGCTGCGATGGATAAAAGCTTTGGGCCAGTTAAGTCGGGCTTATTTGCAAATACTGAATTTTGTTTCCCAGGTGTGCCTCCTTTTGAATCAACAGAAGCAATCCAATTATTGCCTTCTCCACAAATGTTCTCTGGGTCAATCAACTCCAGCGACCAACCACCATTTGCTTTGTCTTCATCTCGGTACCAACTGAAAGTATAGTTCAATGAGTCTACTGCCAAACCTGACTTGCTTTTCAACGTAAGTATATCTCCTGAATTATTTAAGCTTGGGAAATTGGCAAGGCCAACTACATTGTTGATGGAGGAAAATAATGTCAAGCTAGAAGAAGAGGTGACAATTAGATATTTATTGGGCAAAAGAATTTTTGAAGTAAAGATTGCCGTTGATGACCCATCAGAAAGTTTCCAACCATTTAAGTCATAAGGCTCGTTGCTGCTATTATAGATTTCAACAAACTCTGCGGCAGGTAATCCGATAATAGGATCTGGGTCAGGAAAAATTTCAGAGATGATAATGTCTTTAGCTTTTGGCACAGCAGGAATCAGATAGTAGAAACTGGAGGATGTTGATGCAATTTTATTACCAGCGAGGTCTTTGATATTTGAAACAGAGATGATGTTTTCTACCCCATTCTGGAACTTGCTAGTGAATGTGAGCGATATGGTTTTGCCATCGCTGGAAACAGTCAATGATCTTGGGCTTCCTATTCCATTGTTAACATTAAAATTTGAAATAGCTGCCGTTGTTGCGTCTATATCTTCATCAAATTGTAAATCTATTTGTAAATCATTTGTAACAATAATTGTCAAAAGCTTTGGGGCTTGGTTATCAGGGTTTAGTCCAAACCAAGAATTTTGCTTGCTAGGTGTTCCGCCTGTAGCATCTTGTGAAGCAACCCAATTGAAAGAAGCCGTAGAGGATTTGTTCAGGTCGATTTTCTCTAAAGTCCAGCCACCCTGAGCCTTGTCACTATCCCGATACCAACTTGAAGCGTAGTTGAGAGAATCAACTGTCAACCCCGAACTACCTTTTAGTGTCAATAAATCTCCAGAATTATTTAAGCTAGGGAAACCAGAGACACCAATCAGGTTTTTGTAAGCGGAAAACAAGCTCGCATTACTAGCCGAAGTGACAATCCAATATTGCTGCGGCAAAATTACTTGGGCCGCAAAAGTTGCCGTAGAGGTTCCGTCAGAGAGTTTCCAACCGTTTAAATCAAATGGGTAATTACTTCGGTTGTAGATCTCAACGAACTCAGCACTAGGTAATCCAATCACGGGATCAGGATCGGGAAAAATTTCGGAGATAACAATATCACCTTTTGATTCTGGAGTAGCTGCAAAAAATAAAAACGGA
Source organism: Cyclobacteriaceae bacterium (assembly GCA_046155095.1). GTDB lineage: Bacteria > Bacteroidota > Bacteroidia > Cytophagales > Cyclobacteriaceae > ELB16-189. Next base: position 7,842 of record JBJXEB010000091.1, read on the forward strand.
AGAGAAGAGGATACAATCGCATTTCCTGCCAAGTCCTTAATCCCAGAAAGAGTAAGTTGATTTTGAATTCCATTAGCAAAGGCTTGGCTAAAAGTCAGCTTCACTGTCTTTTGATCAGGTTGCAATACCGCATTCGCGGGATTTCCAATGCCGTTATTGGCAGAGTAATTGGTTGTTATCTGAGAAGACGTAGGGTCCAAGTTTTCGCTGAATAATAAATTGAGTTCAGTAGAGGAAACAACTGAAACAGAATTTAAGACGGGCGGAGAAATGTCTAAGATGATCGGGCCCACATAAAAATCATCAAGGAAATGCTTCGAGAAAAAACTAGCTGTAGATTGAGTAATGCGGATTCCAAAAAAAGAACTGGTACTAAAGGAACTTTCGATTACAGTTCCTTCTGTAAAATAATTATTGCCCGTTCCTGAAACATCTCGTTGCAGTATCCAAAGATTAGAGGCATCACGCGTTACTTTTATTCTCAAAATAGAATTTGATGCATTGGTGATGCCATCTACCCCATTGATTAAAATGGAACTCGATCCCAATGTGCTTTTGTACAAACTGATTTCATCGGGTGTGCCACCAATTCGAACGAAATAACCGTTGGCCGAGTTTAGTGTAGAATTGGAAGACATCAAGTAAACGTCAACAAAATTTGCACTTGAGGTATTGAATTGAAGGTTCACATAAAACTCCCATTGCGCATTCAGTGCTTGCGTGGATGGCGTGCTGATAGAGAAAGTAGAGCTGGCCGTTATAGAATTAGATCGAAGTTGATTGCTAACGACTGTCCAGTTGGTAGTGTTTTCGGGTGTCCAAACGGGGTTGCTTATGAAATCACCATCCGAAAAATCATCTATGACCTGCGCCTTACAAACGAGTGCAGAAAAAAGTATAAGACCTATTGTGCCAAATAGCCTCGTCATCTTACCAAAAGTAGTATTTTTGTTTCCTTAAATTTAAAAAAACAAAACATAATGAAAATTGCAGTAGTAGGAGCAACGGGTTTGGTAGGAACAGAAATGTTGAAAGTGCTGGAAGAGCGCAACATAGAATTTGATGAATTATACTTAGTAGCCTCTGCCAAATCGGTAGGGCAAAAGATAAAGTTTAAGGGTAAGTACTATACCATTATTGGCATGGAAGACGCTGTTGAGTTGGCTGCCGACATTGCTATTTTTTCTGCGGGAGGGAATACTTCATTAGAGTGGGCGCCCAAGTTTGCAGAGAAAGGTACGATTGTCATCGACAATTCTTCAGCATGGCGGATGGATCCGACCAAGAAATTGATCGTACCTGAGATCAATGGAAACGTCTTGGTGGCAGAAGATAAAATCATTGCCAACCCCAATTGCTCTACCATACAAATGGTGATGGCACTCGCACCGCTTCACACAAAATATAAAATCAAACGCATCGTTGTCTCCACCTACCAATCCGTAACAGGCACGGGCAAAGATGCGGTGCAACAAATGATGGAAGAGCGCCAAGGAATTGCCAACGGCATGAAAGTATATCCGCATAAAATTGACATGAACGCGTTGCCACACATTGATTCCTTCCTCGATAATGGCTACACCAAAGAAGAAATGAAAATGGTACACGAAACGCGCAAGATATTAGGCGATCAAACCATTGGCGTGACGAGCACTACCGTGCGAATCCCCACCATTGGCGGCCACTCAGAAGCCGTAAACGTAGAATTCCACAATGATTTCGATTTAAAAGAAGTACGCGAAATTTTGGAAGAAACCCCTGGTGTGGTTGTGCAAGATGATGTGAAGAACAACGTCTATCCCATGCCCATCAACTCACACGGCAAAGACGAAGTGTTTGTGGGCCGCTTGCGCAGAGATGAATCGCAACCAAAGACTTTAAATATGTGGGTGGTTTCAGACAATTTGCGCAAAGGGGCGGCTACCAATGCGATTCAAATAGCCGAGTTTTTGATGGAGAAGAGTTTGGTGTATTGATCTAATAGGTCACCACTTCGGTTTCGGGCGTTTGCCTAAACGCAAAATTGCCTTTACCTTGTGCAAAATTTAAAAAGACATTTATGGAAATAGTTAAAAAGTTTTGGTGGGTAGCTCTTCTGGGCATCATCGTTTTTTGGTTTATAGGCATTTACAACGGTATGGCGGGCAAAGACCAAGTGGTGAAAAGCGCTTGGGGAGATGTGGAGTCGGACTATCAACGCAGATCTGATCTTATTCCGAATCTTGTAAGCACTGTAAAGGGCTACGCTAATTTTGAACAAGAGACTTTAACAAAAGTAATTGAGGCACGGGCAAGTGCCACGCAAGTTAAAATTGACGCGTCCAATCTTACGCCCGAGAACATGGCGGCTTTCCAACAAGCGCAAAGCGGGTTGAGTTCTTCATTGGGAAGACTTTTAGCCGTATCAGAAAATTACCCTGATCTAAAGGCAAATCAAAACTTCCTTGATCTGCAAGCACAATTGGAAGGGACCGAAAACAGGATTTCTGTTTCGCGCAAGCGTTTCAATGAAGCTGTTCTTTCTTTCAATACGAGCATCGTTGGTTTTCCACGTTCGCTCATAGCGGGCTTTGGTGGCTTCAAAGAGAAAGGATATTTCAAGGCTGATGCTGGTGCAGAGAAAGCTCCTGCAGTGAAGTTTTAAGATTTCATGCTTGCAAAAAAAATGCCTGATCAATAGTTGGTCAGGCATTTTTTGTTTCTAAGACTCGATTAACAGTGACGACTTAAGATGTCAAATATTTTTCTTAATTTCAATTTATGAAAGCAGTTGAATTTAAAACGAAACTCAAAAATAACAGGATTGATATCCCTAAGAAACTTCATAAACAAGTTACGCTCTCAAAAAATAAAGATGTTAGGGTTATCGTGCTGATTGATGAGCCTATTCAAAAAATGAAAGATGACTTTATACGACTTACCCAAAAACAATTCTTAAAAGGGTATGCGAAATCAGATGCTATTTACGATGACTATTGAGTATGGATGGATTGAAGTTCGGTGATATTGTTCTTCTTAAATTTCCTTTTACGGATGGACAATCTTTTAAAAAGAGACCTGGGTTAGTTGTTTACGATGCGAGAGATGGTGACATTATTTTTTGCCGCATCACTAGCAAACTTTATGAATCTGCTTTTGATTTTATGTTGAAAGATTGGGCAGGGCTAGGCTTGCGATTACCCTCTGTCTTACGAGTTCACAAAATCGCATCGATTGAAAGTGAATTGATTGATCAAAAAATAGGCGGGATTGATAAAGTCACTCAAAACAAGGTCAAAGCTATTTTTCAGAAACTAATTTTATAAGCTATCTCTGTTGGGGTAAAGCCAAAAAAAATGCCTGTCAAAATTGGGTCAAGCATTTTTTATCTTTTAAGAGTGGCGACTACAACTTCGCCTTCTTCATCTCTCTCTTCTCATAACTCTCGATCACATCGCCTGCATTGATGTCGTTGAAGTTTTTGATGCTGATACCGCAATCAAAACCAGACTTCACTTCGGATGCATCATCTTTGAATCGTTTCAAGGCTGTCATCTCACCAGAGTACACCACAATACCATCGCGGATCAAACGGATCGGGTTGTTGCGTTTGATGTACCCATCGGTAACCATACAACCTGCCACGGTACCTACTTTCGTGATCTTAAACACATCGCGCACTTCGGCATTGCCTACAATCACTTCTTCAAACTCTTTCTCCAACATACCTTCCATCGCGGCCTTGATCTCGTTGATGGCATCGTAGATGATCGAGTACAAACGGATTTCAATTTCTTCGTTATCGGCCAGCCTACGTGCCGAAGGTGAAGGTCTCACTTGGAAACCTAAGATGATGGCATCAGATGCAGAAGCCAACAATACATCGGATTCGGAAATCTGACCAACTGCTTTGTGAATAATGCTCACGGCTACTTTAGGCGTAGATAGTTTCAACAATGAATCTGACAAGGCTTCGATAGAACCATCCACATCACCTTTGATGATTACGTTCAATTGTTTGAACGAACCAATGGCCAATCGTCTTCCAATTTCATCCAACGTAATATGCTTCTTCGTGCGGATGCTTTGCTCACGCAATATCTGACTTCTCTTATTGGCTACTTCACGTGCTTCACGGTCGGTCTCCATCACTTGAAATTTTTCACCCGCTTGTGGTGCGCCATCCAAGCCCAAAACCTGAACAGGCGTAGAAGGACCAGCCTTTTGTACCTTTTTTCCAGTATCGTCATACATAGCCTTTACGCGGCCATAGTTAGAGCCCGCCACCATCACATCACCTACGCTAAGTGTACCTGATTGCACCATCAACGTGGTGACATATCCGCGGCCTTTATCCAACTCTGCTTCGATGATAGAACCCACCGCTGGCTTATCAGGATTTGCTTTTAGGTTTAACAATTCTGCCTCCAACAATACTTTCTCTAATAAGTCTTCGATACCTAAACCTGTTTTGGCAGAAATGCCTTGGCTTTGATATTTACCACCCCAGTCTTCTACCAAGATATTTATTTTGGAAAGTGATTCTTTAATTTTCTCAGGGTTAGCGGTTTGCTTATCAATTTTATTGATAGCGAAAATGAGTGGTACACCTGCCACTTGCGCATGGTTGATGGCCTCTTTGGTTTGCGGCATCACATCATCATCGGCAGCAATCACGATCACAGCAATGTCGGTGAGTTTAGCTCCACGTGCACGCATGGCGGTAAACGCTTCGTGACCTGGCGTATCTAAGAACGCAATTTTATTTCCGCTCTTGGTCATTACATCATACGCACCAATATGCTGTGTGATTCCCCCTGCTTCAGAGGCAGTAACTTTTGTATTTCTAATGAAATCGAGCAACGAAGTTTTCCCATGATCCACGTGGCCCATGATGGTAACTATCGGTGCGCGTGGTTGCAAATCTTCTTCTGCCTCTGGTGCCTCATTGGCCGCATCTTCTTCTTCGGTAGAAGAGAATTGCACTTCAAATCCAAACTCATCGGCAATTACTGTAATGGCTTCTGCATCTAATCGTTGATTGATGGATACGAACATACCTAATCCTAAACAGGTAGAGATTACATCGTTCACCGAAACGTTCATCAGCGAAGCCAAGTCGTTGGCCGAAATGAATTCCGTTACTTTTAATGTCTTTGATGACTCTTGCTCTTGACGCAACCTTTCGTCTTCGGCATCAGACACCGTCTGACGTTTTTCTTTTCTGTATTTAGCACCAGAGAATTTCTTCTGGCCTCCACTCAATTTTGCTAATGTAGCACGTACCTGATCTTGAATTTCTTTATCTGTAGGCTCTGGCTTTGGTGTTCTAACAAATGGTTTCTGCGCTTGGCCTTGTTGAGGTCTTTGACCTTGTCCTGGTTGAGGGCGCACACCACCACCACGATTGTCGGGTGCATTAGGCAAACGCTTGCGTGGTCTTTTTTGCTGATTGGTTTTATTAGGATCTGATGAAGCAACAGGTTGCGTTTTCTTTTCAGAAGGAAGTTCAATTTTAGAAAGCACTTTCAAGCCTTGTAGGCGATCTGCTTTCGCTTTGATCAACTCTTGCTCTACTGGTTTCTCTGCTTCAACCTCAGCCTTTACCTCTGGCTTTTCTACTTCTGGTTTTTCTTCTACCACATTAGCGGTAGGCTCTACTTCTTTTTCTTTAGTAACCTTTTTAGTCCCCTTAGCAGTGGGAGTCGGTTCTTTTTTAAGATCGATTTTGCCAAGGACCTTAATGCCTTCCAGCTTTGGTTTCTCCGCCTCTACCTTCTCAACTTTTTCTACTTTAACCTCTTCCTTGTGCTTGACAATATCCTTAGAGCCCAAGTTTTTGATAAGCATACTTTGCTCATCATCTGCTTTTTTGCGATGTACCTCTGGCTCTACTTTAGGGGCCACGTTTTCAACTGGCTTGGTGCCGATAGTTATACCCGAAGCTTCTAGTTTTTCAGAGGCAGAAGAAGCGTATTCTTTGGCGAGCATAGCAAACTGCTCGGCTGTAAGTTTGGCGTTGGGGTTGTTCTCTACGCTAACACCCTTCTTGGCCAAAAAGTCCAAAATGGTGTTGTGCCCCACGTTTAGCTTACGCGATGCCTGCCCTAACCTTACTGATTTTTCTTCTGCCATGCTCAAATATCTGCTTTTTTACTGATTAAAATGCCCATTGTCAAGCTTTCCAAAAGTTTAAACCTTTTGGAAAGTCTCTCTCTCATTATTCAAATTCTTTTTTCAAAACATTGAGCACAGCTTCTGCAGTCTCTTCTTCCAAATCTGTTCTGCGCACGATCTCTTCTTTGTTCAAATTCAACACGCTCTTGGCTGTATCCAATCCAATGCGTTTCAGCTCATCAATCACCCAGCTTTCAATCTCATCGCTGAATTCATCTAAGTCAACATCTTCTTCAGTAACTTGTGTATCGTTTTCGCGGAACACATCGATTTCCATGTCTACCAAGCGGCTCGCCAACTTAATGTTCAAGCCGCCTTTGCCAATCGCCAACGAAACTTGATCGGGCTTTAAGTAAACGGCCACGCGCTTGTTCTCTTTATCAATTTTAATAGAAACAACTTTCGCAGGGCTTAACGCACGTTGAATGTAAAGCTCTAAGTTCTCTGTGTAATTGATAACATCTATGTTTTCGTTCTGCAACTCGCGCACTACAGCGTGGATGCGAGAACCTTTCATACCTACGCAAGCACCTACTGGGTCAATGCGGTCATCATAGGACTCCACCGCTACCTTCGCACGCTCGCCTGGCTCGCGCACTACTTTTTTGATGGTGATCAGGCCATCAAAAACCTCTGGCACTTCTTGCTCGAATAATCTTTCAAGAAACACTGGTGATGTGCGCGACAAAATAATTTTAGGGCTTCCGTTCACCATATCCACACGGTGCACGATTGATTTTACGTTTTCACCTTTGCGGTAGCGATCCTTCGGTATTTGTTCATTGCGCGGAATGGAGATTTCATTTCCATCGGCATCAATCAACAATACTTCGCGGCTTAGCACTTGATATACTTCTCCTGTGATCACCTCGCCTACAATGTCTTTATACTTTTGGTAAACAATATCTTTTTCAAGATCCTTTACTTTTTGCATTAATGTTTGGCGAGCAGTTGTCACAGCCCTGCGGCCAAAATCTTCTAAGTGGATTTCTTCTGCCACCTCTTCGCCTACTTCAAAATCAGGTTCGATTTTTTGTGCTTCCGTCAACGCAATTTTATCATGGTCCCAAATATCTTCTGATTCGTCTTCCACAATCTCACGGAAGCGCCAGATTTCAAGGTCACCCTTATCGGCATTGACAATGATATCAAAATTGTCATCTTCAATATATTTTTTCTTGATCATGTTCCTGAACACATCTTCGAGGATGCGGATCATGGTCGGGCGGTCGATGTTTTTTTGTTTGGCGAAATCGGCAAACGATTCGATCAATGTTGAGGTATCCATACTAAGCTGCTATTTAAAAGAAACGATAACTATTGTTTTTTCTATTTCGGTAAATGGTATTTCACTGTCTTTAACTTCTTTCTTCTTTTCAGCGGGCTCTTGCACTCCTATCTTCTCTTCATCTACTGACACCAATTTCCCCCGCACAATGCTTTTGTCCGTCAAATGCACCTTCACTTCCCTGCCAATATTTTTTTTGTACTGCCTTTTTAATTTCAACGGTTGATCAATACCAGGCGTACCTACTTCTAATGTGTAGGCCTCATCAATCGAGTTCTCCTTTTCCAGTTCATCAGAAAGCTCTCTGCTTAAGTTGGCGCAATCATCAATCGAAACTCCTGCATCACCATCCAAAGCCACCGTTATTTTCATTGGCTTGTGCTTAGAAACCGTCACATCTACAATAAAATGTGCCTCGCTTGCCAAGTGCAATTCTGCCAATTCCTTTATTTTCTTCGCTATTTCCATGCTCTTCCCATAAAGTATCGATAAACAAAGAGGGGACTTGCGGTCCCCTCTAGTTGATTTCTAAGAAAGTGATGCAAAGGTAATCCATTTTTACTTTGTTGCAAATATTTGTGTTATTTGAAAGTTATGAACTTAGTCGTTGGTGGGCTGGCCGCGCGAGGCGTCCGCCTAGGCGGACCATCGGGCTATCCCTGCCTGCACTGCCGCTTCGGCAGGCAGGCGTTCCAAGTCCGCGCCACACACATCCCACCCCTAGCGGGTTTTCCACTTCTATCCCTGCCCGAAGGTATTTAAAAGCTTGCATCTTGATTGTTATCTTTAACGCTTTCTAAAAGCCTTGATATGAAGTTAGTCAGAGCATTGATATTCATTTCCACATTTGCGTTGGTGTTTTCCTGTGGCCCAAAAAAACAGACCGAAGAAACTTCTTCACCCGCAAGAGTCGTTACCGTCCCAAAATTTAATTCCGACTCGGCCTATTATTTTGTAGACAGGCAAGTGAAATTCGGTCCGCGCGTACCCAATACATCGGCTCATCAAAATGCAGTCAATTATTTTGTAGACCAATTTAAAAAGTATAGAGCTGCGGTAACTGTACAAGAATTTGAAGCAACCACCTTTGATAATCAGCGATTGAAATTAAAGAACATCATTGCCAGTTATTTTCCTGATGCGCCAAAAAGAATTTTGCTGGCCGCCCATTGGGACACGCGCCCCTTTGCCGACAAGGACAAAGAAAAAAAAGATGCTCCTTTCGATGGCGCGAATGATGGCGCGAGTGGAGCGGGGGTGTTATTAGAAATAGCTCGCGTGTTAAGTCAAAGCAAAGCTCCACTTGTTGGCGTTGATATTATTTTATTCGATGGCGAAGATTGGGGAGAAAAGGATGGCACATCTCATGCCAACCCACCCAAAGGGCAAGACTCTTGGTGGTGCCTCGGCTCACAATATTGGGCGAAGAACAAACACAAGAAAAACTATTCCGCCTACTATGGAATTTTATTGGATATGGTAGGCTCTAAGCGTGCGCAGTTTTTTCGCGAAGGAGGTTCCTTAGAGTTTGCAGGCAAGACTGTGGAAAAAGTTTGGGACAGAGCTTCACAGATGGGCTACTCCGATTATTTTGTAAAGCAGAATGTGATGAGTATTACCGATGACCACGTGTTTGTAAACCAACTCGCCAAAATACCTATGATAGATATTGTTCATTATCAGGCAGGCATTGGTTTTTTTGGAGACTATCACCATAGCACCAAAGACAACATGAGCATCATCAGCAAAGAGACGTTGGGCGCGGTGGGCAATACATTGATGGGTGTTATTTATTACGAAGAGTAAGCCCTTCTTTTGGGATGAAAGACGAAGCATCATTTGAATTCATTTTTCAAGAGTATAAAAGCCTCGTTTTCAATGTGTGCTTGCATTATGTTCTGAACAGAGAAGATGCTCAAGATGTTGCCCAAGAAGTTTTTGTAAAAATCTACCACCACCTTCATCAATATAACACAGAAACGGCTTCACTAAAGACTTGGATTTATCGTATCGCCATCAATCAATCTTTGGATTTTTTAAAAGCAAAAAAAACAAAGAAGCGATTTGGGTTTATTACCTCACTTTTCCATTCGGATTCTAATGAGCCAATACATGATGTGGCTCATCCAGGTATTGCTATGGAAGATAAAGAGAGTTTAGAAGGACTTTTGGTAATCATCCAATCACTGCCAGAGAAACAAAAAACAGCTATCATTTTGACTAAGATCGAGGATCGGCCACAGAAGGAGGTTGCGGAGATTATGGATATAAATATAAAAGCCGTGGAATCCTTGCTTCAACGTGCGAAACAAACAATCGAAAAAAAATTGAAGGACAAAGAAGGATTTTGAAATATCTATCGTATTAAATTTACCAAGCTATGGACATCGATAAAAAACTGGAATTATTGAAGAAGATTCAGAAGGTGGATGCGCCACCCTTTCTGTACACTCGCATCAAGCAAGAGATAGATTCATCTATCAGTGAAAAGGCCCCAGCTAATTGGCGATTGGCTTTTGCTACTATTGCCATCCTTATTTTTTTGCTTAATGTATCTATTTTATTAAATACCTCGGGCGCTAAAAAAAAAGATGGAATAGATGAGGTGGTTAGCTCAATGGGATTATCTAATTCAAACGATTTATACAATGAGTAAAATTAGACTATTGGGTTTTGCTGTTATTGCTTTGCTCGTTATGAACCTTGCGCTCATTGGTTTTTTGTTTCTTAGAAAACCTCCTCTTCCTCCCGAGGGGAGGCCTCCAATTGCTAAAGAAGGGCCAAAGAATAAAATCATCGAGCAACTGCATTTTGATGCGGAGCAAGTTATTCAATATCAAAAACTCATTGATGAACATAAGTCTTCTATAAAAATTTTGAGGGATGATATCAGAGATACGAAAAGCCAACTTTATCAAACTCTGAACGAGGAGGGCGTAAGAAACGATTCATTAATTATCAAACTTGGTGACTTACAGAAAAATATAGAAACTACACATTACAATCATTTCCAAGAAATCAAAAAGCTTTGCAAGCCTGACCAACTAGAGTACTTTAATGCACTAACAGGCGAGCTTTCGAATTTCTTTAATACTGAAAAACAGCCACTTAAAAGGCCTGAATAATAATTGCCGAAGGATGCCGAAGGATTCCATAAAAAAGGTCGTATTCATTAATATAACAAAAAAATATACTAATGAAATATTTCAAAACAGCCCTTGCATTATCCATTGCCACCAGTGTGTTGGCATTTGGCCTTATGGTCTCTTGTAGTAGCAGCAGTGACCCTACTCCTGTCACGACAGGTTCAGTTTCAATAACCGATGTGGTAAACAGCAAATATAAAAGTGCCGTTACCATTACTGTTGGCACAACTAGTATTGTCCTCAAATCAAAAGGAGTTCCCGACCATGTAACTGCCTACTGGGGAGTTGGCAATGCACTATACGAAGCACCCACGCTGGCCGGACAAGTTGTAAATCCTGGCAATCTGCAAGAGCAAGTTTTTGTGATGACTATTCCAGTAGCTCCAGCAACAGCCTCTAGCAAAGAGGATACTTCTCTTGGGCCAATAGGCATGGCATTAAATGGTGTAGCGATTTACAATGACCGCGAAGGTGGCAATGTACCTGTTGATGATGGCACTCTTCTCTCGTTTGACAGAGGGGGTGCGCACAGTGGGCCAGGTGGTTTATACCACTATCATTTCAATGGCGATTTTACCTCTACTGATGATGCCAAACTGATAGGTTTTCTAAGAGATGGATTTCCTATTTATGGAAGGAAAGATGCAGATGGCACATACCCTTCAGATTTAGATTCAAATGGTGGGCATACTAAAGCTACCACTGAATTCACAACGGCCATCTATCACTATCACACCTCCAATACCGCATATAAAAGCTCACGTTTTTATGTTTTAAAGTCAGGCAGTTACAATGGTACTAAAGGAACATTCACTTTCTAAGGTCATTTCATTCAGTTGTCTGTTCAGCATACTATTTTGCTTGAGTTGCACTGTAAATAAAAAGGAAGAGACCTTATCTGCTGTTTTTGAAGAAGTAGATATTTCCAAAATCCCCATGGATACGGTTTCTTCTATTGATCCTATTCTACGTTTAGACAATGGAATTTACTTCTATAATAACAAACCATTCTCTGGCTTCATAAAAGAAGTGTATGAAAATAGAGTGTTGAAAAGTATCGGCTCTTATTACCAAGGAATGCAGCACGGCCTCACAAAAACTTTCTATCCAAATGGTAAAGAGAGAGACACCAGAAGTTACAAAGAGAATATTGGGTATGGCCGCCACTTTGGGTATTGGGAAAACGGGAACATGAAATTTGATTTCGCCTACTACTTTGATAAACGAGAAGGCATTCAAAAGCAATGGTATCAAAGCGGCAGCCCCTACGCTTTTTTAAATTTCAAAGATGACAGGGAGCATGGCATGCAATACGCTTGGCGCGAAAATGGGAAACCATACATCAACTACGAAGCTAAAGAGGGATTTAGGTATGGCCTACAAAAATCCGCTTTGTGTTATACGCTGAAAGATGAACAAGTAAAGTTGACTGTGTTACAAAATTCAAATACTAAATGAATCGTTACTTAATTCTCTTATGGGCTCTGGTGATTATCTCTTGCAATAAATCTGAGAGAACATTGCCTTACTATGACACTCCCGACTTCACACCAAAATGGGAGCTCACTCCAGATTTTCACCAAATCAGACCTTTTAATCTCATCAATCAAGCAAACCAAAAATTCACAGAAGCAGACATCAAAGGTAAGATATGTGTGGTGGATTTTTTCTTTACCTCGTGCCCGGGCATTTGCCCCAAAATGACAAATAGCATGATTGACTTACAAAAAGAATTTTTAGAGGACGATAAAATCTTATTGCTGTCGCATAGTGTAACGCCTGATTACGACAGTGCTTCTGTCCTCAAAGAATATGCAAGCAAGAAAGGAGTTGATTTTAAAAAATGGAAACTTCTTACAGGCACTCGAAGTGAAATCTATGAGTTGGGTAGAAAAAATTATTTCGTGGAAGAAGATGAAGGCATAGCAAAACCTGAAGAGGTGTTTTTGCATACTGAAAACTTTGTGCTTATCGATAAACAAAGGCGCATCCGTGGAATTTACAATGGCATAGACCCAAACAGTATTCAATCGCTTATCGCAGATATCAAAGTGCTTGAAATGGAATAGAAAATTCAAAATAATTCAATGTTCAATTTAACCTTTGAATGACGTGCTAGTCCAAGAACATCAAATAGGAAACGCTTAAATAAAAAAATAAATGAAGAACCGCATGACTTTTAGTACCATCACGTTTCTTCTGTTATTTTCATTCGCGTGTAAGAATGATGCAACTCCTGCAATTACACCAGTAACATCAGACGAGCCCAATATACTTTTAATAATTGCCGATGACATGGGTTGGGACGCGTTTGGGAAATACCCTGGCACAAATGGACAGAAAGCAAAAACACCAGTACTTGATTCATTGACAAAGGCAGGCATCACATTCAACAATCTGTGGGTCAACCCTACCTGCTCGCCTACACGCGCTGCTATTTTCACGGGCAAATATGGTTTTCGCACAGGCGTAGGAACGGCTCTTGGTGGAAATACAGGCGGGCTAAGTTCTTCTGAAACACTTTTGCAAAAATACATCAACGATAAAACGGGCAATCAATATGCAACGGCAGTGATAGGCAAGTGGCACATGAGCAACAACACGCAGTTGTCTGCACCTGAGCAATTTGGCGTTGGGTATTATTCAGGAATTTTTACAGGCACCATACCCAGCTACACCAATTGGACGAAAACTTCCAGCGGACAGCAAACTAATGTGACCACTTATTCCACTACTTACTTTGTAGATGACTCAAAGAAGTGGGTCAGCCAACAAAGCAAGCCTTGGTTTTTATCCATGACACTCAACGCACCACACACACCATTCCATCGTCCTCCATTAAATCTTATTTCTGACCAAAGCTTGGCTGATAATGCAGCCACCATCAGCAGCACTCCATTGCCTTATTATCTCGCAGCTATGGAAGCGATGGATGCTGAATTGGGCAGGTTTTTCAAGGGCTTCACAGAGACACAAAAGAAAAACATACTCATCATTTTTATTGGCGATAATGGAACAGGTGTACAAGTGGCGCAAGCTCCCTACTCAGCCTCAACTTCAAAAGAGTCATTGTGGCAAGGTGGAATCAATACACCCATGATTGTAAGCGGTTTTGGAGTTAACAGGAAAAACGAAGTTGACAATTCCCTCGTCAACGGAACAGACTTGTTTGCCACCATAGCAGATGTTGCGGGTAGTGGCATCAGTCAAGTCAACGATGGTTATTCATTAAAGGCACTCATTGATAACTCAACAACGTTCTCAAGAAAGTATGCCTACAGTGAGCAGTTTGGTTCAACAGACACTTCTGTGGATGGCTGGACACTGCGCGATAGTAAGTATAAACTAATTCACCTGACCAGTGGCATGGAATACTTTTATGATTTAAGTGCAGACCCCTTTGAAAAGACTAATTTAATTTCAACAACTTTATCTGTTGAAGCTAGTGCGAGCCTGAGTGCAATACGTGCTGAACAAACAAAACTCAAATAATCGATTTCATTTTTTTTTTCAATTTAGAGCCATATGAAAAAACCAAAATATCTTACGATGTCCTTCAATTTTTTACTGATGTTGTTAATTCTTGCGTGCAAGAGTGACGATGCAACGCCAACTACCACATCAACGGAAGTACCTGACGTTTATAAAAAAATATACGCGGCCAGTAGCATAACTTCCGATGGTACATACATCACAATCAAAACAACCGGTGAACCTGACCACAAGAGTATATACTACCCAACAACAAATAGTTTGTACGAAACATTTAGCGGCACAACTACTTATGCCGGTACTGCTTACGTTTTTAAGAAAAATCCAAATGCCATTGCCGCCTTCAACTATACTTTTAAAATTCCGTTGAATCCAAAAGTAGCTACCAATCATGCAGCTACCCCCTTAGGCGCTATGGGAGTTTCATTAAACGGAGTGCCATTTTACAACCAATACGCTGGACCTAGCCAGCCACTGACAGGTGAGTTCGTGAGCTTTGATCAATTCTCAGGTCATCCTACTGGCAATAACAATTATCATTACCATGTCGAGCCAAAACATCTAACTACGGTAAAAGCTACTAAATCTTCTTTGCTTGGCTTTTTATTGGATGGATTCCCCGTATATGGCCCAGAAGAAAATGGCGCAGCCGTTACCAATACTATGCTTGATGCTTATCATGGGCATACACATGCAACTACCGACTATCCAAATGGCATTTATCATTATCACATAACCGATGCAGATCCTTTTATAAATGGAAGCGGCTTCTATGGCACACCGGGGACTGTTACACAATAGTATTATTCTATTAATAGTAAGTGCTGGATTTTTTGGATGTCATACAAAGGCTCCAGAAAATCTGGCAACTTTTTCTACAGTGCGGCAAAACAAAAGTGAGGTGCAATTGACTTTTGAAAATGGTGTATTGGTAATCGACAAAAAGCCTTTCAACGGAACTTTGTTTACTCTTTTCCCCGTTACAACAGACACAGCAGAGCTAATGAGTTATGTAGATGGTAAAGAACATGGGGAGTGGAGAAAATTCTATCCGCAAAAAAAAATAAGAGAGAAACGTTTTTTTTGGCATGGCCAAAAGACTGGAGAATATATTGTATGGTGGGAAAACGGGAATGAACAACTACATTATTTTTTTGAGGCCGATGAATACGAGGGAACTTGCAAAGAATGGAATTTTGATGGCAAGCTGGTGAAGGTAATGAATTATAAAAAAGGACATGAAGAAGGTCACCAGCAATGGTGGTATGACAATGGCAAAGTAAAAGCCAACTACATTATTAAAGATGGAAGGAGATATGGATTGTTGGGCACAAAAAACTGTATCAATGTATCGGATAGTGTTTTTAGCAAGTAGTATTCTTATATCAGCAGTCTTGCTTATCTCTTGCTCAGATAAAAAAGGAAAGAGTGCTTTGCCTTATTATAACACACCTGAGTTTACGCCCGAGTTTATTGACTCTCCTGATGAGGCCACTCAAAAAATAACTCATACCATCGCTTCATTTTCATATACGAATCAGTACAACAAAACTATAACCGAAAAAGACATCGAAGCGAAAATACACGTTGCCAATTTCATCTTCACCAGTTGCGTAAGTATTTGCCCAGTTATGACCCAACACATGAAGTTAGTTCAGGAGAAGTTTGGCAACAATCCTAATGTCGTTATCCTATCATATAGCGTAACACCGTGGATTGATGATGTTAGTCGCCTAAAAAAATATGCGGACGATAATGAGATCACTTCACTTAGTTGGCATTTACTCACGGGCAAAAAATCAGAGATTTATAATCTTGCACGCCAATCGTATTTTGCTGAAGAAGATTTAGGGTTTACAAAGGATAGCACGGAGTTCTTGCATACAGAGCATGTTCTATTGATTGATCAATCAAAAAGAATTCGCGGCATTTATAATGGTACTTTACAATTAGAGATTGAACAAATGATAAGGGATATGGAAGTATTAATCAAAGAAGAGGAGAATCTTTAGATTGATTCTCCATTCTTCAAAATCACTTCACCACCTTGCAGAATCCAACTCCTTTACTTGTCTCAACTCTCACTACATACAAGCCAGAAGATAGCTCTTTAGTATTGATCTTTGCTTCACCCGCATCCATGGTAGACTGATGTACTAGCATACCACCAGCATTGACCAATTCTACTTTTCCGTTAACAAATTCACCTTCTCCAAATGAAATGTTCAATTCATTTGTCATGGGGTTAGGATAACAAGAAAAAGAGAGGCCTTCCAAAGATTTAGCTTCTTCTGTGCCCGTAACAATATTTCTTTTGCCTAAGGAAAAATAGACCGGCCATCTACCTCCATTTAAAATTGTTTGAGACACACCAGTAGAAGTTATTTTATCTGGATTTAACGAAACATAATTAATAACAGAAGCAGCCCCATTGCCAGTAGCAAAAGCAAGACGGGTATCGTCTTTATTGAAAGATGGGTAGCCCAGAGTGTTATTATTTGCTACCGTATTCAATTTGTTTCTCTCAATATTATATGCGAGCACAGCGTACTCAGGTGTTACAATATCAAAATAATCAAACGCGACAATAGAGGAGGATAGTTTTGAAAAAGAAGGGTTGCCAATGTTCACATCCTTTGGAAGGCTAGCGAATAATTTTGCAATAGTACCCGTACCAAACTTGTTTGAGCTGTTACTCCACACTTGAATAAATCCTACATCCCAATATTTAAGGTCATTTCCACCATTATTGTCAATTTGATTAAAGGCATCATACACTAAATACTCACCCGTATTATCCCATTCAAGCCCATCTGCATAAACTGGCCCTGCAGCGTTAACCCCTTGCGTGTAGGTAGGATTGTAAAGTTTAAACTTTCCCCATTTCTTAGAAATAAAATCATAGACATAGATCGCAGTATCTTGTTTGGTAGTCACTGCGGCAATCTTAGTTCCATCTTTTGATACCACTACATTGCCCCACACTTCTGAACTTATAACCGTTTCTTCGGGAGCTGCACCTGGCTTTACATTGATAGCATGTATTGTTCCATCGTCAGCTACAAAAACAGCAACCTCACCATTGTCGGTACTACTCGGCCTGCTGGCAATAGTTGTTTTGGTAAGGGCTTGCAGGTTCGTTCCTGTAATGGAAGAGCGATAAAGAGAATTCACATCGCCAGGATCTGTGTTGGTGACTAAAAGAAATTCATCACCTGGATTAACAGGATAATCTTGCGGAGGTATGGTACTACCTCCTGTGCCACCTGTACCATTTACTATTCCAACAGCGTCAAATGCGAGACCTGCTTGCGTCACTTCATTGGCACCTGCTCCATGCAAATCGGTGGCCGCCTTTATTACAGCTAAACGCAAATCGATAAACTGAGATGATTTCGTTAAATAATCTTTAAGCGCTTTATAATAAATACTAGCCGCCTTGTCGCGCGTGATGGCGGTTGCATATTTAAAAAATGCAAAATTGGGTATACCGCTATTGATATGCACACCACCATTATCTTCGGTGCCAGTATATTTTTCATTCATGTGCTTTGGTTGAAACCCATTATTTGATAAGCTTGTACCTCCGTTGTGTGGATCTTCCATACTTCGCAAAGCACCAGACGGAAATGCAGATGTCTTAACTACATCTTCACCAATGCGCCAATCATTGTCTGGATCCATCAACACACCAAATACATCGGCCATTGATTCATTAATAGCCCCAGACTCACCTTCGTACTCGAGGTTGGCAGTGTTTTGTACCACCCCATGTGTCATTTCGTGCCCCGCTACATCTATTGCCCCCGCCAATGGTTTGAATCCAACATCTCCATCTCCATAAAATATACCTTTCCCATTCCAAAAAGCATTGTCCAATTTTTTTCCCGTTTCAGAATCTGCCACTCTAACGGCAGAGATTATTGTGCCGCCCTTTCCATCAATAGAGTTTCTACCGTGCTTGGTTTGATAATATTGAAAAGCAATGCCTGCGTTCACATGTGCTGATACTGCTGTTTTGTCTGTCCACGCGTTATTGGCTGAACCATTGTGATTGAAGCTGGCATTTTTACCAAAAGTGTTATTCATATCAATGGTGAAAATAGCGCCAATAGGATCGTCAGGTAAAACTGACTTAGAGGGTATATACATTGAGCGCGATGCGTCAATTAAAAAATAAGTACTCCCCACTTGATACGTGTTAATAGTACGACTCACATTATTAAGATCATTAGCCGTGGCAATACGTGCGCCATCGATAAAACAAGTACTGTCAAACTCACGAAGGATTGCGCCTGTGGAAGCATCAATAAAAAATTCCCACCGATGTAGCTTAGAGTAGCTTATTACATGATAAGCTAAAACATACGAAATAATCCCTTTCTGTTTGTGTGGGTAAACATAGAGCTTTACAGAAGACTCTTCAAGTGGAATGGGAGAAGTGAAAGCGAGTTTTTTAGGATTTAATTTGGTGTTTGCAATTTCAATGGCTCTCTCTCCTGAAAATTTAGCATCCGTTGAAATAGTAACAGGAATTTTTTCATAGCGTCCGTTGAAAGTCTCGCCATTGCCCAATTCATTGATGTGTACCAGTACCTCACTGCCATATATAGGTACTGTGTTGTGAAGTTGCTCTAATCGAAAGTGTGTTTTATTTTGTGCATCTGTTTCTTGGCTGCTGATGCGAAAATCCTGTTCTGGATTATCAAGTTGTAGCAATGGCTTTAGTTCGTTCAGATATTGAAAACATGCCCGCTCTGCGTTTCCATCAAAGCCTCTTCTTGCAGCAATGGAAGAAACAGAAGATTCAATGAAAATGGGGAGGCCGTTACTCTTATTATAGACAACTGAATTACTTGCATCTTGAAGTTTACTAAGTGAAAAACTTCGCGCAGCAGCAAGGGGCTTAGAAGAAGAGTTGATTTGATTTTGAGATGCTTGCCCATCTATCACAATTGGGCGAATGGACATGGTTGATTTAGTTGCGCTTTTCTTTGGCTTACCCGGAAAACTATTTTGAGAGTAGACCGATGACGAGCAGATTATAAAGACAAGCAATGACAATTTAAATTCTTTTTTCATAGTAAGGTTATTTTGTAGGACTAAACTTCATTGTCATAATTTTAACAAACAGATCGTCATAGAGCTTTTTAACATCATCCTTTGGGGTATAGCCGTCAGCACCCCATGTAATGGCAATTGTTTTTCCTTTGCTGTAGTAAGTGATAGCGTAATAGATATTACCTGGATGATTAAAAGGCTCAAGAGAAAGCTTCTCTGCACGTTGAAAGAATTTCTTACGCGCGCGGTTCTTCATTTTGCTTTTCTCAATAAAGCGAATATCGCCCAATCCTTGGCCTTTGAATAAGTCGCCATTTATGTGCAGTTTATAAACTGTAGCTAAGCCGGTAAACCCTCCCCCTTTGCTGATGGTGATACAACTTTCCTGCGATTGTGCGTTGAGTACGCCAAAGGCCAAAAATAAAATAGCCGATAGTGTTAATCTTGAAGGGGGGATTTTCATAGCATAAAATTCGCAAGGAAGGTGCATTATTAAAATCCCCTAAAAAAGGGATATTTATAAAATCTCGATGAAATGTACCTTATCACGCCAATCTTATTTTGCGGAATAGGATTTAGGGCTGACAAAAGATAGCACTGAAATTTTAAACATCAAACACGTCTTGTGATTGGGGACATGGAAGAATTGATCAAAGAAGGCGATCGTTAATGCCTTGGCAATGAATTTGACTTCAAGGATCTCAAAATCAAAAATTTAAAGAAAAGCCTTATCTTCGTATCTGTAAAGAAAGATTGTATGGTTGCGCCTGTTATAAATTACATTTCCCCTGAAGACTATTTGAAGGTAGAGCGAGCAGCTACTGAAAAGCATGAACTGCATGAAGGGCAAATTGTAACGATGGCAGGGGCATCGTTGCCACATAATTATATTGTTAGGAATCTCTTTTCTAGCATTGGCCCGTTTTTGAAAGGACAAAAGTGCACCGTCTTCACGAGCGATCTTCGTGTGCATATTTTATCAACAGATTCATTTACCTATCCAGACCTTAGCATTGTTTGTGGAAAGCCAGAAATGTTGGATGATACTTTTGATACACTTACAAATCCCTCTGTTCTCATTGAAGTAATGAGCCGCTCAACAGAGAAGTATGATCGGGGTACTAAGTTTTTCTATTACATGCAAATCCCTTCGCTAAAGGAATATATTTTAATAGACTCAAAATCAATGTTTGTTCAATTGGCAACTCGCCAAGCCGACAACTCTTGGAAGTTTGAGGAGTTGAAAGATATTTCTGCCTCATTCAAAATTAAGGCTATCGAAAAATCGATTGCAATGACAGAGGTTTATGAGGATGTTGCGTTTGGATAGAATCCATTAACTACCGCATATACCCATCAAAGTTCTTGTGGTCTCTTTGAAACAGTATTTCCTGAGAAAGTGATTTGAAATACTCGTAAGTAATTTTCAAACCCTCAGCACGAGAAACCTTCGGTTCCCATCCTAAAATCTCCTTAGCCTTTTTAATATCTGGTTGACGTTGCTTTGGGTCATCTTTGGGCAATGGATTGTAAATCACTTTTTGATTGGTACCCGTTAGCTTGATGATTTCCTCAGCAAAATCTTTGATCGTAATCTCGTTCGGGTTGCCAATGTTCATCGGCAGCACATAATCCGACATCAACAAGCGATAAATGCCTTCCACTAAATCATCCACATAACAGAACGAACGGGTTTGAGAACCATCACCAAAAATAGTGAGGTCTTCACCGCGCAGAGCTTGACCGATAAACGCTGGTAATACACGGCCATCATTTAGGCGCATACGCGGACCATACGTATTGAATATGCGAACGATGCGAGTTTCAAGATTATGAAATGTATGATAAGCCATCGTCATCGCTTCTTGAAACCGTTTTGCCTCATCATAAACTCCTCTGGGCCCCACAGGGTTTACGTTGCCGTAATATTCTTCGTATTGTGGATGCACTGTAGGATCTCCATATACTTCAGAAGTAGAGGCGATCATGATCCGCGCTTTTTTTGCGCGTGCCAAACCAAGTAAATTGTGTATGCCCAATGACCCGACTTTTAAAGTTTGGATGGGGATCTTTAAATAATCGATTGGGCTAGCTGGTGAGGCAAAGTGCATGATGTAATGCAGTTCACCAGGCACGTGCACAAACTTAGAAACATCATGATGATAAAATTCAAAATCAGCGAGCTTAAATAAATGCTCAATGTTGCGTAGGTCACCCGTGATGAGGTTGTCCATGGCAATAACATGAAAGCCTTCTTTAATAAAGCGATCGCACAAGTGTGAGCCAAGAAACCCTGCTCCACCTGTGATTAGTACCCGTTTTTTATTTGCCATAAACCGTTTCTCTTCCGATGCTGTAATAAGTAAATCCTAGTTCTTTCATTTCGGTCAAATCGTACAGGTTTCGTCCGTCAAAAATTACTTTGTTCTTTACAATAGAAGAAAGTTTTTCAAAATCTGGTGTACGGAACTCTGGCCACTCTGTCGCGATGAAAATAGCATCTGCATTTTCAGCTGCTTCGTAAGGTGTATTACAGTATTGGATTTTGTCACCCAAAACACCCTTTACATTTTCCATCGACTCAGGATCGTGAGCCTTTACGATCGCGCCTGCGCTAAGCAACTCATCAATATTATAAAGAGCTGGTGCTTCGCGGATGTCATCTGTGTGCGGCTTGAAAGCCAAGCCCCACATCGCAAAGACCTTTCCCTTTAAATTTCCTTTGAAATAATCTTTCACACGGGGAATCAATTTTGTTTTTTGATCCGCATTTACATCCATCACTGCTTTCAAGATTTTAAAATCGTACTTAAAATCGGATGATGACTTTTCCAATGCTTGCACATCTTTAGGAAAGCAACTTCCACCATATCCAATACCAGGGAATAAAAAGCGTTTACCAATCCTGCTATCTGTTCCCATTCCCTTTCTTACAGAATCTACATCGGCTCCAACTAGTTCGCATAAGTTGGCAATCTCATTCATGAAAGAAATTTTGGTGGCCAAGAATGAGTTGGCGGCATACTTGGTAAGTTCTGCCGATTTTTCATCCATGAATACCAATGGATTTCCTTGACGCACAAAGGGAGCATACAAAGCTTCCATTACTTTTCGTGCAGCCGGTGAATTAGTACCAATCACTACGCGTTCTGGTCGCATAAAATCTTCCACAGCCACTCCTTCACGAAGGAATTCTGGATTAGATACCACATCGAAATCGACTTTTGCTTTTAGGGCAATCTTTGCCCGCACCTTATCTGCTGTACCAACGGGTACTGTACTTTTATCAACTACAACCGTATACTCTTTCAACAATGGCCCAAGATTTTCTGCTACACCCAAAATATATTTCAAATCGGCAGAGCCATCTTCGCCAGGTGGCGTTGGCAAGGCAAGGAAAATGATCTTCGCATCTTTAATGCCTTCTTCCAAATTGGTAGTGAAGGAAAGTCTTCCTTGTTTCAAGTTCCGATCAAACAAAAGCTCTAAACCAGGCTCATAGATCGTTACTTTACCACCTTGAAGCTTTTCAACTTTAGCACGGTCAATATCAACGCAAGTAACTGTGTTGCCCGTTTCTGCAAAGCAAGTGCCCGTTACTAAACCAACATAACCTGTTCCAACGACTGCAATTTTCATAAATGAATTAAAATTTAGAATCGCAAAAATAGCGTTTTAATGCAGCCAATAGGGTTAACAAAATAATAATTCATACAAACTAACACTCGTTTGGAATAACTCATTACTTTTGCCACTTCAAAAAAATAGAATTATGGAAGTAATGACAGAACCAATGACTGGTATCAATTTTAGCGAAACTGAAAATCAAAAAATGATCGCTCAGATGATTCGTGATTTTGGGGATAGAGAGATCAAACCAAAAATGATGGAGTGGGATGAGAGCCAACATTTCCCAATTGATCTTTTCAAAAAACTGGGAAGTCTTGGACTGATGGGAGTATTAGTTCCCGAGGAATACGGAGGTTCTGGCTTTGGGTATCATGAATACGTAACTGCCATTTCAGAGCTGGCAAAGATTGATGGCTCCATCGGGCTTTCTATGGCCGCACACAATTCGCTTTGCACTGGCCACATACTCCAGTTTGCCAACGAAGAGCAGAAACAGAAATATTTACCCAAGTTAGCAACCTGCGAATGGCTGGGCGCTTGGGGGTTAACAGAGCCAAATACAGGTTCTGATGCTGGCAACATGCGAACAGTGGCTGTGAAGGATGGGGACTACTATATCTTGAATGGGGCAAAGAATTTTATCACACATGGCAAGTCAGGAGATGTAGCAGTAGTCATAGCTCGCACAGGAAACTTAGGCGACTCACACGCCATGACCTCATTTATTGTAGAGAGAGGCACACCTGGCTTTAGTGCGGGCAAAAAAGAGAATAAACTGGGGATGCGCGCCTCTGAAACTGCCGAGATGATTTTTATGGATTGCAAGATTCATAAAAGCCAGATGATGGGTAAAGAAGGGGAAGGCTTTGTGCAATCGCTAAAAATATTAGATGGAGGTCGGATTTCCATAGCGGCACTAAGCTTAGGCATTGCCGAAGGCGCTTTTGAGGCGGCATTAAAATATTCTAAAGAGCGCCATCAGTTCAACCAACCTATCTCCAGTTTTCAAGGTATTTCTTTTAAGTTGGCAGAGATGGCAACTAAGGTAGAAGCTGCAAAACTACTGACTTTCAGAGCGGCAGATCTTAAAAATAAAGGCCAAAGCGTTAACCGTGAATCGGCCATGGCTAAACTATATGCCTCTGAGGTGGCAGTAGAGATTGCCAATGACGGAGTACAGATTTTTGGTGGATATGGCTACACTAAAGACTTCCCTGCTGAGAAGTATTACCGTGATGCCAAGCTCTGCACAATTGGAGAAGGCACCTCAGAGATACAGAAATTGGTTATTTCTCGATCAATTTTGAAATAAGATTTGCGTAATTAAACTCGATTGGCCTATATTTGCAGCCCAAACAATAGAAAGATGCTGATTATCAACATTAAAGAGAACGAATCAATCGACAAAGCCTTAAAACGCTTCAAAAAGAAGTTTGAAAAAACGGGTGTTTTGAAATCATTGCGTTCTAGGACTGCTTTTACCAAGCCATCGGTAAGAAGAAGAAGCGAAATCATCCATGCTTCTTATATCCAGAAGATCTACGAGAAAGCTAATTACTAACATTTAGTCTACATTTTATAAACAATCCTCTCTAAGCTATGTCTTAGAGAGGATTTTTTTTATATTCGAATCTACTTAATAGGTTGTTGGAGGCTGTGTAGATTTAATGGTCGATTCATTTTTAAAATATCTCCAGTTAGAGAAAAGGTATAGCCCCCAAACGGTTATATCTTATGAGACCGACCTGCATCAATTCGAGGAATTTTTAAACAAAGAATTTTCTGGTTCAACTCCGCAAGATGCCAACTATGGCCTCGTCAGATCTTGGATTGTAAGTTTGGTAGAGGCGGGCATTGGCGCGACCTCTGTCAATAGAAAAATAGCTTGTCTAAGATCTTTTTACAAATTTTTGCTGCGGCAAGAGATCATCAGCAAAGACCCCATGCTGAAAATAAAAATTTTGAAAGCACCAAAGAAGCTGCCCCATTTTGTAAGTGAAAATGATGCCGTGAAGCTATTGGACAATGTTGAATTCCCTGCTGACCACGAGGGCAAGCGTGATCAACTAATCATTGAGCTTTTCTACGGCACAGGCATGCGCTTGTCTGAGTTGATTAACCTAAAAGAGACGAGAGTAAACTTGCGTGAAAGGACACTGCGCGTATTGGGTAAAAGAAATAAAGAAAGAGTCATCCCTTTTAGCAACAACCTCGTTTCTATGATAGACGAATATGTGAAGATGCGCAACCGCGATGTAGGAAAACAAGAACATGGGCTTTTATTCGTTACCAATACAGGCAACCAACTCTATCCTGTTCTAGTGAACCGTGTAGTAAAAAAATACATGAAGCTGTTTACGAGTGTAGAGAAAAAGAGTCCGCATGTGCTACGCCATACCTACGCCACTCACTTGTTGAATAAAGGTGCAGAGATCAACGCGGTGAAAGAATTGCTTGGGCATAGTAGTTTGGCCGCCACCCAAGTATATACTCACAACTCGATGGAAAAATTGAAAAAAGTATTTGAGCAAGCACACCCGAAGGCATAGGGATTTAAGATGTAAGAATTATGATTTTAGATTTAGTAAACTTGAAATATCCTCAACACTGCTAACGGCTTGAAGCGTGAGGCTTGTGGCATGAAGCCAATATTGTATTTATATATGTTCCACTTTTAAATTTTTATTTTTATGAAACTGCAAGTACACTCCATTCACTTCAACGCGGACACCAAGTTGGTCGATTTTATCCAGAAAAAAGTAGATAAGCTAGAGACATTTTATGACCGTGTGGTAGATGGAGAAGTTTTCCTTCGCATTAACAATGAAGGAGTGGATAACAAAACGGTGGAGATAAAAGTGAAAGTGCCGGGTAGTCAGCTTTTTGCCAAAGAACAGGCGCGCTCGTTTGAAGCGGCTACTGATTTAGCCACAGAGGCGTTAGGTAATCAGTTAAAAAAATTCAAAGAGAAAATGCGCTAAACTTATAGAAATATAAGAAGGAGGTCTCGAAAGAGGCCTTTTTTGTTTTACATAGTACTGTGCCTGACTAATTATTGGAACAACATTGATTATTGTTGTGTTAAACCTTCATGTTTTTGTGCGCGGCAATTGCCTGTCCATAAAATCGTTCTACTTTTGACGGTCTGTAAGGTTTTGTCTTCTATGCATTTTTCTATTCGAGTAAGTTTCTTGGTTGGGGTTGTTTTTTGGTTAAGCCTAGGAAAGGTTTTTTCGCAAAGCAAGGAACCCAATTTCTTTACTAAGAAGGATTCCATCAAACCAAGCTACAAGAATAAATTTTTGGTTTTTCCGTTGATTGCCCTATCAACCGAAACAAATTGGGTATTTGGCGTTGCGAATGCATATATTTTTAAGACCGCGAAAAAGGATTCGGCATTGCGCGTTTCGACAATCCCATCCGGCCTTTTGTACACACTCAATAATCAAATACTAATTGCGCTGGGTGCGAATATCTTTTTGCCAAAAGAGCGCTACATCATTCGCTTTGAAAACTCATTCAGCAAATTCCCAGATAAATTTTGGGGGCTTGGTAATAATACAGATGATAGAAATTCTGAAAGTTATACCTTTACTCAGTACTACATCAACCCACAACTTTATCGAAAAGTATTTGGTGATTTTTTTCTAGGTGGAGGTGTTGATTTTCAGCGTGTATTTGATATTGAATATAATGCTGGCGGTTATTTTGACCAAGATAAAGTATTGGGTGTTTCTGACCGCTCTTCATATTCAGTTTTTGGGTATAGCTTCTTTATCAATCACGATTCGCGCAATCATGCTTATGTCCCTGATCTTGGGAGTCTATTTCGTATCAAGTTTTCTAATTTCAATACGGGCATCGGCAGTGACTACGATTTCCGAACACTGGAAATAGATTTTCGCAAGTATCTTAAAATCACAAAACACAGTGTTTTGGCGATCCAAAGCTTAAGCACGCTCAATTTTGGTGATGTGCCTTATCGCAACTTGGCTATTTTGGGTGGCAATAATATGATGCGAGGCTATTATGCAGGGCGCTTCCGCGATCAAAAATTTTCTGGTGTGCAGGCCGAGTATCGTTTCCCGATCAAAGGCCGAGTAGGTGGTGTGGGGTTTGTTGGACTGGGAGAAGTAGCAAAGGATTTTAGTGATTTTGGTTTTGATAAACTCAAGCCATCAGTAGGTGGAGGAATTCGTGTTGCCGTGCTTCGTCATGATAAATTAAATTTGAGATTTGATGTAGCTGGGGGTAGTGGAGGATCGCTTAACTACTACATTGTGCTGGCAGAATCATTTTAAAGATGCATCCCATATTTTTTAAAGCAGGATCGCTCACTGTTTACACTTACGGGTTTTTCATTGCACTGGGTGCAGTGCTAGGTGGATTGTACATGTGGTGGCAAGGGAAGAAGCAATTTGGTTGGACGTTCGATCAGGCCAATACACTTTTTGTGCTGTTGATTTTTGCAGGCGTGATTGGTGGAAAAGCATTTGTGCTATTTGAAGACCCATCATTCTACTTTAAAAACCCCTCTAAATTATTTTCAGGTAGTGGCTTTGTTTTTTACGGATCGCTGCTCACCGCTATTCCAGTTATGCTTTGGTATTTTAAAAAGAATAAAATCCCAACACTGGCGATGTTAGATGTGATGGCTATTGTTACCTGTATCGTTCATGGTTTTGGTAGGATTGGGTGCTTCAATGCTGGTTGTTGTTACGGAATACCTACTGAAAGTTTTTTGGGTGTTGTATTTACCGATCCCGCCTGTCAAGCAAGGCCATTGAATGTATCACTACACCCCACGCAATTGTATGAAGCTGTGCTGATCTTTGGTATTCTTATTTTTTTATTGATTCAAAAGAAATACAAAAAATTTGATGGCCAGCAGTTCATCTTGTACTTGATCATCTACGCCACGGGGCGAAGCGTACTGGAAACACTGCGTGGAGATTTGGAACGCGGTTTTATAATCAAGGATTGGGTATCCAATTCGCAGTTTATCTCTGCCTTGGTTATTGGGGTTGCCATTTATTTTTATGTTAAGTTAAATAGAAAAGCTAATTTGAAGTCCCGTTAAGCAAATGGAAAATCAAGATAGGTTACAAAACGCAAAAACAACTATGATCAAGTGGACTAAACGCATCGTACTTATTGCCCTGATCGGCATCATTGCAGTATTTAGTTTTTCGTATTGGGGCACTTATTCCGAAGGCATCCGCTCAGGCATGGTAGTGAAGATCAGCAAAAAGGGTTGGATATTTAAAACATACGAAGGCCAGTTGAACCTGCAAACCTTTGGTGCGAACAAATCACCCAATATGGTTTCTGAATCATTTGAGTTCTCTGTTGATGCCGACAAACAAGATGTTATTAAAGTTTTGGAAGAAGCATCGCTGAGTGGAGAGCGCGTGAGTTTAAAATATTCTGAACGGCTCGCGAAATTTTTCTGGCGAGGCGATACAAAGTATTTTGTAACTGAAGTAGAACGTTTAAAATAATTTTCGTGAAAGATTCTTCATTGATCGTAGTGTATGGTTCTTATGGCTACACAGGTAAATTAATTGTCAACCTTTGCAGAAGCAAAAACTTGAATGTCGTTCTTGCTGGCCGAAATGAAGAACAACTAAAAAAGCAAAGCGAGCAATCAAGCTATCCGTATAAAGTGGTGGATAGTCAAGATGTGGAAGGCTTGAAGAAATTATTAGAGCCAGCCGCATTGGTGATTCATTGTGGTGGGCCTTTTCGCTACACGGCCAAAACAATGAGCGAAGCGTGTATCGCTACAAAGACACACTACACCGACATCACAGGCGAATACCAAGTCTTTGAATCGTTGCCCAACTTAGATCAGAAAGCAAAAGAGTTGAACATTACCATCATGCCCGGCACTGGCTTCGATGTAGTTCCCTCAGATTGCTTGGCCTTGCATTTGAAAAACAGATTGCCTTCCGCCACACACTTGCAATTGGCGTTCACGATGAGCAAAGGTGGACTCTCTCGTGGCACATCTAAAAGTATGACGGAGGGATTGGGTGATGGAGGGTTGATTCGCAAAGATGGAAAGTTGACTTATTGTGCATCGGGTTCAAAAGTTTTGGAAATTGATTTTGGTTCTTTCAAGACTAAAACACTCTGTATTGCGTGGGGTGATATTTCGACAGCGTGGAGAAGTACGGGCATCCAAAACATTGAAGTGTACACAGGAGCAACAGATAGCATGATCGCCAATGCAAAGCGGAGCAAGTATTTTAATTGGCTACTACGAATGCGCTTTGTAAAAAATTTCATGCTCAAGAAAATCGATAAAAAACCTGCTGGCCCCAGCGATGAAAAGCGTGAAAGCGGTCGTAGC
Source organism: Cyclobacteriaceae bacterium (assembly GCA_046155095.1). Taxonomy (GTDB): domain Bacteria; phylum Bacteroidota; class Bacteroidia; order Cytophagales; family Cyclobacteriaceae; genus ELB16-189. The sequence continues at coordinate 36,970 of JBJXEB010000091.1, forward strand.
TTTTTGTGGGGAAAGGTATGGGATGCTTCAGGTAAAGAATGTGTGAGCCGATTGGAAACATTGAGTGGCTACTCTCTCACTGCAAAAACAGCGGTGTTGATTGGTGAAAAAATTCTGGCCGGAAATTTCAAAGCTGGATATCAAACTCCTGCAATGGCGTACGGGGCAGAGTTGATCATGGAGATAGAAACAACAAAGAGAGTAGATTGAGTGACATCCAAATTCTTTCTCTCTTAACGCTTCATCAATTTTAGTTTTTTTATAATTGGCTCTAACCGTTCATCTATTAGGACTTAAAGCCAATTATAAAATTCATTCACCCAAAAAATGGAAGCCCTGCGAAATTGGGACTTTTTTATTACATGGTTTTTTACGTTTACATCCTTCTTTCAGAAATTGATCAGTCTTTTCAGTATAGTTTAAGGGGATCACCCACTAAAATTTTTACAAAAAACTAATTTGGTACATTTAGAGTGGTCGTATTGTTACAATCCCTATTTTTGATTCTAATCCATTTAAAAATTTATGAAAAAAATATTTGTCATCGTTATTCTTTGTGGCCTTGTTACCTCATTGGCATTTGCCCAACGAGGGCCCGACCGTACACTTGCTATGGGTAGCAACATAAGTGCTATCACCCAAAGCGAACTTACAGGGACTATTGTAATTAAAGAGGGAGAAAACATACGCGGGATTGATGCCGATACTAAAACAGAAAAATGGAAAGTCACCAAAGATGAAATAGGGGGAGCCAGTGTGCTCGAAGCCTTAGCAGATCCTGATTTGTTAAATTTCGTGAAGAAAAAGGAATCGATTAAGGCCGTGCCCGGAACACCCTACATTGAAGGGCTCATTAATTACAAATTCGTTCTGATCAACTCTGAAACAGGAAAATTAGTTTACAATTCAGCGAACGAGAAATTCGGAGTTATTACTTCGCAACTGCTATATGAATCGAATGAGTATTTGTTCTTTGTAACAGAGGATAAGAAGATTAAAAGTTTACTTATTGATCTGAAAACAGGTAACCAAATTTGGAAAACCGAAATTGGTGACGCAAAAAGCCTTGCTTCAATGCTTACTTCTGGGCTCACCCTGCAGAAACAATATCCTGATCGGGCGATGGCATATAAAGACAAAATATTTTCGCTCAATTACGGCTTGCTTTCTTGCCTTGACCGCCAGACGGGTAAGCTGATGTGGAGAAGCACTGATAAATACAGCAGATTTTATCCCACGCAAGATGGAAACAACATTGTTGTGGCAGAATCAACTGGTATGCTTGGCAACAAACAAGAGCTGTCGGTGCTAAATGTAAGTACGGGCAAAGGTCTTTGGGATAGCCCGATCAAAACAAAGTATATCGTATATGTAGAAGATTGGGGTAATAAGCTGCTAGTTGCACATTATTCTGGCTTTAATTTTTTTGATCTTAAAACGGGTCAGAAAATCTGGAAAAAAGATGCTCGCGGAGACCAATTGAAACGTGTGATTCCTTTAGGAACAGATTATCTCTATGTGGCAGAAAATGAGATGATGCTGATTGACCAAAATGGAGAAAAGAAATGGAAGAAATTCATTGAGATATGCGACAACAAGGATGACGAAATCATGTACTTGGATAAAGTGGGTGAAAAAGTCTTTTACTTGACTAGTACGTATGGCAACATGGTTGACTACAAATCGGGTGCAAAACTTTGGAAGCGTAACATCAAATTCAACGAAAAGCGCCCCGTTTTATCTACCTATGATAAGGCTAATGATCTTTTCTTGGTCTATAATGATGAAAAGCTTTACAAGTTTGATCCCAATGGCAGTGATAAACCGGAGCCGTTTGCTGATGTAAACGTTAAGAATGAAAAAGAGATCAGCAGCATAGATTTGTTTGGATGGGGAGTATCTCTTACTGGCCAAGTTGAGTTGATGGGTGTAGATATGAGCGGAAAAGTGAAATACCACAATGTTTACAAACAACCTGGCGAAGGCTCACGTCAGCTTATTAAAGGGGCATCTATCGTTGGTGGAGTTGGTTTTGGCAGTAACGCAGTTGCTAAGTCCATAACTGGTTCGGAATGGCGAATGACCTATCGGGATGAGAATGGAGTAATGCGCGAGTCCATTATAAAGCAGGCTGATAACTCAAAACTCGCAGAAGCGCAGGTATCAGCAGTAGTGGCCGATAATCTTTTTAATCTAGCCGATAAATATTCAAGTCGGTTTAAGGCAATGAAACAAAACGAAGCGTATGCTTTTGTTTTTGCAAAAGGAGATAACAACGAAAAATTATTGATCAAGATAAGAAAGGAAGATGGAAAGGAACTTGACAAAATCATTTTTGCCAACGATCGTCCAGAATATGAGATTGACCCAGTAACCGAGAACATTTTTTATGTCAACGGGAATAGCTTGCTGGTATATGATTCAAAGAAATAAAGATTGGACATGTTCGATTGTCAAGTTTCCCCATATTGATTGTCGCATTTTGAGCTTACTACTCACCTAGTAAAAAAAGCCCTGCGAAAGCGGGGCTTTTTTGTTGTGCCTTGAAAAAGTGATAGCATTTGAATTTGAGAGTATTCCGCTTTATACCTAATACGATCCAGACACTAAGAGTTTTCCTAATTCCAACGCCTTGGTGTGTATCTCCATTCATTCTTAAAAAATCGTACTCAATTCTTCCTTTTCCGCTTAGTCTCTTTTGCTCCTTCTGGCAACCCACCCTTTTTAAACTGCTCTTCAAGTACTTCCGCTTCATCAAGGTCTTTGATAATTCTTTTGTTCAAAGGAGACTCTTGGATAATGTTATAGGTCTTCCAAAAATTTTCATTGTACGGCTTGGTTTGAAGTTCCAATACTTTATCGGCATTCATTCTATTTTCCAATGCGGGTTTTCTTATGTTCTGTGAGATTACATTATTCACAAGCAATTCTTGATAGAAATCGGAAGTAAACAATATTTTGTCAGAGCCTTTTTTAAAGCCTTCAATTCGCCACGAGTAATTCATGTATTCCAGAAAGTACTTCCCTTCATACTTTTTGAATTTTACGGTTTTCTTGATGTAGGACGTACGGTTCATAATCGAGTCGTTCATTTTCCATTCGTTTTTTTCTACACCTTCCCATCGGGCATCCATTTCTATTTTTAGAATGGCAAAAGTATCAGCATCAATGAAAATACGGCTCAACCAAGGGTAGTTGGTCTTGATTACATAGACTAATTGCTCACCTTGATAAACATATTTTTCCAGTTCATACTTTTTTGTGGGTACATCAAGAGCAAAGTTGATATATCGAACATCATTTGATATCATCAATCCGTCCAGTAAATTCAAATTTGTGTATATCTTAGCCTTATATTCAACCGTTTTACTTTTTCTTATCTCGTTAATAAAAACATTCTCCTGCAATTGCCTTCTCTGTTTTGGACGAGGCACTGAGTAGCCCTTGTCATAAATACTAATCGCTGCCTCCAATAACGCAACATATTTTTCATTTTCCCTTTTAAAATCTCTGTAAAATCCATCCAATAGATACGGTTCTTGCGGATAGTTGAATTTAACATTATCGATAGCCCTTTCTACGATTTCTTTTGGGGTTAACTCTTTATCCGTGATCACAACTTCATTCAATATGGTTGTTTTCAATTCCAGTTGGAAAAACAGCCTATCCCGATCTTCAAGATTTTTAATAACAGACATGTAGGTTTCATATCCCATCATAGAAATCATCAGGGTATCATTGAGATATTGATCAGCAAAGTTGAAAGTAAATTCGCCCAATGGATTCGTTACTACTCCAATGGATTTTCTTTTTATGCTTACGGTAGCGTAAGGTAATGGCTCTTGTGTGGCTTTATCAAAAACCTTTCCTGTTAGAACGATTTGGTTAGCTTGTCCGAAAGAATGGCAATACGATAAAACACCAATTAGTAAGGTACTGAGGAAAGCAGTGGCTGTAAATTTTTTCATTTATATCTTATACAAATATAAAATAAATCTATTACATTCACGTTTGTATAACAAATTATGACAATCAAAGGAAATTACTTGGGCGAGTTTGAAGAGCTAGTGCTGCTCTCGGTTGCCTCACAATCCGATCAGGCGTATGGCGTTTCTATTCGGCAAGATATTATTGACGAAACGGGTCGCAACGTGAACATCAGTGCCGTACATGAAGTACTGAAACGCCTTGAACGAAAAGGTTTTTTAAAATCTAAAATGGGCGGAGCCACCCAAGAAAGGGGCGGGCGAAGAAAACGCTACTTCGTGTTGACGGCAGGTGGGCGAAAAACCTTAGAAGAAGGGATGAAACTCAAAATTCAACTGTATAAGCGCGTACCAAACTTTTCTTTGAAACCAATATGAGTCATCAACCCCCTAAATGGTTTGACCGCTTTTTAGCATGGTATTGCAATCCTGATTTGCTAGAGGAAATACAAGGTGATGCGCATGAATTGTATTTTGAGCGCGTGAAGAACGAAGGGAAGCGAGCCGCCAATTTTAAATACGTGTGGGATGTGCTTCGGTTTTTCCGTTGGTCCAATATTAAAAGAGAGGAGTATGTGCCAGGCAGCATGGGCGCACTGTGGAACTTGAATTTTAAAATGGCTGTACGCAATGCGCGAAAGAACAAATTGATTTTTGCGGTGAAGACAATGGGGCTATCTATTTGTCTGGCGTTTGCACTGTTACTCACCGCCTTCGTTGTCAATGAACTTATTTTTGATCAATTCCACTCCAACCACGATCGTATTTATCGTATCACTACCAAAGTCAACTTTCAGGATCATGTGACACACTATGGGGTTACGCCATTGCCCACGGGGCAGGCACTGGTAGAGGCCATTCCTGAAATTGAAAACTACTTTCGGTTTATGTATCAAGATAAACCGATCTATCGCATCGGCAATGAAATTTTTTACGATAACGTAACGCTGGCAGCCGATAGCAACTTTTTAAAAATCCTCTCATTCGAGTTTTTACAGGGAACGCGCAGTGCGCTAAACGAGCCTGATAAAATTGTGTTGACGGAAAAAATGGCCACAAAATTTTTTGGCGATGAAGACCCGATGGGAAAGACGATTGAGTTTGGCCAAGGGATTTTATTGGAAGTGGCTGCCGTGATCAAAGATGTGCCTGTCAATTCTCACTTGAAGTTCGATGCGTTGATCTCGTGGGATACTTTTGATCGCAACGATGACTGGGGCAATCTAAATGCATACACGTACATTCTTATAAAACCAAATGCCACGTTGGCGGATGTGAAAAAGAAGATGTCGCCTGTGCTAGCTACTTTTTATGAACTGATTGTTCGCGAGTACAAAGCAACCTTTGAGATGATGTTTGAAAAAATCACAGACATTCATTTTTCGCAAAATTTAGATGAAGATATAGCCGAGAAAAGAAACAAGAACAATTTGTTCATACTCATCGCAGTAGTCTTTCTCTTTTTGATAACAGGGCTTATCAATTATCTCAATCTCACACTGGCTGAGCTTACCACTAATTTAAAGAAAATCGGAATCCTAAGGGTGTTTGGTGGAATGGCAAACGGCCACGGAAAAATCCTTCTTACCGAAACCGTTTTTACATTACTTATTGTGCTACCGTTGTCATTACTGCTCGGCTATTTTGGTTCAGTCCTTGCCTCTGATTTTTTATCTATACGAATTGATCAGCGCGTATTGCTGAATCCCATGTTCATCACAACGGGCATTGGGTTTTTATTTTTACTGCTTGCTTCTACAAGGATAAATTCGTTTGTGCTTTCCAGAACGAGCCAAATTATCAATTCACTGAAAGGAAAACTTACCTCCAACCAAAGTGGATTACCTGCACGAAAATTTTTAGTGGCAGCCCAACTTTCATTTTCCATTATTATGATCGCGCTGATCATTTTGATTGTGGATCAGTTTCAGTTCATTCAAAATGCAGACAAAGGATTTGATGATAAAAATATGGTTGTGGTAAAACTGCGTTCGAATGAGGCATCGCGTGTTGAGGCGTTCAATGAGACCATTAAAAAAGTCAGCGGTGTTGCTTACGTAGAAGGTAGTTCCTATTTCCCTGGGGCGATTGAAACCAAATATGTGTTTCAGGTAGAGACTGACAAAGGCATGGAGCAACGGTTAGTGCCCATGATGAATTGCAGTTTTGATTATTTAACTACACTTAATATAAAAGTTGTGAAGGGGCGGGGATTTAAAAATGAAAGAGCGGTTGAGCGTGGTTCGTTTATCATCAATGAAACTGCCGCCAAAGAGTTTGGTTGGAAAGATGCTATCGGCAAAAAAATCAGCGGGCCTGAGAATTACATTGACGGAGAAGTAATTGGCGTGGTAAAGGATTTCAATTTTGCATCCCTCCACAGCAAAATAGAACCAATGATTATTTTCCCTACGGATGAAAATTGGGGAAATCTTTTTATCTATATCAAAGTAAATCCACTGCGGCCACTGGATTTAATTTCAACTATCGAAAAAGAATTCAAAGCACAGTGGCCAGAGCTTCCTTTTGAATGGGAATACCTCGATACCAAGTACCTGAGTCTTTATAAAAATGATTATGAAGTAAAAAACATTTTTGAGGTAGGACTGGTAATTTCCATTTTGATTTCATGCCTCGGCATTTTCAGCATCTCGGCATTGTTGGTCACGCTTCGCACCAAGGAAATGGGCATTCGCAAAATTGTGGGCGCGAGTTTTTTGCAATTGTTTCTTCTGCACACAAAAAGTTTTTTACAATTTTTGATTCTCTCCGTCTTGGTAGCGTGGCCAGTGATCTGGTATCTGTCCAACCAATGGTTGCAAAACTTTGCTTATCATGTGGAGTTGAACATTTGGTATTTTATAATTCCTGGATTGATTGCCTTGTTCATCACTATGCTCACATCGGGTTATCATGGGATAAAGAGTACGCTGGTGAATCCAGTGGATGTTTTGAAGCATGAGTAACTAAAAAGTAAATGAGAATACCGATAATAATTTTTGTACTGATCTCCTTTCCGTTCATGGCCTTTCCTCAGAATTTGAAGAAAATTTCCGGAAAAGTTATCGATGAAGAAACGAAAGAGCCATTGTCTTATGCTTCGGTATTGATAAAGGAAAAACAGATTGGCACAGTTACGAATGCTGATGGAGAATTTGATTTTTACATTCCTTCCCTTTATACTCAAGACACTTTGCTAGTATCAATGATGGGATATAGCTCGTATCAGGTAGTAGTAGCGGAAATCAACGTACCGCAAAAATTGCTAGTACGATTAGCCATCAAGTCGATTCAGTTGAGTGAAGTAGTGGTAACGGACGCAAAAATAACTGCGAAAGAAATTATAACAAAAGCATTTGAAAATGTCGAAAATAATTATCCAGTGAAGCCATACAAGCTTGGAGGTTTTTATCGCGAAACCCATCAGGAAAATGAAAGAAGTGTGATATTAGTAGAAGCTGCTTTAGATATCTATGACAATGGATATAAACCTACTGGAAACAGACCCCCGGAACGAGAAAAAATCAATCTTGTAAATAGCAGAGCCAGTAAAAATTATCGAAATGATTTGTTCAGCAATACAGGAAGAGAAAAATGGAATCTGGTGGCTGGCGCATTGAGTTACAATCCCGTAAAATACCCTGACCCCAACATTCGAAAAAAAAGGACCAGTAAAGATTTTACCATAGATAGCACTACCTATTACAATGATCGGTTGGTTTATGTGATCAGCTTTTTCAGCTATATACCACGCTTTCCAAATTTTGAAAGAAAGAATACACTCTATGTAGATGCACTGAATTATTCCATCTACAAATATGGATGGGAAGAGTATGCGAAAAAAGAGAAATATAGCGAAACACCTTGGCGTCTATCAAAAGATTCATTCTACTTTTCCAAAAGAAAAAGAATATCAACGATTTATGAATTTGGAGAGTATCAAGGGAAAATGTTCTTAAAATATTTTGATGAAAAAGCCATTGACGACATCTACAATTCCAAAGGAGATTCTGTTGAATTTGAAACTCTGGGGCATGTAACAATGGTGGTGACAGAAATCGAAACTGAAAAAATGGAAGTAGAGGAAACCATGAGACGCGATCAAAGCATTCATTCACAGGTGAAGAAATACAACCCCTCGTTTTGGAGCAATCATGATCAGATAAAGTTAGTCCCGCTGACCAAAAGGCAAATCAACGATTTGGAATGGGAGATGCCTTTGGAAGAACAATTCAAAAAACAATTCATCAAAAAATGAAATCACTTCAATTCTTAACTTTATTATTGATAGTTTCATCGCGCGGCTTTGCTCAAGAAGGTGAAGTTATCAGCGGCAAAGTCCTCGACTCAAAAACAAAACAGCCACTAGTTAGTGCAAATATTGGATTGAAAGGCCGTCCCTATAGCACGGCATCGGATGCCGAAGGAAATTTTAAGTTTCTGCTCCCAGAGACATCATCAAATGATACCCTTTTCATTTCATATATCGGCTACAAGGCTTTTGTCGATCGGCTTTCCAATCTTGGCCGAGCCAATAAAGTTTACTTACTGGAGGAGTCGGCAACGTTACTGGATGAGGTAACCATTCTTGAAAAGAAACTGTACCGATTTGAAATCAAAAAATTAGAAGCCGCCATGAAGCTGGTGAAAGGCAATTTGTATGCCTGCCAAACCGAAGTGACCAACAAAGAGTACAATCAATTTTTAGGTTATCTACTTCGCTCAGGCCAAATCACTTTCTATAAAAAATACAAACCGGATATTTCGCAGTATGAAGGTTCAATGCTTGCGTTTTTTAAAGGCTATCATTTGCAACAAATCGAATCAAAAGAAAATAAGCACGATAAAAACTATGATGATTACCCAATCGTGAATATCTCTTACGAAGCGGCAATCGCCTACTGCGAATGGTTCACCGATTTGTACAATAACACCAAGGGCAAAAAGAAATTTAAGAAAGCTGTTTTTAGGCTTCCGAAGCTGAAGGAGTGGCAGATTGCTGCGCTGGGTTATAAAAAATTTCAATCGTGGGAGTTAGATGAGAATGAAGTTGAAACAGGCATACCTAGAAATCCGAATGAAGAAGTTGCCATACGGAAGAGGCTCGTACCTGTAAAAGGAAACGACATTCTTTATCCGTGGTATGGAGTTTATAATTATCGCAACAAGCCACAGAATAATAAAAATTGTTGGCTTGGAAATTTTAAGATACCGCCTAGCTCACCCTTGTGCCCTGCGTTGCCAGCAGGCGGTGATGGTTACCCGATTACAGGTAGAACTTCATCCTATTTCCCGAATGGCATGGGATTGTTTGATGTGGTTGGAAATGTGGCGGAGATGATTGACGAAAAAGGAAAAGCGTGTGGCGGAAGTTGGGATCATTTTCCAGAGGAGTCAACGATTAGAAGTATAAATAATTACTCGGGGCCAAATGGTGCTGTTGGATTTAGGATTTTTATGGAGGTGGTTGAAGAAAAATAATCTTATGAAGTCTCAGATATTAATAATGATTTGCTTGTTTTCCATTTTGAGTCTATCTGCTCAAAACGATTTTCTTTTCAGGGGTGAGCTTAATAACTCCAAAACCAATGAGAAAATCCCTTGGGCTTCTGTTTATATTAAAGGCACTTCAGTAGGTGTTCCCTCCAATGAGCAGGGGCGATTTGAATTTCCGATTGCTTACAAGCATTTCACAGATTCATTGATCATTAGTGCTCTTGGCTACAAACCAGTTGGTTTTTTGATTGAAGATTTACGAAAGAAAGCATATCATGTTTTGACCCTTGAAGAAAAAATTTACCAACTCAATGAAGTAACGATACAAAGTCCTGACCCTGCCAAAATTATGACCATGGCAATCGCTAACTGGGATAAGAATTTTTACACTGCCCAATATGAGTTCGATGGCTTCTACAGGCAAACTCAAAAGGAAAACGAAAAATATGGAAAGCTATGGGAGTGCGCCTTACGAGGATTGGACAATGGATATAATACTGGCAAACTAACTTCAGTAGCAGTAGAGTATAAGCAAATTCGAAAGAGTAATGATTATAGAGATAGTCGAACGCAGTGGTTGATTGGATTTTTTAAACCTCAATTTATTTTTACGGGTGAGAATCATTCAAGGGACAAAGCCCTCATAAGCAAAAATGTAACGAAGTTTATTTATAAATACGAACTTGATTCAATTCTCTATTTGGATAATAAAGCCGTCTACGTTATCAGTGCTAAGATTAAAGACGAGATAAAGGAATTCCTTTTCGATGCTCGATTCTATATTCGAGCTGATGATTATGCTTTTGTGCAAATGGACTTTGACGGTAAAAACAAATTGGAATATGTAAAACCTGGAGGTATTCCAAAGGGATTGAAGTTAAAAATGACAGAGTATAAATCTACTTATATATTTAAGGAAATTGAAGGTAAAATGTTTATGTACTACTTGAATGTATCCGCGGCATTCAACTGGACAGACCCACAGAATAAAGTAATTTTTCAAGAGGAAAATTCCGAAGTTATCATCCAAAATATTCATCGCCTTGATAAGAATGAAAAGACAACGGTGAAACAAAATTTCCCCAAACTCGCTTATGGCATTCCACATTCAAGCTATGCCCCCGCTTTTTGGGGAAGCTACGAATTGGTTAAACAAATTCCATACGCTCAAGGTCTAATGAAGGATTTACAAAAGGACTCTTCTCTAGAAGAACAATTCATTAAGAATGGGTCGAAGTAGTTCGTATCACCTATGAAACCGTTGCTGTTCTTAATCTTCTTTGTATTCGAGACTATCCCTTGTGTCAGCCAAACTAACCTTTCGATCAAAGGCAAAATTCTCGATCAAAAAACAAACGAAGCATTGCCGTACGCTAACATCAGTATTAAAAATTATTCTATCGGCACAGTATCCAATGAGTCGGGTGAGTTTGATTTCTTTGTCCCTGCTGATTTGATAAATGATACATTAGTTGTTTCCTTCATTGGGTACAAAATATTCAAAGAAACAATTTCAAATCTCACAGAATCAAAAATAATTTACCTAGAAGAATTGCCCATTTTATTGAGCGAAGTCACGGTATCAAGTGAAGGTGCAAGAAAATTAGTGGAGGAGGCATTGAAGGCAGTCCCTCTTGTCTATCCCAGCGAGCCTTATTTGATGGAAGGCTTTCACCGCAGTTGGGAAAAATTGAATTTTACGGATAGCATCAGTTACCCAGGCACGCTCATCGAAGCTGCGGTAACGATTTACGATCCAGGCTATGGACAAAAGAAAGTAGGAAAAGCGAAGGAGGAAATATACATCAACGAGATAAGGCGGAGTGCGGTAATGGATGGTTGGAACTATGGACCTGGAAATGCATTGAAGGATTTGTTGGATAAAAATTTGGTAAAGTATCCGAATGCACTCGCATTTATTTCGCTAAAGAGTTTTTTAAATTTTCCTAACAATATGATTTATGAATGGGAAGGCACTGCCAAAATAGATGATGAAAATTTATCCATCATAAAGATAGAAATTCCCAATGCACAAAAATTCCCAGCCTTTTATAAAGTTTACATCAGTGAAGGCGATCACGCCATCCTTCGGTTTGAATTATATGGGGTAAAAAGGGAAATCGATTATTCTATTGGTGAGTGGCATATCGAAAACCTCAGTCAAGTATATATTTTCAAACGGTATCAAAGCAAACCGTATCTCAATTATGTGAAGTTAAAATACACGGTCAAAAATTTGGATCAGAAGAAAAAGAAAGTATTACGCAGCGAAGATTATTACCGAGAACTGTTGATCAATAATATAATCACTGCCAATGTAGAAGAACAGCGAAAAGGCTTGGCTGCTAAAAAATCGAAAGAAGTATCATTGGCTTTGCAGGTTAAAAATTATAATGCAGAGTTTTGGAAAAATTATAATGTGATTAAAGAAAGCCCGCTCGATAAAGAGATTATCCAATACTTTGAGCAAAAGAGTAGACCTGAGAAATCACCTAAAAAGGGAAAAAGGTGATTTTTACCATCCTTGAAATATTCAAATGCCATTTGAATATTTCAAGGATCGAATATTTTCAAATATGATACACCCACTCCTTATACTGCCCATCTAACGGATTGAAATCATTGCGCTTTTGAAAATGCCATTCCAGAATTTCTAATTCGGCAATTCGACCAAGTTGTAAATTTCGGTAGCCTTCCTTACCTCCAGTTTTGGTGAATCCTGAGGTTTGCCAACAGGCCAGTACGATTTGATTTTTGGAAGTCTTGCAAATTCCGTAAGGACAAACAATGCGAGGCATTGGCTCTTTGTTTAGGGATACGCGACAGGCTCGCTTCTTTTCAGAAGCCTCCCAACATTGCTGAGTGATTTCTTCTAGCGACACGAAACTTAATTAGTCTTTTTTATTTTGAAACTTCACCGCCACCATAGCAGGCCAAAGTTTGCCAGTGATCAACAACATCTGACTCTTTTTTTCATACGCGATGCCATTAAGCACATCTGCATTGGGGTTAAGCGGGAAAACTTTTTCGGCCAACTCCGTCATATCCATTCGGCCTACTACTTGACCGCTTGCAGGATCAATTCTTAAAATGAAATTGGTTTGCCATTGGTTGGCGTAGATGTAGCCGTCAATAAATTCCAGCTCATTCAATCTTTCTGAAGGCTTGTCTCCGTCTTTTACCTTTAAAATGGAAACGGGCTTTAGCGAAAGCGTATCCAAAAAATAAAGCTGATCTGTGCCATCGCTTACGATCAGGTTTTTGCTATTATGGGTAATGCCCCAGCCTTCGCGGTCATATTCAAACTCTCCTATTTTCTCATAGGTATTCAACTTATAAATAAAACCGATTTTAGTTTGGTATGTGAGCTGGTAAATTTTATTGTTCAAGATGGTGATGCCCTCGCCAAAATATTTCTTATCAAGCAACACTTTTTTTTCTTGTTTGCCGGTGGCAATGTCAACCTCAGCAATCCACGAAGTTCCATATTGCCCGGTGCTTTCAAAAAGGCGGCCCTGCTCTACCACTAATCCTTGAATAAAAGCCGTTTTATCATGTGGAAATATTTTAATGATCGAGTAGGGGATTAGATCATTGTAGGTGTTCTCATCCTTCTTTTCTTTATTTGAGCTGCATGAAAAGAGAGCTAACAAAGCTCCAATGATGAACAGATTATTTATTCTAATTACCATATTATTTTACTTCTATTGATTTGCTGCCTTTCTTAACCAGTTTACCAAATGATTTCAGCACAATGCCTTTGCTTGCTGCAAATTTTTCGAATTCTAAAGCCTTCGCTGCATCTACTGAAACTAGTAAACCACCACTTGTCTGTGGGTCAGCCAATATTGCACGCTGCACGTCATCCAATGATCCTATCTTATTTCCATAGCTATCCCAATTGCGTTGCGTGCCTCCTGGTGTTGACTTTTGATTTAAATATTCTAATAAAAAATCAAACTTAGGAACTTTGCTGAATTCTATCTCTGCCGAAAGGCCAGAGCCTTCACACACTTCACTAAGGTGGCCAAGTAAGCCAAAGCCTGTTACGTCTGTCATTGCATTCACGTACGAAAGTTTTCCAAACTCAGCACCCAGCTTGTTTAACGTAAGCATGGTGTCAACGGCTATTTTCAAATGCTCGTCTTTAACGATTCCCTTTTTTTGTGCGGTAGTAACAATACCAATGCCAAGCGGCTTGGTGAGATAAAGCAACGAGCCTTCTTTAGCAGTATCGTTTCTCTTCAAATGTTCTTTCTTCAATTTTCCTGTAACAGCCAAGCCAAACACTGGTTCAGGGCAATCAATGGTGTGGCCACCTGCCAATGGAATGCCAGCATCTGCACAAATTTTTCTGCTTCCTTCCAATACTTCTTTTGCTACTTCAGCAGGGATCTTATTAATGGGCCAACCGAGGATGGCAATGGCCATGAATGGTTCGCCACCCATCGCATACACATCGCTGATGGCGTTGACAGACGCAATCGCGCCAAACGTAAAAGGATCATCCACGATGGGCATGAAAAAATCGGTGGTGCTAACGATGCACGTGCCATCGCCAATGTCATATACAGCCGCATCATCTTTCGATTCATTGCCAACAAGCAGCGAGGGAAATTTTGCTTTGGGCAAATCAGAGTGAAGCATGGTGTCCAACACGGCTGGGGAAATTTTACAGCCGCAGCCAGCACCGTGAGAGAATTGAGTGAGTTTTATGTCGGTCATATTTTTTTATAACATCGGTTTTGTATTTTGAACCACATAGGTACATAGAAACATAGTAAATACACACATAGATTAGAACGTGCAAAAGAACCTTTGTACTTTATGTTACGTGGCTTATCAATTTCTTCGCAAAGTTTAAAGAATCATTTCCATCCCACGGCAAAGCAGTTTTAATTCTTTGTTCTTTTTTGATAAGGCTTTCCGAATACGTTTTGTCGTAATAGGTAAGCAAAATATCGATCACAGATGCCATATCGTTTTGTAATAATTTTTCTTTGGCGGCATTGTAATGCTGTCCTCCTAATTTTTTCACAATCCTTCCCATCGCTTCTAGAAACTCTTCGCGATTGGCGGGGCCGTACTCATTTACCAATCGTTGGATGCGCACTTCTTTGGAGACTTCCATTTGCGCCAGCGGACTGCTTTTCATTTGCGCCCAAAAGTCGGGGGGCAGATACACTTTGCCAATGGTGATGGATTCGTCTTCTACCCAAATCCGTTTTGATAAATCTAGCTTTAGGATTTCTTCAAATAGATTATTGTGAAACTGTTCGGTGGTTGGTTGAGGCAATTGCATCAAACTGCCAAAGGCAGAGCCTTTGTGGTTAGCTAAATCTTCTAAATCTAAAATCTGTTCGCCATGTGCGGCCAACGCGCGAAGCACTTCGCTTTTTCCGCTGCCCGTGCAGCCGCCAATCAAAATGATTTGCAATGGTTTCTTGAAATACTCTAATGCAAATTGTCGGTATGCCTTGTAGCCGCCCTTTACAGATTGCGATTTTATTTTCGCCATGCCCACAAACTGACAAAAGTTGGAAGAGCGCATGCCTCCTCGCCAGCAATGTATAATGATTTCTTTTCCTTCCGCTACCTTTTCTGTTTGCTTAATGATATCTACTAAGCGTGGGCCAACTAATCGAAAGCCTTCACGGATTGCTTCGGGCTGGCCTTTGCGTTTGTAAGTTGTGCCCACAATGACGCGCTCTTCGTTATTGAGTAGAGGAATGTTCATCGCTCCTTGAATATGGCCTTGCTGAAATTCACCTTCGGAACGAACATCAATAACGGGAAGGGAGTGGCGGAGTGTTAAAAATTCTTCTATGGAAAGAGGCATTGCTCAAAGGTCGTGAAAATTTTAGAAGTGTTGGTGAACTGATTAGGTAACGCGGGCAAGGGATGGGAACGGAAAGCCACGCCACTAAGGTAAAGCATTATGGCGTGGCTTATAGAGTACAGCCCGGTGGCCATTTGATGCATGATGTGCGGGCAATGAATTTTACATGGCCATGCCCCCAAATCTAATCCCCAAAGTTTATACCAAGATTGGATGAGATGCCAATACGGAAACCATAATTTTGATACTCGCCACTGCTGAAGGACACAGCGCCTTCTAAGCGTAAAATTCTTAAAATGCCATCCAGCCCGTAGCCTAACTCTGTATAATCTTTTGAGGAAGGTGTTTTCAAATAGTTGACAAAGAAATTTTCTTGCACGCCCATCAGGCGGATGATGGGGATGCGCGTGATCAAAAATTTGCGGAAGTGATAATGTGCACTCACAGAAAGGTATTGATCTTTGGTGCTGTACAAATAATAATCCATCAGACGGAAACTACCCACGGCATCGGTCGTGATGATGGGCGTTCTATTACCAAGAAAATGTTTGTAATCCATGAAGTATAATTTATTGGCATTCAAGAACTTGCCTGCTCGTAAATTCAAATCAAACGTGCCACGAATGCCAAACTTGATTTGCTGGCGAATGCCCGCTTCGATCAAATCAAAATTTACATCGCTGCCTAAAATGCCATCAAATCCTTTTTGATAATCTAATGTGAATGTTGGCGATGATCCATCAATACGGAATTTATGACCATTGCGTATGCGGTATTTTTGCCAAGGTCGTGCTTCTAAGCCGATAGAACCTGTGAAGGCTGTATTGTTCTGAAAACTTGTATTTAAGTTTTCTACGTTGATGGGTGCATTGAGTGTGTAATGTTCTTTGTTGTCTTTGAAGAAAGTATAAGTGGTGTTGTTGAAAAGTTCTGTTCTTCTTGCAAGCGACCAAGATGAATGAAGGGTAAATCTGTCATTGAATCGCTGCCTAAATTTCAGATCAACAAAATCGCGTTCGTATTGTTTCATCCAATTGTCGCCAGCAAAAAGAGAAGTGAGCGTATTGACAAAAGAGTGGATCGGATCACCTGAATTATATTGCTCTACATATTGCCCTCCTTCTAAGGTGATTCGTGTATCAGCAAAGCGATATTCAACCCGCAGCTTTCCTGTTAATTTTTCGCGGGCAAAAGCGTAACGAAGAATGGGGCTGATCTCTAGTCGTGAAGTGCGAGGTTTTTTGGTGCTGTCTGTTTTGTCTTTGATTACCCAACGCTTGTATAAACTTGTTCGGTAAATCAAATTAAAACCTTCTACGGTGTTGTAGCCTCCATAAGGGAAATGAATGCGGAAGTCTGCGGTTTTAGAAACTTTGTAGGTATCGCCCACTAAAATATCTGTCAACTGAAATCCTTTCTTCCCTTTTTTATTTCGAAGCGTATCTCCTTCTTCTTTTTGCTTCTGTACTACGGACATGCTGTCGTTGATCACGTAGCCACGCTCTTCTTGCTTTGATAATGCCACCGGCCTTGTTTCTGCCCAGAAAGTAGAATCCTTTTTGTAAGCCATCGAGTCGACCGTAAAAGTTGTTTCAGAAATTACTTCTGGCTCTTTGGTTTTTCCTTGCTCTTCCTTTTCATATTCTTTTACCATCTGCCTTAGCTCTTTGTTTGTTACTTCTTTGCCCGAGGCAAGGCGCTCTTGCAACTGTTGATCTTTCTTACTGAACTTCTTTTCTATTTTCTTTGCTTCTTCCTTTTCTATTTTCTCATCGATCACTTTCATCTCAGTCACTACCATAGCGGGGTTCAACGTGATTTTATAATCTTTTAATGTGGCGAAGTATTCGCCCGAGAAATCAAACCCAAAAACTTTTCCTTCCACAAAAAACTGCTGTGATATGGGAAGCCATGCTTTATCTTCGATGGGATTATAGATTTGTTTCACTTTAAATTTGATTCCCAATTTCACAGTGCGCATATCTAAGCTGTGGATGCTCCACCACTCTTCAACGATAAAAATAATTCCTTCAAAAACATTATCTCCTTTAGAGCGAGGCGTGACTTTTATTTTACTGATTTCGTATTGGCCATCTTTGAATGAACCTAAATACTCGAACTTGTAATAAGAAAATGCTTTAGGGGAAAGAGGCGAGACCACTTCCGCAATTTCGGGTTGGTAAAAACTGCCGAAAACAAATTGATTGGGAGAAGTATTTCTGTCTTTGCCTTTTGTATAAACGGCAATCACTTTCTCATCAAATTTATTAGGCCGCGTGAACTTTATTTCACTCACTGATTCAGAAATAAAAACTCTATCTTTAGTGATGCCCTCCTTCTCAATGGCCTTCTTGGCAAACCAAGGATAATCCCTCAATTGCCCTTTGCCTTTGATGTAAACCTTGGCCGTGTAAGTGTCTATCTGCTGTGTATGATAGTTTGCTTTGCCAATGGCCTTGCGCATAATGGTATAAGCGGGATCTTCTTTGCCCGCTTTGATGATCACGTTTTGCAGAACAACTACTTGGGTTTTTAAAATGACATTGATCTCAATAAAATCACTTCCTACAGTTATTTTTTGTTGCTGTGTTTCGTAGCCTAAGTATTGAAATAGCACATCGTACTGACCTGGTGCCAACGAAAGTTCATAATGCCCTTGCAGATCGGTAGCCGCACCACCAGATGTTTGCTTTATATAAATACTTGCGAAAGGAAGCACAACTCCATCATCGCCTTTAATAATGCCGCGTATGCCCCCCGAATAGACATAACTTGAAAGTAGAAGGAATAGGGAAAGGGCAGTAAAGAGTTTGATCGGTTTCATCAAAACCATAGACGCAATTAGGTTGGTTAGGGTTGCTATTGAGACGGTCGATTATCGATAAAAGTTCTTTGTCCGAATCATATTTTCAACCACTTCTGGAACGAGGTAACGGATCGATTTATTGTTCTTGATGCAAGAGCGGATATAGGTGGCCGAAATATCGAGCAATGGAGCTTCCACCATCTTTATCTGAGCATGACGACTCAGTGGAGAATTTGTTACATTAGGTCGGGGATAAACAAACAAACCAAATTGATCCAATATCTGCTCGTAGTTTTTCCACTTAGTGAAATTTTCTAGGTTGTCTTCACCTAAGATCACTTTAAATTCTTTTGTGGGATACTTCTCAGTAAGGTGTGCCAATGTGTGGATGGTGTAGCTAGGCTTGGGCAGATGAAACTCCACATCGCTGGCTTCTAATTTATAATTATCAGCAATAGAGGCCTTCACCATATCGAACCGATCAAACTCGTGTAGTAATCCCTTGCTGGGCTTAAAGGGATTTTGAGGAGATACCACCAACCATACTTTATCCAAATCAGTATTCTCAGCCATTACATTGGCTATGATCAAATGCCCTAGGTGAATGGGATTGAAAGAGCCGAAGAAGAGACCGATTTTTTGCATTTGACTCATCCCTCAATTGTCAACAGAAACTGAGCGGGAGTAAAAACAGGAATTGATGATGATTTGAAATCTTTTGTGTTTCTTGTAACAATCGCTTTAATGTCTTTCGCTTTCATTGCACTGAAATATTGCAACCCGTCTTCAAAATCTAAAAAGTTGGAAACAATTACCTGTTTGAAGAAGCTAGTTTCAAGATCAATGATATGTATCCAATCAACGAATCGTCCTACAACAATAAATGGATCTTGCTTATATTTATCAGCAAAATAAGCAACGGTAGATAAAGTGAGGGCAGAGATATGAATATCTATCTTGCCCTTATCATTTAGTGCAAATATGGACTCAGCATCCTTAACAAATTCGGTACGGTTAAGGGCAAGATCTAGAACTACGTTTGTATTCAAAAATATTTTAGGAATCATTACTTGTGCTTTTCCATCAGATATTTGTACCGTTCTTCTCGATAATCAAAATCTTTTGGTGCTTTTCCAAGAATTCCTTTTAATTCCATCACCGAAGACCTCTTTTCTGTTATTGGTTTTGATGCGGCTAATCTTTTAAGATATTCTTCTACTACCTCTGAAAGGCTGATACCTTTTTCAATAGCATATTTTTTGGCGGCTTCAATTACCTTGGCATCTAGGCTAAGTGTCAGTTTTGTAGTCATATCTTCAGGATTAAAAACTTGTCAGTAAAGTTGCAAAATTATTTCAGAAACTTCAAAGCTTTGCTTTAAACGCATCATACAACCGCTGCGCCTCGGTCAATGACTTTTGCAAATCTTCGTTCACCAGCACCACATCAAACTTATCTTGAAAAGTCATTTCAAATTTAGCTTTGAACAACCTGCGCGAAAAACTTTCCTCTGATTCTGTTCCTCTAACCTTCAATCGCTCTGCCAATGTTTCCAATGAAGGCACTTTCACAAAAACCGACAAGGCCTTATCGCCAAAATATTTTTTTAGGTTGATGCCGCCCTTTACGTCTACATCAAAGATCACGTTCTTTCCTTCTGCCCAAACTCTTTCTATCTCTGATTTCAGTGTACCGTAAAAATTTCCCGCATACACTTCTTCCCACTCAATGAATTCATTGCCATCGATTTTCTTTTTGAAATCCTCGGGTGACAGAAAATGATAATCTTTTCCATCCACTTCCTTGCGTCCGCGTTTATCACGGGTGGAAGCCGAAATAGAAAAACCTAAGTCATAATTATTTTTTAGAAGATGATGAACGATCGTTGTTTTGCCAGAGCCAGACGGAGCGGAAAAAATCAAAGCCTTGCCCGCCATTACAGAGAAGATTTTTGCGTGATCTGACTTTTTATTTGATCAATCAATTCACTAGGCACATCGCCACCGCAGCATTTTGATTGCAGTAGTTTTTTAATGGCCATATCCAGATCATATGTTTTATAGCACGGCATACAGCCATCCATGTGCGCTTTAAAATAAGTTCGCTGCTCTTCGGTTGCTTCGCCATCCAAAATGGTTTGGAGCATCTCCATGCAAGTTGGTTTTGCCTTGCTGGCTTGAAGGAAAGGATTGGTTAGGTTGCTCATAACTATGCTTTATTATAACCCATTGACTTAGCGTATTCGCCTAGTTTTTCTTTCAGCAGATTTCTTGCCCTATGCAATCTGCTGCGCACGGTGCCTATGGGGATGTCCAATATCTTGGCCATCTCCTCGTACTTAAATCCTTCCAAGTCGCACAGTATGATCACTGTTTTAAAATCTACATCCAATGAATTCAATGCATTCGATATCTCATCCCCAATCATGTTACTCAGCGACTCCACGCGCAAGTCGGGGGTGATCTGCCTATCTACTTCCTCTGAGTTATAATACGTTTCAACTTCCTGATAATCTACCTTGTTAGGCTCTTTGCTCTTCTTGCGGTAGTCGTTGATGAAACTGTTTTTCAAAATGCGGAACAGCCAAGCCTTCGCATTAGTTCCTTTCTGGAATGATTCTATGAACCGATAGGCTTTTAAATACGTGTCTTGCACAAGATCTTTGGCATCATCACGATCCAGCGTAAGGCGAAACCCAAAGTTGTACATAGACTTGATGTGAGGCAGGAATTCATTGTTGAATACCTCCCCTTTCTCTTTCTCCGTATAATGTTGCCTCGGTGCTTCTTCTAGTTCCATGAAGGGGTAAAAGTAGTAAAGAAAGAATTATGGAAGCAGAAATTTTTTAATGGCCAAGTTTATTTTTGTTTTGGGGCATGGCCAAGCGAGGCGCAAGGCCACCGGGCTGTCGGCAGTCGCCACCCACTGCACATTCCATTTCGGGCTCCAACAATGCCTCCATCCCTTGCCCACGCCAGCTCGTCATTCTCCAGAACTTCGGAAGGATTTTCTTTAAATGATTTTGTAATTTTTATATTCCCCCAATCGAAAACCCAACATCCTCTTCAATTTTTCTTTGAACGAATAGTTTTTCTTCGATACATCAAAATCAAATTTCCAATTCTTTTGTTCGATGCGGTTCTTCATCACCACGGGGTGAGTGCCCTCAAATAATTCCAGCGAATCAATATTGCTATAATCAAATTCATTTGCCTTCGCCACATGCTCATCCAACCAAGCGTCATCATGATAAAGGCTGCCAAAGGCTCGCTGCTTTCGCTGCATGGCGCGCGGGTCACGCACCCACCCATAGTGGTAAATAAAGGCCTCTATTAATTTTACTTGCAACTTTTCGTTAGGCTTCTTCCTAAAGCCCTGCGCATCGCGATAGGAGAATATACTCTTATCATTTTTTACAATGCGTATTTCCCTTCGGTACCAATTCCACGATTCGCCCACATAGTCATACGAACCGTAAAAATGTTTGTAGTTGAACAAAAGTCCATCCACCGAACGATCCGATTTATATTTTTCCATTCCGAGCCGAATCGCCTCATGATATTTTTCATGTACTACTTCATCTGCTTGAATGTAAAACGCCCAATCACTATCGGCCGCTATCGCCTGTAACGCTTTATCGGTTTCCAAGGCCAATACTCTGCCGCCTTCACGCAGGGCATCGTCCCAGGTAGTTTGGATTATTTTTATTTTATCGGATTTGATTTCTTGAATGAGTTTTAGTGTTTCATCCTCCGAATTTCCAACAGCCACTACAAACTCATCGCAGAGGGGTAATAGTGATGTGATTGCCTCTACAATAGGATAATCATACTTGACAACGTTACGAGCAATGGTGAAACAGGAGACTTTCATTTAGCCCTAAGTGTATTGCTATTTTTTTTGAATAAACGCTTGAACTTTTTCCAATAGATCTTTGCTTTGGCAAGAGATGTCTCTAATAGATCTATTAGGGAAGGCTCAACAATTCCCTTTTTCGCAAAAACGGTATCACTGGCATCTTGATACCATATTATGTAGAGGTTCTCGGTCATCCATTGATTTATTTCTTTAATAAATGGATTAGTATAATACTTGCCATGTGTTTCCACCGAAATAACTTTCGGTCTGCTTTTCATGAATTTTATAACATTCCACTCCCCTCCTTCAATATCAATGCTCAACAAATCGATATCGCCCTCATCTATTTCTGAGAACACTACGCATTTTACTTCGAAGCTGTTGTCAAGACTTACTTTGTACTTATCATTAACAATGGCCGGACTTGATTGAATTTCTGATACAAAGGTAGAGGCAGCAGCCCGAGATAATCTAACCGTGCCA
Organism: Cyclobacteriaceae bacterium; assembly: GCA_046155095.1. Taxonomy (GTDB): domain Bacteria; phylum Bacteroidota; class Bacteroidia; order Cytophagales; family Cyclobacteriaceae; genus ELB16-189. The sequence goes on from JBJXEB010000091.1 coordinate 59,438, forward strand.
GCTGCAGACCATACAGCAACAGGAAAAATTTTGACTGAGTAACTTTTAAAATAGTCTATTAGAATCTTGACGGTTTCAGGGTCGGCTTCTACCAAGCTGGCACGAACACCCTCTTTTATAAAATCAATGATGTTAGATGTTTGAGGCAGATACACCCCCACTTCGCAAGCATGGCTAATGCCGATGTCCCTTGATCTAATCTTTCGATAGAGTTTTTTTTGGTCTTTGGTATTCATTTTACCTTGGCGACAGTAGCAAATTGCAAAAATTTAATATCCCAAAAACTACCGAGCAGAAAAATATTCCAGATAAAAGGACGAATTGATTTTGTTGGGTTTATCCCTTCCATTCTGACTATTTCATACCCACTATTCTCATACATTTTTCGAATACTCTTATAGGTAAAAAAACGAAAATGCGTTTTATCCATTATACCATAGTCGGTATAATCCCAATTCTTATTGAAAAAGTAATCAAATAAATTTCGAAAATATCGGATGTTTGGGATTGAGCTTATCACTACTCCGTTTTTTTTTAATTTATCCTTTAATTTAGAAAGAACAGTATAAGGGTCTATCAAGTGCTCCAGTACATCATTACATACAACCGCATCAAAATAGTGGTTGGGTAAATTTGACAATTGTTCAGCAATATCCCCAATAAGGACTTTAGTCAATTTCTTTTCGGCCAATTCGCCTTGTCCTTGCTCATACTCTACCCCCCACACTTCTTTTGAACCATTATTAAGAAGCATTTTTCCAAAATTCCCATCGCCACAGCCAATTTCTAAAATAACTTTTGCGTTTTTGGGCACAAACGGCAACATTTCTTGCCGTACCACTTTGAAATAGTAATCTGGTTTGACGTTAAGATCAAAAGCCATAAAGAATAATTTATAGTTTAACTACTTCCATCTTGCTAATTTCTTCACGCAAAGATTCCATTATTTTTTCTATCGATAGAGCCCTTCCTTTACAAACTTCCAATTGCCTTTGCTTAGATTTCCTTACCTCATCTCTCTTACGAAGATATTTAAAAAAAGCCTGATGGTATTTCCATCGAAATGCTAAAGCTTGCACCAACAAAGTAACTGCTTGTCTAAAATTCCAAATCAGTTTAGATTTTTTGCTTAAGTGCAAGGAGTGCAAGATAAGTTTGTTTCGTTGCGTGGTTACCCACACGCTTCGTTTTTTATGAAATTTATTAATAGTTGTAGAAGCGGGATGCCTACAAATTGCCTCATGTTCGTAATAACATCTCCACCCTGCTTCCCATGCTCGGATAGAAAGGTCCGTGTCCTCCATGTAAAAAGGAGCATAGATTTCATCAAACCCACTTAGCCTCAACAACTTCCTTCTGTTCACTAATGCGCCACCACCCGAAACAAAAAGGGTGGGAACCCAGTGGGTCGGCTTGTCTATATAAAAATTGTACGGTTGTATTTTTTTTGAACTTAGGAGTTCAGGGTACTTTGCGGCATCTTGGATTTTATCATCATTTAATCCGATGAAGCGACCACATACACCAAATGTATCCTCCTTGTCAAAATACTGAAACAGAGTGTCAAAGTAATTGGCCGAAAGGAGAACGTCAGTATTTAATAGAAGAACCAACTCCATGCGCGCAGCCTTAATGCCCTCATTAATGGTTGGTGAAAAACCTCTATTTATTTTATTAGCTATAAGGATTACGTCAAAAAAAATATCCGTGATAGTTAGTGAATCATCTGTTGAAGCGTCATCAGAAATGATGACCTCGTACTCTACCTGAGTCTTTTGTAGAGCGGCAAAAACAGTGGGCAGGTTTTGTTCCAATAGTTTCCTCCCATTGTAGTTTGGTATTACTACTGAAATGCTCTTTTGCATGATCAAACGTTAGAATGTTTGAAAATGTAATTTTTTAATTTCTCTCTATTGTTTTGTACATACAAAGGGAAACTAACATCAATTTCTGTAAATACACATTTTATATCTTGGTCAAAAACACTCTCCCCGTTTTCAATTAGTTTTTGGATTTTGTTTGGGTCTTTAAAGTCTGGGTTGTTAAATTCCGTGTGAGCAAATGATTCTAATTTACGAATAATCTTTTCAACACCTCCTAAAGAAGTAAAATGCCAACCAGCATCGGGGATTATAACACTGCCATGATACTTATGAATCTCTCTTAATAAGCGTAATTTTTTAGCAGATTTAAAATTTTTGAAACGCGTCATTACAGAGCCATACCACCAATTCGGGCGTGTTTGATTGTCTTTTTCTACCTCTAGACAATTGATAAAATAATGATAAATCCGTTGTTGAAAAACGTGCGTTCCAACAAAATCTTTAAAAGATTTCAAAATCAATGGATTCGGAATCTCGTCCACATCCGAGAGAATGATAATGTCTTCGGGGTCGCAATTACTAAGCCCTCTTCGGATTTGATCTTTTTGGTATCGCTCAAAATCCCACGACTTGGGCTTGCGAAAACTGTAAAAAAAATCTGGTTTCTCTTCTAAAATGATATGCCGAATTTTTGAATGAAACTTAGCAAAACGCTTTTTATTAAGCTCATAATAAAGTGGTTTTTCTTTGTTTTGATGTGTCCATTTCGCCTCCACCAGTACAAAAAAATCCACCACGTCATTTAATTCATTCAATCGAACCTCAAGAATATCTAATTCATTAAAAAATGAAAAACAATCAAATACACGATTCATGCCATTACTTTTATTTTCTTGGTTTTTAGTTCCCTTGAATAGGTGTTGATTTTCTCAACAACTTGATTGGGAGTTATCTCTCTAATGCAGGCGCACTCTAGGCTACGTCTACAATCATTGCATTCTTTATCTCGCACTAGGTAAGTCGAATTTTTCCCAATAGGCTTCCACCTTCCAGGGTGGATCGGCCTAAGAGGGGAATAAAGGCCAACAGTAAACCTGCCTAAGGAGGCAGCAAGATGCAGCACACCAGTACTACCTGCGATTAGCCCGTCAACTCCATTAACTAGTTCCATTAATTGGAATAGAGTGAGTTTACCAGTTAGATCGGTTACATTCTGTGGTTCGAATAGAGAAGGAAGCTGCTTTCTCATCAACTCCCCCTCTTCTTTCAATCCTGTAATATAAATTTGATAGTTGGAGGAAGGCAATAATTGTATAAGGCCAAAAAAATTATCTAGCCCCCATTCTCTTGCGCTACCTTTGGTCTTAGGGTGAACAATTAAATTGAATTTAGTAGGGCTGATAGCAAACGGAAGGTCTTTGCTTACTGTTGAAAGCCCATAATAGCCTGAAAGAGTACTTATGTCCACATCAGATTGAAGCCTAAATGGCTTTAGCAATTTAAAGTTCAATTGACTTTCATGCAAGGAGGAGTGAACCCGGCTAAAATCTACTAGCTTATTACAATACAACCAATTATACCAACGGTGAGCAGTCGAAACCCGATTTCCTATTTTCAATTTATCTGCCAATCTAGCTAATTGACTATCGGGGTAAATAAAAAAGATCGTGTCCGCGTTGATTGAATTTAAGATAGCTGGGGTTTTTAAAATTTCTTCGCGATCTAAAAAATGATCAACAAAAGAACAATTGCTTATAACCGCTTGGGTGTACTTCTTACCAATAAAATATATCTCTACTTCCGGATAAATCGATTTTAAATAGCCTGCCAAGGGAAGGGTTAATATTACATCTCCTAAATTGTCCGTTCTACTGATAACGACTCGTTTGCCTATTGAGGCATGAAGGTTGGCTTCGTAAAGCTTGGAATATTTATAAAAAACATGGTGCCCCTCTGCGCCTGCTACCATCAGTCCTTCAAAGCCATCTAGAAAACCTCTCTTGATCACGTAACTTTTAACGAATGCAAAAAAAGTATGCCCAATTATTTTTAAAAGAGAGCTTGATCTTTTCCCAACATTTTCATTTGCAAAGATGGTAGAGTATTGTTGGACTTTGGAAAGGGTTTCTATGGCATCTTTATAAGCAAGATGCATCAAGTCTCCATTCATCTGTACGGCTTTTATTTCTCCTTTTAATATTACCTTATCGTGTGGATTCTCACCACCCCATGCGCCTATTCTCCTATCCCAAAGGCGTATTTTTTTATCGGGGTACCAACTTCCATGTTTAATCCACTTCCCTCCGTAGTTGGAGAGTCGATTCATTCGATAAGCAGATTCTTGCCAGTTGTTTTTGACCGATAGAATAGATTGGGTAAGTTCTCCTGAAAGATATTCATCCGCATCTAGCGAAAGGACATGTTCATAGGTTGCCAGCTGCAGGGCGAAATTCTTTTGTTGAATATGGCCCTCAAAAGGATGCTCTATAAACCGCACACCTTTCTCTAGGCATATTTTTTTTGTGCAATCCTTTGAGTAGGAATCTACCACTAAGATTTCATCAGCTATTGGGCGCACGGAATCAATGCATCTTGCAATGTTCTTCTCCTCATTAAACGTGATGATAACTGCACTGATCTTTACCATGTCTATCTTTTCAAATGGCAATTTAACCCCAATTGAAACAAATAAAAAACCTTTGTAGGGACACAAAATTTTGCGTCCCTACAAAGGTTTAATAACGAAAGGTGTTTATCGTCTCGCCAACGCCTCCACCGATTTTGTCAAATTGATAAATTCTATCCGATACCCTTCTTTATCAACACCCTTTGCACCTTGCGCCAGCGCAGTTACATCTTGTGTAGTAAAGCCTTTCACATATTCTGACTCGCGGAGGATCATGCCAAAGGCGGCCACGGCTGCCGACCAACGGAAATCATTGGAGGTTTTGTCAATAGAGATGTTTTGATCTAAGAGTGGATGCACAATTAGTAGGGACGCAAAATCTTGCGTACCTACTAATTGTGCATCTGGTTTTTTGTAGCGAAACTTCACTGTCATAATCTCATTGGTCTTGGTAGCCTTTGGGTCTACCTTGGTTGTCTGATATTTTAAATCATCAACTTTATAGAACTCACTTTCTACTCCTACTGGGATGATCTCGTACAAGGCCGTAACAGTATGGCCAGAACCTAACTCACCCGCGTCTTTCTTATCGTTATTGAAATCTTCGTTTTTAAGCATTCGGTTTTCGTAGCCGATCAAGCGGTAGGCTTTTACCTTGACGGGATTAAATTCAATCTGAAGTTTTACATCTTTAGCAATGGTGAACAGTGTGCCACCGAATTCATTCACCAATGCTTTTTGTGCTTCCAAGATCGAATCGATGTACATATAGTTTCCATTTCCTTTATCGGCCAAGATTTCCATCTTAGAGTCTTTGTAGTTGCCCATGCCAAAACCCAATGTGGTGAGGAAAATACCATCTTTTCTTTTTTGTTCGATCAACCGCTCCATGCCTCCGTTACTTGATTCGCCCACGTTGAAGTCGCCATCGGTAGCAAGGATCACTCGGTTGTTTCCGCCTTGCTTGAAATTTTGCTTTGCAATGGCGTAGGCCAAGTTAATCCCCGCGCCACCTGCTGTTGAGCCGCCTGCCTCTAAGTTTTCTAATGCCTCAATGATTTTTTTCTTTTCTGCACCTGAAGTGCTTGGCAATACCAACCCGGCTGCGCCTGCGTACACTACAATGGCTACACGATCTTGCTCGCGCAATTGTTCTACCAATAATTTGAAGGATGATTTTAGCAAAGGCAGTTTGTTTGGTTCATCCATGGAGCCAGATACATCAATCAAGAAAACAAGATTAGAAGCGGGCAGGTTTTCTTTGGCAATGTTTTTTCCTTGTAGGCCGATGTGAACGAGTTTGTGTTTGGGGTTCCAAGGTGCGGCAGATATTTCAGTATTGATAGAGAATGGATCATCCCCTTTTGGTTGGGGATAATCGTAATCAAAATAGTTTACCATTTCTTCTATGCGCACGGCATCTTTGGGTGGGCGCTGACCCATTTGAATAAACCTGCGCACATTGCTGTAGGATGCCGCGTCTACATCAATGGAAAAAGTAGAGAGTGGATTTTTTTGAGCCTCGTGAAAAATATTTTCGGTGATGCCATCGTATTCTTCAGTATTGTAAGCTGGCTGGTTTTCCATTTCAGCTTGGTCGTAAACAGCCGATGGCGCGGATTTACTTTCGTAATGGCGTGGAGAGGAGATTCCACGAATTGAGATATTTTTATTCTTTTTAGAAGGCTTTCGGCTCACGGATGTGGCTGCGGAGGTCACAGATCTTTTTTCTACCACTCCGTAGCCAACTACAACCACTTCGCTTAATTGAGTAACATCTTGTTGTAACGCAACATCAATTCTATTTTCAGTTCCAATCTTTTGCTCTAAGGTTTTCATTCCGATAAAGGAAAAAACCAATACGCCTCCTTGAGTTGGAATCTTTAACAGATAATTTCCCTGAAAGTCAGTAACCGTGCCAATTGTAGTTCCTTTCACAATCACATTTACTCCTGGTAATGCACTACCATCATCAGCCGAAGTAACTTTGCCTACAATGGTTCTTTCTTCTGGGGCCACAAAGCCGAAAGAGAGAAACAGAATGGCCATCAACATCGAAAATTGCTTTTTCATAATCTGTGGGTTTAAATTTTCTAGTCAGATGCAATGGACGATTGGATTCCATAACGGATTTTAGAAAAACTGAAAATAGATTTGACCAAGGTGGTGACTTTGGCGGGCAAGTATCTGCGCTGCTGCTTCGTCAGGCAGGGTCGAAAGCCCCTCGTTAGCTTTATTTACAGACTTTTGCGCAAGCGCGATGACTTGTAGCAGATAGCAGCCTGGCCCTGAGTATAGGGGGCAAATATTTCATCTCTCTGAAAATGTATCGTGCCCGAGGCAACAGACGATACTTGACAACTTCTAATATAACATCTAACTTCCAATCTCCATCTTCAACTTTCCAATCACTTTAAATTTTTCAAAAACTTTATCTGTGTGCGGTGCATCTTTCAATTCATCTGTTAAGTCTTGGCCCGCCCAATGCTCGTAGTGTTTTCCGTTTTTCCAGAGGCGCGAGGCCGATACATCATACACCAACCCTTGAAAGGCCACCCACACTTCGGGCTTGTCTTGACCATTGCGTAAAGATAATTGGGCTTTGGTAAACTCGACCATCACATTGATGAGGTGAAGTGTTGGTAATCTTTCAGCACGGTGTATAAAAACTTCACGGGTGGCAAATCGGTTTGGATGCCCAACATGGTTTTGATTTTTTCTGTGAGGATCAGCATGGGCTTGTCATTGCCCAGTTCCACGTTTACTTTCAATGCCTCTTTGATCAGCGTGATGTCATTATCGGAAAGGTGAACGATCTGCGGAAATTGTGGAATGTACTCTTCGCTCATCCCTTTGAGAATTTGTGAACTACTGAGTGGGGCTTGAGCTTTCATTTTTACTACGGTGGTGCCGCCCGCCAAATCGCCCAAGCGTTGCGCGAAGGGAGTCAATAATATAAAGGTGATGGCCACAGAGCCCATGAACAAAACATCTACCGGCCATAGTACAAAGCGCAAGATGTAGTTGGCGATAGTGGGCGATTCGCCATCGAGCCGCACCACTTTTAAATCGGTGGCACGCTTGCCGGGTGTTTGGCCATTCATCAAAATCTCGAAGGCTAAGTTATAAAAGAAGACGGGCAGGTAAATCAATATCGCCAGCCAGTCGCTAAGAAAGTTAAGCCGAGCCATCAAGAAAAAAGCCACGATGAGGTAGGCTATGAAGATCAGCAGGTCGATGAAAAACGCGAGGATGCGATCCCACACGCCAGCCACTTGGTAGTTGATGAGAACATTTTGCGTAGTGCGTACATTTATGGTTGGCATAGCGACTTGGATGAGTTATCTTTCCCGTTCAAATATAAACCCAAACCCATGAATAATTTGAAATCCCTCCTTTTTATAGCATTTCTTTCGCTGCTCATAAGCTGTGAAGAAAAGCGACCTGTTGATAGAATGACCGATGAGCAACTGCGTGCTTATGCAGATGAGCTTGCTCACAAATTTATTATTACCGATGGCCACGTGGATTTGCCCTTTCGCTTGAAAGTAAAAAACTTTCGGTTGGATCGTGAGTACATGGGCATTCCTATTTCTACCACCGATGGTGACTTTGATTATGAGCGAGCTAAAAAAGGGGGGCTGGACGCTCCCTTTATGTCAATCTATATTCCGTCTTCGTACCAATTGCAACCTGATAAGGGAAAAGCATTGGCGGATTCATTGATCAACATGATCAACGGTATTGCCGAACAAATTCCTGATAAATTTGCCCGTGCCAACTCGCCTGCCGAAGTAGAGACCAACTTTAAAGCAGGAAAAATTTCTTTGCCTTTGGGCATGGAAAATGGCGCACCTGTGGGTGATGATTTGAAAAATGTAAAATATTTCTATGATCGTGGCATTCGCTACATCACTCTTACGCATGGCAAGGACAATCAAATTTGTGATTCTTCTTACGATACCACGCGCACTTGGAATGGCCTGAGTCCTTTCGGCAAACAAATGGTGGAAGAGATGAACAAGACGGGTATCATGGTAGATATCTCGCACGTATCGGATAGTACTTTCTACCAAGTGATGCGGATAACTAAAGCGCCTTGCATTGCATCACACTCTTCTTGTCGGTTTTATACTCCTGGCTTTATTCGCAATATGAATGACGACATGATCAAAAAATTGGGAGAAAACAATGGCGTGATTCAAATCAACTTTGGTTCTACTTTCCTAGACTCTACGGTGCGCTCACAAAACGAAGACAATAGAAAAAAGCTGCAAGCGCAATTGGATGAAAAGAAATTAAAGATGACGGACTCATTGGCCAAGCCTATCATAGACGAATTTAAAAAGACAAATCCTTCGCTTTTCGCGGACGTGGAAATGGTGGCGAACCACGTTGATCACGTGGTGAAATTAGCGGGCATCAATCATGTGGGCATTGGCTCCGACTATGATGGCGTGGGTGATAGCTTACCAACAGGATTAAAAGATGTTTCTCAATACCCCAATTTGATTTACGTATTGCTAAAACGTGGCTATACCGAAGATGACATTGAAAAAATTTGTTATAAGAATGTGTGGAGGGTGTGGAATAAGGTGGATGAAGTGGCTAGCAAAATGTAAAAAAGTTGACTGTTGACAAGGAGCAATTGGCAAAGCGCAAAGTGAATTTGTCAATTTCATTCTGAGCTAAAATTAGATTCAATAAAAAAATTGAAAAACATATATAATACAAACTCGTTTAATGGATGCAACAAAATAATTTAGTTTTATTTGAGAATAGACAGGTTCGCAGGTATTACGATGCTAAAAATGAAGTGTGGTATTTTAGTGTTGTGGATATTGTTCAGGCTCTTACCGATTCTATAAACCCCACAGACTATCTAAAAAAACTGCGGAAACGAGATACTGAACTGGGCCTCTACCTAGGGACAAATTGTCCCCAGGTAGAAATGGCTACCCATGAAGGTAAAAAGCGGAAGACCCTAGGTGGTAAGGTCGAGCATATCCTTCGCCTTATCCAATCCATCCCCTCACCCAAAGCAGAACCCTTTAAACAATGGTTGGCAAAAGTTGGTTACGCGCGAATGCAAGAAATAGCCAACCCTGAAGAAAGCATAGAAAGAGCTCGGGAAAATTGGCAAAAGCTGGGTAGGAGTGAGAAGTGGATACAACAGAGAATGACAGGGCAAGAAACCCGTAACAAGCTAACTGATTATTGGAAAGGAAATGGCGTAGAAAAATCAGATGAGTTTGCAATGCTCACTAACATCATCCACCAAGAGTGGACAGGGCTTACCGTAAAAAGTCACAAGAAGATAAAAAATCTAAAATCTCAAAACCTTAGAGATCACATGAGCGAGGCGGAATTAATCTTTACTGCTTTGGCCGAACTTTCCACAAGACAAATAGCAGAGACCGAAGAAGCCAAGGGATTACAGCAAAATGCTGTTGCAGGAAAGAAAGGCGGCACGATTGCGAAAAATGCACGATTAGCTTTAGAGGAAAAGACAGGCAAAAAAGTAGTAACTGGCGAAAATTTTTTACCACCAGCAAAGCCCAAGAAAAATTTAAAGTAGACAACAAATATCACCGATGCGCGAAGCCGCTTTCATAAAACAAAACAACGCACGCTGGCAAGAGTTTGAAAAACTTTTGGCGGCAGGAGCGCTCACCCCTGAAAAAAAAGCAGATGTGTTCATTCAGTTGACGGATGATTTGTCTTTCTCTCGCACACAATACCCACAAAGTGAAACCACTCAATATCTCAACCAGCTTACTTCAAAGATCCACCAACATATCTATACTACCAAAAAAGAAGAACAAAGTCGCTTCATTACTTTTTGGACAAGAGAGATGCCCATGCTTTTTGCTTCGCTGCAAAAACCAATGTTGTATTCTTTTTTGATCACGATGATCGCTACCACCATCGGGGCGGTTTCTACCATCAGTGATGACACGTTTGTGCGTTTGATATTAGGCGATGGCTATGTGAACATGACATTGCAAAATATAAAAGATGGAAACCCCACGGGCGTCTATGCTAATGCCGACCAAGTAAATATGTTCTTCGCCATCACTTTCAATAACATCAAGGTTTCGTTCATCGCTTTTGCTGCGGGCATCATTTTATCTTTCGGCACGGGATACATTCTTTTCAGCAATGGCATCATGCTTGGCACATTCTTCTCGCTCTTTTATCAACATAATTTATTGTTCGATTCTATTTTTGTAGTGATGCTCCACGGCACGTTAGAGATTTCGGCCATCATCCTAGCGGGCGGTGCTGGGCTCCGCATGGGCAACAGCATTTTGTTTCCCAGCACATATAGTAGAATGGATTCTTTTAAAATGGGCGCCAAAGATGGACTGAAAGTAGTAATGGGCCTGATGCCTATTTTTATTGTGGCTGGTTTTATCGAATCATTTGTTACGCGCTATGCCAACATGCCCATATTAATTAAAGGCACAATCATTTTGGCATCACTTATTTTCATACTTTTCTATTTCCTTATTTATCCACTACGCTACCGCACCAAAAAAAATGTTTCAAAAAATTGAATTAAGACGCACCCGCGATTTCAGCGAAAAGATAAATGCTACGTTTGAGTTTATCCGGCAGAACATAAAACCCTTGTCCAAGTCGCTCATTTACATCAGTGGCCCCTTCATACTCTTGCAGGGTTTTTTCAATGGCTTCTACCAAAAGCAAGCATTGGGTGGCGGTGGTTTGAATGCCCTAGATATTTTCAATACTTCCTCTGATTTAGTGATGTGGCTTGGCCTCACTTATGTTTTTTTATTGTTGGGCTACATCAGTTCCATCATTGTGGTCTATGAGTTCATGCGCCTCTATGAAACAAAACAAGACCCAGAGACTATAGATGTGCCTGAAGTGTGGGAAGGAGTGAAAGAAAATTATTTGCCAATGTTCGGGGCATCCATCGTGATGTTTTTCTTGGTTATTATTGGTATGATTTTATTAGTCATCCCTGGGTTTTATGTGGCGGTTGCTTTTTCACTTGTCGCGCCCATCATGATCATCGAGAAAAAAGGAATGAGCGAAGCACTGAGCCGCTGTTTTAAATTGATCACCGAAAAATGGTGGAGTACATTTGGGTTGGTTTTTGTTACTTCGTTGATCGTGGGTGTCATGGGTTTGATCTTTGTAATTCCACAATCCATCTTCTCCGCCCTCTTTGTTTTTCATGCCAAAGATGTAGCGGAAGAAGCACCGCTATGGCAGCAAGCTGGCATGGTCATCAGCTCCATGTTTTATTCTATTGGCGCCAACTTATTGCAATCAATTGTATTTGTTGCCATCGCTTTTCAATTCTACAATCTCATCGAGCGGAAAGAAGCAAAAGGATTGATGGGCAAATTAGAATCGTTTGGAAAAGCCCCAGCCGACACCGCTGGCAAGAATGATGAAACGTATTAATTAGACTTAGGCGCGCCACACTATTTTTTTTCCACTGATACACGAATGAACACGAATAATGCAAGAAAAAATCCGTGGCAGAATTTTAAACCGTGGGCAACTTCAATTATTCATGTACTAATTTTTTTATTGCTGATTGGCACTCCCGTTTTTTCTACACCAAAAGATTCCATCTTTCACGCAAAGGTGGATACACTTTCCATTACCCATCGAACCTTTTCAGAAAAAAAGATCAACGAGTTCAAAACCGATTCTGATTTTCGCTACGGCCGTCCTCGAGAAGGGATGACACCGTGGCAACGATTTTTGATGTGGATCGCCTTCTTGATTCAGCGACTCTTGCATTACACCACACAAACTTTTCTCGGTCAAGTCATTCTCTACACCGCTTGCATCGCCTTGATATTGTATGTGGTCATGCGGTTGCTGGATATTGATGCCAGAGATCTTTTCACGCGCACCTCCACCAGCAAAATGGATTTTAAACTGGCTGAAGAAAATATTCACGGATTGGATTTTGAAAAACTCATAGCGCAAGCTGCCGAGCGAAAAGAATACCGCGATGCCGTGCGCCTTACATTTTTATTTTCATTGAAAAAACTTTCCGATGCCAACCTCATCAAATGGCTGCCCGGCAAAACCAACGATGATTACCTCCACGAATTAAGAGAGCACCCCACCCTGCCGCGCATCCAAGAACTGCGCTACTATTTTGATTACGCATGGTACGGCCATTTTGAAGTGGACAACGAAACTTATTCGGGAGTAAAGCAAACGTTTCAGGATTTTACTAATCGATTGAAATGAAAGAGTTCGAGCTACGATATTGGAAAAGATTTTTGGCGGCATGGCGAGGCGCCACCGGGCTATCCGCTCCAAGTCCGGCCGCGCACAAAGCCGACCCGCTTCGGGCTTTCCGCTTCTATCCCTTGCCGAAGTCCCACATTAAAACTGTCGCGTTTTCATGAACAAGGAGAGACGATTCATTTTCATCTTGGCCGCATTCATGATCGCGTTTGTGTTGTTCCAACTCTTCGGCCCCAAAGCCTTGGATTGGACACCCAGTTATTCACCCAAAGACAAAAACCCTTTTGGCGCGTTTGTGTTGAACGATCTACTGCCTCCCATCTTCCCCGACAAAAAAATAAAAAAACTCAACCTCACTATTTACGAATTGCAAGATTCACTTCGCGAAAATGAAAACTTTGTGAGCATCAGCGATCAATTCGCTCCAGATGACGAAGCCACCAAAGTCCTTTTTGAAAAAGTGAAAAACGGAAGCCATGTTTTCATCTCCGCCAATTATTTTTCTGGCAAGTTTGGCGATACGTTGGACATTCGTACGACCGATCTTTTTATTAGCGGCAAAGCAAAAGTGACGCAAGCGGTTGATACTACCGATCTCGTTTTTTCCCTTGGCAAGAAAAACAAAAGCTATTTTTACAAACTTGAAAACATCTCACTCTTTTTTGAAATCGATTCGCTGAAAGCACAGCCATACATTATTGCTACCAATACATGGAGCAAGCCCGTTACCATTCGCGTGCCTTGGGGCAAGGGGTATTTTATTTTAAATACCACACCACTTGCTTTCACCAACAATTATTTGTTGGACGAAGATAACCATCAGTTTGCCTCGCGCACACTTTCCTATTTGCCCACGGCCAACACATGGTGGACGAGCTATTATCAAGTGGGCCGGCTAGAAGCACAATCGCCTTTGCGTTTTATCCTTAGAACAGAAGCGCTGCGGTGGGCGTATTACATTGCTGTAACCAGTTTATTGCTCTTCATATTCTTTGAAGCCAAACGCAAGCAACGTATCATCCCGATTGTGAAGCCCTTAAGCAACACTTCACTAGAGTTTGTGCAGACCATTGGCAATATGTATTGGCAAGCGCGCGATTACAAAGCCGTAGCCGAAAAGAAAATAAATTTCTTTATGGATCAAGTTCGCTCAAAATATTATCTGGCCAGCGAATCAGGAGATCGATTTGTTGAGTTACTTGCGAAAAAAACCGGCAATACGTTGGAAGAAACACAAAAACTATTTTCGCTGATGAAAGTGGTGCAATCGGCCACCAGTATTTCTGCCGAGATGCTCGTTGACTTAGCCACCCAAATGAAAAATTTTAATCGCAAAAACTAAATGGAAGAGATTTTTAAAAACCGAATCGACCTCAGTCCGCTGCAAAGCAGCATCTCCAAAATCAAAGATGAAATCAGCAAAGTGATTGTGGGGCAAGAGAAGATGATAGAACTATTGCTGACCGCCATCTTATCAAAAGGCCACGTGCTGATTGAAGGCGTGCCTGGTGTGGCCAAGACGCTCACCGCAAAGTTATTGGCGCAAGCCATCGATGCCAAATTCTCGCGCATTCAATTCACTCCTGACCTGATGCCTTCGGACGTGATTGGCACCGCGGTATTCAATCCCAAGAATACAGAGTTTGAATTTCGCAAAGGGCCCATCTTTTCAAATATTGTTTTGATCGATGAAATCAATCGCTCGCCAGCCAAAACACAAGCAGCCCTTTTTGAAGTAATGGAAGAGCGGCAAATTACTGCAGATGGTGTCAGGTATGTGCTGAACGAACCCTACATGGTGCTCGCCACACAAAATCCTATCGAGCAAGAAGGAACTTATAGATTACCTGAAGCTCAGTTGGATCGATTCCTTTTTAAAATAGTGGTGGACTACCCCACATTGGAAGAAGAAAAGAAAATATTGCAACTCAGTTTGAAGGACGAGTTAAAAAATCAAATCGAGCATATTCAAAAAGTGTTGAATGCCGAACAGATTAAAATGTGCCGCGAGTTGGTTTCGCAAGTATATGTAGAAGAAAAAATCATTTCATACATAGCCGAGATTGCACAGGAGACTAGGAGTAACTCCTCTATTTTCTTAGGGGCATCACCTCGCTCTAGCGTTGCCTTGCTCAACGCATCCAAGGCATTGGCCGCCATTCGCGGAAGGGATTTTGTGACCCCGGAAGAAATCAAGATGCTGGCCGTCCCCGTCCTTTGCCATCGCCTGATCTTAACTCCAGAAAAAGAAATGGAAGGCCTTCAAATAGAAGAGGTGATCAAGCAAATCGTAAACAAAGTAGAAGTACCGAGATAAAAAATTGACCCCGATAGTTATCGAGAACAAAAAGGCAATTGAGCTTTAATAAGAGTAGGGTGGATAATTAAGCGAAAGCGCTATTCTGCCGACACCAATTCGAGCAAGCATTCAACCTTAGTAGAAATTGTTTCTGCCTGTGAACTCTAACCTTATTACCTTATTCTAATCACGTAAGGATAAGGTAATAAGGTTGAGGCGTGTTTATTGAATTATTTTTTCTACTAAGGTTAAAGCCTATAACAATAAGCAACTAAATTATTAGAACACCAGTGAAGTTGATCAAAGCCATTTATTTCAGCAATCGCTTTTTCGCATTGATTGGCGTATCGGTGGCGTTATTTATTTTTGGCTACTTGATTCCTTTTCTGTTGCCGTTTGCAAAAATTGCTTTTCTCTTGCTCATCGGCACGACTGTAGCAGACATGCTTCTTCTTTTTTCGGCAGGCCAGACCATTGAGTCCATTCGCTTTGTGCCTGAGCGGCTTTCCAATGGTGATGAGAATGAAATCAAAATTACGCTACAAAGTTTTTTTAAAACAAAAGTCACTGCGCTTATCATCGATGAAATCCCCCATCAATTTCAAGTAAGGAATTTTCAATTCGCTTTAGTATTGAAGCCGAAAGAAACACAAACCATTCGCTACAAACTCCGCCCTGTAAAGCGGGGCGAATATGATTTTGGTGGCGTGAATATTTTTGTGCGCTCCACCTTGAGTTTAATCTCTAGGCGCATCCGCTTTGAAGTAGGTAAGCAAGTACCTGTTTACCCTTCGTTCATTCAAATGCGAAAGTATGAGTTGCTCGCTATTTCCAATCAGTTGATAAACACAGGCATCAAGCGCATCCGCAAGATTGGCCATAACCTAGAATTTGAATCGATAAAAAAATATGTGGCAGGTGATGATGCACGCACGGTGAATTGGAAAGCTTACGCACGTAGGGGCGAGTTGATGGTCAACCACTATCAAGATGAGCGGTCGCAACAAGTATATTCACTGATTGATAAAGGCCGAGTGATGCAAATGCCATTTAACGGTATGAGTTTGTTGGATTACGCGATCAATGCCAGCTTGGTGATCTCCAACATCGCCATCAAAAAATCTGATAAGGCAGGGCTGATTACTTTTCAAGACAAAATCGGCACGGTGCTGCAGGCCAGTCGCATCAGCAATCAAATGTCGCAGATATTAGAGACCCTCTACAATCAAAAAACCGCCTTTCGCGAATCTGATTTTTCCGTTGTCTATTCCTCGGTAAGAAGAAATATTTCTCAAAGAAGTCTCTTGTTACTCTTCACCAACTTTGAAACATTGTACGGGTTAGAGCGGCAGTTGCCTTATTTAAAAAAACTGGCTCGCCAACATTTACTAGTTGTGATTTTTTTCGAGAACAGCGAAATGAAAAAACTGATTGAAAAAGATACCTCCCAAGTCCAATCCATTTTTTACCAAGCCGTGGCCGAAAAGTTCAGTTACGAAAAAAGACTGATCGTAAAAGAGCTTCAAAAGAATGGCATCCATGCAGTGCTAACCACACCAGAAAACCTGACAATCAATACTATTAATAAGTATCTTGAGTTGAAAGCAAGGAATTTGATTTGAACTATTACCTTCTTGGCAAGGAAAGTATCTAACAATCAATAAATTTACATTTTTAAAGTTATTAGTATGATGAATAGAGGGGGCGTTCTTACACTAGTTCTTGTTATTCTTTCTGTTTCGGCAGTTGCCCAACAACTTCCGCGCGTACCCAAAGATGCCAGCATTATGCAGAGCAAGGGAGCAATTATTTGCTACGGTAGTGGAAAAAATGTAGAGAGTTATTTGCCTCCGCCCAAAGAATATCTAGAGAGAATAAAAAATCCGAGTGCCCGCACACAAACAGCTAGTTTTGTTGTCGTGTATGATGGATTCCCCAATGATAACATAGCCAAAAATTCTTTTCAAGCAGCCGTGGATATTTGGGCTTCACTCATTCAATCTCCAGTAACAATCAATGTGCTGGCTCGCTGGCGGTCCATCACTTCGGGCACACAAGGATTCACAACACTCGGACAAGCTAGTTGGGGAAATGTGTATGCCAATTTTGATGGCGCACCCAAGCTGGATATTTGGTATCCTGCTGCGCTTGCAGAAAAATTAGCGGGTAAAGATCTCAGCTCAGGAGCTCCCAATCAGACAACGGCAGATGGATTTGATATCGTAGCCACTTTTAACAAAGACGTTTCTTGGAATTTCACAGCAAGCACACCACAAGCAAACAAGACCCATTTTACTACAGTGGTGCTACACGAATTAGGCCATGGCCTCGGCTTCACAGATTCCTTTAATATATCTACCTCATCTGGTAACGGGAGTTATGGGGTAATCTCTTCAGGCCTGCCTATTATATTTGACGCTAGTGTAGAGAGTGGAACGAGTAGGGTACTAGACCAGGCCACGAACAGTGCTGCCATGGCCACTACTTTAACAAATAAAAACATCACCTATAATTCACAACAGGCAACAGCAGTCAACGGTGGCCAAAAACCAAAATTGTATGCACCCAATCTTTGGGAACCAGGATCCAGCATTGCTCACTTAGATCAAACCACTTTCTCTGGCACCGCCAATTCACTCATGAAGCCTGTCATCAATAACCAAGAAGTAGCACTTGATCCAGGGTCTATTGTAAAAAGTATGTTTAGCGATATGGGTTGGCAGGCTCCTCGGATCGTTCATGCTGCTTTAACCGATACCGAAACAACCAATACACCATTTACTGTCAGCGCTATTGTGTCGGCTGATGGCTCTAGTGGCTACTCTGTCAACTCGGTGGTGAAGCTTCGTTACTCCATCAATGGCGCGGCAGAAGTGGAGGTGGCCATGACGGCTGGTAGTGGCAATCTATACACGGCACAACTTCCTACCCCCGTTATCACTCCTACCAATTATGCGTATTATATTGTAGTCACAGATAATTTGAATAGAACATTTACTAAACCCGGCCAATTTATTCGTCCAGGGTTAAGTGACCAGCAAGCAGCTTTTCAATTTAGATCGGGGCCAGACACTACCGTTCCTGTGATTACGCACACACCCGTTGATTATATACTAGAAGGCACAGTGAGTTTAAATGTGAAAGCAACCGTGACGGATAACATTGGTGTGCAAGGCGTCAGCCTTTCCTATCAAATCAATACAGGTACTTTCCAAAACTTGAGCCTGATTCAAGACAATGATACACTAAGCCTGTACAAAGTTGCTATACCAACTAGTGGGCTAGTCGATAATGACGTTATCAATTACAGAATCATGGCCACAGATAATTCTTCGAATTTTAACATCGCCAATGGGCCTAGTTCCACTACTTTTTATACGGTGAAAGTAAACGGTTTTCTACCAGTGCAAGATAATTACGTCAATGATTTTAATTCTGCCACTACAGACTTTTTTGGAAACGGATACACCATTACTACTCCAGCAGGTTTTACTAATCCTGCCATCCATTCTCTCCACCCTTACTTACAAGCGGGCAATGGTAAAGAGTTGAATTATATTTATCAACTGAAAGTGCCCATTAAAGTGAAGGCACAAGATGCCACCATCAAATTTGATGAGATTGTTTTGGTAGAACCTGGCACAAGCACCGTATTTCCCTCTGCAGATTTCTTTGATTATGTAGTCGTGGAAGGATCTACAGATGGAGGAAAAAATTGGTTAGCTTTTTCAAACGGTTATGATTCGCGCGACTATACACCTTGGTTGACAAAATACAATAGCAATATTATTAACGATGTTTCGCAAGGTGTTGGCGATCCCTCTCTTTTTCAAACGAGGACTATAAATATGTTAAATAAATTCAAGGCAGGTGATGAAGTAGTCATCCGCTTTCGGTTATTCAGTGACCCCGGTGCCGCTGGCTGGGGCTGGGCAATTGATAATTTGAAGATTCAAATTGACGATTCGGGCCCTACTGTTTTACACAACCATATTGATTATGTAGTTGGGTCGACTAATTCTTTAGCAATAAGTGCAGATGTGACCGATGCAAGTGGAATAGATAAAGTTTTTTTAGATTATAGCATGAACAATGGATCAATAACAGCTATCCAAATGCCATTGAGCGCAACTGCCAATACTTATTCTCTCAATCTTAATCTCTCCTCCCTTAATATAACAGCAGCCAATATTCTGAACTACCGAATTCGCGCTATTGATGCCATTGGAAACTCTGGACAAATGCCTTCATCAGGATTTATCAATGTCCCACGAATCACTTTGGGCAATGCGCAAAATTCTTATGTGTCTGATTTCAATTCTGTCAATACCGATTTCGTTGGCAACTTCTTTTCCATTTCTACACCAACTGGTTTTAGCAATGGAGCCATTCATAGTTCTCATCCTTACCCAAATGGATTTGGGTTATCTAACTCCAACTCCGCATTTGCTTTTACACTTAGCAAACCAATTCTTATTGATGCTAATAATCCATATATGATTTTTGATGAAATCGGGATCATCGAACCAATCAATGACTATGCCATCGTAGAGGCATCAAAAGATAATGGTGCTACATGGAAACCCTTTGTGCCAGAATACGATGCCTCCAGTCAGAGTACTTGGCTCTCAGCTTACAACTCAAAAGCAAATGGCGCCACTAGTTTATTCAAAAGCAGTCTCATCAATCTCACTCAAAATGGAAACTTCAAGAGTGGAGATCAAGTTCTCATTCGCTTCCGTCTCAATGCCAACTCCACAATCAACGCTTGGGGTTGGGCGATTGATAATTTAAGTATCCAAGGCCCTATTACAGGTTTGGAAAAACCCACAATAGAAAACTCATTTAGCATATACCCCAATCCAACGAATGGATCCAAAGTAATGGTGAAATTCAACACAGTCGATGACTCCCCACTACAACTCCAAGTCCTAAGTTCACAAGGAAATATTCAACAAAGCATGACCATTCAGCCTGTGTCCAAAACTGTTGAGAAGGAATTCTACGTTGGGGATTGGGCAAATGGCTTATACATCATAAAGGCAGAAGTAGCAGGATCCGTCATCACCAAGAAATTCATCAAAACGCAATAGGCATTAGGACTTAGGCATTGGGACTTGGGCATTAGGCACTAGACTTAGTGTGTTATGGTGACTTGTCACAACTATTGTAATCCAAGGTTTACATACCCCGAGCACAACTGAATAGGTAATTGAATCTCAACCACGTGAAGTGGAAATGATTGAGTTACTAAACCCTAAGTCCTAATGCCCAATGCCTAATAAATAATATAATTCTCCAAATCAGAGGATTGATTTCATTCCCTTCTTATTTTTGCTCGATTTATCCAACCCACTATGCCAAGAGATCGCAGCATTCGTTCAGTCCTCATTATCGGCAGCGGCCCCATTATCATCGGCCAAGCATGTGAATTTGATTATGCCGGCTCGCAGGCGTCTCGTTCCTTGCGTGAAGAGGGTATCGAGGTGATCTTGATCAATTCCAACCCAGCAACGATTATGACTGATAAAGTTACGGCTGATCATGTGTACCTCAAGCCATTAGAGAAAAAATACATCCGCGAAATTTTAGAAAAACATCATGTGGATGCAGTGTTGCCAACGATGGGCGGCCAAACCGCTTTGAACCTCTGCATTGACTGCGACAAAGCGGGGATATGGGAACACTACGGAGTGAAGATTATTGGGGTGGATATCTTGGCCATTGAAACAACAGAAGATCGAGAGAAATTTCGGTTGAAGATGTTGGAATTGGGTGTAGGTGTTTGTCAAGGAGCAACGGCCACTTCGTTTTTGAAAGGAAAAGAAATCGCCCAAGAAATTGGATTCCCGTTGGTGATCAGGCCTTCATTTACATTAGGCGGAACGGGTGGAGGTTTTGTACAGACCCCAGAAGAATTTGACCACGCTTTGAATCGTGGGCTACAGGCCTCTCCTATACATGAGGTGTTGGTGGAGAAGAGCATCATGGGCTGGAAAGAATATGAATTAGAATTGTTGCGCGATGGGGCAGGGAATGTCATTATTATTTGCTCGATTGAGAATTTCGATCCGATGGGCATCCACACGGGAGATTCGATCACGGTTGCCCCCGCGATGACGTTGCCTGATACGGTATATCAAAACATGCGCGACCTCGCCATCAAAATGATGAACGGCATTGGCAAATTTGCGGGTGGCTGTAACGTGCAGTTTTCTGTGAATCCAGATGATGACTCCATCATTGGAATCGAAATCAACCCGCGTGTTTCACGCTCCTCCGCGCTCGCATCTAAAGCAACTGGTTATCCTATTGCCAAGATCGCAGCGAAACTTGCTATTGGTTATAACTTAGATGAATTATCAAACGCGATAACTGGAACTACTACCGCTTACTTTGAACCTGCGTTGGATTATGTGATTGTAAAAATACCTCGTTGGAATTTCGATAAATTTCATGGGGCCGATAAGAAATTGGGACTTCAAATGAAATCGGTAGGCGAGGTGATGGGTATCGGACGGAATTTTCAAGAAGCATTGCAAAAGGCTTGTCAGAGTTTAGAGATCAGGCGCAATGGACTAGGTGCCGATGGAAAGGAAGTGACCAAGCAAGCTGATCTTTTGTATAGTTTGGAACACCCTAGTTGGAATCGCCTTTTTCATATTTATGATGCAATGAAACTGGGCATCTCCATGAAGACGATTCAAAACCTAACAAAGATTGACAAATGGTTTTTAGAACAAATCTGGGGTTTGATAGAACTAGAAAAAGAAATTGAAAAGTATGAATTGAATACCATTCCAGCCACGCTCATGCGCACGGCCAAAGAGAAAGGCTATGCCGATCGACAACTGGCGCACCTTATGGATTGCTTGGAGAGTGAAGTGCATTTGAAGCGCAGAGAGATGGGCATCAATCGTGTTTTCAAATTGGTGGACACATGCGCTGCCGAGTTCGAAGCAAAAACACCTTACTACTATTCCACTTTCGATACAGAGAACGAATCGATTCCTACCAACAAAAAGAAAGTGATTGTGTTGGGCTCTGGCCCCAATCGTATTGGGCAAGGAATTGAATTTGATTACTCTTGCGTTCACGGCATTTTGGCTGCGAAAGAATGTGGTTACGAAGCCATCATGATCAACTGCAACCCAGAAACCGTTTCTACTGATTTTGATATTGCCGATAAATTGTATTTCGAGCCAGTGTTCTGGGAACATCTGTGGGATATCATTCAACATGAAAAACCCGAAGGCGTGATCGTGCAGTTGGGTGGACAAACCGCTTTAAAGTTGGCAGAGAAACTTCACAAGTTTGGCGTGAAGATCATGGGCACTTCTTTTGAAGCATTAGATTTGGCAGAAGACCGCGGAAGTTTTTCAACATTGCTAAAGGATTTGAATATTCCGTATCCCATATTTGGTGTGGCCACCGATGCCGATGAAGCATTAGAGGTTTCAAAGACAATTGGATTTCCTCTCCTAGTTCGTCCATCTTATGTATTGGGCGGGCAGAGCATGAAGATTGTGATCAACGAAAAGGAATTAGAAAATCACATCCTCGATATTTGGAAGCATCTTCCAGAAAACAAAGTTTTACTAGATCATTTCTTGGATGGAGCGATTGAAGCCGAAGCGGATGCAATCTGTGATGGTGAAGATGTTTACATCATTGGCATTATGCAACACATTGAACCCGCGGGCATCCACTCAGGTGATTCGTATGCTGTACTACCGCCTTATAACTTGGGCGATTTTGTGATAAAGCAGATTGAAACCTATACCAAACGGATTGCTCTCGCGCTAAAAACAGTCGGCTTGATCAATATCCAGTTCGCGATAAAGAATGATAAAGTTTATATCATCGAAGCCAACCCACGCGCTTCACGCACTGTGCCATTCATTTGCAAAGCATACGATGAGCCATATGTGAACTACGCCACCAAGGTGATGCTTGGAGAGAAGAAAGTGAAGGATTTTAATTTCAACCCTACCAAGAAAGGATACGCTATTAAAGTCCCCGTGTTCTCATTCAGCAAATTTCCTGAAGTGAATAAAGAGCTTGGTCCCGAAATGAAAAGCACAGGCGAGGCCATTTACTTTATTGACGACTTGATGGACGATTACTTCTTGAACATCTACAACGAAAGGAATTTGTATTTGAGCAAATAGGCATGGATTTCGATCTAGATATTTCTCAAATAAATTTTTCGGATGACCCTGATCGGATTTCGCTGGCTGAGATAGTTAGTGTGCTCAAAAATGGAAAGTCAAGGCTAAAAGAAGTAGAAGGATACCCAAAAGAATTGTTCTATAGCGTTGAAACTGGTTATAGTAACAAAAAGAGGATTTTATTAATTGCCTCTAGGCTAATTGAGAATAAACGACAAATTCTTCAAATCAAAGTAGCCGATGAAAATGAAATTGAAGTATATTACTGCAAGGGTTAAATATTTTTTGCATATTTGAGATATGATTCAAGATAAAACGTCTAAAATTCCCCCCAATCCATTCGATGTTGAAGATAAGGCAAAGGTTTGGAAACATTTTTTAGAAAACTCAAAGCCTATTTCCAAAGCAGAGGCACTTCAAAAAATGAGAGAGGCTTCTGAGATGCAAAAAAAAACCAATCACTCTTCAGCAACTTCACTGGATTGACAACTCCAGCTTAATTAGATTCACAACTGGCATATAAATTGGCTCATGGCACTAGCAATCATTTTGATTGTTTATGGGATTGACATGCTTTATTCATCACACATTCTGTGCTCTTCAGATTGCTTGGCTATTCTGTCTTTATGCCAAACGATAAAAAATCTCTGCCATGCAAAATTTTATTAAGCTCTCGTTGCGTTTTCATAATCTCATCTAAAGAGAGTGATAATTCGGTATGATAGATTTTGTAGATAAGCTCCCATTCGCGCTTGTCCATAAAACCATCGGAGTTGGCAATCACGCACATCCATGAGAGACACCTGATTTGTTTTTGCGCGTTGAGTTTTTTTAATCCTTCTAAGCAATCTTTATAGAGTTTGCTTCGATCTGTCTCTTTGTATTTATTTAAGGTGACTTCAAATTTTGTTTCATCAAAGCCTTCTGCCGCAATGACTTTTTTGCCCAGCGTCACTTCTTTGTCAGTAATTTTGCCATCGGCACCAATTACCAAATAGTAGAGGCCAATGATGGTTGATGAATAATCCAAGCCAGAAAATTTAAGGCTCAAATTAAAGAAAGGAATTGCATTATGCAATTTTAAATGGCCCAGTTGATTCGATCTCTTATTGACTCCGTAAAGATTTCACAGGATTGACAACAGCCGCCTTGATCGATTGATAGCTTACCGTAAGCCAAGCGATCAACAAAGCAATAGCACCCGCCACTATAAAAGCCCCCGAGCCTAATTCTATCCGATAAGCAAAACTGCCCAGCCACTCGCTCATCATCCACCAAGCTAAGGGCGAAGCCATCACAAAAGCAATCAGCACTAACTTGGTAAAATCTTTGGAGAGTAAAACAATCATGCCACCCACTGAGGCTCCCAACACCTTTCTTATTCCAATTTCTTTCGTTCGTAAACTGGCGATGTAGGCAGAGAGGCCGAACAATCCTACACAAGCAATGATGATGGCCAGCCCAGAAAAAACAGAGAACATTTTCCCTGATCGTTGTTCTTCTAAATAGCCTTGATGTAAATTCTCATCCAGAAACTCATAGTGAAATGGCCGCTCGGGTGCTAACTCCTTCCATTTACTTTCTATTTTTGAAATAGTTGCTTGTGCGTTTTCAGATTTCAATTTTATGGCCACATAATTTGAATTGGAGTAACGCCCAAAAACTTCTTTGTTGAACATAACAAGTGGCGTAATCTCATCGTGTAGCGATTGGAAATGGAAATTCTTTACAATCCCAATAATGGTAAACAGCCTCACTTTTGAATTGACTGTATCTTGCTGGAAGAGATCGGTATTGGAAAGTTTTCGTCCAATAGGGTCAGAGAGCCCAAGTGTTTTGATAGCCGATTCGTTGAGCAATACATGAAGTGAATCCGTTGTCTCCTTGCTGAAGAACCTTCCCTCTTTCAAAGTAAAACCAATCATCTCTGCAAAGTCGTCATCCAACACCATTGCTTTAACAGTCAACACCTCGTTGCTGCCCTGCGGTTGAAACATCTGACCGAAAACATCATCGCGATTGCCCACACGAGAACTCGTGCCAGTCACCTCAACTACTTCGGGCAATTTTTTAATCTCCTCTTTAAATGCGTTGCCATTTTTGTTAAGTGCCCAGGCTCTATCCACCATCAACACCTTGTCTTTATTGAAGCCCAAATCTTTCTTCTGGACAAAATCCATTTGTCGGCTCACGATAATAGTGCTTACGATGAGTACAATGGAAATGATGAATTGAAATACCACTAACCCATTGCGCAACCACGCCCCTTTGGCACTACCTGCAAAATTTCCCTTCATCACCACCACAGGATTAAAACTGGATAGCACAAAAGCAGGATAGAGGCCTGCTAAAATCCCAACAATAAGTACAATGGCAATCAATCCGAAAATAATTTCAGCACCAAAAATAAACTGGAGATTTTTTTCAACCAAGGTGTTGAACGAAGGCAATAATAAGTAAGCACCAAAAATAGCCAACACCGTTCCTGCCAATGAAAGAAGCATTGCCTCTGTAAGAAACTGTGCTACCAATTGACTTTTAAGCGAGCCCATTACCTTGCGCACTCCTACTTCTCTGGCGCGCTCCGCAGAACGAGCCGTTGCCAAATTCATAAAGTTGATACATGCAATGGATAAAATCAGCAGAGCAATAAAGATCAACGCGATCACATGATTTCGATTGCCGCTCGGTGTGTTTGTGAATTCTATATTGATAGGGTCTAAGTGAATGGAAGTAAGTGGCTGCAGAAAATAGCGATAGCCATTGCCCGCTTTTCTATAATCTTGCCACGATTGCCCCAGCTCTCGCTCGATCTGACCGGCCGCATAGGTATCCACCATGGTTGGGAATTTCGATTCCAATATTTTTGCAGATGCCCCTGGTTTTAGTTTGATGTAAGTGTATGCATCGAACGTGATAAAGTTTTCTGTCTTACGAAATTCTGGGCCTGAAAAAGAACACATGGCATCAAAACGCAAATGAGAATTGCTAGGAATATCTTTAAAAACGCCTGTTACTTTCAACTCGCCAAAATCTCCAGAGATCACTTTGCCTAACGGCTCTTCATTTCCAAAGTAACGATAGGAGGTGGCCGCTGAAAGGATCACTTGGTTAGGCAGGGCAAGAGCAGTTTTCTTATCACCCTTCAATAAATCAACATCAAAAAATGAAAAGAAAGCAGAATCTGCGAACATGAAATAGTCTTCTTCAAATGTTTTGATCTCGGTATCACTTGTTTTGTATTTGATATTTGAATTTTTTCCAGAGCCGAACATGTGCATCGTATTCTCCACTTCGGAAAAGTCGCGCTGCACTACTGTGGCATACGAATGGGGGATGGAAGCATAAAAAGTAGCATGACTTGGATATTTTCTCTCTAAAATCATTTTATAAATCCTATCTGCATTGGGGAAGAAGCGGTCGTAGGAAAGTTCGTGTTTCACATACAACGCAATCAACAAACAAGCGGTGATACTTACCGCTAGGCCAGCTATATTGATAGCTGTGTAAATTTTTTGCTTGACGAGACTGCGAAAAGCGGTTTTGATATAATTGCGCAGCATACAGAAGGGATTTTGTTTTTGTATGACGATATGTACTGTAAATTAGTTGAAAGGATACACGGTTTAACAAAGATTAACAAATTCCGCCCAAATAATGGATGAGTGGCTTTGATTAAGTGATGTGAGGAAATTAGTTAAATGGCAGCGTAAGAATAAAAGTAGAGCCTTTTCCCTCTTCAGATTGCAACGCTAGCTTGCCTTTGATCTTCTCAGCCGATTCTTTTGCGATATACAATCCTAACCCCGATCCCACAGATTTGGTTGAGCCTCGATAAAACATTTCAAATGCGTGGGCTTGTACCTCTTGCGACATCCCTTCGCCATTGTCTTTTATCTCAAGCCTTACTGTGTTCCCTTCAAGCCGAGATGAGATAGCAATGAACGGATTGATCCCATCGGGCTTGTGATATTTAATGGCGTTGCCTATAAGATTGTTGAGAATGATCTGTAAGCGAGTAGGGTCAATAGTAATGGTATCGTAAACCAATCCATCCGTTCTAACTTGAATTTTTTGTGAGTTCTCCACATGCTCAAGGTTTTCCAACACTTCTTTTACCAAAACGGAAATCTTTAATTCTTGAGGGTTTACCTCCTGTCTGTTATTGCGAGAGTAATCTAAAATATCAGCAATGAATTTCTCCAATCGGCTCACGCTAGAGTGAATCTTGTCCATATATCCATGCAAGTCCGCTCCATCTGATTCATACCTGCTCAAGCTAATCAATCCCTTTACCGATTTCAGTGGCGCGCTCAAGTCATGCGATACACTATAAACAAAGCGATCCAATTCTCCATTCGTTTGCTTCAGCATTTGGTTGGCAATCTCTAACTCTTTATTGTGGCTCTCCAATTCTTCTCGCGCATCTCTCACATCACTGATCACCCGTCCCGTCACCGTTGCCGAAATGTAAAGCATACACATGCCTAAGTGTACGTTCAATAGATTTGATTGGTCATACATTTCTAAGTGGCGCCCTAGCATAATTGGCAGCACATAGGTGATCAGGAAAATAAAAAAATTCGCGGCCAGCGCACCCTCAAAGCCAAACCGCGCGGCAATGTAAAGCGCTATCACTCCGTATATATACCAGTACCTTTCAAATGGTACTGTGAAGCTGAGTATCAACAAGGCGAGCATGATTGCTACCAACTCAACTATGTTCACGCGCTTGATCAATGTCTTGGCAGAAAAATTTGAACTGTATTTATTGATTGTCAATCCCGCCCGTGACATAAGGGGTGTGGTGTAAAGAAGAACCGGTAATGTGAACGCAAAATTGGTAACAAAGTCAGGCATCAATACCAACAGTACAGATTGAAGCGGGTCGGGCTCATTCCTAGTAATGGCCAATTCATAAGTAGCATTGATTGTCACTGGTATGAAAATACCGAAAATGATAAACCAATATAAATGGTTGATATCGGTAATCTGGCTGCCACTCTTATACTTTAATCGAAACAAGAACCAAGAGAGATAAATGCAAACTGGTCCGTGCGTAGCTAAGGCAAGTGCCTGCCAAGAAGGCTCAATATCCATCCACAGCATGTTTAGAAGTGAGCTGGCAAACATGGTGGCAACCACGCGTGGCCCCCACCAATGTATAAGAATAATGCCAAACGCTATGGGCAAATAAAATAAAGAAGAGCCTTGGGGCGTCTTAAAGAGAGAAGATGTCCAGAACCCAATCTGAAATATGGCCAAAGGGGCAATCCACGTCCACCAAGGCAAATTATCCTTATCTGCTGTTTTATTTTCCACAATACACCTAAATCGCAAAAATAGATAAATGGTTGCGTGATAAAGTCATTTTGGTTTCCTAAAAAACAAATAAAACTATCTGACTAATTGAAAAAAGGCAAAAACGCATTTATTCTCGAAACTCATATCTTTGTACCGTCAATTGAATAGCTATGAAATTCCTTATCATCTTGGGGCTTATCGCTTACATTTTTTACAAAGTGGGCGGATTGTTTTTTCGCGCAGGCGCGGCCTCACAGCAAACGCGCACACAATACCGCAAGCCAGAAAATAACGCTGCCGATCCTTCGCCAAAAAAAGAAAAACGCAATGGCACTAATGGCACCATTAAAGGTGGTGATTATATCGACTACGAAGAAGTGAAATGAGAATGAGTCGATGAAAATCCCATTCCAAAAATACGAAGCAACTGGAAATGACTTTGTGATTATCGATAATCGCGAGGGTAAATATTCTTTTTCGGTCGATCAGATAAAAAAAATCTGCGACAGAAAGTTTGGCGTAGGTGCCGATGGGTTGATGCTGATCGAAAAACATCCAACGCTTGATTTTAATTTGATCTACTTCAATAGCGATGGATCACCCAGCTTGTGTGGAAATGGAAGCCGCGCGGCTGTCAAGATGGCTTCCTCATTGGGCATGGTCAACGGCTACGCATCATTCAATGCGTACGATGGCATCCATGATGCTGATTTGTTACCTAACAGCATCGTCCGCCTCAAAATGAACGATGTGAAAGAAGCTAAAAAAAGCAGTGACGGCTTCTTCATCAACACAGGCTCTCCGCATTTCATTCGTACGGTGGCAAGCACCAAAGATTTTGCGGTTGTGGAAGAAGGAAAAAAAATCCGCTACAATGAAGAGTTTAAACCCAGCGGCACGAATGCCAACTTCATTGAATTGCTTCCCAACAATTCTATTTTCGTTCGCACCTACGAGCGAGGTGTAGAAGATGAAACGCTTTCGTGCGGAACGGGCGTGACGGCCGCGGCTTTGGCTTCATCTTTTCAAGGCTATCGCTCCCCCGTCAGCATCCAAACCCTTGGCGGGGAACTTTCTGTCGAGTTCAAATCAAGTCAGGATGGCTCGTTTACAGATATTTATCTCATCGGCCCTGCCAAAAAGGTGTTTGAGGGAGAGATTGAAATTTAGATTGTGAAAATTCACTACGCAGTGTTTAAAACCTGAGATTAAATAAAGGATGGAAGAAAGAAAAATGTTCCTCTTATACTATGAATGGCTTCAATCAAAAATCATTTTCCCAATAGATTTCTCAAAGCCCCATCCACCTCAGCATACTTAAGCTGAAATCCTGTCTTCTGAATTTTTTCTGAAGATATTTTGCTCCCGTTCAAAACTATATCCGCCATCTCACCCAAAACAATTTTCATGGCAAATGCAGGAACGGTTGGAAGCCACAATGGTTTTTTGAGAACACGAGCAATTGCCTTTGTTAGCTCTTCATTCGTTATCCAACCATTCCCTACGGCATTGTAAGCACCTTGCATTTTTTCATCTTCCATCGCCTTGATGAACATTGCGCAGAGGTCATCAATGTGGATCCAACTTAAATATTGCTGACCCGTGCCGAGTGGCGAACCCACTCCCAAACGAATTGGTTTCGCCATTTCTATCAATGCTCCACCCTTTTCGCTCAACACAATGCCGATTCGTAGTTTTACCAATCGCACGCCTAGCGAGGCAATGCGATCTGTTTCCTCTTCCCATTGCTTGGTAACGCTCGCTAGAAAATCATTGCCTGCATTGCTCTCTTCGGTAAACACTTCATCATGTAATCCAAAACCATAATAACCAATGGCCGATGCGCCTACTAAAGTTTTGACCGAGTGCTTTTGATTTTTCAATGTTTCAAAAAGCAATTGAGTAGAATGCGTTCGGCTTTCCAGAATTTCCTTTTTCCGTTGGGTTGTCCATCGCTTATCTGCCACGCCAGCCCCTGCCAAATTAATAATAGTGTCTACTCCCTCCAATGCTTGCAGGTCTATCGATTTTTTTTCAACATCCCACACAAATGAAGAAACGCTTCCCACCCTCTTGCTACGACCTAAGTGCGAAACATGGTGGCCTTTCCGCAAAAGCAATTCCGTCAATCGACTTCCAATCAACCCCGAAGCGCCTGTGATTAAAATTTTATGATTCATTATTTGTAGTTTTGAAACCAAAAGAAGTTTGCCACTAAGGCACGAAGACACAAAGGAACACAAATAGAAATCTTTTTGCTTTGTGCCTTAGCGTCTTTGTAGCAAAATTGATTTTTCCATAAACAAAGTAACACAACCTCTATGATTAAGTTTAGTTTTATCGCTGCCTTTCTCCTCATCACAAATCATTCCATTGCCCAAACCGTAAAAGTGAAAACCCAACAACAACGGCTGAAAGGCGAAAACGTAGATGGCTTTGCCGTGGACTTGGAAGGCAAACGCACCGATGTAGCGGCTTCGCTCACAAAATATTTAAAAGAAATTGGCAAAGTAAAATTCTTGTCGTCCGATCCCTTGGTGATCACCGATCCTGTCTTCAACGGCACAGTCTATCCCAAAGGTTCTATCTATGCGTTCACCAATGAGAGCGGCAATGTAGTTACGGCTTGGTTGGGCATCCGCCTCACCGAATGGGAAACCAAAGATGCTACCTTCATCAACAAACAACTAGAGCGCATGTCCAACGACTTTGGTGTGCGCTTCAACCGCGAAAGAGCGCAGGCTCAAATAGATGAATCACAACAAGCGTTGGATGCGGTAGATAGACAAAGCCTACGTTTTATTAATCAAGGAAAGGATTTGGCCACCAAACTTGCAGCTAATGAATTAGAAAAAATCAAATTAGAAAAATCACTAGAGACTAATAAACTAGAGAACGCTGTGCTAAAAGTAAAAATCGACAATAATAAAAGGGCGCAAGACTCTATTGCCAATGCAGCGGTGCAGATCAAGAAGGTAAAGGAAAGTCAATTGGAGAGGTTACGGAAGATTAACTAGTCCGTCCAGCACTCAAAAAAATACGCAATCATTTATTGAGCAAGCTTACCGCTTCTTTTGACTTTGAAAATAGTGTCGGGTAAGCAAACTTGATCTCTGCTTCCAATGCGAAATGATCGGATAGATCAGCGTGTGTGTTGTCCCAGTTTTTTCTGATCATTTTTATTTGGCGATCGGTAGAGGCCAATTGGTTGGCTTGATCACGGATCAAAATGTAATCGATCAAATCTTTTTGATCACCTGGCTCTACATGCAAATCATTTTGACTGCGGTCATACGTGTGCTGCTGCGCTCCATTCAATTGGCCATCTGTAACGTGTAGCGTTTGCAGCATAAAACTGTACTCTTCTTCTCTTTCTCTATTGATATTAAAATCTCCGCAGACCACCTGGGGTACTTCTTTCTTATAAAATGGTTTTAGCAGTCGATTATAAAATTCTACGCATTGGCTTTGCCGTATCCACGCCTGACCTGAATTTTGCAAATGGGTGCCAGCGATTTGAATAAGAGTCTTGTCGATCATTACTTCGGCAATCAGCCCACCTTTACGTGAGAAGGCATCAATGCCCGATTTGTTTTTAAAAATGATGGAGTGCGAAGACACGATGGGATGTTTACTGAATATCCAAATACCACTGTTGGTCTTGCACGAAATCAGCTTTTGATTCGCTGGCCCTGTTTGATAAGGAAACTTTTCTTTGAGCTGACTAAAAATTATCTTTCTCGCTTTGCGCAGAAAGGCTTCTTGAAAAACGATGACATCATAATCGCTGTCCTTTAATTTTTCTCCAATGGCCGTGGCGCGCGCTCCTTTGCCTTTGGCCTTCACAATGCCGGGCAGCATATAAATATTCCATGAAAGGATTTTGATTTTTTCTGGCGGTGGGGGTGACTGCATCGACTGGCAGAAGCCAATCTCGAAAGTGAAAAAACTGATGAATAGGATCAGTTGGGCTTTCATTGATAACGCAAAGGTCAACATCAGTTATTACTTGAAAGTGAAGGGAGCGTTATGCTTCAATCAAATTTCAGTAGAAGGAATTTGACGCTACGAAGATTTTTTTAGCCCAATAATGGCCACGACCAACAAGGCAAGAAAAACATAATCCAATGGCTTGATTGCTTCCTTATAAAAAATGACTTCTATCAACTTCACACCAACTAATGTAAGCGCCATCCAAATAGCAAAAGCGGTAGAGGCTGAAATCTGCTTCATGGCCAAAGAGAAAAAATAAATATTGCCAGTACCAAAAAGGACATAGCCAAGAAAAGGAAGGATAACCCACGCGCTTTCCACAGGATGTTGCGAAACTACCTGAACCGAAATTTTTTTTAATTCAGTAAAACTCAATTTCTTCAAGCTGAATATCCACCCAACTTCCAACAATGAGGCAGCGATCAGATAGAGCCACTGCATTAGGCGATGCTTTCGTTTTTACTTCTTCTTGGCGATGTATTTGAAAACACATTCTTGCACCACTTCATAAAATTGTGACGAAGGTTGAGATAGGCGTTCCAACTATTCTTTTTCTTCAATGCGTCTTCATCGAATCGCTTCACTGAAAACGCATGTTGTAAAAAGTAATCTTTCGGATATTTGTAAGGCAAGCCAAACTCAACTGGTTTTTTATTGGGAAGATAGGCCGTGCCAAATAGCCAATCCCAAAATGCAAACTTGGTGGCGTAGTTGGCAAAATACGTTTCTTTTGTTTCGGCATGGTGCCATTGGTGCATCTCGGGGCCGTTGATAAAATAGTGCCACTTGCCTGAGCGCACATCAATGTTGGAATGAATGTACATGCCCCACACCGCATCGATACATGCTTTGATCGGAACTACGATGGGATCAGCCCCTAACAAAATAATGGGAGCAAACTCAATGGTTTGGTTGATCATGATTTCCACCGCGTGCGATCGTGAGCCAGCGATCCAATCTACTTGTGTTACCGAATGATGCGCCTCGTGTGTGCGCCACAAAATTTTGGAGTGATGCTGCCAGCGATGAAACCAATAAATATACAAATCATGCGTGACCAAGAAAAATAAAACCTGCAAGGCGACTGGCCAATGTGAAATCAATTGCAGCGATGACAATCCAAGCCGATGATCGATGGGCAGGATAATGAAATCAAAAATCAAAATTTTTAAAAAGAAACTTTGGATGAGCGTGTACCAAACCAAATCTATCCAAAATCCATCGCGGAAAAAAGGCAATCCTTTTGTGTAGGGATATTTCCGCTCTAATAAAATTATAGAGGATGCAGAACTTAGAAGAATTATGAAGGTGATAGTTTCTACTTTCATTTAATTGATTTGTGAATTGTGATTCAAAAGAAGCAAGCAAAAATCTCAAATCTTAAATCCTACATCTTAAATTTAAGCGGTTACCGGTTGATTGATCACTCTCCTTAACCTTTTCATTGGCTCTAGTTCGCTATCGTACACACGCTTCACGCCATCGCCCAGACTTTTTTCTATGTCGCGGATGTCACGCACTAATTTCACAATACCTTGTGGTTCTACCGAAGCCGCATGATCTGATCCCCACATCGCGCGATCTAATGTTACGTGCCGCTCAACAAATGTCGCGCCCAATGAAACAGCAGCGAGCGTTGGTGCTAAGCCAGTTTCATGTCCTGAATAACCAATGGGTAAATCAAACTTATCTATCAACGTGCGGATCATATTCAAATTCAACTGAGCGGGATCGCATGGGTAAGCAGAAGTGGAATGTGCCACCATTACTCCCTTTGTTCCAGTCAAGTCAACGGCATCTTCTATCTCCATTTCGGTAGACATGCCTGTCGATAGCATGAGCGGCCTTCCAGTTGTCAATACTTTTTTTATCAGATCAAAATCAGTGAGGCTTGCTGAAGCTAATTTGTACATCACAGGATTAAACTGCTCTAAGAAATCCACAGAAGGTTCGTCCCATGCAGAAGCAAACCAATCGATTTTTTTATGAGCACAGTACAGATCAATTTCTTCAAATTCTGGTCTTCCAAATTCAGTTTTCCGCTTGTAGTCGATGTAGCTCATAGTTCCCCACGGAGTTTGCCGTTGCTTTTCCCATTGGTCTTTGGGCACACACAACTCGGGCGTTCTCTTCTGGAACTTCACGGCATCGCAGCCCGCAATGCTTGCCCAGTCAATCAATTTCTTGGCAATATCAATAGAGCCATTGTGATTGATCCCGATCTCTGCAATAATGTAGGTAGGATGTCCCGCACCTATCTTTCTCCCAGTGTTCAACTCTACATGTTTCATAATGATAAGGGTTAAGTGAATTTATTTTTTACTGTTGATAATTATAATTTCAAGTATCGTCTCCGCCTCGGGACGATACGCAAATCAAACTGTTCTTCATAAACATCGTCCCCGAAGTGGGAGACGATGTTGGACAAGTATTTATTTTTTACTACTAATAATTAATTCAGCAAACTCTCGAAATGCCCCGTGCCCACCGTTTGTAGTGCATACATAGTGGGCCACTCTTCGTGCAAAGCTCATGGCATCGGCAGGGCAAGCGCACAAGCCCACTTGCTTCATGATTTCCTCATCGTTGATGTCGTCTCCGATGTACGCAATTTCATCGGTAGATATTTTGATTCGAGTCATGATTTCTTGCAAGCGCAGGGCTTTGTCCGTTACACCCATGTGTAGTTCTGTTATTTTTAATTTTTCTGATCGCTTCGCTACTGGCAATGAATCTTCTCTTGTTATTATTCCAGTTTCTATCCCTGCTACTTTTCGCAATCGCTCCACGCCCATGCCATCACGAAAGGAAAACCGTTTCAGTTCTTCTCCGTTGCCGGAATAATAGACTCCATTGTCCGTCAGCACACCATCTACATCGGTGATCATCAATTTTATTTTTGAAGCTCTCCTTTTTATTTCGTCTATCGACATTTTAAAATATTTTAGATCTTGCGATGTATGATTTTAGATTTATAACTGCTTCGATTAAATTATTCAATAATCCTAAATCTTACATTTAAAATCTTAAATTAAAT
>JBJXEB010000092.1:0-25983 GCA_046155095.1 Cyclobacteriaceae bacterium
CAGTCGCTAATTTGTTTTTGCAACGTGTCGTTTTACAATGACCGCTAACGGTTTCGGGCTTGGCGAATGTGGCGATTTTCACCACAAATGTTGATGCGGAGAACCAATTTTTGATTTACCACAAATGTGTCTGCGGAACACTGAACCGCCACTTTTGCCTAACCGCTTTTAGCGGTTAGGCGTTTTTGGCTTTCTGGGCATATCCCAATATTTCAACCCACGATTTTTGAGGTCTGCTTTTTGGATAGCCGTTTTCAGTACGAAATTTTTTTCGTTCTTCCGTAAAGTCCCACCACGTTTTTTTCGTGTCGTGTGTGTTTGCAAAGTTTACTACTAATCTGAACTGGTCTTCAACGCAAGGGTCTGTCCAATATCCTTTTTTTAGTTCGTATTCATCTGTCAGTTTTGCACCGTTTTTGTTTTTTAGTTCGTTTAGCGAATAGTAACCTAAAAACACAAGGTCTTCGGCAAATTTTATTCCGACTGACGGTACAGTTTGAAATTCGGCTAACGCATAAATTTCTTTTGCTCGTTCGGTTGTAGCGTTAAGCAATACTTCTAATTCGTCTGTTGCAAAGTCAAGAATGTCTGCAATTTTGATTTTGTTCTTTCTCAAATTTGCTTTTTCAACGTCTGTCAGCGGTAGTTTTATGTTTGTCTTACTTTTCATCTTCGGCAAAAGTCAGCAAATAGCTGTTGTTGTCATTTTTTCTTTTTCGGTTTTGGTGCTGGTAATTCATTCAGTGATATTCTAACTAATTCACTTAACCATTCGCTGTCTTCAATTTTGTCTTCTATTAAAAAACTCGGCTTTGCTCCTTCGTATGGCGGTGCTTCAACAACATTTCCTATAAACTTACGCCCTGAGTTTGTTGGCTTAATAAATAGTTTATTGTCACATATTAGCCCAAATAGTTTTCCGTCTGAATAAATGCCGTATTCACCAAACATCTTTTTAGCAGTTATTTCTCCTGAATTTTTGATTTGTTCTAATACAAAATCTACAAAGTTTATTTCGGATGCCACTAGTTAGTCTTTTAGTTGAAAGTGAGGATTGTAAATCAAGCCTATTACATTTCCAAATGGGTCTTTAACAGTCGCTGTCATTAAATCTCCTCCAACGTTATATGGTTTTTCATTTTCGGTCGCTCCTAATTCAATTAGTCGGTCAAAAGTCGCTTGAATGTTTTCTACTCCCCAATAAGAAACTACACTTTCAACTTTATCAAAAGTTGGGTTATCTTCTGGTTGAAGTCCAAGTTCGTAACCTTTAATGTTGAAACCAACATAATAGGGTTCGTTGTAATAAGGATTAGTTTCAAATGCGTTTGAATACCATTCAGTCGCTTTTTGAATGTCTGAAACTTTGTAAATTGTTGTTCTAAGTCCAAACATAATATTTCTTTTTATTTGTTAATTTTTCGTTTTGTTGAAGGTTGTCGTTTTTCTACGCTTACCGCTAACTCCTAAATATACGCAAGTTTCAGAGTTGAATAAAAGCGTGCATTGGCCGTAACTCATTCAAGTTCAGCAACCATAAAAAAAGCGCAATCGCCTAAGCGATTGCGCCAATACGCCATCAATTTTTAATCCGATAGATATTCACAGGATTATTATCATACACCGTTCGCTTATCCAAACTCAATTTATTTTTCAATGCTACTTTTTGAGATTCAAGGTTGTCTTCATGAATGATGGAGATGACAGAATCGCGCAGTTGATTAGCAAAAGCAAAGTCGATACATTTTTTGGCCGCTTCGGGTGCGTAGCCCTTGCCACGCTGTTGCGGCATCATGGAGTAGGCTACTTCCAGTTCTTCAATGCCATCTACAGTTTGAATCAGTAATCCACATTGCCCAATAAATGCTCCTGATTTTTTATCGATCAGCACATTCATCCCGCCAAGGTTATTGGCATAGCGGTTAAACATTTTATCAAACCACTGTTGGCAATGCGCTTCGGGCAACTGTTTCTTCATCACCCAATATTTATCCCATAGCGGGTCTTTGAAAAATTCCAGCCAAGTGGAAAAGTCTGTTGGTTCTAATTTTCGGAACAGCAGGCGTTCGGATTCTTCTCCAAAGAGTAAGTAGTTCATTTCAATTTCCTTCTCTATAAAACTCCATCATCCAATTGAGTTCCCACGTTTTGCCATCGTCTTTGGAGAGGGCTTGTTCCCAGTACGCATAGTTCTTGCAAATTTTTGTCCACTCTACCCACACCAATACATCTTGCCCATCAAATATTCCTTTAGATAGGAATGAACCTTTGTTGTTCCAGAAAGTGCCTTTCAACGAAGGCATGGCCAAGGCCGACATATTATCCATGCGGTCGATTTTCCAGAAATTATAATCATCATCGTATTGGCGGATGATGCTGCGCTCGTGCAATGTGTTGCCAACCTTGTATTCGTGCAGGGCAAAATTCCCAAAACCTGAGTTGCGCTTTTGTTCAATGTGGTGCGATTCAAAGCTCACCCATTCGCTACATTCGCACAGCCACTTGGAGAGGCGGGTGTTAAATACCTTCCATTGGCCTACCAAAAAATCAAAATCTTCTAACATAACATCAAGCAAATGCCGATTAACAATTGTATAGTAAATGTCGGGAAAAGCTTTTTGATTTCTTAATTAAATTCTGTGAACGGTTAGCGCTAAAGAGAAGCGCATCCGTACTAGTACGGATACTACTTTACCATTTAGTGGGTATATTATCAGTAAGATAAAATGTTGGATATTCGCACCGACTAAACTCTAACCTGTTATTGTTATGAAAATAACTTTTGTTGCTCTCCTTTTTTTGTGTTTGACTAAAGCATCCACGGCTCAATTGCCGCTGCTTATCCACGATACTTTTGACGATAATAAATTTTCTTGGCCACTTTACAAGGAGACAGAGTATTGGTCGCATATCGAAAACGGAAAAATTACTCTGGAAACATTTCTTGAAGCGAAAGGTCGCGTTATTACTATTTCACCGTACGTTGATATTGAAAAAGATTTTTCAATAGAGGCCACTTTTGTGCAAAAGAGCGGAAGTAAAAACAATGGCTTTGGTCTTGTTTGGGGCAAGGATGCAGCCATGCATGAAAATGAATTTGTGATTGCATCCACTAATTTTTACAAAATTTTATCACCTGAGAAAGGAGAGAAGCTAAACGAATGGGTAGCCTTCACCATCAATCCCGTGGGGCAAGAGAACGTTTTGAAGGTGACAAAGAAAAAACAAAAGACCAGTTTCTATATTAATGATACTGAAGTTTTCAGTACCAGCAATGCCCTCAATTGGTACGGGAATAGCCTAGGCTTTATCAACTATACCAACATGGTGCTAGAGGTTGACGATTTTAAATTTTATAGCAACACAGATCAGCGCATCAATCTTATTGATAGTTTGATCATGAAAGTGGAAAAAGAAAACATGGGGCCAAACATCAATTCAGCTTACGATGAAGTTTCACCAATCGTGTCGGCAGATGGGAAGACCATTTTTTTTGGCAGAGAAAATTCACCTGATAACCTAGGCGGTGTAGATGATGGAGAAGATATTTGGTTTACCACTAGCCAAGATGGAGAAACATGGAATGTAGCACAAAACATGGGCGAGCCCATCAACTCTAAGAGCGTTACCAATCTTGCTTCTGTGAGTACAGATCAAAACACCATGCTTTTTTTACTTTCCGAAGGGTTTGGTCTTCGCAGGCGTCAGTCCAATGGATGGTCAGAATCTGAATCGTTGAATATTCATTTTTCTAATGAAGCGAGTCATTCAGAAGGTACTCTTTCTGCGGATGGTAAGGCTATTCTATTTGCAGTGAAGCTGAAACAAAATATTTTTTACAGAGAGATGGCAGAGGAAAAAGATATTTACGTGACGTTACAAGATAGAAGTGGGCAATGGAGTGAACCTATCAACTTAGGT
Organism: Cyclobacteriaceae bacterium; assembly: GCA_046155095.1. Taxonomy (GTDB): domain Bacteria; phylum Bacteroidota; class Bacteroidia; order Cytophagales; family Cyclobacteriaceae; genus ELB16-189. The sequence goes on from JBJXEB010000092.1 coordinate 3,922, forward strand.
AAAAATGTGAATACCCCATTGAATGAAGCGGCCCCTTTTTTAGCAGCCGATGGACGAACGCTGTACTTCGCATCAGAAGGATGGGTGGGCTATGGTGGTCATGATATTTTTATGACGAAACGGATTGGAGATGGTTGGGCAAATTGGACAGTGCCAGTGAATTTGGGGTCTAATATCAATTCAAAAGGTTTTGATGCCTATTACACCATACCTGCCTCTGGCAAATATGCATACATGGTTGGCGACAAAACGGGAAGTAGAGCTGAGTTGATGCGTATAAAATTGCCAAACCAAATGAAGCCCGACCCAGTTGTTTTATTATTCGGCAAAACATTGAACGCAAAAACCAAAAAGCCAATCGAAGCTGATATTTTGTTTGATGACTTGGCCACACGGAAGGAAGTGGGCGAAGCCATCTCTCACCCCGAAGACGGCAATTATAAAATTGTGTTGCCTTACGGGATCAATTACGGATTGCACGCCAGCGCCAAAGGTTTTCTTTCCGTGAATGAAAACATGGAATTGCAAACCATCAGCACCTATCAAGAGATAGAAAAAGATTTGTACCTCGTGCCGATTGAAGTGGGGCAAAGCATTTCGTTGAACAATGTTTTTTTTCAACAAGGCAAGCCTGTTTTAAAATCAGAATCATTTCCTGAGCTAGATCGCCTCTGGCAAATTTTAACAGACAATCCTAAAATGGAAATAGAACTCGGTGGCCATACGGATAATGTAGGTAGCCACACTTTGTTGGTGAAGCTTTCGCTAGACCGCGTAGAGACGGTAAAAAAGTATTTGACCGACAAGGGCATTTCGGCAAAACGGATTTCTGGCCGCGGCTTTGGCCCCGATGTTCCAAGGGAGAAGAACGATACCGAAGAGCATAAAATAAAAAATAGAAGGGTTGAATTTAGGATCACAAAAAAATGAGAGTGGAGTGGGTTTGCACCAAGCAGAGCAGTTGAAAAGTAAAGATTCTAAATAGATTTCCAATCCATACATCACTCAAAGCTCGCCATGGCGCAATGAATTCTTTTACTACAACCTTTCCGCCCTTGCGTGATGAATGAGTAGGCGAAGAAGTGGTATGGGCAAGCGGAATTGAAGAGCAACTAAATTCGCCAACCCTTGCGCCCTTGCGTGAGATTTATACTCTTTAGTATCTTGCTGGTAAATTCACTGCAATCATGTTTGGCCTTTTCAAACCCAAAGAACCTTCCGTAAAGGTAAATGACAAAATCTGGATAACCCTTCTAGCCAAGCAGGAGGTATGCCGACAAATGTTGCAAGCCAATGATGGTTGTCTTTTTGTTGCGTGGTTTGAAGAATCGTTCCATCAATTTCAATCTGCGTTAAGTTTGCCTGAGAACTCTGTACACTTGATGCTAGCGCAGAACGCAACAAAATCAAACATCGCCCATCGGATGTTGATTTTTGTAGAGCATTATCCACTGCGCAAGATGGAGCAACATCTATTTCTACAGTTGAATCTGCAAGAAGCAGTCGTCCTCTCTTCACTAGACGAAGCTTTCTTTGAAAAATTTGGTGGTGAGAAATTAACCGAGGTGATGAAACGCATGGGCATGAAAGACAACGAAGAAGTTTCCCATTCTATGATAACGAAATCCATTCAGCGGGCACAGGAAAAAATAGCTGAAACTATTTCTACCAACCGTAAGGCAGTATCACAGCGCGAATGGTTTTTATTAAATCAAACGAAAGAACCGAATGCGTACAAACGGTAATTTCCAAAAAATATGTACAAAGCCCTCCACCTTAGCCCTATGATTCCTTCTTACAATCTAGAAGGAACTGCCACATTTTTTAAAAATCTTTTTGACTTCAAGCAAGAAATGGATACACCCACTTACGCCATCCTAAATAAAGACGGATTGTCTATCCATCTCTTGAGAGCGGGAGTAGACATCGGGCAGATGGAATTTTATTTGGAGGTAGATGATGTGGATGTTGTATGGAATTCGATCAAGAATAAATTAGAAGGCATCAAAGTGAAAGAACCATTTGATAGAGACTATGGCATGAGAGAAATACATATTGGCGTTCCGCATACGAATGCACTTTTGTTTGTGGGGTCGATGATAATATGTCAATAAGTATTTTTGAAGGTTAGATTTTAAATTTATAAGATGTTTAGACTTTTTTCAAAATGGAAGCAAAAGTGCCACTTATCATTAAGGTATCTACATACTTTTGCTTTTGGCTTGTTATGTTCAACTTCCTGCTTTTCGCAGTTACCTATTCAATTTCAGAAAGGTTATGTTATCACTTTACAAAATGATACCTTAAGAGGATTGATTAGTGCTTCCGAAACTAAAAATCTTTTCCATTTGATCCAATTTAAAGAATCAGATAAATCCTCTGTGCAAACTTACTCACCAATAGATATTACAGGGTTTGTTCTTTTTGAGGGCACGCAAATATTCAATTCGCAGCCGCAGCTTTCTTATTATGTCAAAGGCAGTAAGGATAGTGCTAATGTATTCTTAAGGAAATTGGTATCAGGGAATGCATCCTTGTACTTCTTTACAGACGAAATCGGGGATAAGCATTACTTCCTAGCAAAAGAAAAGCAATTGCTTGAGTTGCGTTATAAACTTAAAGAGGTTAAGCTGTCCAATGGAAGAACAGACTACAAGCCAGAAACAGCCTACAATGGTGTGTTCAATTTGCTGCTTAGTGATTGCGGTACTAAATCTTACGACAATGTTTTTAGCGAAGCCAGTTGCATTCGGATTGTAAACAAATACAATCAATGCAAAAGCAAAGATAAAGTCAATTCTAACGTTCTTCCTTTAAATGACTACGTGGTTACCCTTGACGGAGATACCATCAACGGATTTATTGATTATGTGTATGCCGCAGAGTTGTATGAAAACATTAAATTCAAGCAATCGAAAGAAGCACCAACACAGCAATATGAACCTTCACAAATAAAGGCGTACGGTTTGGCGGCTGGACCCAGACTATTTGAATCAAAGAGTGATTTAGTTATTCATCTATACGATACGGGCGCAGTTAAAAAAGATATGTTCACTGAAGTTTTAGTTCGTGGTAAGGCGTCTCTTTTGTATGCTCAAGCCAGCGGTAGAAAAGAATACTATTTTTTACAGAAGGATGCTCAGATATTTGAACTACAAAAAAAGGAAATAAAGTACGTACAGGACAATGGCACGATTCTTAAAAAAAGTAGCAAAGATTTCAATGGCATTTTTAATGTACTCATGGGTGATTGTAACCACTCTTCTTATGATTTGAATTATGTGCCAAGTGATTTTATTAAAGAGGTGAATTCGTACAACATATGTATGAAGAGTAACTCTATTATTTTCAAGCCCTCCAGTAGACCTAAGTCAAAATTGTATTTTGGGGTTAACTTCACTTTATCAAGTTCGACATTAACACTTGATTCATTGGTAGGCGTATTTCGCAATGGAGTTACAAGCTATGAGTATAAAATGTATAAAAAGCTAAACCAAACTTTTCCGACCATTGGCCTTTATTTTGATTTTCAACGCCCCAAAAACAAACACTTTTATTTTAATGCGCAAGCTTATATTACAGGAAGATATTGGCAGAGCCGAGATGTAGACATTTCGGTAGTGTCTATTGAATTCCCCCTAGCTATAAAATATAGTTTCTTGCCCAAGCATCGCATGAGACCAAACCTAAGCTATGGTTTGACTATTCATAAGCCTCTTTATTCTGATTACAATATTGCCACTGTCCGCAATCTATCAATAAATAATACTGCGGCTAGATTTACTATGGGAGTGGGTGTAGACTATTTTTACAAAGAAGATAGAAAATTTTTTTTTGGTTTTAGGTATGAAGGCGATCTCGGCAAAAGTATCAAACATATAAACCTTATAACTGATGTGTTTAATTTCTATTTTGGGTATAGTAAATTGATAAAAGCAAAAAAGAAGTCAAGTAGATTATAAATTTCTATCAATCCTTAAACCTATCCGAATCTAAAAATAAGTACCTTACCTTTTTATTATTTACTCTATTACTATGCGATCCAATTTTAAAGTGCTTATCGTTCCCTTATTCCTCATGTTGAATAATGCTGCTATTGCACAGAAGAATAAGAAGGAAACGAACGATCAATATCTAGTGCAGGCACAAGCTTTAGCAAAAAGCAAGCCAATAGTGGAAGCATTTAAAATCATCGATGAACTAGAGGCAGCAACGATCAAAGAATTAATCGAGCTGACGGAAATACCTGCGCCACCCTTTAAAGAAAATGTGCGTGCGCAAAAAATGAAACAACTTTTTGAAACAGCAGGAGCCGATAAGGTTTGGATCGACTCGATCGGAAATGTACTTGCCCTACGCTCTGGAAAAAAATCTACGAAGACAATTGTATTAGATGCACATTTAGATACCGTTTTCCCCGAAGGCACAGACGTAACTGTAAAACATCATGGTGATACATTATATGCACCGGGCATCTCAGATGATACGCGTGGGCTACTAGCGATGCTTACTGTTTTGCGCGCATTAGAAAAAGCAAAAATTGAAACCACGCACGATTTACTTTTTGTTGCCAGCGTGGGCGAAGAAGGCTTGGGCGATTTGCGAGGAGTAAAATATTTGTTGGCAAAGAACACCATGAAAATAGAAACGTGGATTTCGGTAGACGGAACGAACATCAATGATATTGTTACGGGTGCGTTGGGTTCTGTTCGCTATCGCGCCACCATCCACGGCCCAGGAGGACATTCGTGGAGCGCGTTCGGAATGGGAAACCCACATCACGCCATGGCCAAGGCCATCAACTATTTTGCAGACGAAGCTTTGCGATACACTACGTCCGTGGGCAAAACAAGTTTTAATATTGGCCGCACAGGCGGAGGCACTTCGGTGAACGCCATTCCGTTCGAGTCGTGGGCAGAAGTAGACATGCGTGCCGAAGACCCCGATCATTTGAAAAAAATAGATTCCATTTTCAAAGCCACCATGGCCAAGGGAGTGCAAGAGTACAACAAACAAATTTTGAAAGGCACAGCATTAACACTGTCACTTACACAAATTGGTTTTCGCCCTTCTGGAAAAACTCCTTCCACCAATGAGTTGGTGCAGCGTGCGCAGGCCGCAGTTACGTTGATGGGCGGCACACCGAAATTGATTACTGAATCTACCAATGCCAATAGTGCCATTGCCAAAGGCATCGCAGCCATCACCATTGGCGCAGGCGGAAAAAGTGATCACGCACACGCGCTGAACGAATGGTGGCTAAATGACAAAGGTGCCGATGGAATTAAATTTGTTTTGTTGGTGACGTTGGGAGAGACGGGAGTTGTGAAGAAATAATCAAATCTATTTTGTTTTCTTCTTCTCCAGATTTTGCTTCACTCTAAACTTTACAATTTTTCCAATCAACTCATGAGGCAACGGTTTATCAATCGGAAATCGCACAGTTCCTTTCGAGCCTTCGTAAACAGATAATTCTTTTTTGAACTCGGCAATACCCGAACCCGTTGGGTAAAACCCGATATGCTTTTTGTAAGCAGCAAAGTACACCAGCATGCCGTGAAATTTGAATGCAGGCATTTGGTAGCTGATGGCTTCTTCTGCTTTGGGCGCAGCCTTGCGGATGGTTTGCCTTAGTTTTTCCAACTGAACGCGAACGCTTTCAGGGTGAAACGAAATGTATTCGTCTATATCGCAGGCAATTTCTCCTTTCATATGTTACTATTTTTAACCGCAGAGAACGCGAAGAGCCGCAGAGTATTTCCTACATTTTACTTTGCGTACCTCTGCGTTCTTTGCGGTTATGGTCTACTAAGCATTTACTAATTTCTCAATATCAAACTTTTTCATTTGCATGAACGCTGCCACTACTCGTTGCGATTTCGTTGGGTCTGTCATCAGTTTGCCCAAGATGGTCGGAACAATTTGCCACGACACGCCAAACTTATCTTTCAGCCATCCACACTGACTTTCTTGTCCTCCTTCGGTAAGCTTGTTCCAGTAGTAATCAATTTCTTGCTGGGAATCGCACTCCACCACAAACGAGATGGCCTCATTGAATTCAAAACCGTGAGGAAAAGAACTATCCATGGCAGCAAAGTTTTCCTTACCCAATTGAAACCTCGCATGCTTGACAGTTCCTTCTACATCGTGCTCACCAGCTACATATCGATTGATGTCTTTTATTTTTGAATCGGTAAAAACAGTGGCATAGAAGTTCATCGCTAGCTCCGCTTTACCAGCTTGCGAACCGGTAAACATAAAAGTCGGGATGATTTTTTCTCCCATCGTTTCCAAGTTACCCATCATCACTTGCCACGAAACCCCAAATTTATCTTGGAGAAAGCCATATCTTTCACTCCACGGATATTTATCAAGTGGCATCATAACCATTGCACCTTCAAGTAGTTTATTCCACATGCTATCAACCTCATTCTCTGTTTCGCAGATTGCAAAAAATGAAACGGACGGATTGAATTTGAATTGAGAACCGCCATTTAGGCCCATGAATTTTTTTCCATTGAGATTAAAATTGACCACCATGGGTGTATCGACAGTAATTTTTGAATTGGCGAAAACCGAACAGTAAAATTCTGCTGCGGCTTTGGCGTTGCCATCAAACCACAAGCAAGGATAGATTGGATTTTTCATTTTACTTGAAGATTTAGTTAATCGATAAGAGTGTCAAAGCATATGAACACTTGTCCAACATCGTCTCCCGCTTCGGGGACGATGTTTGTTCTACGCCCGTATGACTGAGTATCGTCCCGAGGCGGAGAAGATACTTGACTTCGATAGGATTTTTCATTTTACTCTAAAGGGTTACTTGTACTAGTTGACAATGTGAAAAATCGGCTTCTTAACCACATAGAAACATAGGCACATAGACCTTCACATAGCCACAAAATCTTTCTATGTGTGTTTTCTATGTTTCTATATGCCTATGTGGTTCAAGATATTACTTCGTATCAATTCAATTTGTTTCAGTATACTTTTTAAAATTATCCAAAATAGCCTGCCATCCGCCTCGTTGCATCTCAATCGGGTTTTCGGTTTCGGCATCAAAGTCGATTATCATTTTTGTTTGGTTGCCTGTTGAAGTAAATGCAGTCTTCGCTTTTCTTCCATCGTCCATGGTGTAGGCAATCAGCTCACTGATTTTTACCTCATCGTACACGCCTACAAAGTCAAATCCAAAGCTGCCGTCCTTGGCTTCCATGCGAGAGAGAAATTTGCCGCCTTTGCGCAAATCGTTCTCGGCTCTTGTCGTGTGCCAATCGTCTGAGGCAGCATTCCATTTTACGATATGAGTAGGGCTGGTATAAAAGTTCCAAACTTTTGCAACGGGTGCATTTACAATTGCTTCGATGGTGATAGTGGCTGTTGTTTTCATTTGTGTTGTACTTTTGTTTGGAAAAGATTTGTGATTAAGAGGCAGAAACTTTTCTTTCTGTTTCAAGTCGATGATAGTACACGTAGGATGTTGCTAAAATTCCTAAAGCCACCAACGGAAAAATAGTTTGTCCTCCAAACCCATCCACTACTGTGTGCGAAACTGCTGCACTTACAAAATTGAATGTGAAGCCCGCATACACCCATTCTTTCAATCTACCTTTCACCATTGGCAATATCAAACCCAGTGCGCCTGCTACTTTGAATACCGTCAACATGACGCGAAAGTAATCTGGATAACCCAAGTGACTGATGCCCTGCTTTGCCAACTCGGTGTGCGATGTCAGCGCGGGCATTACCCCATCCATTAAAAAGATTAAACCCGTTGATGTCCAATAAATAATTTTTGTTGTTTTCATAGTTGTTTGATTTAGTTGGTTAGTTATGTTGTCTGCTGAACTCCGTCTCGTATTGCCTCTTCAAGTTTATTAATGGCTATGTCCTTTAGCTTTTTGAATTTAATGCAATACCCCGTTACACTTGCCTTGCCGAGCTTTTTTCCATATGTTTTGGCTAAGTATGTTTTATCCTTGATGCCCATGATATAGACAGAGATTCCAGTTGTGTTTGGGCTTAGGCCAATTTGGTAAAACTCTCTGGTTGTTCCCTGCCTGCCGGTAGGCGAGGCATCAGCATATTTTATAGCGTAAGATCCATAGCCTATATTAGGATTAGAAACAATTTTACCTTTATCGTCTTTGCCATCTAAGAACCACAATTTACATTTTGGCATTGCTTCCAAAATGATGCGATGCAACTCTTGCATGTCGCAGCGTTTTGGTTCAGGTGGGCTGGCAATATACTTATTGATTTGTTCTTGTACCTTCATATAAAATTACTTTTGCTTGGCTCTCAATTGTTAGTAATTGATTTATTGTTTTTGATTCCCGTTATGGTTAAGAAACCAATGATTTCCAAACTTATCTGTCAGGTCGCCAAACAAGGCTCCCCAAAATGTTTCTTCCAATGGATGGTCTGCTTTGCCACTTGATGACAGCTTCTTATAAAACGTTTTTATTTCCTCTTCGCTACCGCAGTTAATGGAAAGCGAGATAGCATTTCCTTTAACAAGACCAGATTCAGGAACCATGTCGGAGCCCATCAGCACCAAATCATTTCTTGTAAGCGTAGCATGCAGAATACAATTCTTCATTTTAGATGGCATCTTCTCTGACAAAGGCGATTCACCCACCGTTTGAAAAATAAGTTCACCTCCCAAACATTCTTTATAAAAGGTCATTGCCTCGCGACAATTTCCGCTAAAGGTTAAATATGAATTGATTTGTGCCATTTTTTGCTATCGGTGTTTTTTTGTCCGATTGATGATACAAAGGTGCGGCACTGGAGAGGAATGGATACTGTACATAAATGACAATAAAAGGGTGTTTTACGACAAGATGTTTTATTACCTTGCCGAACCTGATACATTCGCGCTATGAAAAATGTAAGCATCCTTGTTCCTGAGTCGTCTGTCTTGCAGGCCATTGCCGACCCTCAATATTTGTTCACGGCTGTCAATCAATTTTTAACTGTGGCTGGCAAGAAGCCCTTGTTCAATGTGCAATTGGTGGGCGCAAAGAAAGAAGTGAAACTCAATGGTGGTTTATTTTCCGTGCATACCGACAAGCAATTGAAAGATGTGAAGAAAACGGATTTGGTTTTTATACCTGCCCTCTTTGGCGATATGGCAACGGCCATTTCTAAAAACAAACCGCTCATTCCATGGATTACTCAACAGTATGAAAAAGGTGCTGAGGTAGCATCCCTCTGTGTGGGTGCATTTTTGTTGGCCTCTACAGGATTGTTGAATGGAAAAAAATGTTCTACGCATTGGGGTTTTCAAAATGAGTTCAGAGAAATGTTTCCTGAAGTGGAAGTGATGGATGGAAGCATTATTACCGAAGAGCATCGCATCTACTCCAGCGGTGGAGCCAATTCGTATTGGAACTTGCTCTTGCACTTGATTGAAAAATATACCGACCGCGAAACGGCTATCCTTGCCTCCAAATATTTTGCCATTGATATCGACAGAGAAAGTCAAACGACCTTTGCCATGTTCAAAGGGCAAAAGAACCACAAAGACTTAGCGGTGATAAAAGCGCAAGAGTACATTGAAAAAAATATTCAAGAAAAAATCACACTCGATGAATTGGCCGAGATGACTGCCTTGGGCAGACGGAGTTTTGAGCGCAGGTTTAAGCAAGCCACCAACAATTCTGTTTTAGAATACATTCACCGCGTAAAGATTGAAGCTGCCAAGCGAAGTTTTGAATCAAGCCGCAAAAACATCAATGAAGTGATGTTTGATGTGGGCTACACTGATACCAAAGCCTTCCGTACTATTTTCAAAAAGATAACTGGGCTTACACCTGTTGAGTATCGGAATAAATATAATAAGCAGGTTAATGGTTGATGACTTTGGAAGAGAGCTCAATTTTTTTTCTAATCATCTAGCCCTTTTCCCTCAAGAATTTGAGGGATACACTTTTCAATTCTTTCTTCGCGAGTTTTGGTTTGCTTGGCAGAAGCGAAATGAAGTAAATATCCTCTTTGCCGTCCTGGTGTCAATGAATAAAAAGCAGTTTTCAAAGCTTTGTTCTTATTTAATTTATTTTGAAATTCTTCAGGCATTTTGAATTCTGTAGTTTTTTTAAATTCCACTTTCAGTCCTGCTTCTTCCACTTTACAGGCTTCATAAATATATGCTTTCAGTATTTTCTCCATCTTACTTATTTCCTGGGCATTGGTGAACCGTATTTGACGAGCTGCCTGCACATTCTCCGTTTGTTGAATGAGAATACCGTTGGCATCCTTTAGTAAAGCACCTTTGAAAAACAGAAGCGCACAATATTCTTTAAACCCATGCATTAACACGATGTTATTCTTCTCAAACGAGTAACAAGGATGGCCCCACTTCAATTCTTCTGTAAGATCGCAGTCAAGAACGATCGTTCTCAATTTTTCAAATTCTTTCTGCCACTTTCCGGCTTTGCTGAAGTACCAATCAACTTTAGGATTCATCTTGTGTGTTTATCAATTAACCGAAACAATTTTTCTATAAAGATTTGAAATCCCTAAATTGAATAATGTGAGCAGGTCAACTCTTTTTCTTTTTACCTGTGAATACATCTTGGTAAGCGGCTTCCAAAGCAGCCAAAATTATTTCTCTTTCTGCTTTAGCAATTTCAAACGTAGTCCATCCACTTTCTCCCCATTTATTGGGGATTGGGTAAATATTCTTTTTATCCAGTTTGCAAAAAGCTTTCTGTTCAGCAACTGTAAGTTTCATGTTTACCGACTTACTTTCTTCATGCATGGTAGCAAAGATTCTTTTTTTTATAACCTTAAATGCAGCCCTATCAAAATGTGAGTTTTCTTCCGTGCCAGGGAAAGAGAGCGCTAAGTCTCGGAATTGTTGAGGAGTCATATGCTAAATAATCTTAGGCTCTACGTTGCTAGATAGAATTATCGATGTCTTTGTGTCACCATATTTACCTAAATGCTCAATGACTCTCTCTAATTCTTCAGTGGTGGCTACTACGACTTTTAGCAAGGCGCAGCTATCGCCAGTGATGGTATGCCACTCCACTACTTCAGGAATCACATCAATCATTTTTATGATGTCAACATGCTTTAATGATATTGACCTGAAATGAATGAAAACTTTTATGGGAAGCCCCAATTTACAATAGTTGACTTTGGTTTGATAGCCTTGTATGAAATTCTCTTGTTCGAGTTTTGAAATTCGTTCGGTAACTGCGGGGGTGGATAGCCCTACTCTTCGACCAATTTCTGAAACGGAAATCCGAGCATTGAGTTGAAGTTCTTTTAAGATACGCTTGTCAAGGTTGTCAAGCGATTTTGTTTTGTTGTTCATAAACCTAAAAATTTAAAGTTTTCAGAATCATTTTCCTTCAAATTGAAAGTGATAAACAGAGGAATCACTACTACTTTTATGAAATTGAATATCGGTTGAAAGTAAACAAATTAATTCGAAAAGGCTTAGAATTTAGGAATGCGAAAACATAAATTACTGTAATGAAGATTGATTCTGTTGTTTGTTTATCCACCTGTGAGTGGAGTGAGGTCCAGAATATTATAAAAGACCTTCCCATCAACGCTCCTACGTTTGAACTTACCATTACAAAACGGAGTGAGCAGGAATTTACAGTTCAGTTTAAAAATTTGAATCACGCGATCGATAAAAGTAAACTTAGCAAAATTAACCCTGTTGGATTGCATGATCTATTTTGGTAAGCGCAGTTTATTTGTTCGCACATTCTCTTATTCGCTGTTGGTTATAACCTTGATCACAAGCCAACTACTAGCGCAAGCATCGAAATCAAGGGATTCTACCACTAGACGCACTTTGATTATTACGCCACGTATCAACTCGGCTGGTCACTTTCCCTTTAGTGGGGCTCTTTTGAATAAGAACACCAACGTTGATTTGAACATTTTCTATGAACATAAGCACTATGGATTTTTTATATTCCAATCGGTAGATTTGGAAGACAAACGCTCTTTTGTAAACTATTTGCAGCCAGGAGTTTTTAAGAAATTTAAAATGAGTGAATCCATTCAGGTAGGTCTATTTGCTGGATATATATTTTCACAAACGAATGGTTTTAGAGATGACGATTCAGATTACTTTAGCGCAGCCGTTGTCTATTGGACTATTCAACCCAATCTGAAATTTGAAAGCACTTCGCTTTTCTTTGATTTTAATCATTCAACAAAATTGGCCAATCGTTTTTTGACGACTTACACGATAAGGAATTTCAGATTTGATTTTTTTGTTTGGCACCGTGCGGTGTTCGAACAAAACACGCATGCGTTGTCTACGTCATTGGCTCTGTATCCGCCAAAGACTAAAATAGCTGGTAATCTTTATATCCAAACAAGTATCTCTTACTTGGGCTACTTAACGGATACCAAACCCGCTTTTGCTCGAAGAGATGGATTTCTCTTATCGGTCGCGTTCCCCTTATCACTGTAATCATTTGATTGGTCTAGCCTACTTATTTCGATTTAATCTGAAAACTTTACCACCAATAGAATTGCTGCTGACATAAGGTTGTCAGTCCATTTATTATTTTTGATTTAAATCAACTATCCCATGAAGATTCACACCACCAACTACAAAAATACTTTCATAGAAGTGGCAGAAGATTGCCCCGTTAAATCTGCCGAAGTACCACCACAGAAGGGTGAAGAAAAAACGGCTGCAGTTATACAATTTGAAATGGTTTTCAGTAACCCTTATAAATTTACTTCTGATGATGTTATTTTTCAGGTGTTTGCCGATAAAAACAAAATTAAAGGCAAAGCTCAACTGACCTCGGAAAGAGAGAAATTTTATTCAAAAGGGCAGCCTTGTATGCGATCATCGCCTTTGACAAAACGATATGGCTGGGGCGTGCATAGCGATGCAGAAGGCAAAGTTGCCATATTTGCTATGGAATCTGCTGAGTACAAAAAATTCGCAAAGGACAAGAGCCTTGAACATACTAAAGCGATGCGATCTAAAAGAGCGTAAAAAGGAATTTTCTTTGCATCTCGAATTTAGATTCCTAGTTTGTAAGCCAATTTCATAAACTTCAGCACCTCTTTGTTCACATCGTCTTTCGCATACATGCGAAAGTGATGATTGAATTGTTTTGCATCGCCAGCCTGCCTGCCGATAGGCATGGGCACTTGAGCTATCTTTTGAAAGCATAAGTTTTCAGCATATGGCTTTTCGAAAGGGAATACCACATGAATAAAATCTTTGCCAAGTTGTGTAATGTAAGCGATGCGCTTTCGCGAGGTGGCAATGCCGATCATGGTTTTGGCCGGGTGTAGCGTAACTTTTCCAATTTGCTTATATTCTTCTACAAAGTGATTGAACAAGGTAAGCGTATGTGAAGATTTTCCATTTAGGAAATCATCTAAGGTTTTTTCAGAAGAGGGCATTTGTTTTACGGGCATTAGAGTTATTTTTCTAGTGCAATGTTGAGATTGTTTGCGACAACCCTATGTCAGCAGCTAACGAGTGAAGTAAAATTTATGGGTCAAATAGGATATAGGTACTCCAATTACAAAGAGGTGAATAATAATTTGAATGGAGGCACTAACAAGATTAAATGGCCTTAGCCCGATAAGTGATAAAGGAATCACAACAAAGTTCATTATTAACCAAATGAAAATACCATAGGCCATCCCCACAAAAAATTTATTGGATTGAAGAATGGTTAACTTAGGAAAAGCCACGTAAAAAATAAAAGTCCAGCCGATGGCAATGATAAAATGAAAAACTAATCCGATTAACGCCATAATGCTTCCTCCTTCATAGGCACTTTGACCAAATGCGCCACTTGCCACAAAAGTGAAAACTTTATCGGGGGTTATACCGCGCATTATATATGCTTGAAGCGAGGCTGCAACAGCATCAAACGCACCAACAATCAAACCTGATTTTAAGACTGATGAGAAGAATGAAGATAGTTTCACATCCATGAAAACCAAAATATTATAAGGCAAGGCTGCTGGAAATAAATATAAGCGATTTAAATTTCAAAGATTTTGTTTAACCGGTAATAAATTTTATTCTTTCAACTCAAATTTCCTTTCATTCGCCACAAAAGCATCCCCACCTGCAAATAACTTTTTGATTTTACCTCCTTCAAATTGCAAGCTTACACTGATGCGGCTAGGTGAAGGCGGTGTCATATATTCCCCTTGCCTGATGGTGAGTTCTATTTCTCTTGTGAAATCATTATCGAATAGATAACAAGCGAGCGGACCTGCGGCCATGCCCGTGGCAGATTCTTCATCAATTCCGTAAAGTGGTGCAAACATCCGGGTGGTCGCGGCAACATTAAGCTCATTTGATGAAGAAAACACGTAGTACCCAATTAGATTATGCTTTTCAGAATAATTTTTAATTTTCTCTAAGTAGGGTCGTAGATTTTTGAGAGCGACATCATTGGCAACCGGTACAACCAAAAAAGAATTGCCTGTATTGACGATGGAGGGAGAATAATTTTTTAATAAATCTTCCTTCGATAAATTCAATGATTCTAAGATTTCTTGCAATTCATTTTCAACATTTGTATAAACGGGTGCTTTCTGTTCCATAAAAGCAAAATCATTTTTAAAATAAATGTCTCGATTGCCATCGATGGTTTCTTTGGAAGAGCGATCACCTTTTATCAAACCTTGTTGTTTTAAATAGGTAAAGGCGGCAATGGTGGCGTGGCCGCAATGAGCGATTTGCCTTGTAGGCGTAAAAAATTCTAACTTAAAATCCGCTTGTATTGATTTAGAAACAAACGCTACTTCTGAAAGCCCAGCTTTGGCAGCGATAGATTGTTTTTCTTGGTTGGAAAGTGCATCGGCATTTAAAACAACACCTGCTGGATTACCACCTGTGCCACTGATGCTAAAGGCGTAAACAATTTTTAAGATTACTTTTTTCATATTTGTATTTATATCTTGCCACTAAGTCACAAAGACACTAAGTAAATCTTTGTGCCTTCGTGCCTTTGTGGCAAAAGTAACAACGTACATCATCTTTTAGATTCCAATCGTAAATTCTGAGCTACTAATAAATAAATGAGTATGGCCAAAAAAACAAATTCATCTAACCAAGTCAACGAACTTCTGCTGGAAGAGAGATGTGTGTTGAATAAAGTATTGAAACTAACAGGCAAGCGCTGGCTGGCAGAAATACTTTTGCTGATTGAAGCTGATGTCAATCGGTTCTCTCAACTCAAGACTAACCTCAAAGGTGTTTCAGACAATGTGTTGTCAACCAATCTAAATGAATTGTTGAAAGCCGAACTCCTCACCAAAACCATCTATCAGCAAGTGCCAATGAAAGTGGAGTATCATTTATCAAGCAGTGGAAGGAAATTGTTGGTTTTATTGCACAAATTATGTGATTGGGGAAAGGAGAATGTGGAAATTGATGATATTTAAATTCTAAAATCTTTAATAAAATGAAAAACGCAATTGTACTTCTTTTGTTTCTATTGGTTGCCGAGTATTCGTATGCACAAAATGGTGTCTCTGAAAAATCTTCCTCTCACAACCTGACTGTTGTTTCCAACTATTTTGAATTTCTATTCAAGCGCGGTGATTTTGTTTCACTGGAGAAATTGATTTTGAAAGAGGCTGTTTATTTACAGGCAGAAGGCTTACCATATGGTGGCACCTACAAGGGTTTTAAAGAATGGATGGAAATGTTTAAAAAAGTTCCAATGTATTTTGATTTGCAATTGGTGGGTAACCCCATACTTCACTCGGATTCGCAAAACAAGAGTGTTGCAGCAAGTTTTACAATTAAGTTTAAGTCAAAAAAATCGGGCAAAGAATTTACCATGCCAATCATGGAGCTATTTGAATTAAAAGATGGCAAAATAATGCGTGTACAACCTTTCTACTTTGACACCAAGAAAATTAATGACTTAATGTAGTTACGAAATAGTTAAAACTATGAGCAAGCCCATCAACCTCCAAGGCATTTCACCGCTATTTCAGGTGTTTGATATGCCTACATCACTAAAATTTTATCGTGACGTTCTCGGTTTTGAAATCACCCAATCATCTGGTGAAGGAGATGATGTAGATTGGGTGTTGTTGAAATTGAATGGCATTGAAGTAATGCTCAACACCGCATATGAAAAAGCAATGCGACCCGCTTCTCCCGATTTAATCCAAAGAGCTGCGCATCAAGACACTACGTTATATTTCGGTTGCCCTGATGTGGATGAAGCCTATCGCCTTCTTGTGAACAAAGGCATTGATCTGAAAAAACCAACGATTACAGGTTATGGATGGAAGGCTATCGAACTGACAGACCCAGATGGTTATGCTATTTGCATTCATTGGCCAATGAATTCGTAGAACTTATGCTTTCAACCAAAGATATCACCATCAAAGAATTAAGACAAATTCCAGGGGTCGGCATTTCTATAGCAACAGACCTTTGGAGAATTGGCATCACATCCATTCGTGATTTGAAGGGCAAAGACCCAGTAATACTTTATGATCAATCGAATCAGGTAGCTGGCTGCACACAAGACAGGTGTCTCTGCATGTTTTCAAATGCGCGGTTTACTACGCCAACACTAATCCCAAAAAACGCAATCCAGATAAATTAAAGTGGTGGAATTGGAAGGATAAATAGAGCGGTCTTAATTTTAAATATTCTCTTTCCCGTCATTCTTTCTCCACAGCTTTCCCTTCATTATCTTTCCTACTACTTCATCATAGTAACTTCTGCTAATGGGTATTCTAAAGGATTGGATGATGATGGTATTGTCCTCAATAGCGTCAATTTTTGAAGTAGAGACTATATAAGATTTATGAACACGCACAAAATGAGCGGCATCGAGATTTTGTTCTACATTTTTTAATGGCAGCAGTGTAATGTATTTGCCGTTTCGCGTAAAGAGGGTCACATAATTCTGCATGGCCTCAATGTAAAGAAGATCTTCAAACAGTATTTTTTCATAGCGGTGGTCACATTTAATAAAAAAATACTTTGGATTCGATTTGGTCAACTGGGGTGTCTCCGATTTAATAATCAATTCGTGATAGTCTTTTGCTTTCGTAACGGCTTTGAAAAACCGACTGAACGTAATCGGTTTTATTAGATAGTCCAGCACGTCAAGCTGAAATCCTTCTAATGCATAACTTGGGTAAGCCGTGGTTATGATGACCATTGGAAGATTTGGAGATATTTTCAAAAAATCGATGCCGCTCATAATAGGCATTTGAATATCAAGAAAAATAAGTTCTACTTTATGTTGATTTAAAAGTTGGGTAAGTTCTATTGGATTGCTACCCACTCCAACAGATTCTAAAAAATCTATTTCCTTTACATAGTTGCTTATGCACTCTCTAGCGAGGGGTTCATCATCAATAATGGCGCATTTCAAATTCATTGACTCATAAATTTATGCAATCATACTGATTTCTTTTCTTGATTGTAGAGTTCCAGCTTGAGGATTACCTGAAATTGATTTTGTTCATTCGTAATCAGTAGTTGATGTGCCTCAGGATAAAGCAAATCCAATCTGCGTTGCACATTTTTTAATCCGATGCCGTTTGTTGAAAGTGAATTGTCGAAGCCCCGATTTTTAGAATCTGTACTGTTGCACACCTTCATGATCAACTGATTGGTATCAATCTGAAAATTCATTTTAATCCGATTGGGCTGATTCTTTAATTTGGATACATGCTTAAATGCATTTTCTACAAAAGGCATAAGAATGAATGGTGCAATAGTAAAATCTTTAACAGAGTGATTTTGAATTTCTAAAGTTACATCAATATGATGGTCTTGTCTTAATTTTTCCAATTCTACAGCATCTTTAATGTATGCCAACTCGCGGGCAATGGGTATTTGTGAATCGTTACACTCGTACAATTGATAACGCAACAGGTCTGAAAATTTCGCAAGGGCTTCAGTAGCCATCGCTGGATTTTTATTTATCAAAACAAAAATTGAATTGATGGTATTGAATAGGAAATGTGGATTGAACTGCGATTTGAGAAATTTCAATTCGGTCTCTAATTTTTCTTTTTCTAAAACCTGTTCCCTCTGCTTGGTCTGTATCCAATTCTTGGCCAGCTTCACACTCATGGCCAATGTCATGCTAGCGGCTGTAGAAGGAAGAGAGTTGGTTTTGAGAAGGTAAAGAAAATAATTGGGGGCTTGTACATAATATAATTCTTGAAGAGCCTTGCCTGCCCACCATGCGCTTACATAATAACCAAGGGCAATGAGTGAAGCATTACATGTAATAGTGATAGCCAATAGAGTGACATACTCAACATATTTGCCCTTCTCTAAAAAACGAGGGATTAAAAAATAAAGATTGAAATAAACACCAATGGCTTGGAAGACTACATAAAGGAAAAACTTAATGGAATAAACCGAAAAAAATAAGTTATTAGTAGCCTCCCACGCTCCAATAGTTAGTACCCACCATGAATAATGATAAACAAACCAAAAAGGCAAGTGATACAATTTGTACTTGAATAGCCATTCGTATTTTGACTTAGATAGAGTACTCAAATTGGTAAGCGTCATTTATGGTTTCATTATAAAGAGCGAATTCATGAGTTAGTCATACATAGCAATGTGCCTGAAAATTTTAAGTGAGCCTTGCGAACCCCTTCGCCAAATAGCCAAATCTTTTCCTGTAAACACACCCGAAAATTCTCCATTTCTTATGATGGCAATATGGCTGGCATATTCAATCACATAATTATCCAACTCATCGATGCGGTCATTTCGTATGTCCAGTTTTTCAAAAATAGGTAAATCTTTAATGTGTTCTTCTAGAAACATGTCTATCGACTTTCTACCTTGGTAGATGGGATTCCTACTGTAAAGAAACATTCCATCATCAGTATAAAACTGTTTCCAAATTTTTGAATCATGCTGACTTACCGTAGCTTCCATCAATTTGTTGAGAGCGGCCAATTCAAACCGAACAGGGCTATCGATTGATAAGTGAGCTTGGAGAGCGATATCCACTCCTTCTATTTCCTTAAACTTCAAAAGTGGTTCTATATCTAGTTGATGATTGTAATTCCAAGCTTCCGTAATTAATGTAAGATTAGCATTCCCAAATCTTTCCCAAATGCTCAAGTATTTTCCTTCTATGTTGTGTTCTTTACCACCATCATTTAGTTTTATTTTTTCAGTAAAAATTCCAGTCTCTATCACTCTTGTCCCTAAGTCGAGAATCTCTATTTTGTTTCTTCTATAATCAGTAACAATAAATCGAGACGAAAAAGCTTTGTAATAGTCCAATGCATTTGCTTTACCCAAAACAGTTTTCTGAAACTCCGGCATCAGCCGTATGCTTTCCGAAAGATAGTTTTCAATCAATTCGGTTTTGCCCAATATACTTTTAGCATAGTCTGCTCGAAACTTACCTAGATAAGCAGCGGTCTTGTCATCAACTTTTAAAGTTAGTTGCGCGTGAGTTTTGGAAATGCTTGGTGCGATAAATAAAATAAGAGCACAAATGAGTTTAGTTGAATTCATTGCGATAATGTTTGAAGTAATTATTATGAATTAAGATTATTTTGATTATTGGTTGAGATTGTGTGTTCCTATTTCTCGAAACAGTTTCAATGAGTTGTCTTCTTGGCGCTTCCAAATCCGAATGCCTTTTCCTTCAGTTCGCCCAGAAAGTTGAGCGATAGTCCACTTTACTTTGAACATCGCGTACTCTATCACATAGTCTTTAAAATTTTCGTAGTGATAGGTATAAACCATGATCGAATCTATTGTTACAGTACCTGCATTGTATGCTATCAAGTAGGGTTTTATTTTTTCGATTCCCTTTTTTGTAGAATCGGCAAAGGGCATAAACTTTGCATCATTTGTAAAAAATTCTGATCGTAGAACCCCGTCTCTATTTCTAACACCTTTTTCCATTAACGCATTATAAGCTTTTAGCTCAAAGGGAATTTGATTGGTCAGAAGAATCTCAGATTCGTCAGGTTGCTTATTATTTGATTGGACTACAAGACCCTCGGGACTTTTGATATGATGAAAATAGCCAAACGCCTCTCCTTTGATTTTGAAACTACCATCAGATTTTGCAGACCAGATATTCCAATACTTTCCATTTTGTGTAAAGGTTGAATCAGTTTTAGAATCTTGATATTCTTTTTTAAAAGTCCCAATCTCGATGGCAGTGCTATCAATTACTATGATTTCTTCTGTGTTCCTTTTAAAAGTGTTTATCTTCTGTCTTGAAAAAATTTCTTTGTAAAATGTTCTAATCTCAGCTAAACCAGTAAGCGTGAGTTGGTACTCAGGCATACTGATGATTGCATTATCATAGTGCATCAAGAAACCTTCTAAGTCATCTTTCTTTTCTAATTCCGCGATTTCTTCTGTTAGTTTTTTGATTCGCTGTTCAACAGGACTATGAGATATCTTATCGACTGATGTATTTACTGAGCAATTACTAAAAAGTAAAACGAGCAAATAGAAGGAGCTTGTTTTCATGTTAATGGAGATTTATTGATGTTAGTTCACCAAAAATACCCTCTCGATTATTGAATTGTAAATTAGATTGATGACTTACCCGCTTGAAAGGACAAAGTGCATCCTTTGATTGATAAGAGGAGATTAGGAGGAAATTTAAAACACTTTTTTTGGAACCTTACTTCTTCTTTGAAACCTTCGCCACTTTATTAAAATCCATCGCAAGTTTTACCCAATAGTCAAAAGCTTTTTTTGATTTATATCCTTCTTCGCTTACAAACACAAAACCTTTCATTGGCTTGCCACCGTGTACCATTTGCCTGCAGCCTAGCCGTTCTAATGCTTCATCATTTTTTTCTTTACTGATGCGGCACATCAATTCATCATCGCCCACGCTGATGCACATTTTGCCGTTCACCATAAATGTAACCCCGCGAAACATCATCTTCTCTTTTACCTTGGGCAGGTGAGCCAAAGCTTCTCGCACTCGGTTGGCTAGTTTTTCATTGTAGGCCATGTGTTATTTTTTTTGAATGACGTAATCAAAGATACTTATCTTTAGGTAATCAATTGTGAGTTTTTATGAAACCCATCGAACATTATTATTTGCAACAGGACGAACTCGTAAAAGAGTGCCTCCAGTTTTTGCGAGCGCATATTCTTAAACAAAGCCCTCATATTGCTGAAGCCTGGAAATATGGAATGCCTTTCTTTTGTTACGATAGAAAAATGTTTTGCTACCTGTGGGTACACAAAAAATACAAGCAGCCCTACATCGGTATAGTGGAGGGCAATAAAATCACCCACCCCGATTTGTTGCAAGAGAAAAGAGCTAGAATGAAAATACTGTTGGTTGACCACACCAAAGATATACCTGTGAAAAAAATAAATGCAATTTTGAAGGAGATGATAGCACTTTACAAATAAAGTATCTGCAAAATTTTTACTTCTTCTTATTTGCCAATTCTTCGATGAGTATTTTCACTTTCTCCAATATTTTGGTTCGCGCGGCATTATAATCTTTGCTGATGGCGGGGATGCTATCCCATTTCGAAACAGGTTTATTCAATTGGATAGAATTAGGAAGAGCACAATCAAAAGTAATTACTTGTGTGGCGGCATTCAAATCCGATTGAGTAACAGACGTAGGCTTCCATTTTTTTGTATTAAAACCATCTTTGGTTAAGCCCATAGTTGTTGATGCAGATAAAGAAGAATCAGGAGAAGTCCCGCGAAAAACAGCTTGATAGTTTAGATTTTTTTCTTTCGCTAATTTATTGAAGTACGCAGAAGCAATCACACTTCGGGCTGCCCCGTGCTCACACACAAAAAGTATAGCTGGTCTGGTTGCCTGACAAAATAGATTTGCATGAAAGACAATGAATAGTAAAGTGACGGCAAGCCGAGTAGTTTTCATTATAGAATCAGAAGAACAGATTTTTTTGAATGTAAGTTGATTATTTGGAAAATCAAAGATTTTGGAATATCAAGCTATGCCGAAAGTCTGACTTTTTCTTACTTTGGCCTTTTCTTTTTTATAGAAACAGACTTCACCATCATTTTACCCTTCAGTGTTTGCTTTTCTTTTAGCCGAGATTGCGCATTGGCAT
>JBJXEB010000093.1:0-8323 GCA_046155095.1 Cyclobacteriaceae bacterium
TGTTTATAGCCATTGCCATTGTGCTGCTTTATTTTGGGTTTAACTATTTAAAGGGCATCGATTTTTTATCGACTACCAACAATTACTATGTGGTTTATGAAAACTCTAACCAGTTAGCTGTCTCAAATCCTGTGCTTGTGAATGGATTTCCTGTGGGGCGTGTGAGCAAAATCAGAATGTTGACAGAAATGGGCAACCAAGTACTGGTTGAACTTGAAATTGAATCTGATATCGTCTTGACGGATTCTACTAAGGCTATTTTGAATAGCGTGCTGCTTGAAGGAAAATCTATCATACTTAATATAAAGCCATCCAAAACAAGATTGAAGCCTGGTGATACGCTTCAGGCCATAGTGGCGAAGGGAATGTTTGATAAAGTATCTGAGAAATTAGAAACAGTAGATTTGCAAACTACCATGCTAAAACTTAATGAAACGCTGAATGACCTTTCTAAAAATTCAAAACAATTGGATTTGATCTTGACCAACTTTCAGGCCACACCTAGTTTATTGAACACCACATTAATAAAGGCCAATGGTAAAATCAATGACCTATCAGGAACATTTAAGTCTGTGGCCGATAACTTGAACGGAACACTCAACGAGTTAAAACCAACGCTGACTAATTTCAAAACACTCTCTGATTCGCTAAAGATGCTGAAGCTGAATCAAACGCTTACGAAAACACAGCAGACTATCTCTAGCCTGAATACAACATTATCGAAATTGAACAAAGGTGATAACACCATGAGTAAGCTGATGACAGAAGATACGCTGTATGTTAATTTAAATAAACTACTTAGATCGTTGGATAGCTTGGCCGTGCACTTCAACAACAACCCCAAGCACTTCATGGCTCCATTGGGTAAGAGCAAGAGAAAGATTGATAGAGATAGGAGGAAGGAACAGGAGGCGAAGAAAAAATAGAAGATAGAAGTCAGAAGTCAGAATTTAGAATTCAAAATGTTCGCGCAAAATAAGCTCAAGGCTATTCTGACTTCCGACTTCTAAATTCTGACTTCCAAATTTAAAGGCCACTCAATGAATTTAGAATTCAATAAAAACGAAGACCAACTCAAGCAACTTTGCTCTCAGCTAAAATCGAAGGCGAAGAAAACGATGTTGGGTGGTGGCGAAAAGAAAATCGAAGATCAACACCAAAAAGGAAAACTCACAGCGCGTGAGCGGATTGAATACCTTACTGATAAAAATTCTTCTTTTGTAGAGATTGGTTTGTTTGTAGGCGATGGCATGTACAAAGACCAAGGTGGTTGCCCATCAGGCGGTGTTGTTACTGGAATTGGGTATGTGAAAGGCAGGCAGTGCATGATCGTAGCCAACGATGCCACAGTGAAAGCAGGCGCGTGGTTCCCCATCACAGCCAAAAAAAATCTTCGTGCACAAGAGGTGGCAATGGAAAACAGATTGCCCATTATTTATTTAGTAGATAGCGCGGGTGTTTTTCTTCCGATGCAAGATGAAATTTTCCCCGATAAAGAACATTTCGGTAGGCAGTTTAGAAACAACGCAAAGATGTCGAGCATGGGCATTGTACAAATTGCGGCTATCATGGGCAGTTGCGTGGCGGGTGGTGCATACTTGCCCATCATGAGTGATGAGGCGATGATCGTTGATAAAACGGGTTCGATTTTTTTAGCAGGATCATACTTGGTGAAAGCGGCCATTGGTGAAGACATTGACAATGAAACATTGGGAGGTGCTACAACACATTGTGAAATATCTGGTGTAACAGATAATAAATTTCCCAATGACCAAGCTTGCCTTGATCACATCAAAGATTTATTTGATAAAATTGGTGGGTATGAAAAAACGGGCTTTGATAGGACAGAACCTAAATTGCCGAAAGAGAAACCAGAAGAGATTTATGGGTTGATTCCGTCAGATCGTGCGAAGCCTTATGACATGGGCGAGATCATCAAGCGGATGGTGGACGACTCTGAGTTTGATGAATACAAAGCCCTTTATGGAAAAACAATTCTATGTGGTTTTGCGCGCGTAGATGGTTGGGCAGTTGGTATTGTGGCCAATCAGCGCAAAGTAGTAAAGAACAAGAAAGGCGAGATGCAAATGGGCGGAGTGATTTATTCTGACTCTGCGGATAAAGCCGCACGATTCATTATGAATTGCAACCAACGCAAAGTGCCGCTCGTTTTTTTACAAGACGTGAGCGGCTTTATGGTGGGTAGCAAGGCCGAACATGGCGGCATCATCAAAGATGGAGCGAAGATGGTGAACACGATGGCGAACTCTACCGTGCCGAAGTTTACTTTTATTTTGGGCAACTCGTATGGTGCAGGCAACTATGCCATGTGTGGCAAAGCTTATGACCCACGATTGATCTACGCATGGCCTACCGCACAGATTGCTGTGATGAGTGGAAGCGCTGCGGCAAAAACGTTGTTACAGATACGAGTGAGCACATTGAAGGCGCAAGGCAAAGTGATTACCAAAGAAGAAGAAGATTTGTTGCTGAAGGAAATCATAGACAAATACAATGAGCAGTTGAGCCCGTACTATGCGGCCGCACGACTTTGGGTAGATGGTGTGATCGATCCGTTGGAAACGCGAAAAATAATTTCAATGGGTATAGAGGCTGCGAACCATGCGCCTGTTGAAAAGTTTAATGTGGGAGTAATACAAACTTAATTAATTCGATAATTCGTTGATTCGTCAATTATCGAATCAACGAATAAGCAAATCAACGAATTGCAAATGAAGGAAAGTGAATTAAAAGCATTGGTCTCTTTACTTGATGATGACGACAAGCAGATCAGCTTGCATGTCGAAGAAAAAATTCTTTCTATAGGCAAAGAAGCAATACCTTTTTTGGAACACGAGTGGGAGAGCAACCTCAATCCTTCCGTGCAAGGCCGCATCGAAGAACTGATCCACACGCTGCAATACGAATTGCTGAAAGAGCGATTGAAAGATTGGTATAATAGTAAAGATCATGATTTGCTCACAGGTATGTGGATACTTGCCACTTACCAATATCCTGAAATAGAATTAGAGAAACTCAAGTATGAGCTAGAACAAATTTATTATGACACGTGGTTGGAGTTTCGCCCCGATCTATATCCGTTTGATCAGGTTAAAGTTATCAATAGTGTGTTGTTCAACAAACTCAAGTTTGGAGCGAACACGAAAAATTTTCATTCGCCAGGCAACTCCATGATCAACATCGTGTTGGAAAGCAGAAAAGGAAACCCGATTACACTGTGTGTGATTTATATGTTGGTAGCGCAGAAACTAAAATTGCCCGTGAGCGGTGTGAACTTGCCAAACTTATTTATACTAACTTACAAGGATGACAACCATCAATTTTATATTAACGCCTTCAACCGTGGATTGATTTTTTCTAAGCAGGATATTGAAAACTACATCAACGAATTGCACTTAGTACCACAGACTTCTTTCTATGAGCCATGCAATAATTTGGACATCATTCGCAGAGCCCTTCGTAACTTGGTAATGTCCTTTGAAAAAATGGGTGAGCACGCCAAGGCAGAAGAAGTGAAATTGCTGTTGATTGAGATTTCGGATGGGGGGGATTTGGGAGTGTGAAAAAGGAGGTCTTCCTTTGTTTGAGCTTCGGAGGATAAGCGGGCAGTAAGCAGTTGGCAAATTATAGGTTGTCAATTGAAAGTTAACAAATTTAGGAGTGCCCCCAATGCCTAATCCCCAAGTCCCAGTCTACGCCACCTTCAACTTACTATAATGCGATTTATTAAACTTCTCTTCCGCGTAAGCGCGATTGATCACTAACCGATCGGTAGTTTTATCAGATGGCATCTCGAACATCGCATCGTTGATGATGGCTTCACAGATAGAACGCAAGCCACGCGCACCTAGTTTAAAATCTACTGCTCGTTCAACGATAAAATCCAAAGCACCTTCTTTAAATTCAAGTTCAATGGATTCCATGTCAAACAATTTTTTGTATTGTTTAACGAGCGCATTTTTAGGTTCAGTTAAAATTTTGCGCAGCGTATCATGATCCAGCGGATTTAAGAATGACAGCACGGGTAAACGCCCAATCAATTCTGGTATCAAGCCAAATGTTTTTAAATCTTGTGCCGAAACGAACTGCAACAAATTGTCTTTATCCAAATCTCCTCCAGGGTTGACACTGTCAGATGATGTAGCAAAGCCAAGCGGTCTTGTATTTAATCTACGGCCAATCAATCTGGAGATTCCTTCAAATGCGCCACCACAGATGAACAAAATATTTTCTGTGTTGACATTGATCATTTTTTGATCAGGGTGCTTGCGTCCACCTTGAGGGGGCACGTTCACAGAAGTGCCTTCCAGTAATTTTAAAAGGGCTTGTTGAACACCTTCGCCACTCACATCGCGGGTGATAGATGGGTTATCTGACTTCCTCGCAATCTTATCGATTTCATCAATGTAAACGATGCCTCGCTCTGCTGCTTCTGTATTATAATCGGCTGCTTGCAATAAGCGAGTGAGAATACTTTCCACATCTTCGCCCACATAGCCAGCCTCCGTCAACACTGTAGCATCGGCAATGCAAAACGGTACTTGTAAAATCTTGGCGAGTGTTCTGGCCAAATAGGTTTTGCCTGTTCCCGTTTCGCCTACCATAATGATGTTTGATTTCTCAATCATCACATCATTGTCAATCTTGCGTTGGCTTAATCTTTTGTAGTGATTATAAACGGCCACGGACATCACCCGCTTGGCCTCGTCCTGCCCGATCACGTATTCATCTAAGAATTTCTTTATCTCACGTGGCTTGATAAGCTTGAAGTTAGGTAGCGTGCCTGCTTCCACTTTGTTCTTTTTCTCTTCTTGCAAGATTTGAGTGGCTTGCGTCACACACTTATCGCAAATATGCGCGTGGATGCCTGAAATCATAAGATCTACATCTTTCTTATTTCGTCCACAAAAAGAACAGGTAACTTCAGCAGCCATAGTTTTCAATTTGAAAATTATCCAATTAGCCAATTAGCCAATGGTAAATCAAAGGTATCAATATTTAGTGAGCAATAACACGATTAGCCAATTGGTCAATGAAAAAGTGTCATTGGCTAATTGGCTAATCGAATAATGGGCTAATTTACTTCTTTTTCTTCTCCAACACCTCATCAATCAAGCCATACGCTTTCGCCTCAGACGAACGCATCCAGAAATCGCGATCAGAATCTTTTTCGATCTTCTCGTATGTTTGGCCGCTATGGTTGGCAAGAATGGTGTACAAATCCTTTTTTAATTCCAAGGTCTGTTTCATAGAAATCTCCATGTCAGAAGAGGTTCCTTGCATCCCTGCAGAAGGCTGGTGGATCATAACCCTTGAGTGTGGAAGTGCAGATCTTTTTTTAGCAGCTCCTGCGGCCAACAATACCGCGCCCATCGAAGCCGCCATACCTGTGCAGATTGTGGCAACATCAGGATTGATAATTTGCATAGTATCATAGATGCCAAGCCCTGCATACACCGAGCCGCCTGGGCTATTGATATACATAATAACATCTTTCTTTGGGTCAGACGACTCCAAGAAAAGAAGCTGTGCCGTGATCACATTGGCAACATAATCATCGACCGCGGTGCCGAAGAAAATAATTCGGTCGGCCATCAAGCGCGAGAACACATCAATCACAGTGGCGCGCATCTGCCGCTCCTCCACCACGTTGGGCGTCATGCCCGTAACGGTGTAAGCGTTTGTGTTGATCAACTTCGTGTAACTGTCAAGGGCATTGCCGCTCATGCCCAAGTGGTGCACGGCATAGTTTCTAAATTCGTTGGTTGACATATTTTATTTTTTTAATTACAGTTTTAAGATAGACGGAAAAGGATTCTTTTTATTGTTATGTTCATAGCTCAATGTTAGGTAATCTTATCTCAATTTGCGAGTTGTAGACAAAAAATCTAGCAAACAAAAAGCCTCACCGTAAAGCGAGGCTCTTGTTTAAACTCAATTTTTGCTCTTAAAGTTTCAACTACCAAATACCTTTTACCTCTTACTACTTACCTCTCACCCAAATTTTGTCAATTGTCAATTGCCTTTGTCAACTTTCTCAGTGGTTATGCTCTGCCGCTAACTTCTTAAACTCCTCCAGCGTCACTTTCTTTTCAGCAATGGTAATATTCTCTTTTACCACTTTCATAATCCGCTCTTGGCGTAATTGGTTGTAGATGCGCATAAAGTTCTCGCCCTTGCCATCTTGCCCAGAAAGATAGTTGTTTGCAATCTCCTCCATCTTATCGCCCAACTGTGCGGCAATGGCCGGCCCACCAAATTGCTCCATGATCAATTGCTTTGCCTTCTCCTTCACTTCTTCGCCATCCACCTTTATTTCTTTTTCCTCAGTGATGCGGTTCTTGATCAAGTCCCACTTCAATGAATCTTTATATAGATTAAATTCTTTTTCTAGTACATCGTCTGTTACCTGGCCACCGCTGGTAGCCTTCAGCCATTGTTTCAAAAAGTTATCGGGCATGGCTATCTTGGTATGATCTACATAGTAATGCTGTATCTCGTGTTCCAACAGATGTTGAGTCTCGCGGTTATAGTTTTCGCCAATGGTTTCTTTGATTTTGCTGACGAACTCTTCTTCGCTCTTTACTACGTCCTTGCCAAACACTTTATCAAAAAGTTCTTGATCGATCGCAGCTTTCTCTACGCGGCTCACCGAAGTTACCACAAATACATACTCGCCTTTCGCGTTTTTGGCTTCTTCTTCAGAGATATTCAGTGCACGGGCAATCTCTGCCTCGTTTGAAAATATTTTTTCAATGTCGAACTCAACAACATCATCTTTCTTCAGACCAAGGAATTTTTTCTGTTCTTTCTTTTCTACTTTTTCAATGGCGATGTAAGAACCTTTCTTCGCCTCTTCGCTTGCTTCGCCCTTCAAAGAAACATCCCCAAACAAATTATCACCCACCTCACTGGCCTCTGGGTAAGATACTTTTCCGTAGCGAGTCACCACATCGTTCATCGTTTCGTCAATAGTTTTTTGGTCAACTTCAATTGGATGCGAAGTAACTTTCACTTTCGATGACAGATCAACGGCAAAGTCTTCCACCATGCCAATTTGAAACTCAAACTCAAAATCTTTTTGAGCATCCCAGTCGATGGACTGCGCCTTTTCTGCGTTGGGCAATGGATCGCCCAGCACCTTTAACTTGTTGTCTTTTATATAGTCAGAGATCGAGTGCGAGATCAGGTGATTGACCTCCTCTACCAAAATTGATTTGCCGTACATTTTCCTGATCACGCCCGCGGGCACTTTGCCCGCGCGAAAGCCCTTGAGGTTCGCCTTGCGCGAGACATCTTTCAGTTTCACATCAACTTTTGGTAGATAATCGCTTTCTGTCAACGAAATTTTGATCAGCCCTTCCGTAGTGCTTTGTTTGTCGAATGTAATGTTCAAGAGAATAGAGTTAAAAAGTTAAAAGTTATCAGTTAACAGTTTCCAGCTTGATAGGGAGAGACCTATTAACTGAAAACTGATAACCAATAACCAATGCATGTGCGGATGAAGGGACTCGAACCCCCACGCCTTACGGCACCAGATCCTAAGTCTGGCGCGGCTGCCAATTACGCCACATCCGCAGTTTATTCCACTTTTTTAGGGTAAAGGGAGCGCAAATTTAGAGATTATTCGCTATTATTAAAGTCCTGAACGAAAATGCTTGCTACAGAAGACAATGAATTAATATTTGGCGGCTTGCCCACCGACTTGTCCGTCCAAAACGAAGTGAAGACGGAAGCTTTGCATAGGTGCGGCCTGCCCCGCGAGGCGTCCGCATAGGCGGACCACTAGGCTATCCCTGCCCGTCCGGTCAGGCGTTCCAAATCCTCGCACGTTCCTCGCTCCGGGCTTTCCACTTCTATCTCTGGCCGAAGTGCGTGCCTCACGCAAAATTTTTCTGACTTCTTTGAAAATCCATATTGTGACAGCAAAGAAAACAACAAAAATATATGGCAAATACCTATCATCAAATTTATTTACAAACTGTATTCGCAGTAAAGTATAGAAACGCTGTTATCGATAAAGAGTGGAAGGATCAACTATTAGGTGTGATTGGTAACCTTACCAATGAAACTGGTTGTAAAACGATAATTGTAAACGGAGTAGAAGATCATGTTCATTGTTTCATAGGGCTTAAGCCAGTCGTGTCAGTTTCAGAGTTGGTAAAGACAGTAAAGGCCAAGTCCTCAAAGTATGTCAATGATAACAAGCTCACCAAAAGTCGATTTGAATGGCAGGCGGGATACGGTGTTTTTTCGTACGGTCAATCGCAGGTTGACAGGGTTTATAAATACATCCAAAACC
>JBJXEB010000094.1:0-80905 GCA_046155095.1 Cyclobacteriaceae bacterium
CATCACAAGCAGGTGTTCCTATAAAGTTAATTGTCAGGGGAATGTGTTGCTTGCGCCCTGGAAGGAAGGGACTGAGTGAAAATATTGAAGTGATTTCTATTGTGGGAGAATATCTAGAACACTCTCGTATTTATTATTTCCACAATGGTGATTCACCTAAGGTTTACATTGGCAGTGCCGATGCCATGGTGCGCAGTTTTGATAGGCGCATTGAATCGTTGTTCTTGTTGGAATCAGACATGCTGCGCAAGCAAGCGATGAACATCTTGCGTTACAACCTAAGAGATAACGTAAACTCTTATACCATGCGTGAAGATGGCAAATACGTGATCAAAGAACAGAATGGCGAACTCCCTTTTAACATTCACAAGGAATTTTATAATGTTACCAAGGAGATTATTCAGGAGGTGAAGTTGTTTTGATTAGTGCTACAAACTGCAAGACGAGTACCGTAACTTTATGACCGTGCGCTCGGCCAGGGATAGGAGTGGAAAGCCCGAAGTGAGATGGATTTGTGGGTGGGCGGACTTGTAACGGATAGCCCGGTGCCACTGCGCCTCGCGTGGCAGGCCGCCAAGAATTACTTCTTAAACTCAATCTTTTTTTGCTTGATATTTTTTTCGAGCAAGTGCATCAAAATGCCATCCTTCAATCCTACATCTGGCACGATGATACTATTTGAGTGCGCCCACTCCATTACTTTAATATAAATGCCGCTGGCAGGTATGATCACATCGGCACGGTCGGGGTTCATTTGCAGTTGATAGATGCGCTGCTCGATGGAGAGTTGCTCGATCATCTCCATGGTGGCTTTTACTTTTTTCAAAGAAAGGGTTGCTCCTGGTTTTTTTCGAGCGAGTTCAAAAATCTTGGAAATGTTTCCGCCCGTACCCACCGCAATTACTTTTCCGTATTCTTTCTTTACGTTCTCTCTCACCCAATGCTCCATGTCTTGCCACATGATGGGTGAATCGTGGTGTTCCAATATCCGCACCGAACCGATCTTGAAGGAGCGGGTTTTTATTTTCTTTCCATTTACAAATAGGTTCAGCTCTGTGCTACCACCGCCTACATCAATGTGCAGGTACGTTTCATTATCGAGGTAAGAGAAAATAGCCTTGTTGATCAGGTCGGCCTCTAAGTGCCCGTCAATGATGTTGATGGTGATGCCGAGTTCCTCTTTCACCTGCTGCGCAAGTTCTTCACCATTTTCAGATTCGCGCATGGCAGAGGTGGCGCAGAACATATAGTCATCCACTTCATACAGTTCAAGCAACAGCTTATATGCCTTCATCAACTTCTTGAACTTGGCTGCACTGCCTTCGCTGATGCGGTTGGTGGTGAACACATCGTGACCTAAGCGCAGCGGGAAGCGTACATACTCTAATTTTTTGAAGAGCCGCTTCTCACCGCCCTCTAAGATAGTGGTGATTTGGAGCCTGATGGCATTTGACCCGATATCGATGGCTGCTAGTTTCAAATAGGGCGGTTTAGGTTATTTCCCCAAAATAAGCATAATCGCTTTTTATTTACTACAAGATTCCGTTTCTTTGCATCGCTTATCCAGAAAGACTGAGGGACAGGGCCCTGCGAAGTCTTAGCAACCTTAACGTTAACAACGGGATTGGTGCTAACTCCCTTTCGATCCTGATCTATCAGGACGGAAAAGATGAGCAAAGCCAATCTTATCAGGCTCTTTCTGGACAAGCACGAATCTAAACGTGAGAAAGAGTGGAAAAAAATCAAAAAAAGATCGAAGACATTTTAAGGGAACGAATCCTCATCTTGGATGGTGCCATGGGCACGATGATCCAACGGCACACGTTAGAAGAGGAAGATTTTCGAGGAGAGCAATTTAAGAATCACACCCATCCGCTAAAGGGGAATAACGATTTGCTTTCCCTTACCCGACCAGATATTATTAAGGATATTCACGCCCAGTATTTTGCAGCAGGTGCTGATATCGCTGAGACAAATACATTTAGTGGTACAACCATTGCGCAAGCGGATTATCATTTGGAGCACATTGTTTATGAATTGAATTATCAATCAGCTAAGATTGCCAAAGAGGTGGCAGATGAATTTACAAAGCGCGAACCCAATAAGCCAAGATTTGTAGCTGGTGCAGTTGGCCCAACAAATAGAACCTTGTCTATCTCACCCAATGTAAATGACCCAGGCTATCGGGCTGTTACTTTTGATCAACTCAAAGTTGCCTACAAAGAGCAAGTAAAAGGATTGATGGATGGCGGTGCGGATTTGATTTTAGTGGAAACAATTTTTGATACGTTGAATGCGAAGGCAGCACTGTTTGGCATTCAAGAATTATTCGATGAGTTGGGCAAGTCCTTGCCGATTATGGTGTCGGGTACAATTACAGATGCCAGTGGTAGAACTTTATCAGGCCAAACGACAGAAGCATTCTTAACTTCGGTTTCTCACGTGCCATTGTTAAGTGTCGGGTTGAACTGCGCGCTTGGGGCAAGGCAACTACGTCCGTATCTTCAAGTGCTAAATGAAAACGCTCCGTTCTTTGTAAGTGCGTATCCCAACGCAGGATTGCCAAATGAATTTGGTCAATATGATGAAGGTCCACAAGAAATGGCAGATCAGATCAAAGAATTTTTAGAGGAAGGACTAGTAAATGTATTGGGTGGATGCTGCGGCACTACGCCAGATCATATTCGTGCCATTGCAGAGTTGGCAAAGAAATATAAACCAAGGGAAGTTGAGTTTGCTTAAGATATAATTAGAAATTAAGCAGGCGCAAAAAAAATATTTTTAGTGGATTTTGAATTTGGCAGACACTGTCTGCCAAATTGGAAAAGAATTTTTTATGACATTGAATAAGTAAAATTTTAGGATTCAATTTTATGCGTAGGCTTTAACCTTAGTAGAAAAATCATTTTATGAAACCATCCTCAACCTTATTACCTTATTTTCACGCAATTAGAATAAGGTAATAAGGTTGGAGTTCACAGGTACGAATAATTTCTACTAAGGTTAAGTGCTTGAATAGCGAAAGAAATTTTAAAGAAGCGAGTTAAGTTAAAATAATAATATTGCATTGAAAAACGATAACTATTTAAAACTAAGCGGCCTCGAAGCCGTAACGGTTACACCAGAATCAAACTTCGTCAATATTGGTGAGCGGACAAACGTGACTGGCTCTGCCAAATTCTTAAAGCTAATCAAGGAAGATAAGTTTGACGAGGCGCTCTCTGTGGCCTTAGATCAAGTGCGGGGTGGGGCCCAAGTGATTGATGTGAACATGGACGAAGGCATGTTGGATTCTGAAGCGGCCATGGTCAGGTTCTTGAATTTGATGGCTTCTGAACCAGAGATCAGCCGCATACCTGTGATGGTTGACTCCTCTAAGTGGAATGTGATTGAAGCAGGATTGAAATGTTTGCAAGGAAAAAGTATTGTTAACTCAATCAGCTTAAAAGGAGGGGAGGAAGAATTTTTGCGCCAAGCAAAACTTGTGAAAAGATATGGAGCCGCCACCGTAGTGATGGCCTTTGATGAAGCCGGTCAAGCAGATACGTATCAGCGCAGGATTGATATTTGTAAACGAGCCTACGACATACTTACCCAAAAAATAAACTTCCCTCCTCAGGATATTATTTTCGATCCTAATATTTTTCCTGTGGCCACGGGCATCGATGAGCACCGTAATTATGCGCTTGATTTTTTCAAGGCCACCAAGTGGATTCGTACTAACTTACCACACGCGCATGTGAGCGGTGGAGTGAGCAATGTGTCATTCAGCTTTCGCGGAAATCAATTGGTACGTGAGGCCATGCACTCGGTGTTTTTATACTATGCCATCAAAGAGGGTATGGACATGGGCATTGTGAATCCTTCCATGCTTGCACTGTATGATGATATTCCTAAGGATTTATTGGAGAGAGTAGAAGATGTATTGCTCAATAGGAGAGAAGATGCCACTGAACGATTGCTTGAATTTGCTGAAACAGTGAAAGGCTCTGCCAAAAAGAAAGAGCAAGATGATGAATGGAGGAATGGCACAGTGGAAGAACGCCTGATACATTCATTGGTAAAAGGTGTTATTGAATATATTGACGCGGATATAGAGGAGGTTCGCCATAAATTTGATAAACCTCTTCAGGTTATAGAGGGTCCATTGATGAATGGAATGAATGTGGTGGGTGATTTATTTGGAGCAGGTAAAATGTTTTTGCCACAGGTGGTGAAAAGCGCAAGGGTAATGAAGAAGGCTGTGGCATACTTAACTCCTTTCTTAGAAGAAGAAAAAAGACGCAGCGGGCAAGTAGGTAAACCAGCCGCAAAAATATTGATGGCCACTGTAAAAGGAGATGTACACGACATTGGAAAAAATATTGTAGGCGTTGTCTTGTCTTGTAATAACTACGATGTGGTTGACTTGGGCGTGATGGTGCCTACCGAAAAAATAATTGAAGCAGCGAAGCGTGAGAAGGTTGACATCATTGGTCTAAGTGGGCTGATTACGCCTTCGCTAGACGAAATGGTGCATGTAGCAAAGGAAATGGAACGCGAGGGAATGACCTTGCCTTTATTGATAGGAGGTGCGACTACTTCACGTATCCATACTGCCGTGAAGATTGACCCTATGTACAGTGGCCCAGTAGTGCATGTGTTGGATGCCTCGCGTTCAGTTCCCGTGGCTAGCGAGTTCATTAATCCAGATACGCGAGTTGCTTTTAGGGCGAGGGTGAAGAAAGAATATGTTGAAATGCGAAAAGACCATGAGGGCAGACAGCAGCTCAAAAATTATATCCCACTCGTTGAAGCTCGAAAAAATAAAGTGAAGATTGATTGGGATTCGGCTCAGATTACAAAGCCAATTTTTATTGGTAAAAGAGTGCTGGTGAATTATCCCATTGATGAAATAGCCAAGTACATAGACTGGACACCGTTCTTTCAAACATGGATGCTGTACGGTCGCTATCCAGATATTTTTAAAGATGAGAAAGTAGGAGTGGAAGCACAAAAGCTTTTTGATGATGCGCAAACGATGTTGGCGAGGATCATCGTAGGCAGAAAATTATCTGCAAATGGCGTCTTGGCTTTCTATCCCGCACAAAGCACCGACACAGACGATGTATTGTTGTATAAGAAAGACAGCGATGAAGTTTTAACAAAACTTCATTTTCTTCGTCAACAAAACAAGAAAGCAAAAGACCTTCCTAATTTTTGCTTGTCAGATTTCGTTGCACCACAAAGTTCGGGTAAGAAAGACTACATCGGCATGTTTGCAGTAACGGCTGGAGTAGGCCTGGAAAAACTTATTCAAGAGGCAAAAGCCAAGCAAGACGATTATTCTGAGATCATGGCAAAGGCATTAGCAGATCGCTTGGCAGAGGCTTTTGCGGAACTTCTGCATGCGAAGGTGAGAAAGGAATTCTGGGGTTATGCCACTGACGAAAATATATCGGTTGATGATATGGTCAAAGAAACCTATCAAGGCATTCGCCCTGCACCGGGTTACCCGGCTTGCCCTGACCACACTGAGAAGCAAACCATCTTTGATTTGTTGGAAGCGGAAAAAGAAGTGGGTATTATATTGACCGAGTCATTCGCCATGTATCCCACAGCTGCAGTGAGTGGTTATTATTTTTCTCATGCTGAATCCAAATATTTTGGACTAGGAAAGATTGAGAAAGACCAAGTGGTAGAATACGCGAATAGAAAGGGAAAGAGTTTGGAAGAAACGGAGAAATGGTTATCACCGAATTTAGCCTACAATTAGTTTTTTCTAAAATTATATATAAACAGTATTTATTTTCAAATCTTCAAATTACCAAATTTTCAAATTAGCTTAAATGAAAGTAATAGACCACATCAAAAACGCCAACGGCAAAACACTTTTCAGTATTGAAATTCTTCCTCCGCTAAAAGGAGAGAACATTCGTACGTTGTTCGATAACATGGATCCATTAATGGAGTTCAAGCCGCCTTTCATTGATGTGACTTATCACCGCGAGGAATATGTTTACAAGAAGAAGGAGAATGGCCTGTTGGAAAAACGATCTACTCGTAAAAGACCAGGAACAGTTGGTATTTGTGCTGCGATCCAAAATCATTATAAAGTGGATACCGTGCCTCACATCATTTGTGGTGGCTTCAATAAAGAAGAAACAGAGAATGCACTTATTGACTTACAATTTTTAGGCATTGACAATGTGCTTGCTCTGCAAGGCGATGCCATTAAATCGGAAGCGCGATTTGTGCCAGAGCCAGACGGGCATCGGTATGCTTCTGAATTGGTAGAACAAGTTGTTAATATGAACAACGGAAAGTTTATTGACGAGGAACTGCAACATGCTACACCTACCAATTTTTGTATTGGCGTTTCTGGCTATCCTGAAAAACATTTTTCTGCGCCAAACCTAAAAACAGATTTGAAGTTTTTGAAAAACAAGGTTGACTTAGGTGCTGAATACATTGTCACACAAATGTTTTTTGATAATAAACCCTATTTTGAGTTTGTAGAAAAGTGCAGAGAAGCTGGGATCAATGTACCGATCATACCAGGTATCAAGCCCATCACCGCCAAGGTGCAGACCAACGTGCTTCCTACTATTTTCCACATCGATCTACCCGATGAACTCTCAGATGAAATTGAGAAGTGCAAAGACAATGCAGCCGTGAAGCAAGTAGGTATCGAGTGGTGTGTGAAGCAATCTAAAGAACTAATGAAATACGGTGTGCCATTGGTTCACTTTTATTCCATGGGCAAGTCTGATCCTATTTATAAGATAGCGAAGGAGTTGTTTTAGTCCTTCATTACCATCCATTGTTGATAAAAAAGGCCTGTAAGTAAATCTTCACAGGCCTTTTAATTTTGCAAAATTAAATTCTATTGCGCATTGACAGGTAACCCTACACCTTTATATTCTGCGATATTGGCTTCTGGTATCGCAGCACCAAATTTTGCGTTGATGGCTTTAATAAAAGTGTTCGCCATGAACGCATAGCCTCTACTATTAGGATGCACACCATCTTCTGAGAATGCACCTGTAGGAGGAGTGAAATTTGGAGTGATTGTTACGCTATTATAAACACCTGCTCTCGCTGTTACTAGAGCCGTAAAGGTGGCGTTTACATCAGCTAGCGCTAGACGGTTATTGGTGGTAGTAGCTTCGACTACTCCTTTGATTATATTGTTAAACGCGATTGTTCTCGCTTTGATCTCAGTAGTTTCTGTAGGAATCAAAACATATTGATCAGCAAGAGGAATGGAAACACCATTTACCGCCTGAGGATTCCCACCTACTAAGGTGCCAATTACACCACCTGCTGAAAGAGTTATAATGTCTGTAGAAGTTGCTTGTCTTGCTTTTCTATATGGCTCTAGAGTTGTTCGTTGTTGTGCTGTTATAGCTCCAGCTCCAACGAGAGCATCAAAGGCTCCGCCTAAATCAGTTAATGTTTCATCTGAGATAAGTAATGGATTTTTTGCTGATGCTGTATAAGAAACTTTGCGAGCCGTCAAGCCATCTACGGTTAGACTAAAGGCAGCAAGTAGCGCGGAATTCGCCTTAATGCCTTCAATTACTTGATTGTACCCTGCAAATCCCGCATTGACCGCTGTTGCTGTTGCCGCATCCAAAGGCACCGCATTCCAAGCGACCGTAGTAAAGAATGGAATGGTAGTTACATCAGGTATGTTTGCAACAACACCCTTAGAGTTGGGTAGAACTCCTAACAAAGAAGTCGTTGCAAGTTCATAGCGGGTTTTAAAATCACCTTCTGATGTAAAGATAGCTGGGTTAGCTCCACCTTGAGTTGCATATCCCAAGATATCATTGTTGCCCAGATCAAACAAGAAGAAAGAGGGTTGTGCGGCAATGGCATCTTGCAAAATAGATTTTACGCCAGGGGCAGAAGCAAACCGCGCCCATAGCGGATTATAAAGAGGAGATGCTGGATTTCCAGTATCAGCCGACAAAGCTTGACCTAGTTGAATACCGGGTACCCCAAAGTTATTTAACTTGGTCTTATCTCCTGTAAAAGGTGTAGGTAAGCTGCCGCCTGCATTGTAAGGCGCAGGCATACCCGGTGTTCCAACAGGTGCAGGCGCTGGTGACTTTGCTGTACCAGCACCATCTGCATCATAGAGGATTAGGCGGCCAAGTATAGTGCCGCCACTAGATACTCCAAAATATCCATACACTGAATTTATATCAGGTTGATTGAAGGCTAGTGTTGTTCCCTGCGCTAGGGAAAACTGCTTGGACATGATCAAAGGCAATGAATTTTGTTGACCTTCTGTAAACAATGCTCCAGCTTGATAGCCAGCTGTCAGTGAATTGCCAATGGCCACAAACTTTGTAAAGTCAGCAGAACCTTTGGAGGGGGTTGGGGGAGTTGGTGGCCCCGAAGGTTGCTCTAATGTGATAACTTCTTGTTTGCATGACCCTACCAAGAGAGCCGTAATCAATGCAATGCCTATTATTTTATTTTTCATACAATTCCTTTTTGAATGGATTATTTTAAGAACTCATCAAATGTGATTGATATATAATACTGTTGCCCAACAAAGGGTGCTCCAATATTAGTGCGATAATCGCCACCACCTATATTAGTTGCACCTAGCTTAAGCATTGATTTGATGGCGGATACTTTGTAGTTAACTTGAGCATCAATTACACCAAACTGCGGAACTTGCCAAACACCGAAGGAAGATTGCCACTCGAAAGCATCTTGCCAACGATAGTTGATATTGAATCCTAAGTTATCAATGATTTTTCTATTGCTTACCCCAACACTAATTTTATTCTTAGGTGTATTGAAGTTTGACTGAAAATCCTTGCTTGCACCTGGAGCTTCAAATTCAGCCCAAGTATAATTTCCATTCACAACGAAATTCTTAGGCAAGCTGTAAGAAAGTCCTAAACCTACTCCATAGGATTTCACCTCTTGGGATAGATTTGTATAGGGTGCCCATAGAGAGCCTGCATTAACTTGTTTGGCTTGATGGGTTGTAGCGGTCTTGCTGGCAATCAATTGCTGACCTATAAAATTAGTGTAAGTAGAGTAGTAACCATTTAAGTCAACCAGTAATTTACTAGCTATAAGTCCTTTGTAACCTAGATCAAAGGATTGCAATTGCTCAGGTTTAACGTAAGACACAGTGGCTGTTTCCAAGAGACTGCCATTGCCCGTTAGAACTGCACCGGTAGTGGGATCTAAAGTTCCATTAGTTGCTCTAAATGCTGTGAAAGAAGCCGCTGTGTAAGCTCCACCTTCCATGATTCCATATCGTTCAGAATTTGAACGTGTTCCACCTAAGAGTATTCCACCAGAAGATGGGAAATAAATAAATTGAGCCTGTGTGTCTGGATTACGGAAACCAGTTTGAAAAGAAGCTCTTAGATTACTTTCTTTTGAGAGTTCGTAAACAGCCGATAAACGTGGGGTAACTTGGCCATCAAAGTTTTGATTTTTATCAAATCTAACAGACCCTGTTAGTTTCAATTTTTCAGCAAATGTCTTGGCTATTTGGGTATAAGCTCCAAATTCTTCGATATTAATTCGGCTGAAGTTTACGCCATCATCTGGACCTTCATTAAAGATAGTACCATTTG
The DNA here is from genome assembly GCA_046155095.1 of Cyclobacteriaceae bacterium. Classification (GTDB taxonomy): domain Bacteria; phylum Bacteroidota; class Bacteroidia; order Cytophagales; family Cyclobacteriaceae; genus ELB16-189. Next base: position 9,597 of record JBJXEB010000094.1, read on the forward strand.
AAAATAAACTGTATTGTCTCCAATTTCCTCCTACCTGTATCTCTGCCCATTTGATTTGATTAAAGAACTTATAATTAAATTCAACATGGTTCAATTTTGAGTTATCAATGAATGAAGCCCCCGGAGGATTTTTTTGGAAGAATTGATTTCTAACAGTATTCATTAAATCGTCATAGGCTTGTGTACCAGCTTGGGGTCTACCTCGATCTGCAAAAGCTCTTGCAGCTGTAGGGTTTCCGCCAGGAACACCTAGGCCAGAAAAATAACCTTGCATAGCGAGTACATATTCGGGTACCCACTTGGTTGCAGACGGGCTATAAGTTTCATTTGCAAAAACCCCCAACGCACCGAGATTATATGATTTACCAGCATCCGTTGCGGATTGGTATCCTCTCACAAAAAAATTATCTCCCCTAAACTCTATTTTATGAAATTGTTGATTAAAATCGCGAAGAGCATATTTTTCTTGTCCTTGATAGATAGAACTGCCACCACCGTACCTATAATTATAAAGTACTTCAATTTTATCTGTGATTCTATAGTGCAAAGCACCATCAAACTTGGTTGTTACAGCATCTCTGTTATCACCGAAAGCTTTAAGCATTTCTTCCTCTCTAAAGCCGGTTCTTGTAATTGTTCCCACGCTTGGAACCCCAGGTGTGATTTGCACTTCATCTCCATAAAGATTCAAACCATCAAAATTTGTATTGCCACTTATGTCAGTTTTAGATTCTGGATTTAACCTATCTGTTTTATAGTCATTCCCTAACCAGTCAGTGGTTTTCATGTAAGAGAAGTTCACTTTAAAAGCAAACTTATTGTTGAATGCCTTGGCATAGCGAATACTGTACTGACCAAGTGGATTTGATCCACCTGCATTAGACGAAACTATTCCTTGCTTTATTTGAGCGCTAAGGCCTTGGTAATCAAAAGGGCTCTTACTTTTCATGATCAAAATACCATTGAAGGCATTGGGGCCATAAAGAGCTGAAGCGGCTCCAGGGATTAGTTCTACACTTTCAGAATCGAGCTCACCAACGCCCATTATGCTACCAGTTGGAAAATTCAACAATGGGGCTTGTGTGTCCATTCCATCTACCCACTGCACAAATCGTGTATTGGCAATAGTTGCAAATCCTCTGGTATTAACCGCAGTAAAATTTAAACTACCACTGCTAGCCTGCACACCCTTTACATTAGCCAATGCATCATAGAAATCTGGAGTTGCTGCTTGCCTTATGCTTAGTATGTCCATCTTTTCGATAGTAACAGGAGATTTCAAAATACTCTCCTCAACTCTAGAGGCAGAAACAACTACCTCTTGGCCAAGAAGCGTCTCTTCTTCAAGCGTAATATTTAAACCAGTAGTGCTGGCTTCCTTTATTTCCACTTCCTGTGTGCGATATCCTATGAACGAATAGGCTAAAGTAAAAGGAGGGGCTTGATTTACTTTCAGATTGTACTCTCCCTTCACATCGGAAATAGTGCCGATCACTTTCCCTTTCACAACAATGTTTACCCCTGCCAATGTTTGTTTGGTAGTGCCATCTGTGACTGTGCCAGAAATGGTTGTTTGTGCCATCAGGCTGGCTGTACCGAATACCATGAATAGCAGTGGTACAACCGACTTATAGTAGAATTTATTCATACAATTAATTGGGTTTAATGCTTAAATCTACGAAAAAATGAAAGATACAAACGATTGTTGTAAACTTTTTTTTAATAGTCTGCAATGAAGAGCAATCGAAAATTAAAGGCTAACTCTTTGTGGTAGAGATTTGTTTGGCCAAGCGATCGCAAAGTGAATTGATTTCACCAGACATGATCTCGTCACCCGTAGAGCTTAAAATACTTTGTGCGAGTCCGCCAAGGCAGTCGATATAGAAACGCTTCATTTCTTCTACGGGCATCTCCTTGCTCCACAGATCTATGCGCATGGTGTTTTTTTGGGCGTGATCCCAAAGGGAAAGGCTGATGGCTTTTGTTTCGCTTAGTCCAGGCTCTGGTTTTTCGGTAGCATCCCACCAGATTTTTTCGGGTACATTATTGTCGTCTAATTGAACTTCAAATTGAATTTTAGATTTCTTCATTCTTTGGTTTTATTTTTTAGTATTTTTTTGAGCACCTTAGCATCATATTTATCTAGCAAGGCCTTTTCTCCTTCTCTGTTTAATGAAGACTTATTCTTTATAAGATCATTGATTGCCAATATTTTAACGGACACACCTTCATAACTAAAATCAATGGCGTTGGTGAATGCGTTCTCAAAATCTAGACCTGCGGTAGAGGTAAGTATATCCACGGCATCAGGTTCAAATCCGATGGCTAAGAAAAGGGGCTTTTCAAACTCTTCGGGTTCTATTGCGGGTATATCAAGTTGAAGTCTTTTTAGTGCTGCTAATACATGCTCACCATTTTGTTTTGTAGGTTCAACTAAGATGTCAAGATCGCCAGTATTCCTATTCACTCCATGGTAGATGGCAGCGTGACCTCCAATAATTAAGAATTTAACTTTTTCATTGACAATAGCTCGTAAAAAACTGATATGGACTTTGCTGTAAGGACTCACAATAACTTTGTTACTTTAACCTTCTTTCCTTCTAGTGAATAGTTGACTCCTTCTTTTCGCATCAACTCTCTCACTTTCCTCATTTGATCCATCCGTTGCAAAGGAGAAAGTGATAGAAAGGCTTTCTCTTTTGCTATTTGATCTTCTTTGAAGGTGGTTTTTATTACTTTCATGTGTTAGTATTAATTTTTTAAGGTCACATGCCTGCACCGCCTTTAAGAAGAGGAATGACCAGAATTATTATGCAGTTGGGTGTAGAGCTTCTTAATGGCTATTTCATGATGGCAAATTTAATTAATCCAACTTCATCTCGCCAATTTCACCTTCAATATATAATTTGCCTTCTGTGGCGTTTTTAATTTGTTCAACAGAAATACCAGGCGCTCGTTCCAACAATTTAAATCCTCCAGACGGTAACACTTCGAGCACAGCCAAGTCGCTCACTATTTTTTTCACACAACCCAAACCGGTAATTGGTAGGCTACATTTTCTTAAAAGTTTGAAAGCACCTTCCTTACTACAATGCTGCATGGCCACTATAATATTCTTTGCAGAAGCGACCAAGTCCATGGCGCCACCCATTCCCTTCACCATTTTGCCAGGCACTTTCCAGTTGGCAATGTCGCCATTTTCAGAAACTTCCATTGCGCCAAGTATTGTCAAATCAACTTTGCCGCTGCGGATCATTCCAAAACTTTCGGCAGAGTTGAACAAAGCCGAGCCAGGCATCATGGTGATGGTCTGCTTGCCAGCGTTGATCAAGTCTGCATCTACATGTTCTTCGGTAGGGAAAGGGCCAATGCCCAATAACCCATTTTCAGATTGCAGCACCACATTCATATTTTTCGGAATGTAGTTGGCCACCAATGTGGGGATACCAATACCGAGATTGATGTACATTCCGTCTCGCACTTCTTGGGCAATGCGTTTGGCGATTCCTATTTTGTCAAGCATATTTTACAATTTGAAAATGAGTTAATTTGAAAATTTGAAAATGATGACTAAGATTTAACCTTTAGATGTGCTTATTATTTTGGCAATTATTTTGATAATAACTTTTAAATCAGATGCTAAACCTACTGGGTCAGGGTAATGCTGAGAAGATTTGCATAATAGTAGCCAGTATTCGGTCTCATCAGCTTCCTTAGCTGCCACCTTAAATTTATGAATAAAGTCTGCTTTGCTTTCTGCGTTTTGGGCTTCTCTAGCATTAGCACCAATCGAGGTGCCCGACTTTAACAATTGTCTAGCCAAAACATATTTTCTTTGCGATTCTAGCTTTTCACAATAGTCAATAATAGCAATTGAAAACTTGAAAGTTAAATCAATTATTACATTCTCTTTATCGTCTCGCATATTTTCAAATTAGCACATTTTCAAATTTTCAAATTGGACAGAGTTCTTTGTTCAATTCGCTTTTCATAATTGTTGCCTTGAAAAATTCGGTGCACGTAAATGCCAGGTGTATGGATTTGATTGGGATCGAGTTCGCCCACGGGTACTAGCTCTTCCACTTCCGCAATGGTAATGTTCCCGGCCGCGGCCATCATGGGATTAAAATTTCTGGCTGTGCCTTTGTAAATGAGATTGCCTGATGTATCTCCTTTCCAAGCTTTTACAATAGAGAAATCGGCTCGCAGCCATTGCTCCATTAAATAGGTCTTGCCATGAAATACTCGCGTCTCTTTTCCAATTGCCACTTCCGTTCCAACTCCTGCAGGAGTGAAGAACGCAGGAATGCCTGCACCTCCAGCTCGCACACGCTCGGCCAAAGTCCCTTGCGGAATAAGTTCGACTTCTAACTCGCCAGATAATAATTGTCTTTCAAACTCAGCATTCTCGCCCACATAAGATGAAATCATTTTTTTCACTTGTCGAGTCTTGAGTAGCAGCCCAATTCCGAAATCATCTACTCCAGCATTATTGGAGATGCAGGTGAGTCCCTTCACCCCCTTCTTTAGCAATGCAGAGATACAATTCTCAGGAATTCCGCAAAGGCCAAAGCCGCCCAACATGAGTATAGCATTATCTGGAATATCTTTCACTGCTTCTTCTGCGTTTTTTACCCTTTTATCGATCATGTTTTACGAGTTATCTAGAGTTGTATTAAAAATCTTAGTTCCATTATTTGAACCACATAGACACATAGGCACATAGGTTTTTACATAGATTTTGTAGCGGTTCACCCTAATTCTATGTGTGCATTTCTATGTATCTATGTGTCTATGTGGTTTATGAATTTGCACTCAAAATTATCAATAATTATGATGCTGTCGAATCTTGCCCTAATTTGCATTCATGATTAAGTATATAATCGGTGTTGTCTACATTATGGTAGCCTCATCTTTGATGGCACAAGATGCACTGCCGTTTAAACCAAATGATCAATTTGAGGCTAAGATCGATTTATCGTTTAGGCAACGGGATTCGGATGCTGTAAATACTTTTCGATTTGAAGAATCAAGTAAAAAACGAACGATGAGTACACCTATCGCTTTCTTGGCTATTAATTTTAAAATATTGAAGGCAGATGGCGAAGTGAAGGTAAAAGTAATCAAAGGGCGTGATGAGAAGACGAGTAAGATCAAGATTGGAACTTTAATGAAATTGGAAATGGGATTTATTGAGGATATCAAATTGAACGCAGAGCCTGCTCATATAATTTTACATTTCCTCAATGATCGGAAGAAAGAAACAAGTCAGGTTGTGTTGTTGGTAGCAGAGGATGGTACTTTTTCTGTGAATGGGGAGAAGAGAGGGAAGTTTTAAAAAAAGTAGGCGGTAGGCAAAGCGCAATAGGCAATCTTGAGTTACAATAGTTTTCGATTGGCGAGCCGCCAAAAACTTTTACCAGCCTTCCATAGAGTTTAACTATTCAGACCAACTTTATCAATTGTACATTTGTAAATCATCATCAATAGGATAATCAATTTAACTATGCGATTTTTACTTTTACTTCTCTGTCTCATTGTCTTCAACAGTTCGTTTGCCCAATACCGTAAGCAGCCCAGCTCTTCGCAGATAAAACTGAAATTGAAGAAATTGAATTTCCTCGGCTCTGTGTTGTATGTTGCCGCGCATCCTGATGATGAGAATACAACCGCCATTGCTTATCTCGCTAATGATCGACTAGCTTCTACTGCGTATTTGTCAATGACGCGTGGCGATGGAGGTCAGAATTTAATCGGGCCAGAGATTCGCGATCTTCTTGGGTTGATTCGCACGCAAGAGCTTTTATCGGCTAGGCGTATTGATGGTGGGCAACAATTTTTTACCCGCGCTAATGACTTTGGGTTTTCTAAAAATGCGAAAGAGACTTTTGAGATTTGGAATAAGCAAGAAATACTTTCAGATGTGGTGAAGGTGATCCGTCAGTTTCAACCCGATGTCATACTCACTCGCTTTCCACCCGATGAACGTGCAGGTCACGGGCATCACACCGCTTCCGCTATCTTGGCGCAGGAGGCTTTTGATATTGCCAACGACCCCAACGTGTATCCCGATCAAGTAAAAGAATTTGGCACTTGGCAAGTGAAGCGACTTTATACCAACACGGGCCGCTGGTGGAATAAGACTATTAATGAAAGCACTCCAGGTATATTGACGATGAACGTTGGAGCGTACAACACCTTGCTTGGCAAATCCTATTCTGAGATTGCTGCGGAGAGCCGCACACAACATAAAAGCCAAGGCTTTGGCTCAACGGGCAGAAGGGGAGAAGTGCTTGAGTTTTTTGAATTTATGAAAGGAGACCAAACCACGAAAGATGTATTTGAAAACATCAATACAACATGGGGCCGTGTGAAGGGCAGTGAGAAAATACAACCTCTTGTTGATAGGGTTATTAAAGAATACAAAGAAGAAGAGCCATCGGCCAGTTTACCATTGCTTTTGCAAATAAGAAAAGAGATTATGGCTCTTAATCCTTCCGTTTGGCGCGAAAAGAAATTGATAGAAGTCAATCAACTGGTTCAAGATTGCGCAGGACTTTATGTAGAAGTAGTAGCAGATAATTTTTGGATTGCGCCTGGCCAGCCATTGACAGCTAATTTTGAGATCATCAATCGCTCAAATGCCGCAGTAACAATGCAATCCATTCAATCGCAAAATGTTTCGATGGATTCTACTATGTCCACTGTTTTGAAAAATAATACGTTGGTCACGTTCAAATCAAAACGCAAATTGATAGAAGGATTGCCATACTCTGGCCCTTATTGGTTGAAAGACCCGCACACACTTGGGTTGTTTACCATCAACGACAAAAAACTAATTGGCAAACCAGAGAGTGAACCTTCTGTTATTTTCAATTTTGAATTTGCCATCGATGGAGAAAAAATCCAACTCCAATCGCCCTTGGTTTATAAATGGAATGATCCTGTAAAAGGAGAATTGCAGCGGCCATTTGAAATTGTTCCACCTGTTTTTGTCAACCTTAATAAACCGGTTTATCTTTTCAAAGATCGCGAGCCGCAAGATGTATCTGTGCTGATAAAATCTTCTGCCGATGCATTAGCAGGAAATTTAAAATTAGAATTACCCAAGGGATGGAAGTCAGATCCCTCTTCCGTTGCCTTTGAATTAAAGAAGCGGGGAGAAGAGTTGACAACTAATTTCAAAGTCATTCCTGCAAAGGAAGAAACGAAAACAACATTGAAAGCTGTGGCTGAAGTGAGTGGAATGGAATACGACTATTCATTGCAGACCATTCAATACGATCATATTCCATTGCAAACAGTAATGCCCAGAGCCGAAGAAGAAGTAATGCGCATAGATTTGAAGAAAGAAGGTTCGCTTATCGGCTACATACGCGGTGCGGGCGATGATGTGCCTTCTGCCTTGCGCAACATGGGCTATGAAGTGTGGGAGATGAAGAACGAAGAAGTGACTGCTGCCAATCTAAAAAGAGTGGATGCCGTGGTGTTGGGCATTCGCACATTGAACACCAATGAACGAATTAAATTCTTTATGACTGAACTTTTAAATTATGTGAAAGAAGGTGGCACAATGGTGGTGCAGTACAACACCAATGGAGATTTTGAAATTGATAAAGACAAGTTTGCCCCGTATCCAATTACGCTTTCACGCGATAGAGTGACGGAAGAGAACAGCCAAGTGCGGATTTTAAAACCCGATCATCCTGCATTGAACTACCCTAATAAAATCACCACAAAAGATTTTGAAGGCTGGGTGCAAGAGCGTGGATTATATTTTCCAACCAACTGGCATGAGAACTATGATGCTCTTCTCTCTTGCAATGACATGGGTGAGCCTGCGAAAAACGGAAGCTTGTTGGTAGCGAGCTATGGATTAGGTCACTATGTGTACACAGGGCTTTCTTTCTTCCGCGAGTTGCCTGAAGGCGTGCCAGGGGCGTATAAGCTATTTGCTAACTTGGTTTCGTTGGGCAAGCCGAAGAAGGTGGAGGGAGGAAAGGTGAAGTCCAAGACCAAGTAAAAAATACTTTTATTATAACCACAGAGGCTCAGAAGTTCACAGAGAATACTCTGTGGTTCTCTTTGAACTTTGCGGTGAAACATTGATTCACTCCAACCCTCTCGATACGCCAAGCTGGATTGCTTTCGTGAGGTCTCTAAAAATCAAAATCTATTTCCACCCTTGCTCCCCCAACAGCGGCACAAACGCAAAGTTGTCGTACTCTTCTTTGATCAATTTTCCATTTTGCTTAGTGATCTTGAGCATCATTTGTTTTTCTCTATCACCAACAGGTATAATCAAAATGCCGCCTTCGGCTAATTGATCGGTGAGTGCTGCAGGCACAACAGGAGCTCCTGCCGTAACAATTATTTTATCGTAAGGTGCTTTGGCAGGGATTCCTTTGCTACCATCACCAAAAAAGAAAAAAGGTTTGTAGCCAAGCTGCGGAAGAAATTCTTTGGTGCGTTCGTACAGTTTTTTTTGAAACTCGATAGTGTAAACCTTGGCGCCCATCTCCATCAAAATGGTGGCTTGGTAGCCCGAGCCTGTGCCAATCTCCAGCACTTTGTCGCCTGGCTTGATGGCCAGCTTCTCTGTCTGGAAGGCGACCGTGTAAGGCTGAGAAATCGTCTGGCCTTCCCCAATTGGGAAAGCTTTGTCTTCGTAGGCGTGCACGAGGAGGGCATCATCGAAAAACACGTGCCTTGGCACTTTTCCGATGGCGGCCAGTACTCGTTCATCCAAAATGCCTTTTAAATGCAGTTTTTTAACCAAGTTGTTGCGCAACCCTCGCTGACGGTAGTTATCCTCTATCATTTCTAAATATTGTCATTTTGGCTTAAAAAAGGCCATTTTTCCATTTCAAACAAAGTTTTATAAAATCTTTAGGAAAAGTGAAACTCAACTCCCTACTTTGGGGTTCTCTAAAGCACAGAAAAAACCTATTTGCCATAGCGTTCGACTGTGTAAAACCTGACCCGAAACGGTCAGGTTTTTTTATTTCCCAATGAGTATGAAAGGTGCCCAATAAAATGGAGTAGAATACTTGTCGCTCTTGATCATTTTTACTTTTGCTTCTCGCAATGCTGTACTAAAACTGGTTGATTTTGATTTCAAAAGGAACGAATAAAAATCAGTCATCAACTCGGCAGTCGATTCATCAGCGACACTCCAAAACGATACGATGATATTTTTTGCACCTGCATACACCAATGCGCGCGATAAACCGATCACGCCTTCTCCCTTTGAAATTTTCCCGAGGCCCGTTTGGCAAGCAGAGAGTACAGCCAAGTTTGCGTTCAACGAAAGATTGTAAATTTCACCTGCGTACAAATTGCCATCGTCAGTTGAAGTAGTATTTAAAAATATCTTTGACGATTCGGGGTTGGCTTCATCTACAATACCATGCGTTGCAAAATGCAAATAATCATAGTTGGATATTTCTTTCGATTTGATCATGGTTTCGTTGGCCTCCGCAAATTTGATGGCCTTTGAGTTTCCCGCGAAGAGTTGAGCGATAGTACTTATTTCTTTTTCTGTTCCAGGTAGCGTATTCAAATTATCCTTTTCAGGGAAGGTGACAGGAGCACATAAGAAAATAGTTGGATTGATAATGATTGATTTCGTTTTGCTTTTCTGCACCAGTAGACCCGTAGAGAATTCATAAGCGATGGAATACCTATTGACTAAGTAAGTGGTAGTTTTGAAATCTTCCGTTTTAATTTTCTTTTCAGGTAATGCCTCGAAAGGCAACGTTCCTAATTTTCCTGTTGGGATGATGATAAGCTCTTTTATTTTGGAAGATAGGCTAGGTGCGATTAAGTCACTTATCTCATTACCTGTTTTCTTGTAAGTGGCAAAATCATTATAAAGAATACTGTTGGAAAATCCTTTCAACGATCTGCTGAAATTCTCTGGCAAGGTAGAATTGATGATTGAAAATTTGTTTTTGGTAATGATGAACTGATATATCCGATTGCTTTTCTCAGCTAAGAAATAACTGATTATCGCGGTCTGATCATCGAGCGATGCTTGTATATCTTTTGTAGTGGTAGTTGATTGACTGAATTTGAGGTTGTAATAGTTAGGAAAATCCTTCTCTAGTTTCTTCACAAAAGCATTGTATTGATTATTGTTGGCAAAGAGTTGCTCACGTAATTTTTTCTCTTCTTCTTGGGTTGGTTTTTGAGCTAACTTCTGAACACAGAGTGAAATGGAAGACTTTATATTCTTCTCTTGTTCCAACAACTCTGATGGGATACCCGAAAAGGATTTGGCTTGTGAGTCTGCTATAGATTCTTGCAACACAGCAGATTTACTTTTCTCTGCAAAGTAAAACGCTTTTTCGCGATACGGTTTTGGGTCAATGATATTTTCGCTTATGGTGTGGGCAATGCGTACGCCATCTTCATACACCTCGCTGGCCAATTCACCTAGCGCCAATTTATCACCTTCATCTGAACTGTGATGGCGAATGTCGTCAATCAATGAATCGCAAGAATAGAGACAAGCAAGAGCTGACTTTAAGTCTTGTAGTTTGAGCGTCTTGCCTTGATATTTTAATTCCAGTGATTTCGCTTTTGTATTCAATAAATAAACTTGAACGGTAGCATTGTAATAGTCATTAGACAAAGGATTTTTAGAGACATCGGCATTGTTAAAAGTAGGAGAGTTGGCAATCAATCCTTGTTGAAAAGAAGACAGCGCCTCATCAAATTTACTATTGGCCAAAGAAAGATTTCCCTTATCAATAAACGCTCGAGCGATATCGGGGTGCTTTGTGCCATGCGATTTCTGGTAAATCTCGATGGCTTTTTCATAGTAGCTGAGCGCGGCAGTTTGATTTTTTAACTTCGCATACGTGCTGCCCAAGTTTTGTAACACGATGGCAAGATTTGGGTGACCATTGGGATATATTTTCTCCCATATTTTTTTTGCCGTCTCAAAGGAATTGATGGCATCGCCATATAGTTCCAACTTATTGTAGCTAATGCCGATGTTGGTATTGGCGATAGCAATTTTTGGATGATCTGTGCCATGCAATTTTTGATAAGTGGCCAATGCCTTTTCATAATATTCCAATGCCTTATCGGGATTTGAACTGAGATAGATGAGCCCTAGATTATTGTAAGAGGCTGCTACTTGTTCATCGTATTCGCCAAATAAATTCTGCCGGGTTTGCAATGCCATGTTTTCAAATTCCTCTGCTTGATTGTATTTGCCCGTGGCCAAATAAGTGGAAGCTATGTTAGCCAAGCAATTGGCGGCCTCTTTGGTATTTCTCTTTTCGCTCGATTGAAATTTGGATAGTGAAGACTGCAGGTTTTCCAAGGCTAGATCAAACCTGCCTTTTTTAAGATTGAGAAAACCTGTGGTAGAAAGTGTAACGGCACTAATAAATGGATCAGTAGATTGTGGTTTGCTCAAAAGCGATTCAGCTTCTTGTAGATTGCCTTGTGCAATCAATATTTCTGCTTTTTTGTTTTGCAAAAGTGAAAGTTGATTTCCGTCTGTGTGTTGTTTCAATTCGCTATCAACAAATGACATTGCTTCAGCGTAGTTAGCGAGTGCCGTAAGTGAATCTATTTTTTTTAATGACTGTTCACGCTGAGCAATTGAATTGATCGAAATGAGCAGCGGTAAAAGAAAAAGTAGAAGAAGGTGCTTCATTAAAATCGGTATATATAAGTGACTGAACTTACCAACACTCGCGTCAACCCATCTGGGCTGAACTCGCGTTGAACAATTTTATGGCCTACCAAAAGTCTTACTCCAGATTTTACATTAAAATTATAGCCTACAGTTCCAATAGCGGATAAGGCAAGTCCACTTGCATTATTCCCTCTTTCAGAGGAGGTACGCAAGTCTTTTCCATTTGTGATCTCATCAGGAGTTATTCGGTAGATGGGTAGCAGCCCTACTGAAAAATTAAGCCTTGATAAACGGAAATTTCTCTCAACGCGGAACATAATATCAACGCCTCGTTTTAAATCTTTGGCTTGTGCGTATCTATCTATATAGGCTCTTTCTTTATCACCATCCCAAGCAGACCATGTAAACTGATTGTTATTTTGATTGAGAGGAATTTGAATTCCTGTAGCGAAAAGCCATTTTCTATTGATCAAAGAAAGCCCTGTTATGAAATCATAAGTACCCAAGCTGGTTTGATAGTACATGGGTAGTGGAAGCCCGTGCGTATCTTTATCAGAAGAGTTTGTTGGAATTTTCCCTCCTAGCGAAAGGTTCAGATCAAATTTATCGGAGGAGAAAATATTTCGTGTGAAGCAGAGAGAAATGTCGCCAACGGAAGATGTATTTGCTAGTTGACCATCTACAAATTGATATGGCAGCTTTACTTGAAATGTGTTTCTTCTATTTAGGCTAAAGTTTAAATCTGCTGTTGCTACATAAATAATCGGAGTGAGTGTTGTTGTGCCTCTATAAAAACTCATTTCCATAGAAAGAAGTTTTACTTTGATCTTTTTGTTATAGGGCTGATCGGGCTTCATAGCGCCCATTGTGCAAAAGCCTGCATCGCTACAGCCTTGCGAAAAAGAGAGTAAAGATGCGAGTAGAAAAAACGAACAAGAAGTAATAAATTTCATTGCTACTATAGTGGCACTAAAGTAATCAAAAACTTTGGTGCGAAGGAGGAAATGAACAAATTAAAAACGAACGATGTATGCAACCTGCCCAATGAAATCGCGCGATAATCCATCTGGATTAGCATTGCGTTCTTTAATTTTGAAAGATGTGAGCAAACGAATACCCATGTGCGTGCCGAATTGATAACCACCACCCAACACTAAGTTGGCCGCTAATCCATTCGAACCTGAAATATCTGTAAGCGTACCTGATTCGCTCACGGTCTTATCTGGCGAAAGCCTCCAAAGTTGCAAAGCCCCTACATATACATTAAACCTCGATAGTCTAAAATTTCTTTCTATGCGCAACATCAAATCGTCTCCGCGCACAAGGCCCGATGACTGATCATATACTTTAACCACATTGTACAAACTGTGGCCTTCCCATTGCTTCACTGTAAATTGATTTTTTATTTGGTTCAATGCGTGTTGATAGCCGATGGCGAACATCCATTGACGTGTGCTAAGAGAAGCACCAAAATTTATATCGTTAGAGCCATAACTGGTTTGCTGATAGAGCGGCATAGGCAAACCATCATCAGAGCGTTTGTCGGGGCGGCTTGTATATAACTTAACACCAGCAGTTACATTGAATTGGTACTTGTCTTTGGCAACCACATTTTGTGAAAGATTAAAAAACAAATCGCCCCATCCGCTTGAAGTGGGCATCTTGCCCTCTATGATAGTGTAAGCAGGAAATCGGATTTGAAGATTGGTTCTTTTGGTAAGGCCAACATTAGCATCTAAAAAGGTAGAGTGAATCCAATCTCCATATTTAGTGTGACCGATATGCTGGGTCAACTCAATAGAGTTTAGTCTGATAGTAAATTTCTTTACATAAAATTGATCGGGCTTAAGTGCGCCCATAGTGCAAAAGCCAGAGTCGCTGCACCCTTGTGCCTTAGCTCCTAGACTTATAAAAATGATGAAACCAAGAGAAAGGGAAATCAATTTCATAGAAAGCTTTTTTAGTAAACAAAAACTTTCTCAAAATGTTTAAGCCAATTTACATTCCCAAAGATTGATTCTCAATAGAAGCCAACTCAATGATCTTTTCGTATTCCTTCGGATTGAGATCATTGAAGAAATAGTGGATGGGGTTGACGATAACTCCATTCACAAAAACCTCGTAGTGAAGGTGTGGTGCTGTAGAAAGACCAGTATCACCTACGTAGCCGATCAAGTCACCTCGTTTTACTCTTTGTCCTTGCCTTACAGCAAAACCATGCATGTGTGCGAAGCGTGTGCGATAACCATACCCGTGATCTACCTCTAATACTTTTCCATATCCGCTAAAACTCACTTCCAGTTTATCGATCACGCCATCTGCGGTGGCGTAGATGGGAGTTCCTATCTGCGCGGCAAAATCTACACCTGTGTGCATTTTGAAAACTTTATAGACGGGATGAATGCGCATGCCGAAGCCCGATGCTAACGCAATCAATTCTTTATTCGCAACTGGTTGGATAGCTGGTATGGCCGCGAATAATTTTTCTTTGTTCTCGGCCAATGCAATCACATCGTCTTGTGATTTTGATTCGATGTAGACCTTACGCTTGAGTTTATCTACACGCTCGTGAAGCTTGACTAAGAAGTCTTCATGAACAATATCCTTTTCTTTAATGCTGGCATAACGATCAACTCCGCCAATGCCGGCTTCTCGAACACTTTTATCAATTGGTTCTGTGCCAAGCACTGCTCGGTAAATATTATCATCGCGGTATTCTAAGCTTGCGAGTTCTTTGTCTAACTTCTCTACCTCGCTTTGCAAATTCTCATAGAGGTATTCCATTTCTTTCACTTCGTTTTTGAGTAGCAACTCGCGAGGCGATTCAAAATAGTTGCTGAACAAAATGAAAATACCAACGGCCATTCCAAAAGTCAACAGCAAGATGCCTAATGTATTTAATACGACATCGCCCGTGGTGGTCTTGATGCGCTCGTACTTACACGTTTCGGTGTCGTAGTAATATTTTATCCTAGCCATAGACGGATTTTAGATTTAGGATTTAAGATTTTAGATTTAAGTTTATGAATCAATGTCATTAAGTTAAGCCATGAGTAGCAACAACTGAACCACATAGGACATAGAACACATAGATTTCACATAGGATTTGTTGGTTTCTTTGTCTGTATTTCTATGTTTCTATCTGTCTATGTGGTTCAAATCCTTCTTTAACTAAATGGTATTAGGTTATGAATTCAAGTTTTTAACCTGATTTTTATTTTCTTCTTTCGCATCAAATGACTCAAGCTTTATCAAAAATTTGCTTGGCCTATTTGGGTCGCAAGATGTTTCTTAACTGCAGCTAAAAATCTTAAATCTAAAATCCTAAATCTAAAATTATTTCGGTCTGAATATCTTTACAACGTTTTCATTACACTCTAAGTAAGGACCTTCCAAAAGATCGATGCAATAAGGGATAGCTGGGAACACTGCGTCCAAGCATTGCCTGATGGCTTTTGGTTTGCCAGGCAAATTTACAATTAAAGTTTTATTTCGTAATCCTGCTGTTTGTCGCGATAGAATAGCGGTGGGAACGTACTGTAAACTGACACTGCGCATCAATTCGCCAAAGCCCGGCATCATTTTGTCGCACACGGCCTCGGTGGCTTCTGGGGTTACATCTCTTTTGGATGGGCCGGTGCCTCCACAGGTTACAATCAAGCAACAATTTTTCTCATCAGCCATGGAGATCAATGTCTGTTCAATCAATTTTTGTTCATCGGGTACGACTGCGTATTCTTTTTCCCACGGACTTATCAAATACTCATTCAGAGTGGCCACGATTGCCTTGCCGGGTATGTCTTCATAGATGCCTTTGCTAGCGCGGTCGGAGACGTTGATAATTCCAATACGGATCATTCAGTGGGGGTAAAAAGAAGTCAGAAAGTTAGGAGTCAGAATATAGAATTGTTGGATGCTTGATACTCGTTATATTATTTAAAAGAATACAGAAGTCGGAAGTTAGAAGTCAGAATTGTGCGATGGTTAATACTCGTATTTTTCTTCTGACTTCTATATTCTAAATTCTGACTTCTTTTTGATTCTTGACCTTCAAGGCTCTACCTTTTTTAAACACCTGCCTGCCTTTGTTGATCCCTTTTCTGATTTCCTTTTGTGCTTCGGTTGGGAGCATTAAAATTTCTTTGCATTCCGTGGAGCAGCAGTTGTCAAACTTAGCTGCGCATTCATCACATTGAATAAACAAGAGATGGCATCCATCATTTTTGCAATTGGTGTGATTGTCGCAAGGCTTGCCGCACTGATGACAAGTGCTAATGATATCATCGGAGATGCGTTCACCCAATCGTTCGTCAAAAACAAAATTTTTTCCAATGAATTTGTTTTCCAATCCTTGGTCTTTCACTTGCTTGGCATACTCAATGATGCCACCATCCAATTGAAATACATTTTTAAAGCCTCGATGCTTGAACCAAGCACTTGCCTTTTCACAGCGGATGCCGCCTGTGCAGTACATCAATACGTTTTTATCCTTTTTGTCTTCCAATAAATCTTCTACTACTTTCAGTTCTTCACGAAAAGTATCCACATCAGGGCATATTGCATTTTTGAAATGACCCACTTCGCTTTCGTAGTGGTTGCGCATGTCCACGATAATCGTTTCTGATTTCTCTGCGAGTTGATTGAATTCTTTGGCACCTACATGGGTGCCGCGATCGGTGACATCAAAGGTTTCATCATTCAATCCGTCTGCCACGATTTTGTTTCTGACTAGTATCTTGAGCTTGAAGAATGATTTGCCATTGTCGTCTACGGCTGTGTTTAATCGTACCCTATCTAAAAAGGAAATGGTGTACAATTGTTTTTTGAATGATTCAAAAGAATCTGTGAGTACACTGATCTGTGCGTTGATTCCTTCGTGCGCTACATAGATGCGACCTAGTACTTGAAAGCTTTGCAATAGTTTGTAAAGCTCATCGCGAAATAGTTTCGGATCGAGAATGTGGTGATACTTATAAAATGAAACGGTAGTACGCTTTTCATCAATGTTCTGTAAGCGTTCCTTTAGTTCTTTGCCGTTTATTCGATTGTAAAGGGGCATTGGGGTAATTCAAACCTCAAAGGTAAGCATATTTTAGATGTAGGATTTAAGATGTTTGATTTTACCCCGATCAAATCTAACATCGAACATCTAAAATCAATTCACGCTAGGTTTCAATTCACCTTTCAATAAATGATTGTACTCATCGCATGTTAGGTAGCCGAGTTTATGGCAATAGCCGCACGTACTGTAGTTGTCACCGAAGTATCCTTTCTTCACTATTACGGTGGAGCCTTTGCATATAGTGCATACTACTTTACCCGTGGGGCCGCAGTCGATGGTGAAATCTTTGGAGAGTACTTCGGATGCTTGTCTCGCTTCGATCTCTCTTTCTTTGACTAATTCAATCTCGGCTTTTTCCAGCCACTCCACTGCCTCTTCGGAATATTGCCCGCTAGTGCCTTTGAGCTGAATGTATTTGTTCAGCCAATCTACGCTTTGCTTGTACTTGCCAAGGAAGAAAGAGTTTTTTCCAAATTGAAAAGTGAGATCGGTGGGTACACTGCGAATGTTTTTCAATGCGGATTTGAATTTAAGATCAGCGGCTTCGTATTGACCTTCTTCGGAGAGGCGCACGGCAGAATCGATCTGCATGGTTACTTTGCGTTGCTTATCAATTTGTTTTTGTGTTTCAATCTGCTGGATCTTCTCCTTTTCTGTTTGGGCAACGGCTGCGATGGTTGAAAACAGTAGAACAAGTGCTGCTAAAAATTTAATCTTCACGGATGAATGTTTTTAGTTGATAAAATCTTTTTTGGATAAGTTGAGCCACCCGAGGGCAGCATTGGAATAGATATCTTCTTTTGTTTTTTTTGATAACTCCATGTCATCAATAAACCTGCCAATCTCTAAATCGCCAAGCGGAAAGGGGTAATCGGAGCCAAGCATTACTTTATTTGATCCCTGCAATTTTAATACATATTCTAACATCAAAGGGTCATGTGTGATACTATCTACCCAAAATTGTGAGATGTATTTACGCGGATTAAAGTTGTTATCAATGGCAACTAAATCGGGGCGGCAGTCAAACCCATGTTGAATTCTTCCAATAGTTGGTAAAAAAGAACCACCTGCATGTGCAAACATCACACGTAACTTGGGAAGTTTTTCAAAGATGCCACCAAAAATCATGGAGCAAATGGCGCGCGATGTTTCTGCTGGCATACCCACGAGCCAAGGCAACCAATAGCGTTGCATATTTTTTTCGCCCATCATGTTCCACGGGTGAACCATCAAGGCCAAGTCTAATTTTTCACATGCTTCGAAAATAGGAAAGAAGCGTTCTTCGTTTAGGTTTTCATCGTTGATGTTGGAGCCGATTTGTAAACCTACCAAACCAATTTTTTTGAACCGCTCTAATTCTTTCACCGCCAACTCTGCGTCTTGCATGGGCACTGTGCCGAGGCCGATGTATTGCTTGGGATATTTCTCTACCAATTTTCCAATATGATCATTTAAGAATTGAGAAAGGGCGAGGCAATCCATCGGCTTTGCCCAATATGAAAACATGACTGGGATGGTGCAGACCACCTGTACTTGCGTGTTGAATTTTTTGTATTCTTCAATACGTTGATCAGCATCCCAGCAGTTGCTTTTGATCTCGCGGAAGAACTGGTTGCCGCGCATCATTTTGGCAAATCCTTTTTTGTGGTGTTGTAGGTAAATGAAATCGCCATAGCCGAAATGCTCGCTCCAGTTGGGCATTTTTTTTGGCAGGATGTGCGTATGGCTATCTATCTTGAGCATTCGAATTGGCGAATTCGACAAAAGTAAGGATTTATGTGGGGAACTTTGTTTTTTGGGACTTGGTACTTGGGGATTAGGGATTAGGTTGTGGGGAGTTCGGTCACATGTTTGCTAGTCACGGCTGCAATAATTTGAAATGACCCTACGCGTTTGTTGAAACCCTATTCAATAATGCTTGCATGGGCAATTCCAGTTCTTCTAAAAAAAAAATTCAAGTTGTTCGCAGGGCCGCCTTGGTCGCAAACTTTAACCTATACAGTTTCAGCGATGACATTAATCCTTAACTTTGATGCGGCACGAAGCCGAATCAGTCAAAAGTTATTCTCTCATTCTTCAATGCCCCAATCCCGAAGCGTCTTCGATAGTTCCGCCACTCCATTTAGGTTAGTGTTTCTCATGTGGCTTTTTTTCAGCGTACAATTCTTTTACCATATCGATCTTGGTTTTTTGGGCATCAAGCCGCGTAACCTTTGGGGGCTAATTGGGATTTTCACTGCTCCTATGGTGCATGGAAATTATATGCACTTGCTCTCCAACACATTTCCCCTTTTGTTTCTCGGCACAATGTTGTTCTTTTTTTATGAACGCATTGGTGCGTTGGTCTTCTTTCGATGTTATTTTATCACTAATATCTTGGTCTGGATTTTCAGCCCACGGGTTTCTTACCACATTGGTGCGAGCGGGTTAATCTACGGACTTGCTTCCTTCCTTATTTTCTTCGGCTTGTTACGACAAGATTTTCTTTCGATACTTATTTCAGTGGCGGTAATTATCGCTTATGGAGGTATCTTTTACGGAGTGTTGCCAATGGATCCTAGTGTGTCTTGGGAATCTCATTTGGCTGGGGCCTTGGTAGGAGCGGTGACAGCGTTTAATTTAGCAGGAAAAAAGAGAGTGAGTTGAAAAAAGTAGGTAGTAGGCAAAATTGACAATAGGCAATTGGCAGTTGACAAAACGTGAGTCAAATTACTCCGAACATTGCCTACTGTTTTAGTTGCCTACTGCCTACTAAAGTCCCTACTGTTAACATTAGCACCTAAGACTATGGACGCATCAGCAAAAAAGATAATGGACAACCTCAGGGCAGGGAATTACGATCCTGTTTACGTGCTGCAAGGCGAAGAGACTTACTATATCGACTTGATAGCCAATTATATTGAGGCTAATGCACTGAATGAAAGTGAGAAGAGTTTTAATCAAGTAATACTGTACGGTAAAGATGCCGCAGCCAACGTGATCTTGACCAATGCCAAGCGCTTCCCCATGATGGCCGAGCGGCAAGTGGTGATTGTGCGCGAGGCACAAGACATCCCCGACTTGCAAAAGGAAGTAGGGGCGAAGCTGTTCTTGGATTATTTTTCTAGACCAGTGCCTTCTACCGTGTTAGTGCTTTGCCACAAGCATAAAACACTTGATAAAAGAAAAGAGCTTGGCAAGAAAGTAGATCAGTTGACAACTTCGGCTGTGTTTAAAAAGCCTTATGAGAACCAGCTCCCCGACTTCATCGCTGGCTATGTGAAAGATAAAAAATTTAAGATGGAAGATGATGCCATGCGCGTGTTGGCAGAGTATGTGGGCAACGATCTCAACAGGATGGCCAATGAAATAGATAAGGTGTTGATCGGCTCCAATAAATCAGAGGCGATTACCGCTGCTCAAGTGATGGCACAAGTGGGCATCAGTCGCGAGTACAATATTTTTGAATTGCAAAAGGCCTTGATCTTGAAGGACGCTTTGCAGCTTGCCAAAATCTTAAACTACTTTGAAGGTAATGTGAAGAAGAACCCCGCCATCCCATTGGTCGCTTTTCTTTTTTCTTTTTTCAGTAAGCTGTTGATCGCCTATTCAAGTTCAGATAGAAGCGAACGCGGCTTGATTGGTGCACTCAAGATCAGCCCCTTTGCTGTGAAAGACTATAGTGCTGCTTTGCAACGATTTCAATTGGCACAAGTGATCAGAAATATTTCGTTGCTCAAGCAGGCCGACTTAAAATTGAAGGGTGTGAATGTAGGCAGTGAAGATGAAAGCCAGATTCTAAAGGAGCTGGTTTTTAAATTGATATTCTGATAGTTACCACCCCTCACTTCAATTGCTTTCACCTTCAAGCAATTCATCAACTGCATGGCATCTTATCGAAAATAGTAACGAGTGCATAATGATGCGTTCGTACTAATTAGTAGCTTTGAGGCCGTGTAATTCAATTTATTTTTTGCACGAATGATATTTTTTAAACTGAAGACTGCAATAACTTTTGCATTTCGCTGTTCTGTGGAAAAACCTTTTATGAAAGGCATTAGCCTTAATTCTATAGTATTGAAATTATTGAAATTAATACAACTGTATCAAGTCACTCCAAGGAAAGGAAAGACAGGTTTGCAAGTCGCACTATCCTCATTCCCCTCTCCTCTCGAGAGGGGCGATGATGAAAGATCATCTAGCACGAGCTTCGATGGGGTGAGGTGGATCACTTCAATAACTAGTCACACCTCTCTGATCAAGGTCATCGCCTTTTTCTCATTGTTCTTATTTTCTTTTTCCGCGAATGCGCAAGACTTGCTCTCTCAACAAAGAAGCGAGCGCCTCTACAAAACAGGTGTTGATCTCATGGACAAAAACCAGTTCGGTGCAGCCCGTGAAAATTTCACAGACTTTCTATCTGCTACACCTTCTGCTGACCTGAAGCGTGCAGATGCCGAATACTACTTGGCCTCTTGCGCCCTCAACTTGTTTCATGCCGATGCAGAAAAACTTTTCTCCGATTTCATTGCCAAGTACCCAAGCCATCCCAAGTCGGCCACAGCCAATTATGACATGGCCAACTTTTTTTACAACGAAAAGAATTACAAGAAGGCATCTAGCTTTTACAGCAAAGTAGATTTCTCAAGTTTAAGTACCGAGCAAGAAAATACAGGCCGCTTTCGGGCGGGATATAGTTTGTTCAATCAAAAGATACTCAAGGAATCATTAGACCAATTCAATCATATCAAATCGCAAGGAGGACAATACGGCCCTGCGGCTAGTTACTATGCGGGGTTTATTGAATACAGCCAGGGTGAATATGAAAGTTCGTTGACCGACTTGAAGAGGGCGGAACAAAATGAAGCCTATTCCAAAATTGTTCCTTACCTGATTGCCAATGTTTATTACAAGCAAAAAAAATACGATGATCTCCAGAATTACATTTCTTCTTTGAAAGGTAAAACAGGTCTTACCAATGCCGAAGACATTGCTTTGCTTTCCGCGGAGGCGTACTACAAAAAAGGAGATAACAAAAGTGCCATATCGGCTTACTCCACTTACCTAGAAGGCAAAGAAGAAACTGCCGACAAAGGGGTTTTGCTCCGTGCTGGCTATGCGGCTTTTGTGCTCGGGCAAGATGCCACGGCCATCAAATATTTAAAGCTTTCTTTCACCGATCGCGACTCGGTGGGGTTCTATTCTGCGTATTACTTAGGTTCACTATACCTGAAACAGCAGCAGAAACCAATGGCACTCTCTGCCTTTGGCATTTCGCGCATGTACAAGCCCGATCCTAAATTAGTGGAGGAATCGTCTTTTCAGTACGCCAAAATCTCGTATGATCTCGGACAACCCGACCAAGCCATTGCCGAATTTGAAAAGTTGTTGAAGGCGTTTCCGCAAAGTGTGCATGTAAATGAAACCAAAGAACTTCTGTCGCAAGCTTACATCAATGCAAATAATTATAATAAGGCAATTGAATACATTGAATCATTGCCCAAGCGCAGCGCAGCCGTTGATCGTGCTTACCAAAAAGCAACCATGCTAAAAGGCCTCGATCTATTCAACAAAGAAGACTATGCACAAGCCACTCAATACTTTGAAAAGTCTTTGGCCGATCCTGTCGATCAAGATTATGTAGCAGAGGCAAGCCTTTGGAATGGCGAGGCGTACTCGATAGGGAAGAAGTACGAGCAAGCTGCTGCTCAATATCAAAAGATCATTGGGCTGGAAGGATATTCCAATCAAGAAACAATTTCTAAAGCACGATATGGATTGGCTTATTGCTATTTCAATCAACAACAATATGATCGCGCGCTTTTCAATTTCAAAGAGTTTGTAAGCAAGTCGGGCAAGAGCCAACCTAACTTGCCTGATGGAATTCTTCGCTTGGCCGATTGTTACTATGTTTCTAAAACTTACCCTGATGCACTAATCAATTATAGAAAGGCGGTTGCACTCAATTCTGTAGATGCAGACTATGCGCACCTTCAGTCTGGCGTGGTGTTAGGTATCATGCGCAAATATTCTGAGGCAACTACTGAGTTTGATGTGTTGATTAAAAAATATCCACAGTCGCGCGTGATGGATGAGGCATTGTATCAGCGCGCACAATTGGATTTTGAACAAGGCAATTATGCTCCCGCTGTGGCGGGATATAGTAAGTTGATCGCTTCGTATCCCACTTCGCGTTTTGCTCCGTACGCTTATACCCGAAGAGCAGCATCCAATTACAACTTGAAAGATTTTAACAAAACATCTAACGATTACATTACAGTGTTGACCAACTATCCCAATCATCCAGCAGGTAAAGATGTGTTGCTCCCTTTGCAGGAATCGCTTAATCTAGCTGGTCGCTCAACTGAGTTCGATAAATACTTGACTGGATATAAGAATGCCAACCCAGATGCAAAAGGAATTGAATCAGTGGAATTTGAAGTGGCTAAAAATCTCTACTTGAATCAAGATTATGCAAAAGCCATTCAGCGATTGGCCGCTTACACTGCTCAGTATCCCGAAAGTCCGCGCCTGAGTGAAGCTAATTATTACCAAGCTGAATCGTACTACCGAACCAAAGAAGCGGCAAAAGCACTTGCATTGTACTACACCATTTCAACCGACAAGACCTTTTCATTTGCCAATAAAGTAACAGGCCGCATTGCGGAATTGGAATTTAAACAAGGCAAGTACGACAAAGCCATTCCGCAATTTCATCAGCTTGCCAGAATCGCATCCAACAAGAAAGAGCAATACACCGCTTGGAATGGGTTGATGGAATCGCACTACTTGTTGGCTCAATACGATTCCGCGAAAGCGTATGCTGAAATCATTTTGGAAAGGGGCAATGTAAATGCGGGGGCAACAAACAAGGCTTCTCTCTACCTCGGCAAAATTGCTAAAGAACGTGGCGACTACGAAACGGCCAAAGATGAATTTATCAGCACGCTTAACTCTGCGCAAGATGAATACGGAGCAGAGGCGAAATATTTATTGGGCGAGCTTTTCTACCTCACCAAAGATTACAAGCAGTGCTACACCACGCTAGTAAGTTTGCCCACCGAATTTTCTTCGTATACCGAGTGGGTAGGGAAGTCCTATTTATTGCTGTCCGATAATTTATTGGCCATGGGTGATTCATTCAATGCTACCGCTTCATTAAAGTCATTGATAGATAATTTCCCGCTCGAAAGCATTAAGAGAGCCGCCAAAGAAAAACTGAACAAGATTGACGAGGCGGAGTTGAAGAAAATTGAGAAAGTTAAAGCAGACACAGTTGATAATGAGAAATAGGTTCATCCAAAGCGTAATTGGCCTCAAGCTACAGGCTGCAAGCTGCAAGCTGTTGGGAGCGTTGGGTAAAAGGTATTCGGTATTCGGTAATCGGTTACGAGTTTTAATTTTAACTACTCGTCACCAATGCCTAATGCCTAATGCCTTTATATTA
The DNA here is from genome assembly GCA_046155095.1 of Cyclobacteriaceae bacterium. Classification (GTDB taxonomy): domain Bacteria; phylum Bacteroidota; class Bacteroidia; order Cytophagales; family Cyclobacteriaceae; genus ELB16-189. The sequence continues at coordinate 33,741 of JBJXEB010000094.1, forward strand.
ATCTGCACCATATCGTTGTCATTAATTTGCATGGATTTAAAAGCGCAAGAAGAAGGCGAGATTCAAAAAGTAGAAATCGAAATAGTAAAAGACAGACAGATCACATTGCCAAAAGCCGATCGTAATTTTGAGAAAGTACCGCCACGGCCTGCCGAGCCGATCAGGCCTGAGATCACCTACGATTTCAAAAACGTTTCATTCACTACTCCTGATTATAATCCTGCCATTCGCCCGTTGAAATTGAAGACAGAGCCGATCAGCAAGATTTATGGTAACTACATTAGCGCAGGCTATGGCAATTATGCCTCACCTTATTTAGAAGGCTATGCTACCACCAAGCGCGATAAGAATAAATTCTATGGAGCTAAATTATTCCATCATAGCTTTGGCAATGGGCCTGTTGATTCGGGTAACTCTGCAAGTGGAACAACAGAACTAAAAGTATTTGGCAGAACATTTGGCCAATCTTTGGTTGCGGGCGGATTTTTAAGTTTTGAAAATAGAGGCGCAAAGTTTTATGGAGAGTTGCCAGGATTTTTCAAAGGAGATGCCACTGCTCAAGCCTATTCTTATTTCAGCTTAGGTGCAGATGTAGGTAATTCTAAACCAGCCGATTTTAACTATAATCTACGAGGAGGTTTTTCTTATTTGAAAGACAATTTTAGTTCTAACGAGAATGAAATCAATTTGAACCTAACCAGTGCATATAAAATTGACGATGATAAAAAACTGGTGATCAATGCCGATTACTTTTTGATGTCAAGAAAATACGTAGACGCTTCTCGCGCAAGGCATCTTTTTAAGATCAGGCCTTCCTATCAATTTTCTCCCATCGATAATTTGTTGTTATCCGTTGGCGTGAATGCTGCCATTCAAAATGACACATTGGGTACAGTGAAATCGGTGAATATTTATCCCAATGTGCGAGCTGAGTACGAGTTAAGCACAGACCTGCAAGTGTATGCAGGACTGACAGGTGATATTGATAAGGTATCGTTGCATTCGCTTTCGCGCGAAAATATCTGGATCGATCAGAACGCACCGCTCAATCATACCAACAGGACTTTTGAATTTTTAGGTGGATTGAAAGGGAAGCTTGCGGGTAAGTTTGCTTTCCAAGCAGGGCTTTCCTTAGCTAATTTGAAGAACTTATACTTCTACCGAAATGACTTGCTAAAAGGACAATTATTTGATGTGGTCTACGATCAAGGAAACACAAGCCGTACAAATCTATTTGGCGAGATTGGCTTTTCATCGGCAGATAAAGTGAAGATGCTCCTTCGCGCAGATGTTTTTGGATACTCTACTGACAAGCAAGGAGAAGCTTGGCATCGCCCAACCTATCGCCTTGGGTTTACCTCTTCCTACAACCTATACAACAAACTGCTTTTTGATGTTGACTTGATAGCGCAAGGAGGGATGAAGGCACTATCGATCGATCAATCTTTGGGTGGGGGAAACTTTTCGTACAAGACAGTCACCATAAGTTCAGCCCTCGATTTAAATCTAAAGGCAAGCTACTTAGTATCGAATCAGTTTTCTGTTTTTATTAAGTGTAACAATGTGTTGAACAACCAATATCAGATGTATTTATACTACCCAGTTAGGGGCTTTCAAGCCATGGCGGGTTTGACTTGGAGTTTTTAAAAAGATTTTAGATTTACGATTTTAGATTTTAGATTTATCGGCAGGCACGTAGCTGGGAGGCGTAGGCCAAACAATCCTAAATCACAAATCTAAAATCACAAATTCTTTATGGTTCTTACTTGTCTAGGTTGGGTATTGGCTTATTTAAAAGAAATTATGTTACTTGTACGTTAATTTATTAGCTAAACTGAAAAATTTATGTCATTTAAAACCGAAGACGAGGCAAACAAGAACTCAAGCGAGGATAATTTTGGGTTGCCTGATCTAGACTATAAGCCGTTGGATAAACTGAATGAACCGACTTCATTTAACTCTCCAGAACAACAACAAGAATCTCCGATGATGGAAGATGTATCAGACACATCTGCTAGTGAAGAATCCGTTAGGGAGGAAAGGGCTGCTTATGTCCCTCAAGAGCCAGAACCCGCATCCAAAGCCCCAATGATTATTGCAATTCTGATTGGCTTAGTTGTGTTGGTGGCGGGCTTTTTGGTTTGGAAATATGTGATTGAGCCAAGTAATTTGAAGGCCAAGCAAGAGCTAGCAGCAAAAGAAAAACTCAAGAAAGAACAAGCAGAGCAGGCGAGACTTGCACAGCAACGTGCTGAAGAAGAACGTCAACGCCTAGCTGCAGAGGCCGCTGCAAAAGCAAAACCTGCCGAGGGAACGGTAGAATCTCTTACCGCGCCAACAGGCCGGTATTATGTGGTAATAGCTAGTGCAGTAGACGGTGATCTAGTAATGGACTATGCCAAGAAACTTAGTGCGAAAGGAGTTGGGTCCAAGATCATTCCGCCTTTCAGCAAATGGAAATTCAACCGTCTTGCCATTGGCGATCATGATTCTTATGCCGCAGCACAGTCCGCAGCAGATGCAATAAAAGGGGAGTATGGAAGTGCTGTTTGGGTTGTTAGATATTAGGACTTAGGACTTAGGGATTAGGACTTAACGCTCAGAGGTTTGCTAATTCTTTCGAAGTTTGAAAGTTGCCACGGCCTTAAGGCCGTGGGGATAAAGCATAGGAGAAGGGTAAATAGGGCTTTAGCCCTTTCTACAATTGTAGAAGTTGTTACCTCTCGAGGCTTCAAATTTGTAACCTTGTTTTGTGTTTGAATATTTTTTTCAAGGTAATTGCGTTAGAGTAAGTAGATTTTTTAAACTTTTAGTAAATGATATTAGCTCAAATTGTTACCAATACCCAGCCACCAGCAGGGGTAGATCAGGCCATTTCTGTTTGGGACTTGGCTATGGCTGGCGGGATTTTGATGATCCCCATCGTACTTTCTTCTTTTGTAGCGATATACATTTTTGTAGAGCGCATTCGCACCATCAGCAAAGCAAATGAAAGCCCTGATGCTTTTATGGGCAAGATCAAAGAGTTGGTGCTAAAGGGAGATATTAACAGTGCCAAAATGGTTTGTGCACAGCATGATACACCGGTAGCACGCATGATTGAAAAAGGAGTAACTCGAATTGGCAGCCCGTTAAAAAATATTGAAGCCTCTATTGAGAACGTAGGCAAGATCGAACTTTTCAAATTAGAGAAAAATCTTTCTGTGCTGGCAACGGTAGCAGGAGTCGCACCCATGATGGGGTTCTTGGGTACTGTAATAGGGATGGTACAAGCATTTATATCAATAGCTCAAGAAGAAGGATCAGTTAGCCCTAAGTTACTTGCCGATGGTATCTACACTGCTATGATCACCACGGTAGCAGGTTTGATTGTAGGCATTATCGCCTATCTAGGTTACAATTATTTGGTGACCCGCGTCTCCAAAGTTGTGCATAAAATGGAATATTCCTCCATCGAGTTTATTGATTTGTTGCAAGAACCAAGGTAGGCATTGGGCATTAGGAATTAGGAAGTTAATCGGTAAGAAGTAATTGGTAAAAGGTAAGAGGCAGTACGTTCAAGCATCATGAATCTAACATCTTAAATCTCACATCTCATATCTTAAAATGAACTTACAAACCAGAAATAAAGTAGACGCAGCCTTCAGCATGGCCTCCATGACTGACTTGATTTTCTTGCTGCTGATTTTCTTTATGCTAACCTCTTCCTTTGTTACGCCTTCTGGCCTGCCTGTCAATTTACCAACTAGCAAGCCCAGTACGATTGAAGTGCAGAAAGTATCCATCACAGTTACTAAAGATTTACAATTTTTTGTTAATGACAAGAAAGTGACCAAAGCAACATTGGAAGCTGAATTGAAGAGTAAGTTGGGTGGCCCCAAAGGAGTTGTGGTATTGCACATTGATGAGAGTGTAGCTACCCGCGAAATGGTTTTTGTGGCTGGCATTGCCACTAGTTTAGAAGCAAGAGTATCCATTGCAACGAAACCAAAGTAAATGGGCGTGATTGAATTAGTTAATACTATGTACAATGGACGCAAAGATTCTCGGGCTACGAAAGTTTTATATTTTTTGACGAACCCCAGCGGGGTTCACTGTTAGTAGCCACGGGTTTTAACCCGTGGATTTTAGGATATAGTCATTTACGCGTGCCACAGTCGCTCTCAATCGAAGGAAAGTTTGTTTGGCACGCAATAGATGCTAGTTGGGAGATACTAGAACTGACTAAAAAAGAAATATGCACAGCGAAGAACAAAAAGAAAAAAAGAACAAACAGATTGCCTTGATTACTTCATTGGGCATTCATGGAGCTTTGTTGCTCATCTTTTTCTTTTTGATGGCATGGCGCGCACCCAATCCGCCTTTACCTGAATATGGCATTGAATTGAATTTTGGATTGGATGATCAAGGCGGAGGAGAGATACAACCCGATGAACAACCAGGTACAGAACAACCCACCGAAGAAGAAGCCAAGCCTGAAGAAACACAACCACAAGAGGAAGTAAAAGAGCAAGAGAAGACAGAAGAACCTGTTGTCTCAAAGATAGAAAGCCCTGTGGTGGTGAAAGAAGAAAAAAAAGAGCCAGTGGTTGAAAAACCTAAGGAGAAAGTAGTTGAAGCAAAGCCCAAGGAAGTAAAGAAAGAAGTAAAAGAGGTAGTGAAGGAAGAAGCCACTAAAGTTACAGAAACCAAAAAAGGAAAGGACGCACCCAGTCACGGAGATGACCCAGGCAAGACGGGCGACAAAGGAAGCCCGCAAGGCAAACCAGATGCAAAAGCCCTTTACGGAAAACAAGGAGGTGGCGGAGGGGGAACAGGTATGGATCTCAATATGTCAGGATGGACATGGGCTGATCAACCTAAAATACCAGACCTTCCAGATAACGAAGATGGGAGGATAGAATTTGAAATTGAATGCGATGAAAATGGAGATATCATTGGCATCACCACATTACAAAGAGGCCTTAGCCCTCGTGCAGAACAATTGCTAAAAGATGAGATCAGAAAGAATTCATTGATTAAAACTTCTGATGGCAAGGCCTTAGAGCGATCAAAAGGCAAAGTTGTTTTTGTATTGAAAACAAAGTAGGGCCTCACTCAAAAACTTATTTGTTTTCTGTCTTATACAGCCCCGCAGCAATCTTTTCAGGTATGAACTTCGGCATCAGATAAGTCATCTGCACAGAAATCCAATTCACAAAACCCGGAAGTATTTCGGCCTTGCCCTTGAACATCCCATTGATGGCGATCTTGGCAACTGCCTCCGGTTTCATACTGAATTTTTCTGCTCGCTCTTTCATGGCATCCATCCCTGCTCGATCAATAAAATTGGTAGAGGTAGCACCCGGGCTTAAACAAGTAACGGAGATAGAAGTTTCTTTCAACTCAAATCGAAGGCCACGTGTAAACAAAACTACAAAGGCTTTACTGGCAGCGTAAGTCGCAAGGGTAGGCACAGCTTGATAGGCTGCAGTACTTGCTACATTCAAAATATATGACTTTGCATGTTTCTTTAACTCTGGTAGCATGGCGTGACTAAGGTTTGCCACTACATTCATGTTGAGTTGCATCATGTTGTTGAGCTTCTCGCTAGAGGTTGACTCTACTGTCCCCCAGATTCCGTAGCCTGCATTGTTGATTAAAATATTTACAGAGAATGATTTTTCCATTAGCCAATTCGTGAGAGAATTCACCGCATTAGGCTCACTCAAATCCAAGCTCAAGTATTCTGCTTTGATAGAAAATTCTTTTTTTAGTTGATCACAAATAGTAGAGAGTTTGTCGCCAGAACGGGCAACCAGCAGTAAATCAATTTTGCGCTGAGCCAATTCACGAGCTAGGCAAAGGCCGATGCCCCCGCTGGCTCCCGTGATCAATGCGTAGGCCATTTTATTTTTTGTTGGTGAGCGCAAATAGCCTTTGATAAAATAGCGGCTTGCTATTTTCGTCTCGTGGCTGGAATTTGCCAGTGATGATAGGGATATACATCACGCGTCTGCGGCTTTTTTCTCCCATGAAAGGAGAACGCGCCACACGATGCCACAATCTTCCATCATGTACGGTAAGGTCGCCTGGCTCCACATTCAACCCGATTTCATTTTTATCTGGCTTGTGACTGAGGAAATAAAACTTTTTGAAAAGCAACGTGCGTAGACCTTGGTTATGTGTACCAGGAATTAATCGAAGTCCTCCATTATCAGTAGTGGAGGTATCCATGTGAATACCCACATTCAGCATGGGCAGTATTTTTTGTCCATAAAACACATCGCGCAAAGCATCTGTGTGCCAACCTAATTGGGTGTAGTTGCTTTCGTCTGTGTTGATGTAGTGATTGAATACGAGACCGTCTTTTTCAGTTTCTCCTATGCGGCAATCATCAGCACCAATAAAATCGAACAATGCCTTTAGCCTAGTGTCTTTTAAAAGATCGGAGAATACATTGCTGTGCTGATTTAAGAAAGCAAAGCGCTGAACGATGCGCTTGCCGCCAATATCAGTTCCGTATTTGATAGGTACGCCATTGATCATTTTATACCCTTGGCTTACCCACTCATCTTGAATTTTCTCCGTTTCCCGTAAGAGGTCGCTTACTGTTTCTTTCGGAATAAAGTTTTTGAAATGGATGAAACCATTCTGCTCAAAGAAATCTTTTTGTTCTTTAGAAAGGCTTGCGCCTAACGTAAATTCGGGATACGGATTTTTGCTTGTCAAAGCGTGCTTGCCATTTTTAGCTGCGCCATTCACCTCCATAGTTCAATATTAACTTAAAACGAACTCAAAGTTACACTTATTTTGCTTATTCGGTAAACGTAGAACCTCATTCATAGTTCCAAAAGCAGGGAAATTTTATACTATTTGGGCGTAAAATCCTTTTTTTTAAAATCAACCCGATCGTTCACTTTGGTAAAGAACCAGTATACTCCCCACGTTACAAAAATCGCTCCAAGTACATCAATAGAATAGTGCACTCGCTGCCAAATCAAGAATAAACCTACTAAAAGAGTAGACAATAGTAAAATGACTTTGATTAGGTTCTTCTTTTCAATCAGGAAAACAATGAATAGCGTAGAGGTGTGGCCAGAAAAGAATAGATCTTTGACAAAAGTAGCATTGCCTCCATAAGCAACTTTTGCTAAGAATGGATCAATGAGAGGGATGATTCCTTCTGGTGCCTCTAAAGTGAAGAGATAGATAGCAATCATTCTTATAAAACTTACTGTAACATAGCATTGTAAGCATAGTAGAACTGTAGATGGACTCTTGAAATTAGATAAAATGAAGAGAGCAGGCGCACCGAAGATGAGGATAAAGATGGTAATGGACCAGTCTCGTGGAGGAAGCAATTCAAACATATAATCGTTGAGCTGAATGCCTGGCTTTTCTGAAATAACCCCATTGAGATAATACGGAATGAAGGTTACAAATAGCACAAGACCAATACACCAACCTACAATGCTCATCACAAACTTCCGATTGGTAACGGCTTCACTCCAAGTCTGTAGCATCGCTAATCCTTAACTTCAATGAGGAAATAGTTTTTCTTTCCTTTCTGTGCTAACAGGAACTTCCCATGGAGCAAGCTGTAGTCGGGGCGCTGATTGGGGTCTGTCAACTTCATCTTGTTGATGCTTACGCCACCCGCTTGGATCATTTTTCTTGCCTCTCCTTTAGAAGGGAAGATGCTGCTCTTGGTTAGCTCAGAAAGCAGATCAGTAGCCGTGGCGCAGTTAGCAAAGTCAGATTTGGCAATAGTGGTTTGAGGTACGCCATCTAAAACAGACAAAAGGGTTGCTTCATCTAGGCTAATCAAATCATCTGTGGTAGAATTGCCAAAAAGAATAGAGGAGGCCTTGACAGCCGTTTCATAATCTTCTTTTGAATGTACTCTTACGGTAATGTCTTTTGCCAAGGCTTGCTGTAGTTTGCGCTCGTGAGGTGCAGTTTGATGTATGCTAACTAACTCTTCTATCTCTGCTTTTGTAAGCAGGGTAAAGATTTTAATGTACGAAGCCGCGTCTTCATCAGATGTATTCAGCCAAAACTGATAAAAGGCATAAGGAGAAGTTTTCTTGGGGTCAAGCCAGATATTTCCACTTTCCGTTTTTCCAAACTTTGAACCATCGGTTTTTGTAATGAGTTTACAAGTAATGGCGTATGCTTCGCCTCTGAGTTTTTTTCTGATCAAATCATTTCCAGCGGTTATGTTCCCCCATTGGTCTGATCCGCCCATTTGAAGCTTGCAGTTCTTATGTTCGAACAAGTACATGAAGTCGTATGCCTGCATGAGAATGTAGTTGAACTCTGTAAACGAAAGTTCACCCTCTTGCGCCAATCGTTCCTTTACAAAACCTTTGGCTAATAAATAATTGACAGTAAGATATTTTCCCGCTTCGCGCAAGAAAGTGATCATTTGCAGCCCCTGAAACCAATCGTTGTTGTTTACAAGTTGGGCTGGATTTTCTTTAGCATCGAAGTCAAGGAATTTAGCCAGTTGACTTTTGATACAATTTGCATTGTGTTGTATGTCTTCGGTTGAAAGCAGTTTTCGCTCCTCCTTTTTCCCTGAAGGATCACCAATCATACCGGTGGCACCGCCCACCAATGCTATTGGATTGTGCCCGCATTGCTGGAAGTGCACGAGCACCATAATCTGGGCAAGGCTTCCAATGTGAAGAGAATCGGCAGTAGGGTCGAAGCCGATGTAGCCAGTGGTTGCCTCTTTCTTTAATTGATCCTCAGTTCCAGGCATAATGTCTTGCACCATTCCGCGCCAACGTAGTTCTTCAACAAAATTCTTTTTCATTTTTTAAAATTGAGGGGCAAATATAAGCTGATTCTAATTTTAGATGTGGGATGTGAGATGTGAGATTTGGGAGCAACGAGTTTTTATTTGCTTTTCAGACTAATTTCAGGCTTAGTCAAAATAATATCGGGCTTAATCGATCAATATTTTAATGATGCTTAACTCTTTGTAATTCAATTATATTAAAGTGCTTTACCTGAAGTTGATTTTATTGTTTAAAGTATAGATTTAAAGCCGATGATGTTAGATTCAACATTTTCGATTTATACTTGCGGCTGGCTCAAATGCCTAAGCCCTAATCCCTAAGTTCCAAGTCCCAATAAAAAAAATGCAACAGCCAGACTCACTCAACCTAGTAGCCGATTTCCACAAAACATTCAAGCACCCTATTTTATCTGAGCCTACCATCCCAGATGAGAACAGATGCAAACTGAGGGTGGCCTTGTTGGCCGAAGAATTAAAAGAGTTGGAGGTAGCGATTCTTAACAAAGACATTGTTGAAATAGCCGATGCCTTTTGCGATATCCAGTATGTTTTATCTGGCGCAATCTTGGAATTTGGGCTGGGTGACAAATTCAAAGCCTTATTTGAAGAGGTGCAGCGGTCTAATATGAGCAAAGCGTGTGAGACCGAAGCCGAGGCGATCAAGACCGTGCAATTTTACCTGGATAAGGATGGAACGGAGTGCTACTACAAGCGAGAAGATGGGAAGTGGTTGGTATATCGGAAACATGACAATAAAACCATCAAATCGGTTAATTATTCTCCAGCAGATTTGGAGCAATTTCTAAAATAGGGCTTAGGGATTGGGACTTAGGACTTAGGACTTAGGAGTTAGGATTTAGTTGGCAATTTAACCTTAGCTCTAAGGCCCAATGCCTAAGTCCCAAGTCCCCAAGTCAGACATAAAATTCAAGTTGAAATACAATATCCTGCCCTCTTAATTGAAGTGGGTTAATGGCCAGGATGGACAAATCATTAAATGCTTTGATAAATTCTGATCGACTGATCCGCAGTTTGCTCACCCCTGGCCTTACCTTGTGATATTGCATCCGCCCCGATTTATTGGACGTAGCGCTATACATAAAGTCGTATTTGATAGGAGTAGGAGAGGGGATGAATTTCATAAACCTATCAAGCGTATGTCTTTACAAATTCAATATGCACCATGTTATTTTGCACAATGGTGTATTGGGTGAGCAAGGAATAAGCCCAACTAGGCACATAATTGAACCTGCGCTCATATTCCTCAATCTTGTTGCATAACTCCCTCACATAGAATCTGATCTGGGCTCCATTTCTACAATCACTTGGCCTCTCAAAATTTCTTGAAGTGAAATTCCTAAGATCCATTTCCAGTTTTTTCTTTTCGAAGTTGCTCATATAATCGTGTATTATTACACAATTATAGATGATTATATTTTATTTAAGCAATTATTGATGTGTAATTTTGCACAATATTTTTTAAAACCTCTTTTTGGCTCATTTTAGGCGGTATTAGATTGGCCTTGCTAGTGTTGCGATTTAGATATGAACCGTAATCTGAGAGATCGGGTTGTAGAGCTGCATGAGAAAAAAGTATCTGATAGGGTTTATAAAGTGATTGAAAGAAACCTGTGCCTTGGTAAGAGTGCCATCCGCAAAATATATTTACCTTTAAAAAATTTAATTTCAGTTTATGAGTGATAGTGCTGCATCGTTTTTAAAAGCTTGGTACAGTGCCATGGTTATTGGTGCTATTTTGATGGCTGCCTTGGCCGTTGTTGTTTACTTGGTTTATAAGATGAGGGTTTCTATGAAATCTGAGCTGAAAGAGAAGCACGACTACATTAATCTGAATGAAGTAAAATGGTTCAAGTGGGTCTTTTATTTAATGGGAGTAGCAGTGGCTTTTGTCATCAATCTATACGGATCAGAAAAAGACACAGGCATCGGAGTCTGGTTTTTCACCCGATTATTCATCTCTATTTGTGGCGCCACACTGGTTGGTTATATGGCGTCTCTCGTCCTTGATTACTACTACCCCACCGTACTTAATTTTAAGCTAAGGAAGCTGCGTTTTGAGCCACGCATCAATCCCAAGACCAAGAATAAGATGAGGCTGCTGAGTGAAGATGAGGAAGATGTACACTTAGATGAAGGCATGCAGGCAGAAGAGAATATCTTCTCTATTGACTATGATGTGTGGATTGACGAGAAGACTTCTGAACTCAAAATAGAGAAGTATAAAGGACACTTGATTGCGTTGCAATGTAACAACTGCGGGTTTTATACTATGAAGGTGACGAGAGAGGAGATCGTGGAAACCAGTGAGGATGGATCACCCAAAGAGCTTTTAAAGCATTACCAATGTGCTTATTGCAAGAACGTTAGAGCCACACAATTTAATATTTCCCGTAAGGAAGCCGAAGACTACAAAGTGCAGAAGCCGAAGAGTAAAGGCAACACCAAAAACGTTGAATTGGTCAAAATCGACCTCCACTCCAACCTTGGCAAGAAAAAATCGTTTGAGTTCTCATCAGTAGAGGAAGCGCAGAAGTTCCTCTCTGAATTTGATTTTGATAAACTGGCATGACTTTAGAGTTAAGATGTAGGATTTTTTGATTTGAGATTTATGATACGATCCATTATAACAAGTTTCCTTTTAAGCTTTTGTTTTTTTTCTGCTACAGCTTTTTCGATTGATACGGTAGCACTGGCATCCAAGCCTGTATTTGGAAGAGAAGCAAGAGTGATTTCCTATATTTTAGATAATAATCATTATCGGAAGATTACGTTGAATGACTCTCTGTCTTCTGCCATACTAGATCGTTTTATAGGCGAACTCGATAACAATAAGACTTACTTTATTGAAAGCGATGTAAAGTCTTTTGAGAAGTATCGTTTCTCTATTGATGACTTGACTCGCAATGAAAACGTACAGCCAGCTTTTGAGATTTATACTCTTTTCAAGAAACGCTATACGGAAAGAATGGATTACGTGATTGGCAAATTGATCAATCAAGAGTTTGATTACTCAGTGGATGAATATTACCAAACCAATCGCGACAAAGAGCCGTGGGCTAAATCTACGGATGAACTAAATGACCTTTGGAGACGGATCATCAAAAGCCAAGCTCTCAGCTTAAAGCTGGCCGGGAAGAAGCCAACCGAGATAACCGAGACTTTGAAAAAGCGGTATGAGCGATTTGCAAAGTCTATCGCACAATTCAATTCAGAGGATGTATTCAGCATCTACATGAATTCAATTACCGAAGCCTACGATCCTCATACCAATTATTTATCTCCCAAGGCATCTGACCTGTTCAAACAAAGCATGAGCCTTTCTCTAGAAGGTATTGGGGCACAACTACAAACAGAGAATGATTTTACAAAAATTGCCAAAATTATCCCAGGTGGCCCTGCTGATAAATCGGGCTTACTGAGTGCGAATGATTTTATTACAGGAGTAGCACAAGGCAAAGAAGGTGAAATGGTAGATGTGATTGGCTGGCGCATTGATGATGTGGTGAAATTGATCAAAGGGCCAAAGGGCACAACAGTAAGGCTTCAGATACTTCCTGCCAAGACGGGCGTGACAGGCTCCGCTCATGAGATTTCCATTGTTCGTGAAAAAGTGAAGCTAGAAGATCAGGCTGCCAAAAAGAAAGTGATCAACTATCAAGCAGATGGTAAAAACATGAAGTTAGGTGTGGTCACTCTTCCCAGTTTTTACATGGATTATGATGCCTATCAACGTGGTGATACGGATTACCGCAGCACTACGCGAGACGTCCGGAAACTGATTGGCGAACTAAAGGCCGAAGGCATTGATGGATTGGTAATGGATTTGCGCAATAATGGAGGCGGTTCATTGCCTGAAGCAGTCGATCTTACAGGATTGTTCATTAAAGATGGACCCGTGGTGCAAGTGAAGAACTCAGCCAATAAAGTTGATGTGTTACCAGATGACGATAAGGAAGTTTTTTATAATGGGCCTTTAGTAGTATTGACAAATCGATTCAGTGCTTCTGCTTCTGAAATTTTTGCTGGAGCTATTCAAGATTATCAAAGAGGAGTGATTGTAGGTGAGTCTACTTACGGAAAAGGCACCGTTCAGTCCGTATTGGATTTGAGAAGGTTCTTAAATGAAAAAGAGCCTGTGGGCGAGTTGAAGTTAACATTCCAAAAATTCTATCGGGTTACCGGAAGCAGTACGCAGCACAAAGGTGTTACACCAGATATTCTTTTGCCAAGTGCCTTAGATGCAGCACGTTTTGGCGAGAGCTCTAATCCTAGTGCCTTGCCCTGGGATGTAATCAAGGCCGCCTCATTTCAGCGGGCTACTGATGTTAACAATAAAATGATAGCGCAACTCAACCGCTCTTATCAAGACAGGATGAAGTTTGATTCAAATCTTAAAAAGTATATCCGCGAGACTGAAGAGCTAAGGCTTAACCTGACTGAAACCAAAATATCATTGAGCGAGACGGTGCGCAAGAAAGAATTGGAAGAGGAAGAAAAGAAAAAGGCATCAGATAAATTGGATACCAAGCTACAGACTACAAAAGAAGGGATCCCAGTTTCTGATTTGCAAAAAGTAGACGATGAATATCTGCGCGAAGGGTTATTGATACTTACCGAGCTTTTGACAAAGCGGATTGGGTAGTTTGGTTTTGATTTCTTAGTCAAATATAAACATAATGTATCCTCCTTAGATTTATTTAACCTGTGGAGATAGATTCTCATCTCTTACTTAATTGGCTCTTGCAAGTCTTTGATAAAGGGAGTAAGTAATCAAAGATGAATATTTTCAATTGCAAATATGAAAAAACTCATCGCTCTTACAGGAGCTGGCATTAGTGCGGAAAGCGGTATCGCTACTTTTCGCGATTCAGGTGGATTGTGGGAAGGACACAAAGTAGAAGACGTAGCCACGCCAGAGGGGTGGGAGCGAAACCCAAAATTGGTATTGGATTTTTACAATGAGCGAAGAAAGCAGGCAGTAGGGGTAAAGCCAAATCGTGGCCATGAAATCTTGGCGGAACTCGAAAAGGATTTTGATGTCACCATCATCACCCAAAATGTAGATGACCTGCATGAACGAGCAGGCTCGACAAATGTCATTCACCTTCACGGAAAATTGTTTGAGTCGAGAAGTACGTTAGATCCTTCATTGATTTATCCAATCAAAGGTTGGGAGTTAAAACTGGGAGATAAGTGTGAGCGCGGCTCTCAACTTCGGCCCAACATTGTTTGGTTTGGTGAAGCTGTGCCAATGATCGAAGTTGCTTCGGTGATTGTTAGTACGGCTGATATATTTTTAGTCGTAGGCACTTCCATGGTCGTTTATCCCGCTGCTGGGTTGATTGACTTTGTTCCTGACCGTGTAAAGAAATATGTGATCGACCCAAATAAGCCAGACATCCTTCACGTGCCTAATTTGGAATTTATTACCGAGAAGGGGAGTGTGGGGTTAGCGAGGTTGAAAAAACAGTTGATAACGGGCAAATAGGCAGTTGACAAAGCTCTGCGCTGGATAGCAATAACTCACATTTTGTCAATTGCTTTTTTGTCAACTGCCTATTTTGCCTCGATAAGCTTCTGCAAAAACTTCTTAAACTTAAGCGTGTTGAAATTAGTAGTTCCTATTTCCTTCATGGCAATTTTTCCATCCTTGCCAATGACAAACGTGGTTGGGATGGACGGGACATTCAATTGCTCTGATAAATAGCCCGAAGGCAAGAACACTGGAAACGTGAATTCTTTATCCTTGATGTACTTCACTACTTTTTCTTTGTCGCGATCTTTATCTAGGGAAAGCATGACGAATGAAACGCTATCGCCATTCATGCCTGAATAAAGTTTTTGAATGCCAGCCATCTCCGCACGGCATGGGCCGCACCAAGTTGCCCACAAGTTTAAAAACACAACCTTACCTTTGTATTTATCGAAGGAAAATTTGTTTCCACTCAGATATTTGACGGAAAAATTATAATCAAAAGACTCCGCACCATTAGCTTCTGCATCCGCATCTAGCAACCCCGTTTTCATCACAGCCGATTGCGTGGCGTAGGAGAGGCTCCCCATCAGGCCTGTGTATTTCAGCGCCACTAAAATAATCAGCAGACTGAGACCTGTTTTTGCTATTTCTTTTAGTATCTTCATTGAAGTATTGGATTTGGCGCAGTAATTGGAAGCCCTTTTAACAAATGTCTATATTTTGATAACTTCGAACAATTTAAACTTCAAAATGAATAAAATAGTTGCTTTCATCTTTATTCTTTCAGCTATCTCATCTGAATCCCTTGCTCAAAAAGTAAAGTACAAAGACTTGGTTGAACTGCTCAAAGTAAAGCAGTATGAAAAAGCGGAACCTTTTTTGAGACGATACTTGAAGGAGAATGATGATAACCCCAATGCACTCCTATACATGGGCATTACACTGCAAGAGAAGGCACTGGCAAACGATGTTTTAAAGCACACCGATATTTTAATTGCCCGTTGTGATTCTTCTGTCATGTTCTTTGATAAGGCTTATAACATGATTACCGAGAAGGAATTGAAAAGAAATAATGAGTATTATGAGATGTATAGCCGAAGAGACTTACGTACTGGCGAATTTGGTATTAAGCTTTCGGATGTACGGCTGGATTTAGAGACCCGTGTGAAATCTTTAAAGGAAAGAAAGGAGAAGGTAAAAGAGTTGAAGAAGTATTACGTACAAGCAGAGAGTCAGTACGCAAAAGTAAACTCAACCTATAAAAGTATTGAATCTAAATATGGACCTGAGCGCTCTTTTTATTTACGTGCCGATGAGGCTTTAGTTGGTAAACTAAAGGAACTTGAGGTGGCATTTGACTCGGTGATCACCGCATTCAATAATTACAAATCTGTATCTAAACAATTGGGTAAAATAGGTTATAATCAGCAATTGAATTTACAAGAGATCATCGACATGAAGAGAGATGGATCAAGTCTTGTCGATTTTACTAACGATGACTTAAAAATTTGGGACTACAAGCGTTGGTCTAAATCAACAGTAGAAACGATTGAGAAAGTGATTTACCCAATGAAGGATAGACTTATCAGTTATGACATTGCTCTTAACAAACTCAGTGATAAGATCAAGAAAGACTCCGTTTCAGTTATTAATGAAGTCTCTCAATTGGAAGACAACCTCTTGTATTCGCAACTTTTAAAATATGATGCTGATCCATTGCCCATTGCTGTGTTTGATGTAAAGAAGGCAGAAATGAAATATCAATCTACTGTGATCACACATAAACCAATGAAAGATACCAGCAATGTAAAACTCAAACTCACTTACTTAACAGAGGAATTAAAAAAGATCAGTCATTTGGATAGCATTGCTGGCATTTTGGCAAAACGAGATTTGAGTGCAGAGTCAGACAACTACAGTCATTTCATTACTAAGTCATATGGAACAAAATCTGTATTAGCAAGTTTGATCAGTACCACATTAGACTATGCACATCGCGAAGAGCTAAAGAAAGAAATTGAATGGGAGGCTACCATGCAGGCTACCAAATGGGCAGTGAGTGGAAAGGATTCTATCCCACTTTTTTTTGAAAAATCGAGGGAGTTAAATCACAAACCGTTAGTGATTGTGGAGGAAAAGTATACGGTTGGTCTTGTCTATAAAGATTCATTGGCAACTGGCTATTTGTATTCTATCACGCCTACGCGTGTACCTGATGTGAAAGCACTGTTTTCTGTGGATCAATCTAGTTTTACTAAGAGAAACTTACCAATTATCAAGGGGTTATCTACTTCTGATGCGGTAGGTCAAGTGTTTTATTCTGTAATTTATTCTGAGGGCAAAGTAGCAGAAAAATTTCCAGCAACAGTAACCAAGGTCTACCGCTCAGATGGCTTGGCTTGGAGCAATAATATTAAATTGGATATGATGCCCACAGAGGTCACTTATTCAAACGAAAGTGGTGAGCTTACCATTAAGATAAGTTCGGGGGCAGAGAATAAAATAGTAGTGATAGATAAGAGCGGGAAGCAAATCCAATAAAATTGTTTAGATGCAGGATTGTTTGGATGCAAGACTGTAAGGACGCAAGATTTTGTGTCCTTACCATTATTGTCTAGTTTCCCGTCAATTTCCTCCAGTCTTGATAGCGCATTGTAATCCTTGTTTTCATTTTTTCATAATGATCCCAGCTATCCACCACATGGTAAATGCTAGGTAGGGCTTTCACCAAAATCTCATCGTAGTCGGCACGATAGAGTCCACCACCATAGTAGTAGTAAGTGAACATATTGCCTGTTCTGCTGAAAAGCTCAAAGCCAAGGTATCCGTCCCAAATTTCGCTTAGGATGGTGCAAGAGATTTCCCTGCGCTTGAAGCGGAAGATTTGTGCCCCGGCCTCTTCTTCAAAATATTCTGAATAGAGATCCATATCAATGATCCAGCCAAGGTACATGCCGATGTGCACATAGGCTTGTTCAATAGGTAATGAATCGGGGAAGTTGCCCAAAAAGTGCGACTTCGCATTGTCATAAATGGTCTTCTGAATTTCAGCTTTCTTTTCCATGTTTCAATTTTAGTGAAAATAGTTGAAAACAAAAGCTATTTGGTCGGATCAGTGTAAGGTTTTAGCTCAGATATTGTCGCTTTGTTGTTCTTTCTATTAATGTCGGCCATGCGCTGGCTGGGGTCTATCTCAATACTTTCTATTTCGCTCATCTTCTTGTTGATTTTCAAGGTGTAAGAAGGATTGACCCACGGCCATGCTTCAAGCACGGTACGTTTCATATTGGCGTCCTCAACTGGCTTGTTTCCAAGAAGTTCGTTAGCAGAGATATAAAGTAATTCTTTGCTTCCATCTTTATAAGTCACCACCAAATCAATGGGCATGGGGAATTCGCCAACACGAGTGAGGTCAACTAATGTGCTACCGTCCTTTTCGGTCATGTTACCAATTCCATAGTCAATGCGCTTGGTGGTGTTAATCCAGTAGCGCAAGTACCAATGCAGTTGTAAGCCGGATGTTTTTTCCATTATGCGGATAAAATCATTGGGCTCTGGGTGCTTCATCTTCCAAGTGTTATAGTAGCGCATCATGCCTTTATAGAAATTTTCCTCGCCTATCAAGTATTTCAATTGCTCTAGAAAAATAGCACCCATGCTGTATGCCATTGTGCCGTAAGCTCTGTTGGTAGTAAAGTGATCGGAGTGTTGATTTGCAGGCTCTTGTAATCCGCTATTTACTAAGCTGAAATAACCTGCATAACTTCCTTGATGTGGGGGATTGGCATCGCCCAAGATAGCGGCCATGGCCTCACTGCTGGCAAAGTCAGTGAAACCTTCATCCATCCATGCATATAAACTTTCGTTGGATGCCAGTGTCATTTGGTACCAACTGTGAGCTACTTCGTGCGCCATTGTGCCACTCACTCCCGCTAAACTTCCTTCTCCTAGAATCAACGTACACATCGGGTACTCCATGCCGCCATCGCCACCTTGTATGATGGAGTAGGTGTCGAAAGGATATTTGCCGAAATGTTCGTTGAGATATTGAAAAACTTTCACAGCATAGTCTTCCATTTTCTTCCAAGTCTCTGTTGTCTTTTCATTTTTTTGATAAAAGAAATGAAGCTCGGGGCCGTTGGGTACTTTGGCTTTGTCGTGGGTGTAGTCAGGGTCTGCGGCCCACGCAAAGTCGATTACGTCTTTTGCAACGAAATGCCAGGTCAAATCACCCGATGTTTTCTTTGCTTCATTAGTTGAATAACCATGCCCAATCTGTTCTGCATTCTGAAGTTTGCCTGTGCCACCAATCACAAACTTTGGATCGATGGTGATTTTCACATCAAAATCTCCCCATGGGCTGTGGAATTCGCGCGCTACATATTGGTAAGCGTGCCATCCTTGAAAGTCGTACTCGGCCATTTTTGGGTACCACTGTGTCATGGAATAAGAGATGCCCTCGCGGTTATTTCTTCCGCTTCTGCGGATTTGATTTGGCACTTGCGATTCGAATTTCATGTCAAACACTGATTTTGATTTTGGTAGCATCGGCTTGGCCAATGTTACCTCCATCACAGTGCCAGTAATTTTGTAAGTGAGTACTTTACCATCTTGCTTTAGCGAGAGGACATGTTGATAGCCAATCTCGTCATCTTTTAATTTTGAGATGCGATCCATCACTCTTCTATCGGGGTCGGGTAGGTTGCGCGAGCGCACGTCCATCATGCTACCAGGTTGGAATGCGTTGAAATAAAGATGATAGTAAACTTTGGTAAGGGTATCGGGAGAATTGTTGTAATAAGTTAGTTGCTGATTTCCTGCTACCCGATGGATGGAAACATCCAACTTCACATCCATGTTGTATTCTACTCGTTGTTGCCAGTAATCTCGTTGGGCAATGGAGCTTTGAATAGTTAAGAAAAGTGAACAGGATAGAAGTAGGTATTTCATAGATCAGGTTTAATTGGATGTAAAATATCTAAAAGATTATATTCTGGCAAGGTAGGAGAATACGAATTAAGATCAGATCAAGTCATGCCACGACTCGCAGTCGTGGCACGACTATCAATTCCTTTAAAATTTTAGTACAAAGAGAGCAAGGGCATTCGTCAAAGATTACAAAAGGTTCTCCATGCAAAACAAAATGGGTGCATTCCAAATTGTCGATGATAAGAAATTTTAGGGAGCTCCTACGGAGCTATACCCATTGTAGCTCGCTCTTTCTATAAACAGTATGCCCCCCTGGGGCAATAAGTCCTAGCGGGACTACTGTTTATAGAATATTATCATTACATTCAGGTAGCTCCAGCGGAGCTACCTTTTGCAAATGGTATTTAGATGCGACAATTTGGGATGCACCCAACAAAACGATTCTGAACTAACACACTTGGTGCTGGCAATCAGCTAGGGATGGAGGCATTGTTGGAGCCCGAAATGGAAGGCGCGAAGGATGGCGACTGCCGACAGCCCGGTGCCACTGCGCCTCGCGTGGCAAGCTGCAATAAAAAAAATGTACTACTTAAAACTAATCAACTTAGAAATGGTAAAAGACGTAAAGCTATTTTCAGGAAGTGAAGATGTTTCGCCAGGCAATGACACAGGCCAGTTGTAAGTGTATGCTACGGTGAGCGACCAATTCTTTTTTGTGATGCGCAAGGGAAAGGTGACGGCATGGTTCATCAGACCAAATTCATTTTGATTGAACTGTTGGAAAGCGGGCAGCTTCTTGCGAACAGAAGCGCGCTGGGCGAGTTGGATGGAGGTAACAGTGGCACTGCCAAAAAGCACTTGATAGGAGGGGTTAAATGAAATGCGATCTAGCCCAATGAAATTATATTTTCGTAGGCTCAACACAAAGCCAGGCGTAAGTCGATGTGCTTTCTCTCCACCAAAATAAAAAGAATAATCCAGCCTGATAGTTACTGGCTTAAAGTCTACAAAATTAGAAATGCCGACCATGTTGGTCAACGGATTTTCTACATTTATGTCGGTGTTGTTATAAATCAATCGATCATAAGAAGCTAGAATTGAATAATGCTTTGAAATCGTTTTTAGGTAGCCAACAGAGGCAATGGTCAAATATAGTTTGGGGTTGTAATCTTCGCTCCAGTACGAACTAAGGTCAGCAAAGAGGCCAGACTTGTGGTAATATGAAATCCCTGAGGTAGCACCTAGTTGGCTGACACCAATTGACCTACCCGCGGAAATGATGTTGCTGTTAACACCCGCTCTTATCACCAATGAGGAACCAAGATCTGCAATGGTACTCTGGCTTTTTAAAAGGCTATCGATCATGGAGAAGATCGACAGCGAATCGGAGTAGCTAAAGATTGAATCTAATTGTTCAATTGATAAGGAATCAGAGAAGGTGAGCTCAGAAGTGGACTTGATTGAATCTTTCTCTTGGCCATTGGCCGAAATAGCAAAAGTCATCCAGCAAAACTGGATGACCAAAAGCATCTTAACCCTACAATTCATCAGTTATTCTTTTCTCTCGCTCGTTGTTCTAGTTTGTTGCGCATGTTATCGCGATTCTCTTTGCGTAATTCGCGCAGGTCTTGCCGATCTTGTACACGTTGCAACAGCATCTTGCGAAACTCTTGCTCTGCTTTGGGCAATGTGAGTAGTTGCTCTGCGGAAATCACTTTCAACAACCGATCGGAATAGGTTTTTTCTAAGTCTAAGTTTTGCTGCTTCAACAAGTGGCCGAGCTTTATCAACTCTTGGTCGCGGTCTGCTTTTACTTTAGCAGGATCTTGATTTCTCTCTGCATCGCGGAACTGCTTACGCAAGGCCATGCGTTGCTCAGTGTACTCTCTATACATTGGCCAAAATTTTTCTGCTTGAGTAGGAGTCAATTTTAGTTTTTCAGATATCAGTGCAATGCGGGCAGCATTGATTTTATCAGCCGTTTTTGGATCTTGATTTTCGGGTACGCTGGTATCTTGTGCGCGGGCACTAAATGTGCCAACCAAGAACAGAGCGTAAATAAATAACCTTTTCATATTCGTAAGCTTAAAAGTTAAAGTCATATTGTTTCGCGAGTTCATCCAAGTCTTCCGCTGGCACTTCTTCATCTTGTTCGTAAAGTGTGTTGATTGTGGCATTGGTGAACGTAGCATTTTCTATAATTTCTTCCGTTGTAATGTCATCTGATTCTAAGTACGCTAAGAGTTGTTCGGTAGGTACAGAGTCAAGTTTGGCAAATGGGTCTTTGGTAGATGATAAATTATTCCAAACCACCACTGAAACAATCCCTACTAAAATAACTGGCAGCGCAAACTTCAAAGCAAAACTAGGTGCGGGCATCCATGACCATGAAGATTTCTTTTCAGTCTCCTGAATCCTCGCCTGAATGCGCATCGGCAGGTCATCAAAATACCCATCGGGCACTTTAAACGATTGCTTTTTAGGTATGTCTTCTAGGCGTTTCATTTTTCTATTTCCTTCTAAAATTACTCGTTTCTATTTTGTTTCTGTTGCTAAGATTAAATTTCTGTTACTAAGTTTAATCACTCCTCTAAAAAACCTTCTATTTTTTTCACTGCGTGATGGAAACTGGCTTTCAAGGCACCCACACTTGTTTTGGTAATCTCGGCCATCTGCTCATAGGGTATATCGTCAAAGTATTTCATATTGAATACAAGTCGCTGCTTATCAGGTAGCTTAAGTATTGCTTTTTGAAGTTTCTTTTGAATATCATCCCCATCCATATCCGCGAAAGAGGCATCTACTTTTGATGCTAACTGCTCGGTAATATCCTCGATGGGCAAGAAGAACCTCCTCTTCTTTTTGTTCAGAAAGCTGAGGCACTCATTAGTAGCGATCCGGTAAATCCACGTGAAGAGTTGTGAGTCTTCGCGAAAGCCATCTATGTACTTGTGCACCTTAATAAAAATCTCTTGCGTCAGGTCATCCGTGTCGTCATGGTCGATCACCATCTTGCGCACATGCCAATACACGCGCTGCTGGTACTGGCGCACCAAAAGGTTAAATCCATAGCTTCTCGTTTCCGGATTGCGGATTTTCAGTAGCAGTTCTTTGTCTTCCAATAGTCCGGTCGTTTTTGGAATGTCAAATTTAGACATTTCTAAACTTTAAAGGTTTAATGAACAAGGATTACAATTTTTGCGGCCTGGCCACTCGAAGCGAGGTGGCCACCGGGCTATTCGTTTCAAGTCCGTCCGACACACAAATCCAACGCACTTCGGGCTTTCCACTTCTATCCCTGGCCGACTGACTGAACACTATTTACATTGATCAAAATTTACCATTTAGCTCGCAGTGGTATAGACGTTTGCCCGAACAAGTAAACAACGAAGTCGTATATTTGTACTTCAATTGCTATATGCAAAAACCTCTTTCTATTTGCTTTCTCCTTGCGCTCTTGGCTACATCTTGTGGCCCAGACCTTAGCCCAGAAAAATATGTGGTCAAAAATATTTTGTTAAGTTCTTACGAGGAATATTCTTTTCAATACCAAGGCGGGCGATTGCAAAAGATAGTAGGTACTGATTCAATTGTCTTGAACTATACGTACTTCAGAGATTCCACATCCATTCTTCACTTAGATAAGTCAGGTAAATTGTTTCAGCGCACCCAGCTAGTTTATTCGGGTGGTGAGTTATCTAAAGTAAAAGTCAAATGGAAATTTGGGAAGGCATGGTATAGTGATTCAATCACGTTTAGCTATAGTGGAAGTAGTTTAGCAAGTATTGCTTATAAAAAATTGACTTATCAAGCAACAACTCAAAACGGAAACTTAACAGGTATAAGAGTAGGTTCGGGTACGTTAAGCGTTTCCTATAATATATCCTACGATCAAAAGACCAATCCGCTAGGATCAGTTTATTGGCTTACTCCGTTTATTTTGCCAAGTGGCACTACGGCCATCATACAACCTAATACCATCGCCAGATATTTTTCTAAGAACAATCTGAGTACTTCCACTGGGGTAATCTTAGGTGCTACTGAAACCAATCGCTATTCTTACACCTATCTGCACGACATCTTGCCAAAATCCATCAATCTTGAAGTGGAAACTGCCAAGTCGAAGGTAAGTGATTTGGTTTTTGTATTTGATATTCAGTACCAACCAAAAGAGTTGTCGAGTTCTTCGCCCTAGTCAATTATTACTAAGCAACATCAGTCATTTACTTTTGCTAGCAGATCAATCAAATGCTCGTATTGTTCTTTGGAATGTGCCGGGAAATTAGCAAAGCGTAGTTGTGTTTTCTTTTTTTCGCCATAGCCATCGCCTGGGTAAAATCCATGTTTTGAAAGGTGCTGATTGATGCGAGAGGCATTTTCTCCACACTCGGCTACGATAACTGTTTTCGATTGAATAGTTGGGTCTTTGACAAACACACTTGCCAATGGGTTGGTCGAAAGTGCTTGATACAATATTGCTGCTTTGTATTCTGTCTCTTGCCTGATTCGAGTGATACCAATCCGCAAGAAATCTTCCACTACGCAGCTCAATAAATAAATACAAAGTACATTTGGTGTTTCAGTAGTTTGATTCTTTTTAGCATTCAAAAGCAATGTAGGCAAATTGTGATATGAGCCGATTGAAATTCCTTTTGCCAACATAGACTCTGCTTTTTCTATGCATCGGTCATTCACCACCCATACACCTAACCCTGCGGGCATGCCAAATCCTTTTTGAACAGAAAAGAATACAGAATCTATTTTAGAATAATCGAAAGCAGGGAAGGGTAGTGATGAAACTGCATCTACCGCAATCAATGCCTTTGGGTTTCTTTGTTTGAATTGATTGATGAAGGCATTGGTCAACGCAACCCCAGTACTGGTTTCATTGTGAGTCAATGCAATCAGTTCGGCATCATCAAAAAGTGGTTGATCAATGGCGAATGCTTCTCCCAATGGAGCCTCAATTTTTATGGCTTTTCGCCCCAATTGAAGGGCAATCTCATAATACCGTTTTGAAAATGCGCCATTCACAAAATGAATGGATTTTTCTTCCACTAAATTTTGGATGGACTTTTCCCAGATTTCTGTAGCTGACGAGGTAAAGAAAATATGAAAATGTGAAGGAATGGAGAGTAACTCTTTCAATCCATCGGTGGCTTTCTTAAAGATGGCTTCGAAATCTTTGCTGCGGTGCGATAGGGAAGGGATGTTTTCCTTAAAAGCTTTTCGTGCATGATCGGCAACGGTATAATAAAGTTGTGACGGGCCAGGAGTGAAGTTTACGTTCATTGTAATGCGTTATTGACTTTAAGGTTTAGGTGTTGATGAGATGGAGCATTAACTGATTGATTTTATTTTGAATCAATAGTGCCGTTTTTCTCTGCAAAAATAACCCCAAACAGATTAGAAGCATAATTTATTTTAGTACTAGATTTTACCTATCCTTGTTTAAGGATTTATTTTTGTAGTGTTGTGGCATTTAACATAAAAAGTTCCGCCACCATCTCGGAGGAAGCCGAAATTTCCTTCTCGATTGCTGAAAGCAATAGTAGTATGGTTCATTTTTGGAGATAGTTGAAAGATCGAAAAGATAAAAGTGAAGTGTTAGCTATTTGTAGAAGTACAAGACTTGAGAGGAAAATGGGTTTTTCGACCTTAACAAGGTTGGAAACCCTTGAACACTATTATTCATGCCCCAAAAAATAAAACTATCTGAACTCGTTGACCAAATCAAAGGCACGTTGCAGCAGCGATTTGCCGGGGAAGTATTTTGGATCACCTCGGAGATAACAAACGTAAAGCCTCAAGAAGTAAGCAGACCCTATCGCTTCATCACCTTCATCGAAAAAGAAAACAATACTACCAAGGCGCAGATAAACGGTGTGTTTTGGTCGAATGCCCTTGACCAAATTGATCAATTTGAAAAAGCTACCAAGCAACCTTTTGTCAGTGGACTTGAATTGACGTGCAAGGTGCGTGTCGCCTTCAATAATCGTTATGGCCTTCAGTTGGAAGTGTTGGAGATAGATTACAGTTATGCAGTAGGCAAGATTGAAATTGAGCGGCAGCAAACCATTGAGCGATTAATAAAAGAGAATCCGGAGACGATCAGATTGATAGATGGGCAATTCCGAACGTTCAATAATTCTTTGCCACTCCCTATTTTGATTCAAAAGATAGCATTGATCACCGCCCCCAACTCTGACGGGCAGCGCGATTTTAAAAAAGAGATCGAAAACAATAAGCATGAATACGCTTTTTCAGTGGTTGAATTCTTGACCCAGATACAAGGAGATAATGCTCATATACTTATCCTCCAACAATTGAAACTGATCGAGCAAGACAAAGAAAAATTTGACTTGGTAGTAATTGTTCGTGGTGGCGGATCACAGACTGATTTTAAACCATTCGATGACTACGAGCTTTCAAAATATGCTGCTGGATTTCCCCTCCCAATTTTAACGGGCATTGGCCACGACAGAAACACGAGCATTGTTGACCTGATGTGTTTTCAATACAAAACACCCACCAAGGTGGCTACTTTCATACTCGATCATAATTTTGAATTTGAGGCAGCCATACTAGACTTCAAAGAACGAGTTTCCGCAAGAGTGAAAGATCTTTTTGAAAACGCAAAAGCGGATCTGAAAGAAATGAAGCGACTGGTAAAAAGCCTAAGTCCTTCCACTATTTTAAACAGAGGGTTTGCCATGATCACCATCAATGATGAAATCATTACCGATCCAACCAAAATAAAAGTAAATTCGCAACTGCAAACCATTCTGCGAAACGAGATCATTCATAGCACCGTAACCAGCAAGACGAAAAATGAAAAGGGAGACTTATAGTGAGGCTTACTCCAAACTAGAAAAGCTAGTTGAACAAATTGAAAGTGACGACATTCAATTGGATACGCTTGCGGGTAAAGTAAAACAAGCAAATGAGTTGATTGTGTTTTGTGAAGATAAATTGAGAACCATTGAGAAAGAAGTAGGGGATGCTTTTTAAACAATAAATCCATTAAAGATGAAAACAAAAGCAACGTTCTTAATACTATTGGTGACATCGATTCTATTTGTATCAGATGTTTGTGGACAGAAATTAAATACAGTAAAGCTTGATAGCTTATTTGATGTGCTATCGAACAACAATAAAGCAATGGGCAGTGTTGCCATTTCAAAGAACGGAAAGTTGCTTTATACCAAGTCGATTGGTTTTAGTGCATTATTTGATAAGATGAAAATACCTGCAACCGAAACGACCAAATATCGGATTGGCTCTATCACCAAAACTTTCACCACCGTTCTGATTTTTCAATTGATCGAAGAGGGGAAGTTGTCTCTTACCACAACTCTCGATAAATATTTCCCAAGTGTTCCCAATGCCAAGAGTGTCACCATAAGCAATTTGTTAAATCATCGAAGCGGCATCCACAACTTTACCAACGATCCAGCATACTTGACTTGGATGACGAAACCGAAAACGAAAGACGAAATGGTTGCCATCATTGCCAAATCTCCCTCTGACTTTCAACCCGATTCAAAAGCTGAGTATAGCAATTCAAATTTTGTGTTGCTCGGTTTTATCATTGAAAAATTGCGCAAGAAACCTTATAGTGAAGTGCTGGCCGAGCGAATTACAAAAAAGATTGGACTAGCAGATACCAACTTTGGTACCGCAGCAGATACAAAGCGCAACGAAAGTTATTCTTACAAATGGATGACTGACAAATGGAATCAAGAACCTGAAACGGACATGAGCATCCCTCATGGAGCAGGTGCTATTATATCTACCCCTTCTGATTTAGTTAGATTTTTAGAATCCCTATTTGCTGGAAAGTTGGTCAAACCAGAAAGCTTATTGAAGATGAAAACAATTACCGATAACTATGGAATGGGACTTTTTCAATTTCCATTTGATGGCAAGAAAGGATTTGGTCACACAGGTGGCATTGATGGGTTTGCTTCCAGTGCTTCTTATTTTCCCGATGATAGTTTATCCGTTGCCTATTGCACAAATGGACAAGTTTATCCCATGAACGATATTCTTATTGGAATCCTGAGTATTTATTTTGATCGTCCATACTCCATCCCAACTTTCAAGACTTCTTCTTATTCAGTGAAGACTGAGGATTTGGATAAGTATTTGGGTAATTATTCAAGCCAACAACTTCCGCTCAAGATCACCATTACTAAAAATGATGCGGTGTTAACGGCTCAAGCGACAGGTCAATCTTCTTTTCCATTAGACGCTACCGAAAAAGATAGATTTAAATTTGAACCCGCTGGTGTAGTATTAGAGTTTAACCCAGAGAAGGGAGAGATGATTTTAAAACAGGGCGGAGGTGTCTTTCAATTTACCAAAGACAAATAGCTAGTTGAGATTTATGCAGCCTTCGCCTCTGCATTCATATTGATAATTTCTTTCAATGCATCTAACGCAATTTTTTCGGCCTCTTCCACTTTGCCATCGGCATTGATCACATCGTACATATCGGTGTAAACCTTGTATTTCTGTGCAAACTTTACTTGATCGAAGTGTTTGAAGGAAGCACGAATGGTTTCTATTGCTGTCTCGTGACTAAGCGACTCATAATGCTTAACGGCCGCATCAAATTTTTTCTTTGGGTCCGCTTCAGTAGGGAAGAGCCTGCTCATTTTATCTAGGATCACAGACTCCTCTGAAGGATGCAAATAATGATCGGCTAATGCCATGTGAATATAAAGGAAGAGAACGAAATCTTGAAAATTGTTGTGCAACATCATAGATGAACTGTTAAAACATACTGCTAAAGTAGTAAAAAAGAAATATCTAACCCTTAATCTGTTATTATCATTTGATAGTCATGTGACAGGGAGATTAAAAAACAAAACCCCTTCTGTTTCCAGAAAGGGTTTTGTTCAATGAATCTTAAAAGAAGATTACATCATTCCGCCCATGCCACCACCACCGTGTGGCATAGCTGGTTCTTTCTCTTCTGCAATGTCAGAGACTACTGCTTCGGTAGTCAACAACAAGCCAGCAATAGAAGCTGCATTCTCAAGTGCCAAGCGAGCTACTTTAGTAGGGTCGATGATACCTGCTGCAAAGAATTCTTCAAATTTATTTTCGCCTGCATTATAACCAAAGTCTTTCTTGCCTTCTTTCACTTTGTTTACAATCACAGAACCTTCTTGACCTGCATTCTCAGCAATGGTTCTCAAAGGTGACTCCAACGCCAAGCGGATGATGTTTACACCTGTTGCTTGATCATCGTTATCAGTAACCACATTTTTTAATGCATCAATCGCGCGGATGTAAGCGACACCACCACCAGGGATGATACCTTCTTGAACAGCGGCACGTGTAGCATGCAACGCATCATCCACACGGTCTTTCTTCTCTTTCATTTCTACTTCAGTAGCAGCACCAATGTAAAGGATTGCTACACCACCAGAAATCTTAGCTAAGCGCTCTTGTAATTTTTCTTTGTCGTAATCAGAGGTGGTTACTTCAATTTGTGCTTTGATTTGCGCAATACGGCCATTGATTTCTGCTTTCTTGCCAGCACCGTTTACGATGGTTGTATTGTCTTTGTCGATGTTGATTTTCTCAGCTTTTCCAAGATATTCCAACTTCGCATCTTCCAACTTCATACCTGTCTCTTCGCTGATCACTTTTCCACCAGTCAAAATCGCGATGTCTTCCAACATTGCTTTTCTGCGGTCGCCAAAGCCTGGAGCTTTCACAGCAGCTACACGGAGTGCGCCACGGATTTTATTTACTACCAAAGTAGCCAACGCTTCACCTTCTACTTCTTCAGCAATGATCAACAAGGGTTTGCCTGTTTGAGCGGTAGCTTCCAAAATAGGAAGGAGCTCTTTCATAGATGATACTTTCTTGTCGTAGATCAAAATGTAAGGGCTTTCTAAATCCGCTTCCATTTTCTCAGTGTTTGTAACAAAATAAGGAGAAAGATATCCGCGATCGAACTGCATACCTTCTACAGTCTTCACTTCGGTCTCAGTTCCTTTTGCTTCTTCTACAGTGATCACACCATCTTTACCAACTTTCTCCATGGCAGTGGCAATCATTTTGCCAATTTCATGGTCGTTGTTAGATGAGATTGTAGCTACTTGAGTGATTTCTTGTGAGCCTTTGATGGGCTTAGATTGTTTTTTCAAGCTTTCAACAACAGCTTCAACAGCTTTGTCGATACCTCGCTTCAAGTCCATTGGGTTGGCACCTGATGCTACGTTTTTAATTCCGTGACCGTAGATGGATTGAGCCAAAACAGTTGCTGTGGTAGTACCATCACCAGCCGCATCGGCAGTTTTAGAAGCTACTTCTTTCACAAGCTGTGCGCCCATATTTTCGATAGCGTCTTTCAATTCAATGTCTTTAGCAACAGACACACCGTCTTTTGTAACGGTAGGAGCGCCAAATTTTTTATCAAGGATTACGTTACGGCCTTTAGGACCAAGGGTAACTTTTACTGCGTTTGCCAATTTATCAACACCCTTTTTTATCCTGTCGCGGGCTGCGGTGTCAAATGTTATTTCTTTTGCCATGATGTTAGTGTGTTTTAGTTAATGTGTTGAAATGAAAAATCTTTTAGTGATTTATACGATCCCGAAAATATCGGAGTTGCGCATGATCAAATACTCTTTGCCATCAATGGTCAACTCAGTGCCAGAATATTTTCCGTAAAGCACATTGTCGCCAACCTTCACAGTCACAGGCTTGTCTTTTAAGCCATCGCCAATCGCGATCACTTTTCCTTTCTGTGGCTTTTCTTTTGCAGTGTCAGGGATGAAAAGACCTGATGCTGTTTTCACTTCTGCAGGTGCAGCTTCTACCAACACTCTGTCTTCGTTGGGTTTAAAATTGATTTTCGCCATATTGGTTTTTGTTTTTTTTGGTTAAACTATTGGTGATTTGAACAGTTCGTTTGCCTCATCACGATTTCTATGCCACTCAACTTTTTTAAGGCTTTTTGACACATTTTCCTGCAATGGGGCTGCAAATATGGAAAAAATTGTCGGTACTGTCAGGGTTAGGGAGAGAAATGGCAGATTGGCAGGGGAGATGGGTGGCGGTAAAAGGTAAACAGGTAACAGGTAACAGGTATACGGTAAGTGGTAAAAAGTAAAAGGCGATTTGGCGGCATGGCGAGGCGCCACTGGGCTATTCGCTGCAAGTCCTCGCTCGTTCCTCGCTGTGGGCTTTCCGCTGCTATCCCTTGCCGAAGGCAGTGCTTACCGAATTTAAGTGAATGGCATTCATTAGCAAGCTTATTCTGTAAATTGTATATTAAAACCTAATCTACCGAACACCGATTACCACTTACTGCTTACCACTTGGACTAAACTATTTCACATGGGCAACTTAAAAGACAATTGGCTTACCGAAGGGTTGATAGACTTTGAGTACAAAAAGTATTTGTTGCTCGCCTATTTCACACAAGTGAAAGAATCTTTTGGCAGAGTAGAATTGTACCCTTTCTTGTCAGATCTGGTTTTTCATTACCGAAATCTGTTGACATTAAAAGAAAACAAATCACTGATCCGCGAATCATTCCCAAAAGAACTTTCCCTCGAAAACCTGAACAATCTTGAACTTAACTATAAAAAAATAATTGAAGACGATGCCGTGATGCAAGAGATAGAAACCATTATGGAATTTGCATTGCCTCAATTCAAATCTTCGCTAGATGAGGGCTCTTTCATTTACGAATATGTGCAATCGCATTGTGAGATTGTACCCGTGGGGCTTGCCTCGCTATACACCAATGAAGGGTATTTGTTCGTATCACAACCACCTGAAAAGGAAACTTTTATCTATCGCTATCAGGTAACTTTTTTTGAACAAAGCAATGAAGCGATGAGAGGGATACAAACCGAGCACGTATTGACAACGGAAAGAAACCTGAGCAACACCTATGAAAATATTAAGCTTCAATTGATTCGTGAGCGCACCGATTTGCCCAACCCATCAACGTACCTGGTACTATCAAAAAAGAAATTCCCACACATACAAACGTTGATGCCCGTAGCGAAGCGTTTGTTGGTGAAGGAGATTGGGAAGGTGGGAGACGGTAATCGGTAATCGGTAGTTGGTAATCAGTGTTCAGCTCTCGTCACCGATTACCGAATACTATTTACCGCCTACTTCTTTGTGCTATCCGTAGCAGGAGCTGCCTTCTTAATATCAAGTGCAGGTGCACCTTGTTGTTCTTTTGCACGCTCTAAAATCTCGTCAGTAGCTGCGGCAGTATTGGGCGTTGTGAAATTAGTTGCCAATGAAAATACCATGATGGCAATGGCAAAGCCCCAAGTCAATCGCTCAAGCACATCGCCCGTTTTCTTTACACCAATCAAATTGCTGGCACCAGAGCCGCCAAAATTGCTTGATAACCCGCCTCCTTTGGAGTTTTGGGCCAATACAACCAATACTAATAATACTGCGCTAATGATAGCAAGGATGATGAATAACGTATACCACATAACTTATTTTTTCAGCTCTTCAATTTGGGCTGCAAAGTAAGCCTTTTTTTGTGGAAACTTCCAAATCAGTTTTTTAAGCATTTCAATGGCTTTCTCCTTTTTGCCTTGTTTTAAAAGGATTTCAACCAATGTTTCTGAGACGATGTTTTCCCCGTAGATGTCAACTTTCTCGGTCAAGTCTTCGGTAGTTGTGGCCATTGTCTTTGGCTTGCTGATGGTAGGCTGGGTTTTGATAAACTGATCAATGATTTCGATTTGTTCTTTCTGCTTTGGCCCATCGGGCTTTATCTTTTTCTTAGAGTTTTTGATTTCTTCTATCAGCCCATCTTCGGCCACTGGATTTTTGATTTCCTCATTAACAAGATTTTTGGAGAGCGTAGAAAGTGGGATAGGCCTATTCTTTTCTAATGCTTCTACCACTTCTTCAAAATGATGTCTCGACTTATTCAACTGAGCCAAGTCTCTCGTTACTTGAGAATACAGATCTTCACCACTTATCGTTTCTTCTTGTTTGATTATGGCAATAGGTTCTTTGCCAGAATGGATGGCAAAGGGAGGTTGATATGCCGGTGCAATTTCTTCAACAATCTTAGTGGGATTAATCCTTTCGGTCTTTAACGCAGTGATGATCGACTTCAATACAGAACGGTCTGTGGAGTAGATGGCACTTTCATGGAGAAAATGATCTTTGTCTGAAAGATTGAGATCATGCGCTGCTTTGGCTACCAAATTATGAATGACCTGACTGTATGGATACTCTTTTTGCAAGCCAATTAATTCATCTGCCTCGGCCTTTTCTAGGCAAGCAAAATTTTGAATAAGCAAGTGGAATTTTTCTTGGTTCACAGGTTTGGTAAATGAGGCGATTGTAAATGTAAAAGAAAAAAGTATGGAAACAAAAGAAGATCAACGCTACTATATTGGGGTTTGGAGATATACAAGAAAGTTGGTATCCCCTACCAGTTGGCAATGGTGGCGTTAAAGATATCTAAGAAAATCTGATTGTATATTTTCTTTTGTAATTCGTCTTGCACATCGATTAGATTCTTTTGGTTATCGAAATCAGAATAGAAACTGAAAGTCTTGTCTTTAAAACTATTTTTGGGCTCCTTGGTATCTACGTAGTTTGCCTTTATACCAATTGTGAGACGGGTAAGGGCAGCTTGTGATGGTTGAGAGGCGCTTGTCCCTGCCACTGGAGCAATGGGGGATACTGAATATTGGACAATCGTCCCCTCAATCTGAAGTTCTCCATCTCCTGACACAACTTTCAAGCTAGAATTTTGCTGATAGTAATCTTTGAGTTTATTCGTAAAATCTTGCCCTAAGTTAGCAGGGCCTAAGTCAGTGTTATTATAAAACTGATCTACCTGAATGGTTTTGGCTGTAGTGGCCGCACCAGAGAGAGAGTATATACCGCAACTATTTAGTGTTCCTGTTATCACTAGAAGTACGAGGAACGATTTTAGATTTAAGATTTTAGATTTTAGATTTTTGAATCTACCACTAAACATCCATCCTCTAAAGCCTGAATTCTTAAATCCTAAATCTAAAATCTTAAATTCTCTATTATTCCTCCAACTCATATTCTTTAATTTTTCGGTACAGCGTTCTTTCAGAAATACCCAAATCGCGTGCCGCATATTTACGTCTATTGTTGTTTTTGCGAAGTGCGCGCATGATCAATTCTTTTTCTTTCTTTTCGATTGATAATGAATCATCCTCTGCGACATGAGAAATGTCTTGCACTTCTTCTTGTGACTCAGTTGGTTCGGTAGAACGAACTGGATTGATGTTCAAAACCACATCGTTGGACTGTTGCTTGTCGTCATGGCGCAAACTTTCAAAAAGTGCGGCATTATCCTTTAATATTTGTGCTGCCTGCGTGGGATTGCCCAGACTTTCCAACACTAATTTCTTAAGGTCGTTCACATCTTTGCGCATATCGAACAACACTTTGTATAATATTTCGCGCTCAGAAATATTTTCTGCTCCGTGGTTGGCATTGTACAAAGTTGGCAAAGTTGATTCTTTGGGGATGTATTGATCAAGCGTAGGTGCATTGATTTCTTTTTGATCGGGCGATAGCACTGAAATTTGCTCTACCAAATTTTTAAGCTGACGGATGTTGCCTGGAAAACGATACTTGAGCAAGAGTTCTTTCGCTTCTCCGGTAAGGGTGATCGATTTCACTTTATATTTTTCCGCAAAGTCACCAGCAAACTTTCGGAACAAAAGTTCTATGTCCTTTCCGCGCTCGCGCAATGGCGGTACATAAATGGGTACGCTGTTCAAGCGATAATAAAGGTCTTCACGAAACCTACCTTGCTCTACTTTGTTCAGCAAGTTTACATTGGTAGCGGCCATCACGCGCACATCTGTCTTCAATACTTTTGATGAACCGACTTTTATAAATTCTCCGTTCTCTAACACGCGCAGCAATCTGGCTTGCGTGCCCAACGGCATTTCACCAATCTCATCTAAAAAAATAGAGCCTCCATTGGTTACTTCAAAATATCCTTTGCGTGCCTCGTGTGCACCTGTGAATGAACCCTTCTCATGACCAAACAATTCTGAGTCGATAGTCCCTTCGGGGATAGAGCCGCAGTTGATGGCGATAAACTGCCCGTGCTTGCGCGGACTGAGTTGATGAATGATTTTAGAGAATGACTCTTTGCCCGATCCGCTTTCGCCCGTTATCAACACCGTCATATCGGTGGGCGATACTTGCATGGCCACCCGCACCGCTTGATTAAGTAAATGTGCATTGCCAATAATGCCGAACCTATTTTTTATACTTTGAATCTCTGAATCTGTCATTTGCTATCAGTTACCTCTTACCTCTTACCTCTTACCAACTACCTCTCACCTAAGTCCCAAGGCCTAATGCCCAAGTCCCAAGTCCTAATCCCCAATCCCTAAGTCCAAAGTCCCAACCAGTGTACCCCCAGTGCAACTCTCTACTAGTACATTGACGTAATCGCCTTTCTTATTATTGCCTTTTGGGAATATGATTACTTTGTTAGTGCTGTTGCGCCCTTGCAGTTGTTCAGACGAACGCTTTGACGTGCCTTCTGCTAAAACCTTAAATACCTTTCCGATGTCTTGCAGGTTGCGCTTGAGCGATAGCTCGCGTTGCTTTACAATGATCTCTTCCAGCCTACGTTTTTTTACATCTAGCGGAATATCGTCCGTAAATTTTTTCTCAGCCAATGTGCCGGGCCTTTCAGAGTAAGAGAACATATAAGCATAGTCGTACTGCGCAATGTCCATCAGTGTCAATGTGTCTTTATGTTCTTCTTCTGTTTCGGTGCAGAAGCCTGAGATCATATCTGAAGAGAGCCCGCAATCTTCGCCTAATATTTCCCTAATCTTTTCCACTCGTTTCAAATACCATTCGCGCGTGTAGCCACGGTTCATCATTTCTAAAATGCGACTGTTTCCACTTTGTGCTGGCAGGTGAATGTAGTTGCAAATGTTTTCGTGCTTGGCAATTGTGTAAAGTACTTCATCGGTAATGTCTTTGGGGTGTGATGTGGAAAAGCGAACACGCAAATCAGGATTGACCAACGCCACCATCTCCAATAGCTGTGCGAAGTTTACAATCTCTTTGATCTTATTTTTCTCCAATCGCGCTTTGTTGTTTTCTTCTTCGCTCCATTTGTAAGAATCCACATTCTGCCCAAGTAGTGTTACCTCGCGATAGCCTTTCTCGAATAAATCTTTTACCTCAGCTAGAATTGATTGAGGATCGCGACTGCGCTCGCGCCCACGTGTGAACGGCACCACGCAGAACGAACACATATTATCGCAGCCGCGCATGATGGAAACAAACGCTGTTACTCCATTAGAGTTGAGCCGAACAGGGCTAATGTCTCCGTAGGTTTCTTCGCGCGACAGAAAAGTGTTCACTGCCTTATCACCATCATCGACTTGGGCGATCAGTTGAGGCAGATCGCGATACGCATCGGGGCCTGCAATCAAGTCAACGATCTTTTCTTCTTCCAACAATTTTGTTTTCAATCGCTCGGCCATGCAGCCGAGTATGCCTACCATTAGCTTCGGTTTTCTTTTTTTGAATCCGTTGATGTGGTTAAGGCGATAGCGAACGGTTTGCTCTGCCTTCTCGCGGATGGAGCAAGTGTTTAAAAAAATAAGATCTGCTTTCGCAGGATCGGAAGTAGTATCGAAGCCTTCCTTTTGAAGGATGGAGGCCACGATCTCGCTATCAGAAAAATTCATTTGGCAACCGTAGCTCTCTATGTACAGCTTCCTTGCCTTACCTGTGTTCTTGTTTTCAGAAACCCTTATAGTTTCCTGTACTTCGGTCTCGTTGCCCGTTAAAACGCCTATGTCGTCAATCAAATTCTCCATTTTTCGTCAATTCGGATACAAATTTAGCACATATCTTAAATTTAATGACAGGTTGTCAGTTAAAAACTTAGTAGTAGCTTTCAATCCTCAAATTATTTTGACAATATTTATCGAAATGAAAAGCTTTGGTGAACAGAACATGGAATTGCGTAAAGGCCAAAGCTTGCCAAGAAGACTATCCTAAATCCTAAATCTTAAATCCTAAATCTTAAATCAAGACATGGCTATCATTAAAACAGTACGGGGCCTTAAGCCAAAGTTTGGTGAGAATTGTTTTCTTGCCGACAATGCCGTGGTGGTGGGTGAGGTAACAATGGGTGACAACTGCACAGTGTGGTTCAATGCGGTGGTGCGGGGAGATGTACACTCGATCACTATTGGCAACAATACGAACATACAAGACGGGGCGGTGATCCATGCCACCTACCAAAAAGCAAAGACGGTGATTGGTAACAATGTTTCTATTGCGCACAACGCAGTAGTGCATGGCTGCACAGTGGAGGACAATGTGCTCATTGGGATGGGAGCGATTGTGATGGACGATGCCGTGATAGGTACAGGTTCTGTGATTGCCGCAGGCGCAATTGTATTGCCCAAAACTATTGTAGAGCCAGGAAGTATTTATGCAGGGATGCCTGCGAAAAAAATCAAAGATGTAGGGGAGGAGATGAAGGCAGTAATCGAGCGGACGGCTAAAAATTACCCGATGTATGCGGAGTGGTTTAAGGAAAAATAGAAGTTCAGAAATTTTTTCTAAGCCATCTCCATCTTCTTCTTATCCAATGAATCCCACACTAAGCTACTTGCACCTAAGATAGGTGCAGCTTGATTTTGCAGGGCAGAAGGAAGCACTTTTATTTTTCCGCGGAAGAGGGGCATCAAGTTCGCCTCCATGTGTTTGATGGTGGGTTTGAAAATCAAATCACCCGCTAGTGATAGGCCACCAAACAAAAAGATTGCTTCGGGGTCAGTGTGAACTACGGTCTCGGCCAACTTCATTCCTAAAATGCGGCCCGTGTATTCGTATGCTTCCTGTGCAACTATATCTCCACGCACAGCAGCCTCGGTAATCATCTTGGTGTTCAGGTTATCAAAGCTAATACCGCGAAGCTCACTTGGCTCTAGGTGATCGGCCAATAATTTATAAACAGTGCGCTTAATGCCCGTAGCAGAAACATACGTCTCTAAACATCCGCGCTTACCACAATTGCAATAGCGACCTGCTGGATTCACCGAAGTGTGACCGACTTCGCCTGCAATGCCATGATGGCCATTGAGCAAAACACCTCCACACACAAAGCCACTGCCTAAGCCAGTGCCGAGCGTGATCACCACAAAATCTTTCATGCCTTTGGCATTTCCATAGATCATTTCGCCAACGGCTGCTGCATTGGCATCGTTGGTTACAATGCTGGGCAAACCAAACTCATCAGCAAACATTTTAGCCAGTGGTAAAACACCTTTCCATTTCAAATTGGTGGCGCGCTCAATATTACCCGTGTAGTAATTTCCATTTGCTGCACCCACACCAATACCTATCACGCGAGAATCAGTGGGTAATTGCTTGATGCCTTCTCGCAATGCTTCTGCCATGGCGTCAAAGTAATCTTGAAACTCATCATACTTGGTAGTAGCAATGTTACCTTGAAGATGCACGTGTCCACTGCGGTCTACAATACCATACTTGGTGTTCGTGCCCCCGATATCAATGCCTACTGTTAGTTCTGTCATATTTTGATGTGTTGGTGTGATCAGTTAATGGTTATCCGTTAATGGTTATCAGTTAATGGTTATCCGTTAATGGTTATCCGTTAATGGTTATCCGTTATTAGTTACTATCATATATTGGCGATTGACCATTTACTATTAACCATTGAACGATAACTATTAGCTTTGCAGCTTAAATCGAAAGTATCTTCGCAATTCTCAGCGACTCTGTATCAATCTCATGGTGATGTGACATGATCATATCAAAACTATTGTACACCATCACACCGTTTCTAATCCCCACCATCACATCGTTCTTGCCGGCAAGTAGTCCTTCCACCGCAGCCACACCCATCTTGCTGGCAAGTACGCGATCAAAGTAAGTAGGAGTGCCTCCGCGCTGTAAGTGACCGAGTATGGTTACTTTGATGTCGAAGTAATTATTGCGCTCAGAAAACATCTTAGCCAATTCAATCGCTCCACCAATTTTGCTTCCTTCGGCCACTACAATTAAGCTTGACTTTTTATTGGTCTTTCCGCCTTCGTCCAATTTATTGAAAAGATCATCTAGCGACATCGATTCTTCTGGAAGAATAGTTGCCACGGCTCCCCCTGCAATGCCGCAGTTGATAGCGATGTAGCCTGAATTGCGCCCCATTACTTCAATAAAAAATAAACGATTGTGTGAGATGGCTGTGTCTCTAATTTTATCTATTGCTTCTACGGCAGTGTTGGTAGCGGTATCAAAGCCAATGGTGTAATCAGTACCTGCTAAA
The DNA here is from genome assembly GCA_046155095.1 of Cyclobacteriaceae bacterium. Taxonomy (GTDB): domain Bacteria; phylum Bacteroidota; class Bacteroidia; order Cytophagales; family Cyclobacteriaceae; genus ELB16-189. The sequence goes on from JBJXEB010000094.1 coordinate 72,300, forward strand.
TCGTTATCAATAGTACCGGGTATGCAGATAGATGGAATCTTAAACTCTTCATAGAATTTGTGAAGGCCAGTGAATGTGCCATCACCACCAATGGCCACAAGTGCCTCAATGCCATTTTTCTTTAAATTTTGAAACGCTTTTTCCCTTCCTTCTTTGGTGCGGAATTCTTGGCTGCGTGCGGTTTTCAAAATCGTGCCGCCACGTTGAATAATGTTGCCAACAGAACGTGCGCCCAACTTCACGATGTCACCACTGATCATGCCTTCATAGCCTTGGGTGATGCCGTACACTTCTTTTTTATAGTAGATAGACGCGCGCACCACGGCACGGATAGCTGCGTTCATACCGGGAGCATCGCCACCAGAAGTAAACACACCAATCTTCGAAATTTTATTCTCCATTAAGTGATTTTGGTGTGTAAAAATAGTGGATGAAGCCCAGTTTACAAGTATGTTATTCTTTTGTTACGATTATTTCTATTTCAACCGTTTGAAATAATTGATCAACCCATTGGTGGATGAATCATGTGATGAGATAACATCTGATGAACTAAGCTCTGGAAGGATTTTCTTCGCTAGCACTTTGCCTAATTCTACACCCCATTGGTCGAAGCTGAAGATGTTCCAAATCACCCCTTGAACGAAAATTTTATGTTCGTACATCGCAATCAAGCAGCCCAATGTCTTGGGAGTTAATTTCTCGAACAAAATAGAGTTGGTGGGCTTATTGCCGCTGAATACTCTGTATGGCTGATGAAATTCAATTTCTTCGCTGGACATACCTGCGGCCTTCAGTTCTTTCTCCACCTCTTCTTCCGTCTTGCCCATCATCAATGCTTCGGTTTGCGCAAAATAGTTGGAGAGCAATTTTTCGTGGTGGTCGCTCAATGGATTTTGGCTTTTTGCTGGCGCGATGAAATCGCAAGGGATCATCTTGGTGCCTTGATGGATCAATTGATAAAATGCATGTTGCCCATTCGTGCCTGGCTCGCCCCAAATCACAGGGCCTGTTTGATGCATCACTTGTTTGCCTGATCTGTCAACTGATTTGCCGTTGCTCTCCATATTGCCTTGTTGAAAGTATGCGGCAAAGCGATGAAGGTATTGATCATAAGGCAAGATGGCCTCCGATGAAGCATCAAAGAAATTCACATACCAAATGCCGATCAATGCAAGGATCACTGGAATGTTTTTATCGAAAGACTCATTCTTAAAATGATTGTCCATTTTGTTTGCGCCCTGTAACAGTTGCTCAAAGTTTTCGAAGCCGATGGTGCAAGCAATGGATAAGCCGATGGAAGACCACAATGAATAACGTCCGCCTACCCAATCCCAGAACACAAACATATTTTCTTGTGCAATACCAAAGGCTGTTACGGATTTCGTATTGGTAGAAACTGCTACGAAATGTTTGGAGACATCGCCTTGATTATTTGTCTTATCTAAAAACCATTTCTTGGCCGACTCGGCATTGGTCATGGTTTCTTGTGTGGTGAATGTTTTGGAGGCAATGATGAAAAGTGTTGTTTCTGGGTTGAGATGTTTTGTCATCTCGGCAATATGCGTTCCATCTACATTCGATACAAAATGTGGTTTGATATTTTTGTGATAAGGTTTCAACGCTTCGCACACCATGAGTGGTCCAAGATCAGATCCACCAATACCAATGTTCACAATATCTGTAATTGCCTTTCCAGAAAATCCTTTCCATCGGCCATCCAATAACCTTGACGAAAAATCTTTCATCTGGTTCAATACCTTGTTGATGCCGAGCATCACATCAGCACCCTCAATCATCACAGGCGTGTTTGACCTATTGCGCAAAGCGGTATGAAGTACCGCACGGTTTTCTGTTTGGTTGATCCGCTCTCCACGAAACATGGCCTCGATGGCCGTGGCCAATTCTGTTTCGTTAGCTAGTTCGATCAATAGGTCAATAGTCTCTTGCGTAATAATGTTCTTGGAATAATCGATCAGTATGTCGTCTAGCTTCAATTGGAATTTCTCAAACCTATTTGCATCCTCCTCAAACAATTCGCGCAGGTGTGTGGCCTGCATGGAAAGAAAGTGGGCAGTCAGTTTTTGCCAAGCATTGGTTTCGGTAGGGTCAATAGATGAGAGCATAGTTGTTTTTTTTAGGACTGACTGTAAAAATAGGGAATCTTTTAATGTGGCTGGTAGTATTTAGGACTTGGGGATTCGGGCTTGGGACTTAGGACTTGGGACTTAGGACTTAGGACTTGGAACTTGGGGGTGGTTGTTGATCAGGTGGCCAACAACAACTAGGTGGCTTGCAGAAGACTCACAAAAAAGCCATCCCAAAATTTGAGATGGCTTTTTTGTAAATCCTCTATTGAATATTAATGCGCCACCATCACCTTCTTCCTCACCACCCCTTGACTGGTTTCTATTTGCAAGATGTAGATGGCCCCGGCCAGATCGCGCGTGGAAATTTGAACTGTGAATGCTGAATGACGAAAAATACATTTTACAATTGGCCAAAGAGGCTTAAGGACACAGAGATTCATAGACTCGCTGGCGCAAAAAAAGCCACCTCGCATTGAGATGGCTTTTTGAAGAATAGATTTAGCTATTGTTACCTCTTCACCATCACCTTCTTCACCGTGCCATAATCACCGTAGCCTATCTTCACTAGGTACATGCCTTCCGAGATATTCTCCACCGAGACCGATACCTTCCATTGCCCTTTGGGTATAGTAGAAGAGATCAATTGCTTGCCCATTAGATCATAGAAGGCCAATGGTGTATCTTCTTTTACGCGCTCTGGTAGTGCTACTGTGAACTGGTTCACTGCTGGGTTAGGGAACACGGTTATTTCTTCTACACTTGGCTCTTCGGTTTTCGAATCACCTTGTGAAGGCTCATCCTTACTTGCAATCCTTCCCCCACCGCATTGAGTGTAGGCATCTGGGATTGTGTAGGAAACTGTTCCGTTACAAATATTAAGTTGTCCATTGGCAGAATAGTTTACTCTAACGGTATAATCACCCGACTGAAAAGCAGTGAACGATGGAGAATATCCAATGCAACATCCTGGATTTCCCCAAGCAAAGGTTGGATTTTGTGCTATTCCTGGAGTAAGATTGATTGAAGCAGTGAGTGTTTGTCTACCATCCATACAAAGAACTCCATTTGATAAAATTGTAACTGGAAGACTAACGGTAAAGGTCTGCGATGTAGAAGCAGGATTGTAATTGTAGTCACCTATTGATTGTGCCGTAATAGAGCAAGAGCCATTACCATTTATCATTAGCTGATCTCGATTGATTCCATGAATACTAGCAATGCCATATGACGAACTTTCGAAGGTAATAGGTAACCCAGCATTTGAACTAGCTGTCATCCCGAATTGTGCGTCTCCACAATTCTTAGTGGGCAGTGGATTGAATGTAATTAGTTGATTTGCTTTTTGAACTGTTAGGATTTTCCCAATCCCTCCTAGTGAGGTAGCATTATAATTCGAGTTGCCAGGCTGGCTGGCATAGATGTTGGTGGTACCGGCTCCTGTAATGGTTGCGATATTTCCTGAAATGGCTGCAACATTTATATTGTCGCTAAAAAAAGTAACAGGTAACCCTGAACTTGAAGTGGCGATAAATTGGAAAGGAGCGTCTCCATACGTTTTTGTTGGAGGTTGAGTAAAAGAAGTAATCGTTTGGTCTGCCTTTTCAATGTTTATTACCATAGATGCAGACCCCGCATTAAAATTAATATTGGGGGCTAGATTGGCTGTAACTGTTACTCTGCCCCCGCCTGTTAAAGAAAGAGTTGAACCTGATATAGTAGCAGTACCACTATCATTCGTGACAGAATAGGTTACAACTCCCGTTGAGCCAAGGCCACCAATAGTGAGATTGATCGTTGTATTGTACGTTCCAAATCTTGGAGAAGTAAAACTGATGAAAGGATCAGCCTTATTGATGGTGAATATCTGAGAGACAGAACCTGCGCTATAGTTCATATCTGAGGCAGCGCTAGCAGTTACTGTAACCGAGCCAGCGCCTTGTGACCAAAGAGTTGAATTCTGCTGATCAATATATGCGCTACCAGTACCATTTACCACAGAGTAAGTCACTGCTCCTGTTGAGCCGCCTTTATTCACAGATAATGTGAGGCCGCTGCCGTATACAAATGAAGTAGGTGAAGTAAAGGAAATAGTAGGAACCAACTTATTAATTGTCACATTATAAACTGATGTTGTAAAAAAACAACCCGTAGGCTTCGTTTCTTTTAATGTGAGGGTTCCGGCTCCTGCTGCACCCCAGGTTACGGAGATACTGTTCGTGCCTGCCCCGCTGGCAATCGTTCCTCCTGTAATTGTCCATAGGTAGGTATCACCAGAAACAGATGGAGTTTGGTATATATTTCCATTGGAGTTTAAGTTGACACTTGTTGAGCCACTTATTACTGGAGCGGGCAATGGATTTACTGATACTACTACATTCTGCACACTACTACAACCAGTGGATGATGTAGTGATTGCATACGTTACATTAATTGCCGCGCTTGTGGTGTTGGTGAGCACTTCACTGATGTTGCCTGTGCCACTGGAAGCCGCTTGACTAATACCAGTTATTATCGCCCTGCTCCAAGCAAACGTAGAACCAGTAACTGCGCTAGTTGGCGTATATGCAAAAGTAGCACTGCTGCAGATGGCAGTGGGAGAAAGTGTGCTGCTTAGTGTAGGAGTTGGCTTGACTGATACCACTACATTTTGAGCACTGCTGCTACAGCCATTGGCAGTGGTAGTAACTATATACGTTACATTGATGGCTGCACTTGTGGTGTTGGTAAGAACTTGGCTAATGCTGCCCGTTCCGCTAGAGGGAGCTTGACTGATGCCGCCCACAGCCGCCCTGCTCCAAGCAAAGGTAGAACCAGCCACCGCACTAGTCGGTGTGTAAGAGAGAGCAGTTCCACTGCATATAGCGGCAGGAGAGAGAGTGCTGCTCAATGACGGGATAGGCTTCACTGCCACTACTACATTTTGTGCTTTTTTGCACCCACTAGCCGTTGTAGTAACTACGTATTTAACATTGATTGCTACACTTGTTGTATTGATAAGTACTTCACTAATATTACCAGTACCACTAGATGCCACCTGACTGATACCGGCCACTGCCGCCCTGTTCCAAGCAAAAGTAGAGCCAGCAACAGCACTGGTTGATGTGTAAGCAAAAGTAGTTCCACTACATATAGCAGCAGGAGAAAGCGTACTGCTTAATATAGGAGTTGGCTTGACTGATACCACTACATTTTGCGGACTGCCACTACAACCATTCGCAGTGGTAATGATTACATATGTCACATTAATTGCTGCGCTTGTGGTGTTGGTAAGTACTTCACTGATGTTGCCAGTGCCACTAGAAGCAGCCTGACTGATGCCGAATATCAATCCCCGGTTCCAAGAAAATGTAGCCCCGCTTACTTCGCTTGTTAGAATATAGTTAAAAAAATTGCTGCTACAAAGATTAGGTGGTAATAGAGAACTACTTAAAGTTGGTGTTGGATTCACTTTCACTATTTTGTTTTGAATAGCAGTACAACCATTTGCCATCGAGGTAATTGAATATGTAACATCAATAGGAGCACTAGTTGTGTTAGTAAGATATTCACTAATATGACCTGTACCAGAAGAACTTGCTTGACTTATGCCTGTAATCTGATTACGGCTCCATGAAAAGGAGGCACCTATTATCGAGCTTGATTCGAAATATGTGAAAAAATTGGGGCTACAAATAAAAGAAGGACTAAGGTCGCTGCTTAAGTTAGGGATTGGAAATACTGATACAGAAATATACTCTGTCCGACTGCAACCATTTGCCGTTGCTGTTAATGCATAGGTAACCACAATGCCAGCATTTGTAGTATTGGTAAGAATTTCGTTTATACTTCCTATTCCTGATGAAGGTGGATCACTGATCCCTGTAACCGCGTCTCGAGTCCATGAAAAAATGGCACCACTTACAACACTTGTTGGTATGTAGTTAAAAGTTGATCCGGTACAGATTGATGTATGTAAAAGTGAGCTGCTAAAAACCGGTATCGGATTTACGGTTACCGAAATATTCTGTGGGATACCGATACAATTATTTGCTGTCGTTGTAATCACATAGGTAACGTTTAATGGGACATCGGTTGTGTTTGTGAGTTGCTCACTAATACTTCCAGTTCCAGAATAACTTGACTGACTAACCCCTGCTACCGAGGCACGACTCCAAGAAAATGTTGCTCCACTTTCAGAACTGGTTGGTATATAATTAAAAATAGTGTTACTACAAATAGAAGGAGGGCTAAGAGTACTGGTCATTGAAGGAATGGGAGAGACTCCTATATATGAACCCAATACCTCACCATCGCAACTTCCATTCGAGGCTTTTACATTTAACAAATAGTATGGAGCACTAGCCTTAGTCCACAAGATTGGCTGTACAAAATTTGAGTTAACTATTGATGGAGATTGCATTGTTCCTCCTGTCGGGTCGCTCAAACTCCATAGGTAGGTATAGCCAGACGTATTAGGAATAGAATAATTTCCTAAGTTTCCTATGCATTTAAAATCAGTGCTTCCATTATTTGGATAATACCCAATTGGTTTAGTTCCAGAATTAACCTGTACTGAAATACTTTTCTGAGTAGTGCCTCCGCAAGAATTAGAAGCAGTCAATACCAATGTGTTGGTTCCGCTTGTGAGCCAAGTTACCTGAGTTCCTGTAATAGTTGCAGAAGACTGAGGAATGGCTGAGAAATTAAAAGAAGAAACACTTAAATCAGGTAATGTTGTGCCGTAGTAGTAGCTCCCCAGACAAATTTGGTTAATGTTAGCAGGAGTGATGATGCTTCCTAAATTTACTGTTGAGGTTTGAATATTTATTGGGTAAGGTTGGTTTGGCAATGGTGGTGGTGGCGGAACAGCCAGTGTATTACTTGTAATGGTAATTTGATCGCAGGCACTGGTAGCCGTTACTGAAATAATTTTTAATCCTCCAGTAGGCCATTGAGCGTTTATGGAGTTCGTGTTGCTTGCCCCGTTAATGACTCCATCACCTAGTGACCAAGAATAAGTGTAGCTTGTATTATTTGTGACACTTACAGGTACATTAGTATTGATACATGCATTGGGTGAGTAGGAGAGAAGTGGGTTTTGTGCATAACCAATAACACTAAAGTTGAGTAGAGTAGTTGATGAGTTACAGGAAGCGTTCGAGACTATTAAATTCAATGTATACTGTCCACCGCTGTTAAATGTATAAGTCACTGAAGGTATTGTAGTTTGCACAGTCCATGGGCTGCCCACGGTTGGTGTAAAATTCCATGAATAAGTTTGAGCATTAGTAACGGGGGCTACAGAAAATGTTTGCGGTGACTTGTAACAAAGAGTTGTATTTTGAGATGATATACTTCCAACTGCTCCTAGCGAAGGGCCGACTGTTATTGAGATGCTACTATTTCTAGGCGTTGCATTACATGGATTTGTAGCAGTGACTGTAACAAAAAAAGTTCCTTGACTATTCCATTGTATTGATGCTGTATTGTTATTCGTTCCTGATGGTGTAAGGGCTCCGCCCGATACCAGAGACCAATTGAATGTATCATTGGAATCACCCGTGAAAGCACTAAGCGATGTTGGTGTACTTAAGCATCCTACATTTCCAGAAGAAGAAGATATTGACAATGGTCTAGTGCCACTAGAAGAGTTAACTGTAATGATAGATTGTGAGCCGGTACATGATCCATTGCTATAGGAAACAAAAAGCTGAAAAAATTGATCTGTAGTTGATGTAATATTAACTTGGTTACCACTTGGCAAAAGTGTTGGAGGTGTTCCAGTAAACGGAACTACATACCATTGAGGGGTTAGGCCTAGAACATTTGGCACAGAATAGGTGGCTGTGCTATTTGTACAAAAGGTGGAAGGCCCAGTAATTGTTGGCGCAATTGGAACTGGTGAGTTAACAACACTTACGGTAAGAGTCCCTACGGGCGGTGTGCTACAACCAAAAAGTGTGGGTCGGTAAGTAATTGTATATGTTCCAACGCTCGCCCATGAAATAAGAACACCAGCTGGCCCAATTGGACCTCCTCCAGGGTTAACGATTCCTCCGCCTGAAATAGTCCAGGTATTGCTACTACTACTCATCGAAACAACATTAGATGTATAATTAATTGTAGTACCGAGGCATACTGTGGCTGGCCCTATAATTGGTGCCGTTGGAACACATTGAGCTTTGCTATTTAAAGCATTTAAGAGACTGATGAAGAGGAATAAAAAAAATGTTTGGTAAAGATTTTTCATATTAGGTTTGATTGGGTAAGTAAATATAATGAGGATGAAATTAAAATACTCCTTCTTCTAAAGAGTTGAGTTTAACAAATCGTGAAGCTTTGGTCGCTTGACCGTTATTGTTGGTACCCACTCTGGCGCAAGCGTTCGCTTGTGTCTTTTCAATTTCTGTGTGATTGTTAGATAGATGCAGTTTTATCATTCGTTTTTCAAATCACACAAACCTAGCAGGTATTTCTACAATGCACAACGGGAAAAACCCCTGTTATTGTTGGTAGGGTGTTATTGTTGGTCGCCTGACC
>JBJXEB010000095.1:0-2569 GCA_046155095.1 Cyclobacteriaceae bacterium
TGCCGAAGCAGAGATGCTTGCCATCATTGGCGCACCTGATGTATTGCTGGCGTATCAACCCGTGGGGCCGCGTAGGTTTAGATTGATTCAGCTTATCAAAAAATTTCCAGCCACAAAGTTCTCTTGCTTGATAGACAATGAAGTCACTGCTACTGAATTGGCATCGGCTGCAAAAGAGCAAGGTGTAGTTGTGAATGTGTTTTTGGATTTGAATGTGGGCATGAACAGAACTGGCATTGCGCCAGAAAAAGCACTTCCTTGTTGACGTTGGTCTGGTCTGTTGTTGCAGGTCTCCCGACCAGCAACCCCTTGTTGACGTTGGTCTGGTCTGTTGTTGCAGGTCTCCCGACCAGCAACGTGGAGAAAAAAAATGGCCTTGCCCTTTTTGAGGTATGAATAATTTATGTTAAAGTTGGTCAAGAGACCAACTTTAGCGAGGAGAATAAAGCACATTACTCATTTATGCTGCAAAGTATATCACCCATAACAAAGGTATTTCAAACCAGTGGAAGTAATCCCGTTAAGGTGTTGTGCAGTGATGTGAACGAATACGTTTGTAAATACAGCAGAAGTAATCTTGCCACAGGGCTATTCAATGAATACTTGGCAGCGGCCTTTTTGAAAATTTGGAAACTTAGAGTTCCTGATTTTAGTATTGTGACGATACAGCCTAATCATGTAACCGATGAATTTATAAGCAACACTGTGCAGCCACGATTTTTTCAAATTCCCACGTTTGGCTCAAAGTATATTGAACATGCAAAGGAAATAGACTCATCCATCGTTGCTATTGAAGATGATAAGAAGATCATCAAAAAAATTAGTAACAAAGAAGATTTGCTTTCCATTTCCTTGTTTGATTTATGGATGGGTAACGAAGATAGAAGCCATAACAATTATAATCTACTACTACAAACTGATCCAGACTATGTATTTATGCCGATCGATCATGAAAGATGTTTTAATGGAAACAGTATGACCGTGGATAGAGGAATGGTGTTGTTGACGGAAGAGGAGACCCTTCTCAACACAGAACTCACTTCACTTATTTTGAGGAACTTTAAAGGATTGCCCGCGTTAGTTGAAGAGATTGCTTTCAATTATTACCTTTGGGTTGCAGATTGCGAAGAAAGCCTTGAAAACACTGTAAATAGCATGCCTGATCAGTGGGGTATTGCCAAAGCGGAGAAAATAGCCCTGCTGAGAGACACGTTATTCCAACAAAGTTGGATTGACGAATGCAAGAATACATTTAAGGATTATGCAACTAGATTTTTAATATCGTGAACACCATGAAATCATTTTATTCCATACTAACAGTACCGATCAGGCCTTCTAGCCAGGAGCAGTTAACTATTGGATTGCTTTTGGTGGATGATCGAAATCTATTGTTCAAATTTTCTACTCGGAAGCTTGAATTCATTAAAAAGTTATTGCCCGAGAATTCCTTCAATTTGTTGAAGTCGTATATTTTCGGTCTCACCGAGAAGCTTACAAGTGAAGATGAAAGGATGAGAATCAAATTCAGCAAAACAGAATTTGTTAGCTATCTCTCAAACTACAATAGCAATCTTTTAATTTTTTCTAAACCCACGCCCATTGAACTAGAGGTCAATGGTGAAAATTTTCAAAAATTATTTGAAAAATTTATCTTTCAATATGAGCTAGATCTAACTCAAGATGTCTTGAAAGAATCTGTTACTTTAAAAGAGCGGCTTAAATTAAATCTTTACCCAAAGATTAAAGAGAGAGTTAATCTTAATCAAACCATTACGGTAAAGGAAGTTCCCAATTTGTTAGTGCCAAGTGTAAAGGTCAATTTCATTGGCCAAAATAATTTACCAGTAGCTGGCCATAGCGTAGATTTTGAAAGCACCACCGCATCAATCAGTAATAGCATATCAAAACTAATCAGCTTGATCAAAGCCTTTGATATGGACAATAAGAAAGGTCAATACTATATCATTGGCAAAGAGCCTGATAAAAAAGCATTTGCAGAACAACATAGCAACTGGCAGCATATTCGTCAGTCGAATCTTATTGAATTCGTTGACGTAGATGATATGGAGCAAATTGCATCTTATGTTGAGCAACATAATGTAAGACCTTTTGTGGTAGGCTAATCCTGAATCCCCCTCAATTAATTCTAGCGTTCACAGATACCCTTTCAGGAGTATTTTCTTAATTGCCCCAATTTATCTATTTAAAATAGTCTTCATTTAAACTGAACAAATGAAAACCTGGTACGACATAAGTAACATACACGAACTGGATTCGCCCGCCTTGGTGGTATTTCCCGAGCGAGTGAAAGAGAACATCAAAGTGCTCAAAGAATTTATTCCAGATGTGGCTCGCCTGCGCCCACATGTAAAAACGAACAAGTGTGCAGAGGTTTGTCAATTGATGATGGATGCGGGCATCCAAAAATTCAAAGCTGCTACCATTGCCGAAGCAGAGATGCTTGCCATCATTGGCGCACCTGATGTATTGCTGGCGTATCAACCCGTGGGGCCGCGTAGGTTTAGATTGATTCAGCTTATCAAAAAATTTCCAGCCACAAAGTTCTCTT
>JBJXEB010000096.1:0-20469 GCA_046155095.1 Cyclobacteriaceae bacterium
GGCAGTTTGTGGTGGAGAAAGAGATTGACTTAAAATTATTTTCGGAGGCCAATTTTTTGATTGTACAATCTGCGCTCGCGGCACTTCAAGCTATTGCGGCAGCACATCGAAAAGGTTTTAGCATTCCTGCTATTGGCATTACGGGTAGCAATGGAAAAACAATTATCAAGGAGTGGTTGTATCAACTCCTTTCGCCTGATCAAAGCATTGTAAAAAACCCCGGGAGCTATAATTCACAAGTGGGCGTGCCGCTTTCTGTTTGGACTATGCAGCCACATCATCAGTTGGGCATTTTTGAAGCGGGTATTTCGCAACCCGATGAAATGGAGAAATTAGAATGCGTTATTCAACCTACCATTGGCATTTTTACCAACATTGGAACAGCACATGATGAAGGTTTTCAAAATCAAAGACAAAAGATTGAAGAGAAATTAAAGCTATTTAAAAAAGTAAAGACATTGATTTACTCTGTAGATCATCTCGAACTGCATGAAGTGGTTAGTCAATATAATTTACCAATATTGTCGTGGGGCAATTCATTGGATGCCAAGATAAAAATTCAAGTCTCAGGTTCGGGTTATCAAGTTAGTTACAATCAACTTTCGTTTTCTCTTCATCTCCCTTTCGGGGATAAGGCGTCTATAGAAAATTGTTTTCATTGTGTGGCAGCGATGTTGCACTTGGGGTATCAACCAACTGTCATCCAAGAGCGCATTCATCAACTAAAATCTGTGCCGATGCGGCTGGAGTTGAAGCAAGGGATTAACCATTGCCAAGTGATTGATGATACGTACAACAATGACTTGGCAGGATTAAAAATCAGTCTCGATTTTCTAAACAGTCTGCAAAAGAAAAAGAAAACACTCATTCTTTCGGATGTACTTCAATCGGGGCTTGCAGAAGATGAGCTGATTGAAAGTATCAATGCGTTGATCAGCCAAAGCGGACTTTCTCACTTTATTGGAATAGGTACCCTGCTTCATTCACATCAAAACGATATTAAATTAAATGTGAAGGTTGAATTTTATGTGAGCACTGAAGAATTTTTGAAGCAAGCTCCCTTAGAAAATTTTGAAAGCGAACTGATTCTAGTGAAAGGCGCACGTACCTTTCAATTTGAAAAAATTGTGCAACGATTGCAGCGCAAGATACACGGCACAGTGATGGAAATTGATTTGAACAAAATGGTACACAACCTGAATTTTTTCAAATCAAAATTGAAGCCAGGCGTGAAATTGATGGCAATGGTGAAAGCATTTGCGTACGGAAGCGGCAGTGAAGAGGTGGCTAATCTCTTGCAATACCATAAAGTAGATTACTTGGGTGTTGCTTACGCAGATGAGGGCGTGGAGCTGCGCAAGAACAATATTTCATTGCCCATTATGGTGATGAACCCAGCAGAAGAAAATTTTCAATCGTTGCTCGATCATTGCCTCGAACCAGTGATGTACAATTTGAAAATGCTTCGTGCGTTTTCACAATTCATTGATGGAAAGCCCGCCACTATTCATATTGAAGTAGACACAGGCATGCACCGATTGGGTTTTGATCAAGGTGATCTGTCAGAGATTATTTCTATCCTTAAAAACAATCCCTCCATTTCGATTGCCTCGGTTTTCTCTCACTTGGCGGGGGCTGATGAAGCAGGGCATGATGGATTTTCGCAAGAACAATTTGACCGCTACCAGAAATTTTATAAAACATTAACGAATGAGTTGCACGCAAAACCCCTTCGTCATATCCTCAATTCGCCTGGAATTTTACGCTTCCCCGATTTTCAAATGGATATGGTGCGGTTGGGCATTGGTCTGTATGGAGTGAATCCAACGGAAGAAAATGTAGACCAGCTACAGCCCGTGGCCACGTTGAAAACAATCATCTCACAAATAAAAAAAATCAAGAAAGGCGAAACGATTGGCTACGGAAGAAAAGGCAAAGCGGAAAGTGAAATGAGCTTAGCCACACTGGCCATTGGTTATGCCGATGGTTTCAGCAGAAGTTTCAGCAAAGGTAAAGGTGTTGTTTCAATCCAAGGAAAGAAAGCACCTGTAGTAGGCAATGTGTGCATGGACATGACTATGGTGGATGTTACTGGCATTGATGTGCACGAAGGTGATGAGGTCATTATCTTTGGAAAGGAGCTACCTATTTATGAGGTGGCAGCAAGTATCAATACCATTCCTTATGAGATATTAACGAATACAAGTGAACGAGTGAAGAGAGTTTTTTTCGCGGAAAGCATATAGGTATTAGGCATCGGGGAAGTCACTCATATTTACTACCCACACCCCAAACCCTTCTTCAAATCCCGTTGCGGCAACCCACCAAAATCAAATGGCTTTTCTGGCTCTTCTTTTGTTGAAGGTGGAACTTTCTTCTCTTCCTTTTCTTTCTTTGGTGTCTCAATTTTCTTCTTGCTCATAGAGAAAGGCTTTATAGATTAATTGCCACTGATTCACGGATTAATACTTTTACGCAGAACAATAAATCAGTGAATCTGTGGCTAAAATCAGTCGCGAAACAATTTAGCAAATCTCTCCGACACTATTTTCCTTGAATACTTCTTCTCAGCCAATTGTCTTGAAGCTTCCTTATAATTTTTTAATTGCTTTTCGTCTGTTAAAAAAAGCGAAATCTTCTTGACAAAATCAGTCGGGTGCTTAGGGTCAATAAAAATGCCGCAGTGCGCCTCTTCAATTTCTTTTTTGATCCATCCACCAAAGTTGACAATGATCAATTTACCTGCTGCCAGTCCATCAAAAAATTTATTGGGCGAGCCTGTCTCCAAGATCGGTACATTCTTGTAACAAATAAAAGCTGCATCAGTAACGTTCATCACTTCCCTCACACCCTCGCGATTTTGAAAATCAATAAAAGTTAAGTTTTGCAAACCCATTTGTTTTACGTTGGCCATCAACCGTTCGCGCAAAGCACCCTCGCCACACAAGAGAAATTGAATAGGCAACTGTGCCTTGCGGCTGGCATTTGCGCATTCCAAAAAATAATCCAACCCATTGGCCACACCCACCGCACCAATATAAGAAACAACAAACTTGCCTTTCACATTAAATTTATCTTCCAATGCTGGCAATTTTATTTCTGGGTTGTAAAAATCACAATCCGCCATGTTGGGAATAAAATGGATGGAGGTCTGTGAGGACACAGACCTCGGGACAGAGATTTTCTTTCTTACCGCCTCTTCAATCGCTGGCGAAAGTGCCACAATGGATTTGGCAGATCGGTAAATCTGTCTCTCCATCGAAAACAAAAATTGACGGAAGAAATAATTCTGGACGAAGCCCAATTGGATGGGTGCATCAGGCCACAAGTCACCTACTTCAAAAATGTAAGGAATTTCATAAAACTTCTTGATCCACATTGCGGCCAAGCCAATCGTGAGTGGGACAGAAATGGCATAACAATAATCAACGTGATCTACTTTGCGCGCCAGCCGCATTGCACCCCAATTGAACTTCAAAAAGGAAATTGCTCTCGCAGCAAAACCAAATTTATTGTCGTAGGCCACGGGCAGGTAATGCACTTCAATGCCCTCCACATTTTCTTTTCGATAAGATTTTTCATTGTGACCAGTGATCACAACCGTCTCGATCCCCTTATCAACTAGTGCTTTTGCCAGGTAATAGGATCGAATTGCCCCGCCTTTTTGCGGAATATTGAAGTGCTGATGAAGAAGTAATACTTTCACAATGTGCAATAGGTTCAGAAATAGCCCCCAAACAAAGGGATTTTGGTGCGATTTAGTCAAAAAAAGTACTTCAATGTTATCTTTCCATTAATAGCATCCTATCCATTTGAACCTGAGTATAAAGTTTTACGTTATTTGTATCAGACAACCACTATTGTCATGAAACAATCACCAAAACTAGCCATTCTTCAGAGCTTAGATGCACTGAATTTTGTGCAAATGGAAGAGGTACTCACTTACATCAAGAGTATCATCCATCAGCCAGGTAGAGATCATTCCTTCAAAAAGGAAGCGATGAAAGAAATCCGCCAGGCACTGCGCAAAGGCAAAAAGGGACTGCAACTCGCAGCATAAGCTCGACCCAAAAACTAGAGCTCACAGGTTTCTCTCAAGCAGCCTGAAAGAAATCGTCACCCCAAATTTTTCCTAGTAACATTTCCGTAATCTAGAATTTGTAATAAATTCTTTGCGGCCTGCCACGCGATACGCAGTGGCACCGGGCTATCCGTTTCAGGCTCCCTCGCTACCAGCACGCGGAGTTCATCCTGGGCGCAGCCGAGGTAGGCTTTTCGCTTCTATCTTTAACCCGTGGGAAATATGATTAGAGTATGGAAGCGTGCCACAGATATATCCAATCGAAGTAAATCTTTTTTTGGCACGCCATCGATAAATTGAATGAGACGTATAGGCAGTTATCTGTTTTGAGGTTATGCGTGAATTTCTATGTGTACTACCGTGCCTATGTGGTTCAATGCCTCTTAATAATATTGCCTTTCACAGATGCACATATTTTAATTACCTTCACTCCTCCAAAACAACCAACACTATGAAATCATTATTCACTTTGCTTGCTGCCGCCATTTTGTTTGCTGCCTGCGATCCTAAGCCAAAAACCCTTGCTGAGCTAAACCCCGCAGCAGAAGGTTTTGATCTCGATCACTCCGACCCTGCTGCTATTCAATTAGCCGACAGTATCATGAATGCGATGGGCGGTCGCGAGAATTGGGACAAGACACGTTTCATCTCATGGAATTTTTTCGGCAGGCGCAACTTGACGTGGGATAAGCACACAGGCCGTGTGCGCATCGAATCTCCTGGTGATACTTCTGTTTATCTTGTAAACATCAACACAGGCGAAGGCAAAGTGAAATTCCACGGAAAGGAAATGACCGAAGCCGACACGTTGAAAAAATTGTTGGCTCGCGCCAAAGGAATTTGGATCAACGATTCGTACTGGCTCACCATGCCCTTCAAACTCAAAGACAGTGGCGTAACGTTAAAATACTTTGGCGAAGACACACTGAAAAGTAATCGTTACAATATTCTAGAACTCACCTTTAAAGAAGTGGGCGACACCCCCGAGAACAAATACAGATTGTACGTGGGCATTCAAGATAAAATGATCAAACACTGGGCGTACTTTAACGATGCAAAAAAAGATACCGCCAACTTCATCCGCCCGTGGGATAATTATCAAAAATATGGAAACGTCATGCTCTCGGCAGATCGCTCAGATAATGGTGGCCCCAAGAATGTAAAAGTAGATGAAACACTTCCTGACAAAATATTTACTGACTTTTAATGGCATGACGGCCAAGGCCAATCATTTTCAAATTTTCAAATCATCACATTTTCAAATCAACAAATTAACGAATCATCGAATTAACGAATCAACCCATGCTCCTCAACCTCGAAAGCGTTCCTCCCTTTTACAAAACCTATGTGAAGCAAATTGAAGAAGGAGACATCCTCCAAGCCCTTCGCATATCAGGCCACCGCACACAAGAGTTGGTGCACTCCATCCATCCCGATAAGGCCGACTACAAGTACGCAGAAAACAAATGGACGATCCGCGAGGTATTGGCTCATGTCATTGATGCCGAGCGCATCTTTGCCTATCGCGCTTTGCGTTTTGCACGCCACGACAAAACTCCCTTGTCGGGTTGGGATGAAAATGAACATGCACCCTACTTAAATGCCTCAAGTCGCAGTTTGAAAAAACTGGCCGATGAAATGAGTCACCTGCGCGCATCCACCATCGATCTGTTTGAAAGCTTCACACCCGAAATGCTCACGCGCAAAGGCGTGGCCAACAACAATGAAATGTCGGTGGCCGTGCTTGGTTTCGTCATCGCTGGTCACGAAACCCATCATTGTAAAATTTTGAAAGAGCGTTACCTAGTTGATAAAAAATAATGGTGAAGGGGTCGTTCAAACAATTCTTTACAAATCAGGTTCTAAATTTTTCTTTGGCGGCCTGCCCCGATAAAAATCGGGGCACTGGGCTATCCGCTACAAGTCCTCGCTCGTTCCTCGCTGTGGGCTTTCCGCTACTATCCCTGGCCGAGCCAGCACATAGTTCACCTGGCAACTTAGTAATCAAATCGAAAAAACTTTTCACGTTGTTCTTCATTGCAGTCTTGGCAACAGCTTGTTCACCCAAAACACTCGTTCTCAAAACCCTGCGCGAAACAGAAACAAAATTCCAAGATCACACAGGCTTTGCATTGTATGATCCAACAGAAAAGAAAACGTTGATCGATTTTAACTCAGCTCATTATTTTACTCCTGCCTCCAATACCAAAATTTTCACCCTCTACACCTCGCTGCAATTGTTGGGCGATTCCATTGCTTCCCTCAAATACATTCAACGAAACGATTCATTGATTTTTTGGGGCATGGGCGATGCGTCATTCCTTTACCCGAATGTTTTTCAGAATGGCAAAGTTTTTCAATTCCTAAAAAGCAGGCCTGAAAAACTTTTTCTCTCCACCACACATTTTCAAACAGAGCAACTCGGTGCTGGTTGGGCATGGGACGATTATCCTTATGCCTACTCAAGCGAGCGAGCACCCTTTCCCATTTACGGCAACCTCATCAACATCAAAAAGAAAACAGATCAATCATTGCAAGCATCGCCCAGTTATTTTTCAAAACAGTTGAGCAACTCAACAGAGCAACACGAAGAGGAAGAAGTAGTCCGCGGCATCGATTCAAATCATTTGACCTATTATGTAGGAAAGAAAAAGAATGAGCGATGGGAAATACCTTTTCATTATAACCCAGAATTAGTAGCCGCATTGTTGAGTGATACATTGAAGAGGCCAATCGCAATCAGTAATTTTAATTTCGTGGCGAATGCAAAAGTATTGAGAAGCGTTCCTGCCGATAGCCTCTACCGCGTACTGATGCAAGACAGTGATAATTTTATTGCCGAGCAGTTGCTGCTGCAATGTGCCGCAGTGGTGAGCGATACACTCAAACCGGAGATTGCCATTCGCCATTCGATAAAAAACTTTCTGGTGGATCTCCCCGACAAGCCACAATGGGTGGATGGCTCGGGTCTATCACGATATAATTTATTTACGCCACGCTCTATTGTAGTGTTGTGGGATAAAATTTACAAACAAGTTCCTCGCGAGCGATTGTTCAAACTCTTGGCCGCGAGTGGTAAAAACGGCACGATCAAAAATTGGTACAAAGCAGAAGTGCCGTACATTTATGGTAAGACTGGCTCATTAAGTAATAACCATTGCCTGAGTGGCTACTTGATCACCAAAAAAGGCAAGACGCTTATTTTTAGTTTGATGAGCAATAACTTTGTGGTATCAGGAAGCGAATTGAGAAAACAAATGGAAATAATTTTAAAAATGGTTTATGAGAGATATTAGGATGAGTATTGGCTTCAAGCCGCAAGCCACAGGCTGCAGGCTGCTTGGAGTAAATTTCAAGTCGAGGATTTTTAGCACCCAGCTTCTAACCTCTAACCTCCAACCTCTAACTTCGCCCTCACGGCTTGTAGCTTGCAGCGTGTGGCTTGTAGCCTTACTTCTCTCAACATCCCTTCACGCCCAAACCCGCGACAGCCTCGACATAAAAATCGGGCAAATGCTATTGGTGGGGATCACTCAAGCAGAAGTAGATACAGTGGTGTTGCAGGAGGTGAAAAAAGGAAACGTAGGCTCCATCATTCTCTTTGAAAAAAATATTCCCAAGAAGCCCAATGCCTTTGCTGACTTGAAGAAAATAATTTGGACTTATCAACACGCAGCACCTTCGCCCATTTTTGTTTGTATTGATCAAGAAGGAGGAAAAGTAAATCGCCTGAAAGAAAAATATGGATTCACGCGCTCCATCACGGCTGATGCCACTGGCAAATCTAAATCGCTGGACACGGCACGGTTTTATGCTGAGGCTACGGCTGCTACCTTAGCTGGTCTTGGTTTCAATGTAAACTTTGCCCCTTGTGTAGACGTAGCTGTTGAGCCAACCAATCCTGTAATCGTAAAAAGTGGAAGATCCTATTCTGCCAATGAAGACACTGTGGCCATGATGGCAAAAGAATTTATCAAGCAACATCGCAAGTTTGGTGTGGTCACGGTGCTGAAACATTTTCCCGGTCACGGTAGCTCCACCACCGATTCACATTTCGGCATTGCCGATGTAACCAAGACTTGGACAGAGCGAGAATTGAAGCCATACAAAATTCTTTTGGACTCTGGCTATGTGGATGCCGTGATGACGTGCCACATCGTGAATAAAAATCTGGACAAGGCAAGTCGACCAGGAACTCTTTCACCCGAAATTTTAGATGGCCTCTTGAGAAAAAGACTGGGCTATAAAGGCGTAGTGTTCTCTGACGATATGCAGATGGAAGCCATCACCAAGCAATATGGATTTGAGGAGTCGATCAAGATGGCGATTATTGCGGGCGTGGATGTGTTGTGTTTTGCCAACAACGTGCCGGGCAGTCAGAAGCAAAAAGTGGAACGGATTTTTTCCACAATAAGAAAAGTAGTTGAGAAAGGTGAAATTTCTACACAGAGAATTAATGAATCCTATCAGCGCATTATGAAATTAAAAAAAGAAATGGATTTGTCTTCCATGTCAGACTATAAAACAGAATTCAAAAAATTAGAAAGCAAATTAGAAGAATCAACAGAGGCGAATCAGCTTCATTCACAATTATCGGCCAAGCAGTTGAAGGCCGCAAATGAAGAAATAAAATTGTTGAAGGAAAAAAATGAAGTGTTGAGCAAGAAAAAAAAGAAATCGAAAAAATGATTTGAACTGAGAAATGTAGATAAGGATAGCAGGAGGTATTTGTAGCCACAATTCAAAAGAAGACAGCTTATTTCGCCATGAACTCACTAATTTGGAATGCGCGTCATCTCGCCCTACATTTCTTCTTAAGGTCATCGGGCGAAGCTTTATCTCTTGCACACAACTTGCCTAGCGATGAAGGCATTGTGGAGCCCGACATTGAATGCGTGTAGGGTGGGCGACAGTTCGACTCGCGCTTACAGTAGCTTTAGCGGAAACAGACGGAAGCGGGGTGCCCACAAAGCAATAATCTGAAATTTTATCTTTTACCTTACACGCTCTTTGCCGCCTTGGCAAGAAGGACTATTTTTACGTTTATACCTAAATGTTAATCCTAAACTCTATCCTCGCTTGGGTCATGAAAAAGCGCATCCATCAAATGGAGCTTTTCATGAAATATCCGCACGAGGTGCAAGATGAGGTACTGAAAAAGCTGATCGGCTCGGGGCGCTATACACAGTTCGGCCAAAAATATTCGTTCGAGGATTTGGTGAACTATGAGGATTTTAAAAAGCGTGTGCCCGTGCATACCTACGAACAACTCTACCCTTACATTGAGCGGCTGTTGCATGGCGAGCAAAATATTTTGTGGCCATCGGAGGTAAAGTGGTTTGCCAAATCGAGCGGGACCACCAACGCACGCAGCAAGTTTATTCCCGTTACATCAGAGGCATTGGAAGACTGCCACTTCAAGGGAGGAAAAGATTTGTATTCGATCTTCATCAATAATTATCCTGACACGAAAATATTTTCTGGCAAGGGCCTTGCGATTGGTGGGAGCTATCGGGTAAACGAATACGACCCTTCTTCGACTTCAAAATATGGCGATGTATCTGCAGTAATTATGCAGAACTTACCCCCGTGGGCTGAGTTTATTCGTACACCCAGTTTAGAAGTGGCGTTGATGGATAACTGGGAAGAAAAAATTGAAAAACTGGCGCGCGAAACTGCGCGGGTGGATGTAACACAAATTGCAGGTGTGCCTACGTGGACGGTTTTATTGCTGCAATACATTGTGGAACTGGAGAAGAAAAAATCCATTTTGGAAGTATGGCCAAACCTAGAGGTTTTTTTTCATGGGGCAGTATCTTTTGCTCCGTATAAGAATTTATTCAAATCGTTGATACCGGGCGATCAGATGAAATACTGGGAGACTTACAATGCAAGTGAGGGGTTCTTTGGCATTCAAGATCAAAAAGACTCCGAAGATTTGCTACTCATGTTAGACTACGGGGTTTATTATGAGTTCATCCCCATGGAAGAGATTGAAAAAGAATTTCCCGATGCAATAAACTTGCAAGATGTGGAGATAGGTAAAAATTACGCGATGGTAATCACCACTAATGCAGGCCTGTGGCGATACAATATTGGTGACACCGTTAAGTTCACGAGCAAGTCCCCTTACAGAATTCGAATCTCGGGGCGTACCAAACATTTTATCAATGCCTTTGGTGAAGAGGTAATTATTGAAAATGCAGAGGCGGCTATCACGCGTGCCTGTGAGCATACAGGAGCAGTGATAGATAATTTTACGGCCGCACCTATCTACTTAGAAAAATCGAAGCGTGGTGGCCATGAATGGATCATTGAATTTAAAGTAAGCCCCATAGACATGAGCCTGTTCACTAGTGTGCTTGATGAAACACTGCGCAAAATCAATTCTGACTATGATGCAAAGCGCGCTCATGATATCGCACTTGTCGCCCCTACCATACATAGTGTAGCTGAAGGCACTTTTTATAATTGGATGAAGAAGCGGGGCAAGTTGGGCGGGCAGAACAAAGTGCCGCGCTTGAGCAACTCACGCGAATATGTGGATGATATTTTGGCGATGGTGGCGGAGAAATAAAAAAATACAAAGGGCAATAGGCAAAAAAGTTCTGACTTGATTCAATCCTACCTCCAATAAACAAAATCACTATTCGCTGGTATTTTCTATTTCCGTTATACACCTGATCTTTACAGTCTGGCCAACCATGCAAATACTAACCGACTCCATTTTCTCGTATCCAATTTTTACTTTCTTGCCATCGGCAAAAACAAAATTGTATGAAGTTTCCGCTGCCTAAAGTTTGCGATAAAATGAATGCGTAAAATTTAGCGTGTATTTAGTTGTCAATGATAACTAATTCAACAAAAACTGTTTCATGAACTCCACTGTTGCATAAAACTGAAAGTCTTGATTGTTCTTCTTGCGAAAACCATGACCTTCGTCTTTTGCCATCAAGAACCAAACAGTGCCACCGTTTGCTTTGATCTTTTCTTTCATTTGAATGGATTCAGTATAAGGCACGCGCGGGTCATTGCCACCTTGTACAATGAATAATGGCTTTTTGATTTTATCAATGTGGTTGAGCGGAGCGATGGCCTCAAAGTAAGCAGCCATCTTGGGATCGCGCTCATCACCGTATTCTACGCGTCTCAAATCTCTACGATAGGCTTCTGTGTTTTTCATAAACGTGTTGAAGTTGGAAATACCTACTACATCTAACGAGCAACGGATTTTGTCGCTATACAAATAAGAAACAGCCAATGTCATGTAGCCGCCATAGCTTCCACCAGTGATCATGATCCTGTTCGTGTCTAAGTCAATTTGCTGTGCCACCCAATCGATGAGTGCACCAATATCTTTCACTGATTCTTCGCGCTTCATACCATTATCCAAGTCAACAAATGTTTTTCCGTAACCAGTGCTGCCGCGCACGTTGGGGAAAATGATGGAGATACCCAGTTCATTGATATAATAATTCAATCGCCCGAGAAATGTAGGTCGTGATTGCCCTTCTGGGCCACCGTGAATGTTGATTATCACTGGGCGCTTGCCTGAAAATTTATTCGATGCCTTGTAGAGATAACCCGAAATCATTTTTCCGTCAAATGATTTCCAAGAGATGAGCTGCGGTGCAGGCAAACCTGAAACATCCATGCCGCCCAATTCGCTTTCCGTCCAGCGAGTGAGTTGCTTTGTTTCAGTATTGTATTCATACGCATCCGCAGAAGCATCATAACTTAAAAAAGTCAATCCTAATGACTTCGAATCGTTATACCAATCTATTCCACCTATCACACCCGTTGGCAAGTTGGGCATTGCTGTGAATTGCATGGTGGTTGTTTGCATCACATACAATTTCGACAAGCCATTTTCATTGGTAACAAACGCCATTTGTTTTCCATCATCAGATAGTGTTGCCGATTCCACATCCCATGGAATGGAAGTAGAAATGAATGAAGTCTTTTTTGTGGCTAAGTTATAATAAGCCAAGCGATTGAATTCACTGTCTTTGTTTGTAATAATGTAAATGACCTTTCCATCTTTTGAAAAAGAAACACCATCATAGTTGGTACGCTCGTCTTTTTCAGGTAGCAAACGAGTTTTTGTTCCTGCAGATACATCCGCCAAGTACAACCGCGATTCGTTTACAGAAATACTTTCGCCTACCAATAATTTAGAATCGTCAACAGACCAGTCTACAGCGCCCCAACCACCACCTTCGTTTTCAATTACTTTTTTGTCGCTGGCACGATCCAGCGGATTTATCACGTAGATGTCGCGATCTTTGCCATTACGCTTGGTTGTACCGTACACAATACGATCTCCTTTGTGACTCCATCGCATGCCTCCGTTCTGCGAGCGCAGCCCATCACTCAATAGTGTTGTCTTTTTTGAGCCTACATCATATCGATATATTTGCGAGAACTCATTTCCGCCAATGTCTTTTGTGAATAAAAAATATTCGCCTTTGGTTGGTTCAAACGATGCGCCACCAATCGGTTCATCAAAAAAAGTGATTTGCTTGCGATCCCCGCCAGGCATTTTTACATAATGAAGTTGGTTGCTGTTCGAAAAGCGCGTAGAAATGATCATCTCTTTTCTGAGGGGATGCCATGTGGCAAAGGAAGCCCCACGTGATTCTGTATAATTTTTAACATCGTTTATATAAGTGAGCGGCAGAGAAGGTATGCCATCCGTAACCAAATTATCGGCAACGGGTATGATGTTTTGCTGTGCCAATGTCGAAAACGACAAAGCAACGAAAAGGAAAATGAGGTTGAGGGTTTTCATACGGAAGGCTTTGTGTTGTTAAGTATAAGTTATTGATGTTCCGATAAATTATTGTACTGCCAAAGGACATTTATTATTTTCCATTCTCCATTTGTTTTTACAATGTGCATGTAATCAATCCATTCATCAGCTATTAATTTCACTGATGCAGTTCGAGCCGAGATGTCGAGTAGCTTCACTTCTTTCTTTGGGTTTTTAGGAAACTTGTCCCCCTTCTTATTATAGGTTTCGGCAAGGATCACCATGTTCTCTGTGAAATATTCAGATATGTAATCTTTTTGTGTGGCCTTACTTCTAAAAACAGATCGCTTTACCAATCGAGGATGTAATGCTGCTTCCATCAATTTAGGATTGGGCGTATGTTGTGCTTCAATGTATGCTAAGGCTACTCTTCTTATATCTACAGTGTCTTGCGCTGTTTGGGCTTGCACTGTTAGTGAGGTGGCTACTGCTAAGGTAATAAATAGTAATTTTGTCATGAAAAATGGAATTGTGCTTTAAGGAGAAGAGTACTTCTGCTCACTGCCCCGAACTTATCTAATAGCAACCAACAACAAAACCCAACTTCCACCAATGGTAAAAGCCACTTACCACTGGTATGGAAGCTATTGCAAATCTGCTCTTTTATTTGCGATCTTTAAATTATTCTTAAATCCACCTTTATGATTAATCGGCTCGCCCTCTTACTTGCATTTGTCACTCATTCATTATTTGCCCAACGCCTTCCCTCCTTTGAAGAAGTGATCTCCCTTCGCAGTGCAGGTGGGGTTACGCTCTCTGCCGATGGCAATCAAGTAGCTTTTACAATACAAACTACCGATTGGAACGACAATCGTTTTGATACTGAGGTATGGCTGAGCAAAAATGGAAGCAAACCATTTCAACTTACTAACACAACAAAAAACAGTAGCACCAATCCCGCTTTTTCGTCTGATGGCAACTGGATCGCTTTTCTGGCCGACCGTGGAAATAAAAATCAAGTTTATATTCTGAGCACAGAAGGTGGTGAGGCGCGCGCCATCACCAAAGAAGAGGAAGGTGTCTCTTCATTTGATTGGCATCCCTCTGGTAATTCGATTATTTTCTTGAAGCCAGAGAAAGAAGACAAGAATAAAAAAGAACGCGACAAACGTTATGGTGGCTTTGAAGTAGATGACAAAGATTACACACTCTCTCATTTATGGCAAATCGATTTCAAACCAGAAATGATAGACCCTTCCGAGCGGCCCTGCTATGAAACCATCGACTCGCTAAAAGTAAAGGCAGGTTGTATTGAGCTACCCAAAGCCCAACGAATTACCGAAGGGAAATTTACAGTAAGCGGCTTTACCATTTCGCCTGATGGAACAAACGTAGCTTTCAGCCACCAGCCAGATCCGCTGATCAACTCCTCTCTTAAATCAGATATTTCAATAATTAATATCGTAACAAAAAAAGTAACCGCGGTAGTATCTAACTCTAGTTCGGATTTTCTTGAAGATTGGTCTCCCGACTCAAAAGAAATTTTGTACACCACCAACTTGAGCGATAGCGTTTCTAATTTTTATGCTAATTCAAAATTGTTTGCGATTAACATTGAAACAAAAACCTCAAGGCAATTAGCCAAAACATTGGATGAAGACTTGGGTGGATTCACGTGGGAAGCCTCGGGCATTTATAGTTCTATTTGGAGCAAAACAAAACGTCCGTTGTACCGCATCGATCCTGTAACAGGACTCCACACCGTTTTTAAAAATACACCAGATCAAATTTTTGGATTCTCCTTTTCACAAGACGGACAACAATTTGCCTGCACGGGGCGCAATGGCGATCAACTCACAGAAGTATTCACAGGAAATATCAATAGTAATGAGTTGAAAGAAATCACAGACCTGACTGCGCAAATTTCAAATTGGAAAACTGCACAAAGTGAAGTGATCAGTTGGAAAAGTAAAGATGGCGCCACCATTGAAGGTGTGTTGCACAAACCAAAAAATTATGATCCCTCAAAAAAATATCCTCTACTTGTGATGATCCATGGTGGCCCTACCGGCATCGACACTCCCACACCTGTTCCTGGTTATGTCTATCCGATTTTGCAATGGTTGGACAAAGGTTGTTTGGTACTTCGACCCAACTATCGAGGCTCTGCTGGTTATGGCGAAGCATTCCGCTCGCTCAATGTAAAAAACTTAGGCGTAGGCGATATGTGGGATGTGATGAGCGGCATCGACTACTTAGATAAGCAAGGCATGATAGACAAAACAAAAATGGGCAGCATGGGCTGGAGTCAAGGTGGATATATTTCTGCTTTCCTCACCACCAACACTGATGTGTTCAAAGCCATCTCTGTTGGTGCGGGTATTAGCAATTGGGTAACGTACTATGTCAGCACCGACATTCATCCCTTCACGCGACAATATTTAAAATCCACACCGTGGAGCGATGAACTGATCTACAAAAAAACTTCACCCATGACCAACATCAACAATGCAAAAACGCCTACGCTCATTCAACATGGTGAACTTGATAAGCGTGTACCTATCTCTAATGCCTTCGAATTGCTACAAGGCCTGCGCGATAAAAAGGTGCCGAGCGAGTTGATCGTGTACAAAGGCTTTGGTCATGGCATCACCAAACCAAAAGAGCGCCTAGCCGCCACGTGGCACAACTGGCAATGGTTTAATAAATATGTGTGGGATGAAAAAGTGGAGTTGCCGGTAGGGGAGAAGAAGTAAGAAACTCACGAACAACTTTTCAATTCATCACCTATTTGATTGGAAATAAATGATTTACAGTAATTTATAATAAATTATACTTATAAGTGAATCATTTATATTGTTTTCGAGTTATATTTGTAGTAAATTTCATTTAAAAGTGAATTTCAGGGTAGTTAAATTAGAAGATTATTCTGGCTCTAAGGCAACTATCTATTCTATAATTCTGGAAGAAGATGAACAAAATCAAACAACTCTCTTTGAACATTTTGTAACCGAAAATCTTACTGAACACCGTGAAGAAGTTAAGAACATCGCAAGTCGATTAAGAACCATCGGGCAAAAATCGGGTGCGCGCGATCATTTCTTTAAAGATAGAGAAGGGAAACCTGGAGATGGCGTATGTGCGCTCTATGATGATCCTGATAAAAACTTAAGACTATACTGCATCCGATTTGGCACAGGAGTGCTTGTGGTAGGCGGTGGAGGGCACAAGCCCAAAACAATGAGGGCTTTGCAGGAAAGCGAAAAACTAACATTGGAAAATCATTACATGAAAATTGTTTCACAAGAAATAGCCCACCGAATCCGTGAAAGGGAGATTACCTGGGCCGATGATGAAATTGAATTATTGGGAGACTTTAACTTTTATAAAAATGACTAACACAAAACGTGCTGAAGGCCACACCAGTAAAGTACTGGGGGCACTTCTCGAAGAAATTACTCCACAAGAGCAAGCGCGCACAGAGAATAAAATGCTATTGGCTTTAAAAATTGACGAAGCGAGAGAAGCAAAGGGATGGACTAAATTAAAATTTGCCGAAGAAATGGGTAAGCAGCCCTCTGAAATAAGTAAGTGGCTGAGTGGCACACACAATTTTACTTCTGATACACTATGGGATATAGGAGAAAAACTTGGCATAGAACTTATATTCCTCAATGAAAGATCATGGAAAGTGACCAAGATAGTGGAGTACAGAACTGTAGTTACAGGTTCGGCTAGACCTACCCTAGCCGGATTTTATAAACCTTATACGGCTGAACCTGCGATCAACAAAAAATCAGTGGCATCAAAAACCTTTGTGTATGGCTAAAGAAGCCAAAACCATTGTTCCTCTCTTTCAATTAAAATCAGTTGAACTTCAGGAATTAACAATAAACAATCTCGCGCAGGGGATACCTTCCTTTACCAATTTCAATTTTGAGATTAATGTGGAAGCCAATCTAGACAGCAATCAAAAATTAGTAATTGCTGTAACGAAAGTGAAAATAAAGGCAGATGACCTGGCCACGATGCTCGGATCAATTACGTGTGCCTGTATTTTTAGTGTGGCCAATTTTGAAGAAGTAATTACTATGAAAAGCAATGGTGTGGCTGGGTTATATGAACCCTTTGCTGAAACCATAAATTCTATTTCAATCTCCACCACCCGTGGTGTAATGTTTAGTGAATTGAAAGGGACCATTCTGCACTATGCATTCTTGCCTATTATTGATATCAAGGGGCTTTCAAAAGTGATTATTTAACAAAGGTGAGATTATCTGAAGTCTATTTGATAACCCCCTTTATTAATTATCTCTCTCAATACAGCCATATCCACTTCTTCCAACTTATTGATATACAAACAGCCTTTTCCTGTTTTATGCTTTCCTAATTTTTTCAAGAGGGTTTGCTGTTTTTCTACTGCTCCGAAAATATAGAGAGTCAAATTTTGCTTGCGCGGAGAAAATCCCATCACAAACCAATCTAGTTCGCGGCCGCTTTCATATTTCAGATGCTGGTCGCCAAACCCGATAATGGCTGATCCCCACATTTTGCCTTTTGCCTTGGTGGCTTTTTCCATTAGCCCAATGATGGCGAAAGCATCTTTTTGTTTTTGTGCATCGGGAATCTTTTTAATAAAAGCGTCTACACTAAGCTCTGTCTTCTTTGTTTTTAATTCTGACTTGGCCATAAGGTTATTAGTTAGCCGTTATAAAAGTTGATCCTATACATATGTCAAAATTTATATATTAGTTAGAAGGAATATACTTCGGTGCTTTCCGATGCTTCGTGCTTTGCTCATACCCATACGCAATCTCCAATAACAACGGCTCTGTCCATGCAGTACTGAAAAAAGAAACACCAACAGGAAGTTCATCTACAAAACCCATCGGCACTGTAATGGATGGATAACCTGAAATTGCGGCAAGCGATGAACTGCCCCCTATGAAATGATCTCCATTTACTAAATCCGTTTTCCATGCGGGTGAACCCGTGGGAGCCATCAAGGCATCTAACGAATTTTCTTTTAGCAATTTATCAATGCCATTTTCGCGGGTGGCTTTCAACATGGCTGCCAATGCATCCAAGTACTCTTTGGATTGTAGGTTGCCTTTGGCATCGGTCTGCTCTAACAAGAGTTGATCAAAGTAGCGGAGTTCAATAGAATCTTTTTTATTGAAAGCAATCAACTCTTTCAACGTTTTAACAGGAGCTTTATCTCCTAAGCTGGCAAAGTACTTTTCTAATCCGTCTTTAAACTCATACAACAAAACTTGAAAGGAAGAACCATTCACACCGCGATCTAAACTAAACTCCAGCTCCACTATTTCAGCGCCTTGTTTTTTTAAATCGGCTATCGCTCGCTTCATTAGCGTATCCACCTTCGCGTGATAGCCCAAGCTCTTTTTTAATAGACCTATTCGCTTCCCACGTAGTCCATCTGCTTTTAAAAAAGGCGTATAATCACTTTTAAATTTCCCTTCAGACGCGGCCGTCCTGCTATCTGTAGAATCAATGCCAACCATCGCACCAAGGCTGATCGCAACATCTTCCACGGTGCGCGCCATCGGTCCGGGTGTATCTTGCGTAAACGAAATGGGAATAATACCACTGCGACTTAACAAGCCCACGGTTGGTTTCAATCCAACAAGCCCATTGTTGTTTGACGGGCAAACAATAGAGCCATTCGTTTCTGTACCAATAGCGAAAGCAGCAAGGCTCGCAGCAATGGATGCGCCAGAACCCGAACTGGATCCACAAGGGTTACGATCTAGCACGTAAGGATTTTTCGTTTGGCCTCCTACTCCACTCCAACCACTGGATGACATATCACCTCGAAAATTTGCCCACTCACTCAGGTTTGCTTTTGCAATAATAATTGCTCCCGCTTCTCTCAATCGTTTTGCTAAGTAACTATCTTTTGGCGGATACGAATTGCGCAAGACAGTAGCACCTGCCGTTGTCGGCATATCATAAGTATCGATGTTGTCCTTTAAAATAATTGGGATGCCATGCAATGGCCCACGTATTTTTCCATTCTTTCTTTCTGCATCAAGTTCCTTCGCTTGTTCAATGGCTTTGGGATTTACAAAAATGATGGAGTTGATGGCAGGGCCTTTTTTATCGATGGCTTCTATGCGCGCCAAGTAATCACGCACCACTTGCTCACTGGTAAAAGTTCCTTTTTGAAAACCTTCTTGCAATTGACGAAGGGTAATCTCTTCGAGGTAGGCATTGTCATTTTTTACTTCCGTTGTTTTAGGTTGGCAAGAAAAAAGAAGAATAATGACCAGTGCTTTAAAGGTTTTAAAAGTATTTTTATTCATAGGATAGGTATAGAATTGAAAATTACAATTTAATTATCCTAGGTGCAATTGAAATTATTAGCTACATGCTTCTCCAATGGAATCCTTGGGACAAGCAGCGTGAAGCTTGAAGCATGAGGTCTACCTGTCCTCTAGTCTATTGTTTGTCATCTTTTGCCGTATTCTGCTCCAGAGGAGCTTCCTGTTTGTAGAAAAACATTTACAGACGGAACGGCTCCAGAGGAGCCACCTAAATTCAAATTGTAAAAAGTGTCTTTTGTGTTAATGAAAAATATTATAACCGATTTTATAGGAGGCTCCTACGGAGCCTAAAAGGCTAGTTGAGCAAGCTTTCTATAGACTGGAAGCTCCTCTGGAGCATAGATAATATGTGTCCATCTGGGAAGTGAGCGATCAATAGTAGAATCTCTTTTTATCACACCGAAATCTTCCTCTTCCTCGCCACTACATTCCAACTACCAATCACATTATGATTTTCTACAACGGCTAGTGTTTCATTCAGCGCTACCGTAGGGCAAATATGAAACGGAACGCCATACAACACATCGCCTACTTTATACGTGTTGCCTTTCTCTGCTTTTAAAACAAGATGCTCCTCACTATGCCCCACAGGTTGCAACTCGGGCGCATTGAGAAAATGAATTCGTTGGTTAAGCGGATTTTCTGAAGCCACCGCCTTATGCCCTAAGTCGATGCAAATTGTTTCCGCATCGGGTTTAGAGATAATACGTGTGACCAAAACGGCAGCGAAAACAAAATGCTGCTCCGCAAATAATTTGTGGTAACCGTAATCCCAAAAGATAAACGTACCTGGGCTGCACTCTACATTTTTTCTTTTCGCGTGGATAGAAATGGTAGTGTTGCCACTCGTTACAATAATTGCCGAAATACCCGTTTGATCTAGAATAGCTTTGTGCAATTTTTCTACACGTACATAACCTTCGTCTGCTCCTGTAGTGCGTATCGCCAAATCCGTATCTCGATTATGTCCGTCATACGCGTGCAAGCCAATGGGCGCAATGCCCACGAGCGATTGACAAAACAAAAAGAGTGGAAGTGCTTTTTCTGGCGCAATGCCAGTTCTGTTCATGCCCACATTCAAATCCAAAAACACATTCACAACTACACCTTGCTCTTTTGCAGCCGAGGCCAATTCAGCGGCAGTGACTTCATTGTCGATCAGGCAAGAGAACTTTGTGGCTGGAAATTTTTTGATAAGCTGAATCAATCTAAACCTACGCGGCCCCACGGGTTGATACGCCAGCAATACATCAGGTGCGCCAATGATGGCAAGCATCTCTGCTTCGGCA
>JBJXEB010000097.1:0-2683 GCA_046155095.1 Cyclobacteriaceae bacterium
AACATTAAGCTGGTAATGGAGCTTCACAATGGTATAAATACTTATCACGCCAAGACACGAAAAGAATGGCGTAAATGGTTTGAGAAAAATAGCCAAACAGAAAAATCTGTTTGGCTCATCATTTACCACAAGGACAGCGAAACGAAAAGCGTTTATTATGAGGAAGCAGTAGAAGAAGCCATTTGTTTTGGGTGGATAGACAGTATTGCACACAAACGAAATAAAGAAAGTAAGTATCAGTTTTTTGCTCAACGAAAACCAAAAAGTAATTGGAGTAAAGCCAACAGAGCAAGAGCAGAAAAAATGTTAGAACAAGGACAAATGACTGAGAGCGGACAAAAACTAATTGACTTGGCGAAAAAAACTGGCACTTGGGAAGCATTGGTTGATGTTCAAAATTCTGTAATTCCAGACGACTTGCAGAAATTGCTCAACAAGAACAAGACAGCCTTGAAAAACTTTCTTGCATTTCCGCCATCTTCAAAAAGAATAATTTTAGAATGGATACTCAACGCAAAGAAAGACGAAACAAGACAAAAACGCATTGAAGAAACGGTGCGACTAGCAGCGGACAACATAAAAGCAAATCATTACAGACAATGAGAAAAGAAGGGCGAACGCATAACAGCGGGTTTAAGAAATTGGCGGTTCAGTGGTTAATTGAACATTCTACCTCGCATCAACATTTGTGCTGGCTTGACAGTTTTGTGCTCCGAAATCTCCAACTTCTTAAACCCGCAAAACGTTGGCGGCTATTATTCCGGGGACGACTAAACCGAGAGACAATGAGACGAATAATTTACTTGGTTCTATTTGTTACAACAATATCCTGTTCAACTCAAACATCTAGCACAGGACAGGAGAAAAGTGAAGCAGCAACAATTAAAAAGGAATACGTCTGGACTAAAGTTCTTGATAGCGCAGACTGGAGAAAGAACTACAATTTTCAAATGTTCAGTGTTAGAGACACACTTTGGACTTTTCATCCAGACGGGAATTGGTACTCAATTGACGGCCAAACTTGCACAAAATCAAAACTACCAAATTCAATATTCAACTTAGCATTTCTCGACTACGTCTACTTCAATAACGCTATTTACGGACTTGGACATTTCGTAGGAAACATTGAAGTGTCTCGTCCTGAAATAGGTTTACACGAATTAACGTGTAAACAAGATGAGAAAATCAGATAAAACCATTCAAGAGCAAGAGGCTATAATAGCTGAATATTTGTTAGGCGAAACGACCTACCGTAAATTGGGAGCCAAACATGGAGTTGACTTCAGAGCCATCCATCATTGGGTATCAAGATTTCAAGGAAAACCAGTGAAGAAAGTAAAACCCAAAATTAAATCAACCGATGACCTTCCTCAGGAAGAATTGCCTACCGATGTAAAGCAATTACGGGAAGAACTTCGCAAAGCCAAACTGCACAACAAGTTGCTCAATGCCATCATTGACATTGCCGAGGAGCAACTTAAAATTGACATCCGAAAAAAGTCTGGCACCAAGCAGTAGAGCAAGTTGAACAAAGCACGCCTCGTTGTATCAACGAGCTTTGTTTGCTGCTTGGTTATAGTAGGCAGTCCTACTATCAAGGCATCCAGTACATTCACCAGAAAGCGTATGAAGCTGATATAATTATCGAAGAAGTTTTAAGTCATCGCAAACATCAAAAGCGAATAGGCACACGTAAACTGCTAGATGAAATGAAAGTCTTTCTAACCAATCATCATTTTAAAATCGGACGTGATGCCATGTTTGATTTACTGGCTGACCGTGGACTCTTAGTCACCAAACGCAAGCGAAGAGGCCCGGTGACTACTCTGTCAAAACATCGCTTTAAAAAGTATCCTAACATCGTTCGCAATTTTATTCCGGTTGCCCCTAATCAGCTTTGGGTCAGCGATATAACCTATATCCACCTGGCTGATGGATTTGCATACTTATCATTAATCACAGATGCATACAGTAGAAAAATTGTAGGGTTCTGTTTATGTAGAGACTTATCTGCAAAGGGACCGTTGACGGCATTGAAAATGGCGCTGACTTCAAACCCACATCAGAATGGTCTTATTCATCACAGTGACAGAGGGGTTCAATATTGCTGTGATGAATACGTGAAACTATTGCAGTATCATGAAGTTAAAATTAGTATGACTGAAAAAGGAGACCCGTTGGAAAATGCTTTGGCCGAAAGAGTGAATGGAATTTTAAAACAGGAATTGTTAGAAGAAGTCTTCCCGGATTTTAATACTGCCCAGAGGGAAGTTGCCATCGCTTGCAGTACGTACAACCATCTGCGTCCACATGGAAGCATTGATAATCTCAAGCCTGCTCAAGCGCATCAACTAAGCGGTGAAATAAAAAAGCGGTGGACGAACTATTGGCAAAAGAATAAAGGAAAGGAGGTCTCGATGACATAGCCCGCTAAGGCGGGCAGGTTTTAAAAGGCATAAATCAGAAAAAGTAATGAATGGAAAAATCCGCTATCAAGTGTAAACTCAATAACGGATTCATTACTTCATCTGACCGGATTATTCCTGATGGGTTGCTCCTCAGCATTGCCCACTTCCGCTTCATCCGGTAATCAAATGTAAAGCTCTTTCAGGACTAACTAAAAAATGTAAATTTGAATCAGGACTCTTAACCAAATTGTGTAAACTTTTTTCAGGACGAGTCA
>JBJXEB010000098.1:0-184262 GCA_046155095.1 Cyclobacteriaceae bacterium
GAATGACTTGGAAGAAAATTTTTGAAGCCAACAAAGACGTGATCAAAAATCCTGACTTGATTTTTCCAGGTCAGAAATTTAAAATTCCAGCATAGGCGTCAAGACACCTCAAAGGTGTCAGACGCCTTACACAAAAACCCGAGACGCTTGTCTTGGGTTTTTTTTTGAAAAGAATGTCTTTGTTGAAAATTATTTCTTCAACAAATCCCTGATCTCAGAAAGCAATTGAATATCCGCAGGAGGCGCAGCAGGTGCGGCTGGCGCAGCTTCTTCCTTCTTCTTGGCTGCATTCATGCCTTTGATTATCAAGAACAAAACAAAGGCTACAATAACAAAGTTGATAACGGCAGATAGGAAGTTACCATACTTCACTGTACCGAAGATGGTTAGCTCTTCCAACTTAGTCAGATTGGCTGCTTCCAACGCGGGCTTCAACAAAAGTGGGGTAATCACATCATCAATGAATGATCCCACGATCTTTCCGAAGGCACCGCCAATGATCACACCGACCGCTAGGTCAACTACGTTGCCTTTCATGGCAAAATCTTTAAATTCTTTTAACATGGGTTTAAGGGTTTAGGTAATATTTGAGCTAAAATAAAACTTTTACTTACTGATTATCAAATTATTTTTGCTTGCTTGTAGTATCCTTCTGTAAAATGCCTAATAAATTCCTTTCTGCGGCCATTGAAAACTCTACAGGCGTTATTATATTCTCATTAGATCGAAATTACTGCTATACTTCGTTCTCGCTTTCGCATCAACAAACCATGAAAAAAATATGGGGTGTTGACATTGAAATAGGCACAAATATGCTGGGTATTTTAAAATCCGAAAAGCCCAAAGACTACGCAAAAGCTAAAACGAATTTTGATAGAGCATTATCAGGTGAACATTTTACTAAAATAGAAGAGTACGGTGATGAGCATTTTCAACGCACCTTTTGGGAAAACCGATACGATCCTGTTTATGACATTGGAAAGAATATAATTGGGTTAGTGGTTTTTGTTATCGATGTTTCAGATAGAAATCTACTTATCGAATCCATTAAAGGAACTGGTGAGCGATTTAATCTCGCGGTAAAGGCAGCCAAAATAGGAATTTGGGAGTGGGACATGGTTGTTGATAAAGTTTTTTGGTCAGATGAGATTCTAGCTATCTTTAATTTGGATGATACTTTCCGTCATTTAGGTTTCGCGAAGTATATTGAATTTGTTCACCCTCATGATATCGATCAACTAAACGCTAGTATCTCCTCGGCACTAAAGAGTAACGGTCAATATTTTACCCAACACCGAGTCACCCCACCCAATGGAAAGCTGCGATGGATAGAAGGCATGGGCAAAATTATTCTAGAAAATGGGCAACCCGTTAAAATGGTTGGGACAGTCATCGACATTACTGAAAGGAAAAAATTAGAGGAAGAAAGCAAAGAGTCTTATTCGCTATTGCAAGCCGCTATCGAAGCAACCGCTGATGGAATTTTAGTGGTAGACAACAATGGAAAGATAAGTGCCTACAACAAAAGATTTTTATCTATCTATGGATTTACCGAAGAAGAGGCACATAATCAACCCGATGAAGTATTGCTCGAAAGAGCGATGAAAAAAATTGTAGAACCTGAAAAGTTTTTTGCCAAAGTACAGGAATTGTATGCTAATCCAGAGGCGGAGAGCAATGATTTTATTGAGTTGATCAACGGAACTATTCTCCATCGTTTTTCAAAACCACAGAGATTGGGCGATAAAGTGGTTGGCAGAGTTTGGAGTTTTCGAGACATCACCGAACAAAAAAGAACAGAAGCAGAAAGCACCGATTGGAAAAAAAGATATGAGCTGGTTTCCAATTCATCTGGCCAGGTAGTCTATGATTATTACTTGCCCTCTGGCAAAATCATTTGGAGCGAAAACATACTCACTGAATTAGGTTATACGCAAGAAGAATTGGGAACGGTAGATAGCTGGGGGGAGAAGATTCACCCAGAAGATCATACTGGCGCGTTTGCCAAACTCGAAAAAGCAGAACACGAATCGGCTAAGTATGAAGTTACCTATCGTTTCCAAACGAAAGCAGGCAGCTATTTATACATGTCTGATCAAGGTTTTTTCTTGAGCAATAACATTGGGAAAGCCTACCGTATGTTGGGTGCTATGACGAATGTAACGAAACAAAAAGAAGTGGAGATAGCACTGAAGGAAAGCGACAATAGATTCAGAACATTACAAGAAGCATCTTTTGGCGGGATTGGCCTGCACTATGAGGGGGAAATTTTAGACGCCAACAAAGGGCTCAGCGACATCACAGGATTTAGATACGAAGAACTTCTGGGCATGAATGGCGTGAACCTCATCGCACCTGAGTGGCGGGGCTTTGTAAGGGAGAAGATAAATACGGGGTATGAAAAACCCTATGACGTTATCGGGATTAGAAAAGATGGCACTCGATATAATTTAGAAATCCACGGAAGGAATCTTCCCTACAAAGGAAAAGTAATCCGCGTAACAGAATTTAGGGACATCACAGAAAGGAAACAAAGCGAAGAAAAAATTATAGAACAAAACAATAAGCTTTCGTTGATCGCGGAAGATTTGAAAAGGAAAAACGAACAATTGGAAGAGTTCACACAAATTGTTTCACACAATTTGCGCTCGCCCGTAAGTAACATCTTATCCTTACTCGACTTCTATGAGAAAAGCAATGATGAAGCTGAAAAAGTCACCTTCATGAAAATGCTAAAGGACTCTGGTGCAAAGATCCTTACCAACTTGCATGAGTTGAATGAAGTTTTGAAAATCAAACAAGACAAAGACATTGCACGACAAGAACTCTATTTTGAAACTGTTTTTGACAGCATTAGAAATTTGCTCAGCGCTAAGATCACCGAAGCAGGGGCAATCATTCACACTGATTTCGCTAATGCCCCTAAAGTCATCTACCCCAACATTTATTTGGAAAGTATTTTGGTGAATCTACTTACTAATGCTTTGAAGTATGCACACCCAAATAGAAAACCAGAAATTAGTTTTACTACATCTATGGAAAAGGATCATGTCACTTTAAAGGTGGCAGACAATGGCTCGGGCATTGACCTAAAACGCTACGGCCATCAAATTTTTAAGCTGCGCAAAACTTTTCACAAGCACCCAGAAAGCCGTGGAATTGGCCTTTTCATGATAAAAAGCCAAATTGAGGCAATGGGTGGGGATATTTCCATTTCCAGTGAAGAAAACATCGGGACCACTTTTATTGTTAAATTGTAATTCAAACATCAAAAACTAACACCCCATGCCCACCATTGCTTTAGTAGATGATGATTCGATCTTTCAATTCACGGCCACTAGGCTGATTGAGTCGGCTAAGTTAGCCAGAAAGATTTTACATTTTGAAAACGGTGGTGATGCACTTCAATACCTTAAAGAGAATTCTTTAAACGCTGAAAATCTCCCCGACTTTCTTTTCTTAGATATCAATATGCCCTTTGTAGATGGCTGGATGTTTTTGGAAGATTTTGTGAAAATAAAATCAGGCATGTCCAAAGAAATAAAAATCTATATGGTCAGTTCTTCCATTGACCCAAGAGATATGAACCGCGCCAAAGGTTTTGCAGAAGTAAAGGATTTTGTGGTGAAGCCCGTAACCATGCAAATGTTTGCCGAGCTGCTTAAGCAAATAGCTTGACTACCGTACTACCTTGAATTGGTTTTTCAAACCTCTCATACTAACCAACTCTGTACCAGCATGGCCGATAAACATTTTTGCATCGACTTTAACAGGTATTTGATTACCATCTGCGGAAATCCAAGCAGTAACAGAATTCTCGCCACGAAACAATTGATTGTCGGGCATGATGGGCACAAGTTTGTGGCAAGGTATTTTTCCTAAATCTGTTTTCACTACTTCTTTTCCATAATAAAGGATCTTGAAACTATAGGCTTTGTCTTCAAAAAATCCAGAGACAGCGAGCGTATCTTTTACTTTGTATTTCGAAAAATCAATAATTCGTAGATACATAAATCCAGCAACAATATCGCGCACATTATCTGGCGTGGCATATTCCTTCGGCTCCCCATATTTTCCAGTCACCTTATCAGCCACCTGAACGAATGCTTTGTCTTTCTCATGATCATACTTGATCAACTCATCCAATCTATATTTGTCTTCTTGTAATTTCCTGTACGATTCGTGGGTAATGATTTCAGATGTATCCACATAAGCACCCCAGTTATCATTCACTTTTGATACCCAAGTGGCCATGCCCAGTGTCTGCATATACGCATCCACCTTGTAGCAAGAGCGATTATTTCTAGAGTGATAATTTTTATCTACAGTTGTACTGCCCTTGCCCACAGTAAAAATGCCCAAGTACATCCGATAATCCAATCTTTCGCCAGTAGAGATGGCTGTATTTGCCTTGGGAGCAGATCCATCTTCTTGCACAAAGGATAGACATATAAAAACGATAACTAAACCAATTAACCAGCGCATAATTACAAAGTTAATATTCTTACTCGAATGAGACAAAGGCTGTGCCACTTTCAAGTTTCTGGTTTCTAGTTCCAAGTTTCCAGCCACAAGTATCAAATTTCTAGCATCTAACCTTAAACCGACACGCTATTTTCGCGCAAAGCGTCATTCAATGAAGTCTTTTTGTCTGTACTTTCCTTTCTTTTGCCGATGATCAACGCACAAGGCACTTGGTATTCGCCCGCAGGAAAATTTTTGGGGATTGTGCCAGGGATTACCACTGATTGACGAGGAACAAAACCTTTATGTTCAACCGGCTTGTTCCCAGTTACATCGATAATTTTAGAACTGGCTGTAAGAACAACATTTGCGCCCAGTACAGCTTCTTTGCCAATCCGAATACCTTCCACAATAATGCAACGTGAACCAATGAATGCATTGTCCTCGATAATTACAGGAGCAGCCTGTACTGGCTCTAGCACTCCTCCAATTCCTACTCCACCACTCAAATGCACATTCTTGCCAATCTGTGCGCAGCTACCAACGGTTGCCCACGTATCCACCATCGTGCCTTCATCCACATACGCACCGATATTGACGTACGAGGGCATTAAGATCACGCCTTTGTTTACGAATGATCCATACCTAGCTATGGCATGAGGCACTACCCGAACGCCCAATTTTTTATAGTCGCGCTTCAGCGCAATCTTATCATGAAACTCAAACGGTCCTACTTCAATGGTCTCCATTTGCTGGATAGGGAAATACAAGATTACCGCCTTCTTCACCCACTCATTTACTTTCCATCCATCACCGATTGGCTCAGCCACGCGTAGCTTACCTTTGTCTAATTGATCGACTACTTCGCGGATGGCAGATTGGATTTCAGGTTGCTTTAAAAGCTCGCGATCGGCCCACGCTTTTTCAATAAGTTCTTGGAGTTGCATTTATGTTCTAATTTTAAACTTTGGCAAATATAAGTAGGCATTAGGCATTGGGCATTAGGCATTAGCAAATAGTTAGGTTAAAGAAGTGGTTTTGGATTACCTGAATTTTGATTTTCTGAGCTTTGAACAATCAACGAATTAACAACCGCATACTCCTCGCCTCGGTGCTTAAACCAATCGATGACACACGCATGTTTGAGAAGATGGGAAGGTCGCTAAGTGAAGCTAGCGGCTATGAAGTTTTCATAGTTGGCTATTCGTCAAAAAATCCACCCAAAGAAACTGATTCTCTACACTTTTTTTCGCTCAAAAAATTTAGTCGACTAAGCTTTGGAAGGCTTATGGCTTCAGTCAATATCTTCAAAATAGCATATCAAGTAAAACCTAAAGTATTGATAGTTAATACCCATGAATTACTGATAGTTGCTGTGCTGAACAGAATATTCTTTGGCACGAGAATAATCTATGATATTCAGGAGAACTACTGGCGAAATATTTTACAAACCAACGCTTTCCCTAAAGTTATCAGGCCTTTTTTAGCCGCATGGGTGAGGCTGAAAGAAAAGCTTACCTCTCCCCTCTTTCATTGGAATTTTTTGGCCGAAAAAGGATATGAAAAAGAACTGGGATTTGTAGGCAAAAAGTACACCGTCATCGAAAACAAAGTGAGGATACCAGAAGATTTTCAAAGAAAGCCAGACACAACTAAAACACGATTACTCTTTACCGGAACCTTGGCCGAAAGCACAGGAGTTTTTGAAGCGATCCAACTGGCCAAAAGCCTCCATCAAGTTGAGCCTGCCATTGAACTATTGATCATTGGGTTTTGTGCCCTGCCGCAAACTTTGAAAGATATCAAACTGGCTATCCAAGATTGTTCTTTCATCACCCTTATTGGTGGCGATTCGCTTATACCCCACTCACAAATAATGGAGGCTATTGCCACATCAGACTTTGGGTTAGTGGCTTATCGCCTCTCCACTCACACCGAAAATTCCATCCCAACTAAATTGTATGAATACCTGGGTTGCCAATTGCCGATCTTGTTACAAAATCATCAGCCTTGGGTGGAAATGTGCACTCCCTATTCAGCTTTTATTAATGTCAACTTTGCGAACCCTGATTGTATTTCAATTCTGTTACAAATGAAGAATTCAAAATTCTACATATCATCCCCAACGGATGTTACATGGGCATCCGAGGAAGTGAAGTTGCTAAATGTTATCGATGCGCTATTGAATGTTTAATGCGCAAGGTTTCAATTATTCGCCACTTTTAATATTTATTTAACTTAGATTTTGGCGGATAATCTAATTTGAGTGTTTGCCAAAATCCACTTCCCAATATCTAAATCCCTAAACTATTTTTTAGGCTAACCTAAATATTATATCTTTGGGCTTTTATTCAAAGATCATGATCAGTCTAACCGAAGAGAACTATCTCAAATCTATCTACCACCTTTCTGAGGCTGGCGGCAAAGAGGTTTTGACCAACGAACTGGCCGAAGCCATGAACACGAAGGCCGCTTCGGCAACGGACATGATCAAAAAACTGGCGGGCAAAGATTTTATTGCTTATGAAAAGTATCATGGAGTAAACATTACGGCTAAAGGGAAAGCTCTTGCTCTCATGGTCATCCGAAAGCACCGCTTGTGGGAAACCTTTTTGGTTCAAACACTGGGCTTTAAATGGGATGAGGTTCATGAGGTAGCTGAACAATTAGAACATATTCAATCTCCATTATTAATTGAAAAACT
Organism: Cyclobacteriaceae bacterium; assembly: GCA_046155095.1. Taxonomy (GTDB): domain Bacteria; phylum Bacteroidota; class Bacteroidia; order Cytophagales; family Cyclobacteriaceae; genus ELB16-189. The sequence goes on from JBJXEB010000098.1 coordinate 7,169, forward strand.
TGACGAACTACTCGGCTACCCGAAAGTAGACCCACATGGTGACCCCATACCTGACCACAATGGAAAGATCAAATCTCCACAAAAGGTGATGCTGGGAAGCCTGAAAGCTGGGACTGATAGTGTGATTGTGGCAGTGAAAGATTCTGACTCGCAACTGCTCAAGTACTTGGATAAGATTGGCGCAAGGCCAGGAAAAAAAATTAAGATTTTGGAAATACAAGAATACGATGGCTCCATGGAAGTGCTGATTAGTGGCCACAAGTTTTTTGTGTCGAAGGAAGTATCAGAGAATATTTTAGTGACAGCTTGAAAGATTTAAGATTTAAGATTCAGGATTTAGGATTTAGGATTTAGGATTTATCTGCTTGCGCGTAACTGCAAGGCGCAGACCAAACAATCGTAAATCATAAATCACAAATCGGAATTAGAAAGAATATGAATGGCGCAACTCCACAACGAAAATCATTAAGCGAAGTACACGCTTCGGTGGATGCCACCAACCGCAAGGGCTGGCGCAAGCTGTTTGCATTTCTAGGGCCTGCGTATTTGGTGAGCGTGGGCTACATGGATCCTGGCAACTGGGCAACGGACATTGCGGGCGGAAGTAAATTCGGGTATGCGCTGCTGTGGGTTTTGTTGATGAGCAACATGATGGCCTTGCTGCTGCAAAGTTTGAGTGCAAGGCTAGGTGTGGTGCGTCAATTGGATTTGGCACAAGCATCGCGTAGTTCATATCATCCTGTCGTTAATTTTTGTTTATGGATTTTAGCAGAGATCGCCATCGCTGCGTGCGATTTGGCCGAAGTACTGGGCATGGCCATCGGGTTGCAATTGCTATTTGGGTTGCCATTGATCTGGGGTGTATCGTTAACCGTGCTTGATACACTGCTACTGCTGCTATTACAAAGTTACGGTATGCGCAAGATCGAGGCGTTCATCATCGGCCTTGTGGCCATCATCGGTATTTCTTTTTTGATGGAAATGATTTGGGCAAAGCCCGTGATAGGCGAATTGGTGAAAGGGTTCATTCCATCTCTCCCATCCGATGAAGCCTTGTACATCGCCATTGGAATTATTGGAGCTACTGTTATGCCGCACAATCTTTATTTGCACTCATCGTTGGTGCAAACCAGAAGAATTGACACGAGTGAAAAAGGAATTTGGTCGGCTATCAAATATAATTTCATTGATTCGGCCATCGCGCTCAACGCGGCCTTCTTCGTCAACTCTGCTATTTTAATTTTAGCAGCCTCCACATTTTTCCGTGCGGGCATGTTTGAAGTCTCCGACATTCAAGACTCCTATAAATTTCTTGCGCCCCTTACGGGAACAAATTGGGCTTCCACACTTTTTGGTGTGGCACTCGTAGCAGCAGGGCAAAGTTCCACCATCACTGGCACGCTAGCCGGGCAAATTGTAATGGAAGGGTATCTCAACATACGCATTGCCCCGTGGCTACGCAGGCTCATCACACGGTTGATCGCCATCATCCCCGCATACATCGTTATCCTCATTTATGGCGAAGGCAAGACAGGCGAGTTGCTTGTATTCAGCCAGGTGGTGTTGAGTTTGCAGTTAGGTTTTGCAGTGATCCCGCTTATTCACTTCACCAGCGACAAACAGAAGATGGGCGTGTTTGTGATCAAACCTTGGGTGAAAATTGCCGCGTGGGTCGTTGCCTTCATTATTGTATCGCTCAACATCAAATTAGTTTATCAAGAAATACAAAGTTGGTTGGACAATGCAGGAGAAAACGCATGGATGATCTGGATGATCGTTATCCCATTGTGTATGGCCACTTTCAGTCTTTTGCTCTACATCACCTTCAAGCCATTGCTGGACAAACGCAGGTCAGAAAAAAACGCACGCTTGCCACACGGCACTGCTACCGTATTGGAAGGATTGGAAAAACCTATTTATAAGAAAGTGGCCATCACCATCGACTTTAGTTCGGTGGATACCATTTGCATACGCAGCGCATTGGCACAAGGTGGAAAGGATGCTTCTTACTTATTAGTGCACGTAGTAGAAACAGCAGGAGCTATTTGGTATGGCAGTGAGATTGCCGATATGGAATCGGGCGAGGACGAAGCTTCATTGAAAAATTATGTTGATCAATTGAAACAACAAGGCTACCGTGCCGAAATGGAAATTGGTTTTGGCAATCCGCGCAAAGTGATTCCCGAACTCGTCACAAAATTTGAATCAGACCTTTTGGTGATGGGTGCGCACGGCCACAAGTGGGCGAAAGATTTGGTGTTTGGTGCCACGGTGGATACGGTGAGGCACCGAGTGAATATTCCTGTGTTGATTGTGAGGTAAGACTTAGGCATTGGGCATTAGGGTTTAGTGGCGGCTTGCCCACCATAGTTTAGCGAAGTGGCGGCCTGCCACGCGAGGCGCAGTGGCATTGGGCTATCCGTTACAAGCTCCCTCGGCTCGCCATCGCGCGGAGTTCATCCCGAGCGTAGCCGAGGGAGGCTTTCCACTTCTATCCCTGGCCGATGCCAGAATTATTTCTTTAAGGCTTGATAATTTTGTAGCCATAACTATCTTCTTAACTTCAATACCTTTGGCGAAAATATATTTAAGTTGAATAACATCGAAAACACCATCATCGCCTTGGCCACCCCGCAAGGCACCAGTGCCATAGCAGTCATTCGACTTTCTGGAAAAAATTGTATTGAGTTAACGCAACGAATCTTCAAAGGGAAAAACCTTACCCAGCAGTCAACGCACACCATTCATTTTGGTACGCTGCATGATGGCGAAAAGCCTATTGATGAGGTTCTCGTTTCTATATTTAAAGAGCCGAATTCATTCACCAAAGAAAACTCAGTGGAGGTTTCTTGTCACGGTTCAGTGGTGATCGTGAAAGAAATCATCAAACTATTTTTAAAGCAAGGCGCGCGCTTGGCAGAGCCAGGCGAGTTTACCAAACGCGCTTTCTTCAACGGTCGGTTTGATTTAGCTCAAGCCGAAGCTGTTGCCGATTTGATCCATGCCGAAACAGATAACGCGCGCCAAGCAGCACTCAACCAAATGCGCGGAGGTTTTTCCAAAGAAATTCAACACCTGCGTGAAGAACTGATCCACTTCGCTTCGTTGATAGAATTAGAACTAGACTTTGGTGAAGAAGATGTAGAATTTGCCAAGCGCGATGATCTAAAAAAATTGATCCTTCGCATTCAGTCTTATTTACAATCACTTATTCAGTCATTCGATCAAGGCAACGTGATCAAGAACGGAATCCCAACCGTAATTGCTGGAAAGCCAAATGCTGGTAAGTCCACGTTGCTTAATGCACTGCTCAACGAAGAGAAAGCCATCGTATCAGAAATACCTGGCACCACGCGCGATGTGATAGAAGATGAAATGATTTTAGGCGGCCTCAGCTTTCGGTTTATGGACACCGCTGGCCTACGCGAGACAAAAGATGTGATCGAGGCATTGGGCGTAGAGCGCACCCGCGACCGTATGAAGAACGCCTCTTTGATTTTGTATTTGTTTGATCTGTCAAATACTTCATTGGAAGAAATTCAAAAAGAAGAAGAAGGTTTGAAAGAGCTAGGCATTCCTTATTTAAAAATCGGGAACAAAATGGACAAAGCTTCTCCTACTTTTATCTCTCAACTAGAAAAAGAAAATTTCATCCTCATCTCAGCATCAGCCAAAACAAATATCAATCAACTAAAAGAAAGAATCATTTCGCAATTTCAGATCAAGCAAATAAAACAAGGCGATGTGGTGGTCACCAACCTGCGCCACTTTCAAAATTTAGTACAAACCCACGATTCGCTAGACCGCGTACTCGCAGGAATGGGCAAAGGAACAACGGGAGATTTTCTCGCGATGGACATCAGGCAAGCATTGCATTACCTCGGGGAAATAACAGGAAGCATCACGAGCGATGATTTATTGGCGAATATTTTTTCTAAGTTTTGTATCGGAAAGTAACCAATCAAGACCTTACACCATGCAAGTAATTCAAAGCATCCAAAACAGAATTTATGAAATCCGTGGTGAGCGGGTAATGCTGGATTTGGACTTGGCAAATCTGTTTGAAGTCAAACCAGCTTTTTTAATCTTATCAGCAAAAATAAATAGCGAATGGTTTCTTGAGGATTTTATGTTCCGACTCCACCCTTTTGAATACGAAATCATAAAACATAATGTGAAAGCCCTTCAGCCACACACACCAATACAAGTGACGCTAATTGATACGATACCCTTCAACGATACAGATAATGCTTTGCCTTACGCATTTACCAAGGCAGGTGTAATGATGCTCAATGAAGTGCTACACTCTTCCTTTAAAATGAATAAAGCAGATTTAACAAAGTCATTAGAAGATATTAGAGGAATTCTATCAATGCAGGGTAAGTTAAAAGGGCAACTGAAAGAGATCAAGAAAAGATTGAGCCAACATGGTACGCAGCCAAACGAAATCTATGATGCCCTAGAAAACCTAATTGATGAAAAAGCATCAAAGAGAAAATGGGATGCTAGAGACAGGATTGGGTTTTCAAAAGAATAAAATAGTCTATTGGCAAAAACAAAATAGGCGATTTCTTAAGCCCTTCCTATCCTCAAAAAGAACCTAGAGACATTGGTGACCTCAACGTTTACCTTCGTGCCTACGTCATATAAATCATGCTCTTTTTGACCCACCTGAATTTTTTCCTCGCCTAGGTAAATCATGTAATGGTACGTTGTAGAACTGTCACGTCTTGTCCTTGTCTTCATCTCCATCTCAACGTCCTTAGCAGTAATCTCTGCATTGCTGAAAATCAACTTTCTGTTGTCTTGAAGTATTGGGTTGATTTTTTCAATGATCTTATAGTTTAGCAAAGAAGAAAAGTCCTACGCACAATGCTCCTCCAATCAATGCAGATATCTCAGACTTATCAAACATAAAGTATATGACAAAGCAAATAAAAACACTCACTCCACCTATAAGAAAGTAGGCTACCGTCAATTGTTTTCTAATTAGCGAGAGATCATCCGCGCTTAATGGCTCCAGTCTTCTTTCCATATTCAATGATTCAACGGGGCTAAATGTAGTATATCTTAGGCCAAATAAGGTTATTGTTGGGCATTCCAGTATTTTCCCATTCCTATCTGACCTCCCACGACCCAACCTCCTGCTGATCTCCTTTTTGGTACCCTTCCTATCACTTCCGCAGATCACCCACTACGTCATTGATGGATTTATCTGGTGGGTAAGGCCTCATAAAGCATAGCTTTTTACACAAGTGGCAAGGAGATTTTTATCACCTCCCAAACATTTTGTTATCAAACTATTTGCTATTAGGAATAAACTTTCTTTAACTTTAAGAGCTAATCGAAAACTTCGATAACCAAAAAAATAAAACCCACTCTAAACTCATCAGTGCTATGGCAAAAAAAGCAAAGAAGGCAGCCAAGAAAAAGGCAAGACCCGCAAAGAAAGCGGCAAAGAAATCCGTGAAAAAAGCAGCCAAGAAATCGGCCAAGAAGGTCGTGAAGAAAGTCGCTAAAAAAGCAGCGAAGAAAGTAGTTAAGAAGGCGGCCCCTAAGAAAAAGGCGGTAGCAAAGAAGGCGGTAGCTAAAAAGCCTGCTCCTAAGAAAGTAGCTGCTCCTCGCCCTACACCTACTCCAATGTTTGTTCCTACACCAGCACCCACTCCAGCACCTGAAAACACAGGTAGCGACATGGGAGGTGGCATGGGCTCAAGCATGTAATTCTCATACCCGAATTTATTCAAGAAAGGCGATGGCAAATCCATCGCCTTTTTCTTTTGCGTACATTCTATGCCCCTTAAAGCGAGGGATCTACAAACTTTAACCACATTTGCAGATTATGTTCAACTTCTCTTTCAAAAGCATTCTTACAAGGCCAGAACTTCAAAAGGAAAAGACCAAAGACTACCAGAACATCGTGGTCATGCAAATAATAATTGTCTCTGCTGGGCTTATCCTCTCGGAGCCCGTACTGGCCGATTCCAAGAGCAACGCATCTAAACTAATCATCTCCATCTTTTCAGGTTTTGCCGCCACCTATGCTTTTTTGCAATGGGACTTGCTCCGAAATTTCACCAACAGTCGCTTGTTATTATGGACAACACTCATCGCCCTGGGCGGGGTAGTGGTCATGGGCATCTTAGAAGAATTCCCGTACTATCAAATCATAGAAGTACCTAACCGACAATTGTACCTACTCATCTTGCACGGGGTGCTTTTCCCCATCGAAGTGACCGTGATCAGTTTCGCCATCCGCGATCTATTTTCTGGTAGCTATATGACCCCCGACAAACTGTGGGGTGCAGCTTGTATCTTTTTAATGATCGGCATCTCCTTCGGCAGCCTCTACGACCTCATCGCCATTGCAAAGCCGGGCAGCCTAGGCGCAACTTTTGAATTAGGCTTCCCCAATTATGCCGAATGTGTAACTTACAGCTTTAGTATTTTAGGCGGGGTCGATCCCGGCCTGCAACCAACGCGATTGATCCGAAACATCAGCATACTAGAGGCCGTTTGGGGCGGACTCTACGGAATGCTCATCATCGGCAAACTACTAGGACTGCCCAGAGAGGAAAGTAAACCAACTGAGAGTGAATAGTTTTATTAAATATTTTTGGCGGCACCCCGATGCACACATCCCAAGCTCAATGCCATCGGGGCCGGGCTATTCGTTACAAGCCTGCCACGTGCTTCGAGTGATCTTTTCGGTAAGAGAACCGTTAGTATTTCAACTCAATCTCTCTCATTGGCAGTCTTTCCACTTCTATCCCTTGCCGAGTTCCCTAACTATTTCGCACGAACTTCATAATTATACTTTACCTACTATTAACTTTTAACAACTAACCAATAACCAACTACCATGAACAACAGCAAACTACCCTTCATCATCCTAGGCATTATCGCCTTCTTTGTCGTTTTAGCATTGTCATCAAGCCTATTCTATAGTGTAGCCGCTACGGAGCGGGCCATCATCTTTTACCCTTTTGGCAAGGGCTTAGACAAAGCCGATGTCATTGGCCCAGGCACACACCTGAAAATGCCTTGGAATGAAGTCTCCACTTACAAAGTGAACGAAACCTCGTCAGACGAAAACATGGATGTGCTGGATAAGAACGGGCTCTCCATCCATGTGGATATTACAATTCGTTTTTTTCCTATCCCCACCAAAATCGGTTTCATCCATGAGCAGTTTACCAAAGACTACGTAAATGTATTGGTGATCCCCGAGGTGCGTTCTACCGTGCGCCAAGTGATGGGCCGCTACACCGCAGAAGAGATTTATTCTACTAAGCGTGCAGAAGTGGAGAATGGCATCACCACCGAAACGGAAAAGATATTGAACATCAATAATGTGAAAGCCACCGCGGTTTTGATCCGTTCCATTGTATTGCCCGAGCAAATCAAGGCAGCTATCGAAAACAAACTGCAACAACAGCAAGAGTCACTGGCCTACCAATACCGATTGGACAAAGAGAAGAGCGAGGCCGAGCGTAAACGTATTGCCGCAGAAGGTGAATCAAGAGCCAACAACATTATCAACAACAGCCTAAGTGACAAGCTATTGAAAATGAGAGGCATAGAAGCCACCTTGGAACTTTCAAAATCGCCTAATTCTAAAGTCATTGTAATTGGCTCTGGCAAGGATGGAATGCCGTTGATTTTGGGGAATAACTAATTGATCCTGCAAGACTGTTGAGCATTGAAAAAAGAATCGAAAAACTAGAATCAAAATAACTAATAGCCTTTGTTTCTTTGCACACTTCCACATATCTTTAAAACCAAAGAAAAATCTTTATACCTATGGCGAAAACTGCAGAATTGATCATTGACGGGAAATCGTACAAGCTTCCAATGATAGAAGGCACCGAAAACGAAGTGGGCCTAGACATCAGCAACCTGCTGGAAGGAGCTGGAGTGATTACCTTAGACCCAGGGTATAAAAACACAGGTGCTACCAAGAGTGCCATCACGTTTTTGGATGGCGACAAAGGCATCCTTCGCTACCGCGGGTATGCCATTGAAGACCTTGCAGCCAAATCTACTTTCTTGGAAGTAGCCTACTTGCTCATCTTCGGTGAGCTGCCAACTACCGAGCAGCTTGGCAAGTTCTCTGGCGATATTAAAAACCATACCATGGTGCATGAAGACATCAAGAAAATTCTTGATGGTTTCCCTTCCACCTCCCATCCAATGGGCGTTTTGGCTTCCATGTTCTGCGCACAAACTGCTTTCTATCCCGAGTCGTTGGATCCTAATCGTTCAGCCGAAGGGGTTTACTTAAGCATTGTGCGCTCATTGGCCAAGATGCCAACCTTCGCGGCTTGGTCATATAAAAATGCAGTTGGCCATCCTGTTAACTATCCTGATAATTCACTCGACTATTGTGCGCGCTTCTTAAAAATGTTGTATGCACTTCCTGCAGAGCAATATGAAGTTGACCCTGTGGTGGCGGATGCGTTAGATAAGCTATTAATCCTTCATGCCGATCACGAGCAAAACTGTTCTACTTCAACCGTGAGAATGGTAGGTTCATCCAAAGCAAGCATTTATTCATCCATCTCCGCTGGCATCAATGCGTTGTGGGGGCCATTGCACGGTGGCGCCAACCAAGAAGTTATTTTAATGTTGGAAGAGATTAAAAAAGATGGGGGAGATACAGAGAAATGGATCAACAAAGCTAAAGACAAAAACAGCGGCTTCCGCCTAATGGGCTTCGGCCACCGTGTTTATAAAAACTTTGACCCTCGCGCCAAGATCATCAAAAAAACTGCCGATGATGTGTTGACTAAACTCGGTGTGAATGATCCCGTATTGGAGATCGCCATGAAACTAGAAGAAGTCGCTTTGCGCGATCCATACTTCATCGAGCGCAAGTTGTACCCCAACGTAGATTTTTATTCAGGTATTATTTATCGTGCACTAGGCATTCCAGTAGATATGTTCACAGTAATGTTTGCCATTGGCCGTTTGCCAGGATGGATAGCTCAGTGGAAAGAATTGCGCGAGAACAAAGAACCGATTGGCCGCCCCCGTCAGATTTATACTGGGCAGAATTTGAGGCCGTATGTGCCAATTACGAAGAGGTAAAAAGTTGCCACGGCCTTTAGGCCGTGGTGATCTTTATCAAAAAACTCATCGAGGGCTTCAGCCCTTTAGATAATGATGAAAGAAGTATTGCAACCTGTTTCTATTGATTGTTAGAAATTAAATAAAATGCCATTACTAGAAGATTTCAGTGCAGCCGTAGCAAAGTCAAAGGACTTGACCAAGCGGCCTTCTAACGAAGAACTTTTGGATGCGTACGCACTCTTCAAGCAAGCAACGGACGGAGATGTAAGTGGAGAGCGCCCCGGAGGTTTTGATTTCAAGGCGATTGCCAAGTTTGATGCTTGGTCGGGCAAGAAAGGCATTTCAAAAGAGCAGGCCATGACAGACTATGTTGCCTTAATGAAAAAACTCCAAGAGTCGTACGCGTAATATGCCAAGTATCGTCTCCCGCTTCGGGGACGATACGCTATCAACTTTACAAGTTGTTTTAAAAACTTCCTTTAACATCTATTTTAGTTGTCCGAGTGAACCTTTTCTATCAACCCCATATCGCTGATGGCATTTTAAATCTTAATGCAGAAGAGTCGCGTCATGCCATCAAGGTTCTAAGAATGGTGAAAGGCGATGCGCTTCACCTCACCGATGGAAAAGGTTTTTTTTACACTGCCCAAATCACAGAGGCGGATGCAAAAAAATGCAGCTTTGAAATCATAGATAAAAAGCAATCGCCCAAAAGGGATTACCAAATCCACATCGCTATCGCCCCCACCAAAAACGCAGATCGTATGGAGTGGTTTGTAGAGAAAGCGACAGAGATAGGCATTGACAAAATCAGTTTTATCCTTTGCCGAAATTCTGAAAGAAAAACCATCAATCTTGATCGGATCGAAAAAATTGCCATCAGCGCGATGAAGCAGTCGGGGCAAGCGTGGTTGCCAAAAGTTTCATCCATCGTTCCATTCAACGAGGTTTTGAAACACAATGTCTCACAAAAATTCATTGCCTTTGTGGATGAAAAAAATACAAATCATTTAAAGTCGGTAGCAAAGTCAAATGGAAACTATCTGGTATTGGTTGGCCCCGAAGGTGATTTCAGTCAAGAGGAATTAAACCTTGCGCTTGAAAACAATTTCAAAAAAGTAAGCTTGGGAAACAACAGATTGAGAACTGAAACAGCAGGGTTAGTAGCTTGTCAGGTTTTAAATTTGATTAACAATTGATCGTTCCAAAGCAAAGTGATTATTGTAAAATGTCGATGATTATCAACTCAAATCCAACCAACACATTTCCTCCAGAAAGAGTCTTATCAAATGTCTTTTGTTCTACTTCCTTTTGAGGTTGATAAATATAAGTTACTTGACTTTTGGGATCAATCAACCAGCCTAGACGGACACCATTCGCCAGCCACTTTTCCATTTTAGATTTTAGCTGTTTCAATTCATCTGATTCTGAACAAAGCTCGATTACAAAATCTGGGCACGCATGCGCGAATTTTTTCAAGTCAGTCTCAGTTACAGCAGCTAGCCTTTCGTTACTGATCCATGCTACATCAGGCACCCGCATAGAAGTGTCGGGCAAGGTGTATCCTCCCTCTGCATCTGTCACTTTTCCCAACCGATGCTTTCTGTTCCAAATAACAATCTCAGCATTAAGCTCGCTGTTGTTAATGCTTGTTTTGATTCCTGTTGGCATTTTAATAAAGATTTGTCCATACTCATCCCTTTCAATGCGCAAATCTGGATTAGCCCTGCAAAACTCGTACAGCTCCTCGTCAGAAAATACGTCTGTTTTAGAAGGTATTTTTATGGCAATTGCAGTCATTGTTCAAATGTTTAAACCAAAAATAATGAAAATGAGAGGATGGAGCAAATTTTTCAAAACCATAGCTTAACCTGCCAAAGAATTTTTAATTTAGCCGATTATCAGTAATTCAATGCTCTCTTCAGAAGCCCAAAAGCAAATCCAACACCTCACCGATCAGGTCAACTATCATAATGACCTGTATTATCAAAAAAACAAATCCGAAATTTCTGATTTTGATTTTGATCTGTTGCTGAAAAAATTGATCGACTTAGAAAATCAATTCCCCGAACTAAAACTGCCCGACTCCCCTACCCAGCGCGTAGGTGGCACTATTACTAAAGAGTTTGAAAATATCGTTCATCAATACCCCATGCTCTCTTTGGGCAACACTTACTCTACCGAAGAACTACAAGATTTTGATGGAAGGGTTGCTAAAGGCTTAGATGGAGAATCGTATGAATATTTTTGCGAATTGAAATTCGATGGTGTCTCCATCAGCTTGATTTATGAAAACGGTGTATTGACAAAAGCAATTACCCGGGGCGATGGCGTCCGAGGCGACAATGTGATTAGTAATGCAAAAACCATTCGCAGCCTTCCATTAAAAATCAAATCGAAACAAGTTCCTAAAAAATTTGAGGTAAGAGGAGAAGTTTTTTTATCCAAAGAAATTTTTAAGCAACTCAATAAGGAGCAAGAAGACATTGGTGAAGAGACGTATGCCAATGCGCGTAACACAGCCTCTGGCACATTGAAAATGCAAGACAGTGCCGAAGTAGCAAAAAGGAAATTGAACTGTTATCTGTATTATTTATTGGGCGAAGATATCGAAGTGCGCACTCATGAAGAGGCCATTCAAAAAATCGAAGCGTGGGGCTTTCAAGTATCGCCCACTTACAAGAAATGCAAGAGCATGGCCGAGGTGATCGAATATATTTCTCATTGGGAAACACGCAGGGCCGAGTTGCCATTGGAAACCGATGGCGTAGTAATTAAAGTTAACAGCCTAGATCAGCAACAGCAGTTGGGCGCAACGGCCAAAGTGCCTCGTTGGGCCATCTCCTTTAAATATAAAGCAGAGAGCATCAGCACACAACTCAATGGCATCACCTATCAAGTCGGTAGAACAGGAGCACTAACTCCGGTAGCAGAGTTACAACCCGTGCTATTAGCTGGCACAACTGTAAAGCGCGCCTCGCTGCACAACGCCAACGAAATCGAGCGGCTCGATTTGCGAATCGGTGATTTTGTTTTTGTTGAAAAAGGAGGCGAAATAATTCCAAAAGTAACGTCCGTTGACCTTTCTAAAAGAAAAGATTCCTCCAAACCAGTAAAGTATATTTCTGAATGCCCTGAATGTGGAACTGCCTTAGTAAGAAATGAAGGTGAAGCCAATCACTACTGCCCCAACGAGAGCGGTTGCCCCCCGCAAATCAAAGGACGTATAGAACACTTCATTCAGCGCAAGGCAATGGACATCGACTCGCTGGGTGAACAAACCATCAAACAATTATTTGACCTTGGCTTGGTAAAAACTCCGGCCGATCTATATGATCTAAAAAAAGAAAATCTGCTCCAGCTTGATAAAGTAAAAGATAAGTCGGCAGAAAATATGTTGGCGGGTATTGAAGCTTCCAAGGCCGCACCATTTGAAGCGGTATTGTTCGGGATTGGAATTCGGTTTGTAGGCAAAACGGTAGCTGAAAAATTGGCACATTATTTTAAAAATATGGAGAGTCTTTCTTTTGCCACTTACGAACAATTATTGGAAGCACCTGAAGTAGGTGAAAAGATTGCACAGAGTGTGGTCGATTATTTCAAAGAGAAAAGCAATTTGCGTGAAGTAGAAAGATTGAATAAGGCTGGCCTACAAATGCAAGCAGACTTGAAAGAACCAGAAAAGGTGAGCAACGTGCTTGAAGAGAAATCTTTTGTTATCTCGGGCACTTTTCAGAACTACGAGCGTGATCAATTGAAAGACATTATCTTGGCCAATGGTGGCCGGGTGCTTTCAGGCGTATCGGGCAAGCTAGACTATCTTTTGGCAGGGGAAAACATGGGGCCATCAAAATTAGAGAAAGCTCAGAAGCTGGGGGTAAAGGTTATTAGCGTGGAGGAATTTGAGGGAATGTTGAAATTGTAATTTAAAATCCTGAATTTGCCCCATGTTTAAAATGAACTTCCTAAAAATGCGTACCGAATCGGCCTTGAAGAAAAACAAGAGCCTTCGCGCAAGCATTCCCTACAAGCAAGCGCAAAGTGTAGGCATTATTTTTAGTGTAGAAGACAAGCAAAAGCATGTTGATATAAAAGAATTTATCCGCCTATTAGAACAGGATGGCAAGAAAGTGCATGTACTGGAATATCTCCCGCTTAAAAAGGAGAACTATGAATTCATGTTTGATTTTTTCTCCATTCAGGATCTAAATTTTTGGGGGAATCTTAACTCTGAAAAAGCAATCAAGTTTTCTGACACCCCCTTTGATTATCTTTACTGCATTGACAAAGAATCTAACCCTCTCGTACTAAATTTGATGGCACGCAGTAAGGCACGTTGCCGAGTTGGTCGCTATCACGAAACAGAAAGCCCTTACTTTGAAATGATGATTGAGCAAAGCGGAACTACCAAAGGCTTGATAGAAACGATGTACAAATACACGAAGCAATTGAGATGAAGAAACTATATGGTACGGGTGTCGCACTTGTTACACCTTTTGATGAGGAAGGAAAAATCGATTTCAAATCACTGAAAAAACTACTGACCCACACCGCCAAGGGAGTCGATTACTTTGTGGTGATGGGTACAACCGGTGAATCGGTTACGTTAAGTAAAGAAGAAAAGAAAAGTGTTCTTGCGTTTGTGCTTAAAAATAATCGCAAGCAATTGCCCATTGTTTATGGGATTGGTGGAAACCATACGCAAGCAGTTATTGAAGAAATAAAATCAACAAATTTGAGGGGAGTGGATGCTCTTCTATCCGTAAGCCCGTATTACAACAAGCCATCACAAGAAGGAATTTATCAGCACTTCATAGCAGTGGCAAAAGCAAGCCCAGTTCCAATTGTTCTCTACAATGTACCTGGCCGTACCGCTTCTAACCTTACAGCAGAAACAACTTTACGCCTAGCTAAAAATAAAAAGATCATTGGCATCAAAGAAGCCTCTGGCAATATAGAACAGTGCATGCACATCGCGAAAAGCAAACCAGAAGATTTCCTCCTTATCTCAGGCGATGATATGCTAACGTTGCCTATTTACTCCATTGGCGGAGTGGGCATCATCTCTGTATTGGCGAATGCTTATCCGATAATCTTTAAGAAAATAAAAGAATGCACTTTCGAGGGAAAATATTCCAAAGCACAAACTGAGTTGTTTAAACTTTTGGAAATAAATGCCTCGATGTATGAAGAGGGCAACCCTGTTGGGTTGAAATATCTGTTGAAGTTAATGGAGATCGGGAATGGGAAGGTAAGGTTGCCGTTGGTGGAAGCCTCAGCCAACTTGCAAAAGAAAATTCAAAATAGTTTTAAGGAAATCCAATAGCTATCATCTCCAATAGCTATCATCTGCGTAGTCGAAAGAAACCATCAATATAGTTGTACACACAAACGGTTTTCAGTACCGTGCCATTCAACCGCCCTATCATCTCTCTTAATCCAATTTTAGATTTTAGGTTTGCCCCTATTTCTGAAATCTAAATCCGATTACTCAAATCGCAGCGATTCAATTGGGTCTAGCCTTGATGCCTTGCTGGCAGGATACCAGCCAGAGAATAACCCTACCAAAATACAAATACCCATCCCCACCATCATCCATAACCATGGCACTACAAAGGCTTCAATACCAATGGCACGCGAAATTAAATTGCCAATTAAGATACCAAGAATTACCCCCCCAATTCCACCCAATACGCAAACCACAATAGCTTCAATCACAAACTGCTGACGGATGCGTAAAGGAGTTGCGCCCAATGCTTTTCTTACGCCTACTTCCCTCGTTCGTTCTGTTACTGAAACCAACATGATGTTCATCAGTGCTATCGAGGCGCCCAACAAAGTAATAAATCCAACACCAAAACCTCCTATGCGAAGACCGCTCGTGATTGATTCCATCTCTTGCGCAATCGTTTCGCTTTTCTCTAGGTCAAAAGAGTTTTCTCTTCCCACCTCATCGTGCCTGATCTTGCGCATCAAGCTTGTTGCTTCGCCCATTGCATAATCCATTTGCTTAGGGTCTTGAATGCCCACCGTCAGTCGATAGCCCAAGCCTTGGCCAGCAGCCATTTGGTTGGCAACTATAATCGGTATCAGCACCATGTTATCAAAATTATTTTCCGATAGCTCTCCCTTCTCTTTCATTACTGCAATGACTTTAAACTGTGTGCCCTTAAAAGAAATCTCGGTGTTAACCGGATTCTTATTTTCTCCGTACAAAGTTTTGGCAAGTTTACTACCAAGTATGGCCACCTTAGATCCATACTGAATTTCGAAGCGAGAAAAATTTCTGCCTTCATGAATGTTCAATCCCTTGATGGCCAAATAATCTTCGTTCACGCCTGTCACATTCACATTGGGGTTCGTCTTTTCTGAGCCATGTTTTATCTCAGCAAGAATAGTAAGCCTAGCAGAGAGACTAATAATAGCAGGGAATGGATATTCGTTGATAAACTTCTGCGCTTCAGAAAGCAACATGGGGGCATAGTTCTTTTCTTTAATGCCGTCTTGATTTGAACCTCTATTGAATTTTGATCGAATGTCAAACGTATTTGCGCCAAGCGATGACAAACTTTCAGAAACAGAATACTCAATGCCATCAATAGCTGTGAGAATCCCTACCAATGAGGTAATGCCAATGGCAACAATCAATGCGGTGAGTACAGAGCGGAGCATGTTGGCCTTTACCGACCGAAGACCTTCCTTTACGTTTTCGACTAAATTCATTGTATTAGCAGATAAATTTGTAGTGTTGGTCTAAATTTAGAAGTGTGCTGGTAACAAAATTATATATTTATGTATTGATACAAGTGTTAAGACAGATTTCAGTTTAATTTGTTACAAATAAACAGTATTAACGATGAGGGGTTTGATTTTGTTGTTTTTTCTTTTGATCGCGAAGGTTAGTTGTGCCAACTATCTTTTCATTCCCATGGATGAAAAGCAGGGCAATCACCTAAAAGCCTATGGAATAGCCTATTGGGTGCTAAAAATGGATACCGAGGTAGATTGGCTCTTGAACTACCGAGGTGGAAGTTTTATGTGCAAGTACCACCCAAAAATCCAAAACGAGCTAGTGGTTCGGGGCGTTAGTTACGAAATCATCTCAGATGCGCAAGCCAATTCTATCATTACAGAGATTGCAAGCCCAGCAGTGAACTATGACATTATGAAGTTGGAGAAATATCCACGCATAGCCGTTTATTCCCCAAAATCCAAACAGCCTTGGGACGATGCCGTGACACTAGTGCTTAGTTACGCGGAAATTCCATACACCGTTATTTTTGATGATGAAGTGCTAGATGGAGAGATGATCAAATACGATTGGCTGCACTTGCATCATGAAGATTTTACTGGGCAGTATGGGAAATTTTATAGCAATTACGCCAACATGCCTTGGTACATAGATCAAGTGAAAGAAGCCGAAGGCACAGCACGTAAATATGGATTCCACAAAGTGTCTCAATTAAAATTAGCAGTGGCCAAGCGGATCAAAGAGTTTGTGGGTGGTGGGGGGTTTTTGTTTGCCATGTGCTCTGCCACCGATTCGTATGATATTGCCTTAGCAGCAGAGGGCATCGACATTTGTGAGCGGATGTATGATGGTGACGGAGCAGACCCACAAGCACAAGAAAAACTAAATTTTGAAAATACGTTTGCTTTCACTGATTTCCATATTTCTCGCGATCCGTACCAATACGAATTCTCTGACATCGACAACAATGCCCCCGAGCGCGGATTGCGCCAAGACAATGACTATTTCAATTTATTTCAATTCTCTGCCAAGTGGGATCCTATCCCCAGCATGCTAACACAAAACCATAGCAAAGTGGTGAAAGGTTTTTACGGCCAAACGACAGGCTTCAAAAAACAGTTGATCAAACCTGATGTGACCATCATGGGTGAGAATAAGGAAATCAAGGAAGCTAAATATTTACATGGCATCCTAGGCAAAGGCTTCTGGACTTTTTATGGTGGGCATGACCCCGAAGATTATCAGCATACAGTTGGCGAAGAGCCCACTGATTTGCATCTCCATCCAAACTCACCTGGATATAGGTTAATCTTAAACAATATTTTGTTCCCTGCTGCAAAGAAGAAGAAACAGAAGACTTAATCAGTTTATAATGAAGCCCTTAACAACTAGCTGCATTTTTCTTTTTGTTCTAGTTTTTTGTTTGCGTTGCCAAACAGTAAAAAAAACTATATCTATAGAAAGTACAAATACTTTGGCCACACTTGTTACCAATAAATTAGGAAAAGAAAGTGTGATCAAGAATAATACTTCCAATACCTACGCTCTCTGCTATGAGCTTGGTGGAGGTGGGCAACACATTTCAAAGAGAATGCGGTTTATGGTTGTGAAACTATCAAACTTACAAATTGTAGCCGAAGATTTTTTTATTCTCAATCAGGTTCAATGGAAAAACGATACGCAAGTTGAATACTTACCTTCTGATAATTCAGATACCGTAAGTAATGAACCCATTAAGAAGATACTATCCATCCAATCATCTGAGTACTAATTTTCAAAGCCTACTTCATGAAAAAAGTCCTGTTCCTTACTTCACTATTCTGTGTCAGTATCCTATTAACTGTATCCATTGATAAAAATAAAATTCAATATTATAAGGAAACCAGAGAATTAGAAAATAGAAGGGTGGATGATGCGGAGACCGATGAACCACTTCAATTTTTTAAATTCCATCAAGGCATTCGCACCGCTGCTGACGAGAATTTTCCCAGCTATGAGGCGGGCCACAAATTTCATGAATTCAACAAAGCTTATCAAGCGGCAGTAGCGCGAAATAAAAATTTAAATAACGCGCGAACACAAGGCGCAAATGGAATTATTGAATTTAAAGAGCGCGGACCAGGTAATGTACCTGGAAGAACGAAAGCTATTTTGGTTTTACCATCAGATGCTACACATAGTACATGGCTGGCAGGAGCTGCCACAGGCGGCATTTGGAAAACTACCAATGGAGGAACGAGTTGGGTAGAAAAGAGCGGAAATTTTCCAGTGTTGCCTATCTCTTCTATTGCTATGTCAACCATTGATAACAATATCATTTATGCCGGAACGGGAGAACTTATATCATCCATTTACTCTGCCATTGGCGATGGTATTTTTAAGTCGATTGACCAAGGAGAAACTTGGTCACAATTGTTATCCACTGCGAGCAATCCGCAATTTTCAATCATCACTCGTATTATAGTTGATCCACAAAATCCTAATATTCTTTTAGCCAGCGCTTCGCAAAGCAGCTTGACTGCCGATAACACTTCAGTGATTATGAAATCAATAGATGGTGGCATTTCATGGAGCAAAGTGTATGAAACCAACAGAGATATTGAGCAAATTATTTTTACGCCAAATAATTTCAATGTTCAGTATGCAGCGGTAAACAGAGTAGGTATCTTAAAATCCATTGATGCAGGAGCGACATGGTCAATCTCTTCACAAGGCTTATCAACATCAGGCCGTATCGAGATGGCTGTATCACCTGTTGATCCAAATCGGCTATTTGCCTCCTGCGTTGGCAATGCAAATACACTTTCCAAAACTGGGTCTGACTTATTTGTATCAACTGATGCAGGGGTTTCATGGGTATTAGAAGATGTTACTTTTAACAGCACCGGAGTCGATTTTTTGGGCGGCCAAGGATTCTATGATAATACTATTGCCTGTGACCCTTACAACAAAGACATTGTTTACGTTGGTGGTGTTAATCATTTTAGAGTAACACTAGGTGATGGGAGCACCACGGTTGACAACTATGCTATAGCAAAACAAAACACAAACACATTTCTTTTTCTTACTAGCTTCAATAACGCAGGCTTTTATGATGCAGGTCGTTTGCAAGTAGGTACTCCTACCAACAATATGAAAATTGAAATACGGTTTGGAACAGGTCTTTCACAAAAGGCTCATCGCTTTTTTGTACCCCCCGCACAAACCTCTGGTGTAACGTCTACCGATTATAGCTACCAAGATTATAGCGATATACCCTTCCAAGCATGGGATGTTACCTCCTCACCAGCGCGCCAGTTAATGGTCTCCTTTCGCGATCAAAACAAAAATGGATTCGATTTGATATCCCCTAACTTAACAGCCACAAGCTCATCAACTACCGCAGCAAGCGCTTTATTGGATAGCCGTGAATACATTTTCATTCATAACATTTCATACTCCACTACAGCTAACCCACTTATTTCGGTAGATGGTGGGCAAATCGCTCAACTAGCTTATTCATTTTTTCCAGCCTTGGCCGCAGGTGCAACTTGGAGTTCAGCTTGGAATTCTTCTGGTATACCAACCACTTCATCACTCGCCATTAATTACTCGGCAATTACTAAACTCAACGGTACAACAATTACAGTTGCCGATTCTTACAACAAATTTGATGGCAAGAACCAATTCAACCAAACCACTCTAGCAAATGTCCATCCAGATCATCATTACACAGTGATCATTCCCGTTGATGTAACCGCAAAAACATATCAAGTCTTGCTCGCAACGGACGGAGGAGTTTATGCTTCCAATGTCTCCACCGTTCCTGGCACGTTAGAAGGTAATTGGCAATTTAAAGGATTGGGTTACAATACCAGCCAGTTTTACGGGGCAGACAAAAAGCCTGGAGCAGATGAATTTATTGGAGGGATGCAAGATAATGGCACGCGCAAATCTCCTACCAGTCAAACAGCATCGGCACAAAGTAATTATACATATGCTTTGGGGGGCGATGGCTTTGAAGTAGCATGGCATTCACTGGATGGAAAAAAGATCATTGGCAGCTTATACAACAATCGCTTCTTGCGCTCCCTTGATGGAGGTTTAAATTGGAGCGATGCATTTTCTGGATTTCCGTTGGATAACACTGGAGTTCCAGATCCAGCTAAATATCCTTTCGTTTCAAAAATTGGAACGTCACGTGCTTTGCCTGATGAACTTTATGCTGTAGGAACAGATGGGGTTTGGAAGTCGTCCAATTTTGGAGGATCGTGGACTCTAACTCCGATTACACAATCTTGGGGCACCTCACCCACGTTTTTTGATGTTGAAGTATCGAGGGCTAACGCAAATATTATTTGGGCAGGAAGTGGCATGGATAACAACCGTAAACTTTATGTTTCTACCAATGGAGGAAAAACTTTTTCGGCTACGGTTAATTTTCCGGCTGTGTCGCTTGGCACCATAACTAAAGTAGCCTCGCACCCAACAGAACCAAAAACAGCCTACTCATTGTTTTCATTCTCTGGCAAACCAAAAATCATTAGAACCACAGACCTCGGCCAAACATGGCAAGAAATCACTGGGTTTGGAACAGGCTCTAGCAGTACCAATGGTTTTCCTGACGTTGCAGTCTTTTCTCTTTATGTAAGACCAGATGATCCCGACATTATTTGGGCGGGTACAGAAATTGGAATTGTGGAATCACTTGATGGTGGAGCCACATGGGCATTGCTCAATGACAGCCGCTTTCCCAACGTTTCCGTTTGGGATATGAAGGGTCAAGATGATCAAATAGTGATTGCAACTCATGGCCGTGGAATTTGGACAGCCAAAGCACCTGCCATTCAGGGTAGTCTATTAAAAAACCCAGTAATACAGGCAGTAGGTACTTCGCCCAATTCAAAGTTTGCCATTCAATTTCAATTATCGGAAGACTTTGATTCAACTGCGGTATTTATTAATTCGCAAAAAATTAGCAAAATACCTAAGGTAGCACAAGGTCAATATATTCTAAAAATTGGCAACGTAAACCCAGGATCTAATACAACAAAATTAATAGGCTATAAAAATACTGCACCTGTTCAATCTCTTGAATTTGTCGGACAACAGTTACAATTAAGCCCCTCCTTTCAAAAACAATATTTCAATTTGTTCACGGGGTCATCGGATTTTTTATTTTCCAAAATGAGCCCAAATGATTTCGGGACTTCTAATCTAAGTCTACAAACAACACACAACTATGCTGCAAACTCTGAAAGCTCCGCTCTACTTTTACAGCCCATTATAGTCTCCTCCACTAACTCCAATTTTTTTTATCAAGATGTTGCAATTGTCCAACCCGCAGCAACAGGCGCAACCTTTGGTCAACCTGAATTTAAAGACTTTGTTGTTGTCGAAGGAACCAAAGATGGGCTCAACTGGATTCCCTTGAAAGATGGTTACAATGCCGCTTCCAATACAAATTGGCTAAATGCTCATACTACTATTCAATCAGGCACGCCAGCCATGTCGGTAGATCAAAATATTGACATTAAGAATAAGTTCAATGCAAATGACACGTTGTTATTCCGCTTTCGATTAAAAGCGGATGCAGATGCAACTACTGGTTGGGGCTGGTCAATTGATAATCTATTCATACAGCAGACACCAACTGGAATAGAGTTGCAACCAGCTATCAAAGAATTTACTGTTTATCCCAACCCCACTTCAGGGAAGATAAAAATACAGTACGTATTGAAAGAAGATCTTCCAACAACTATAGAAGTGAATGACACGAATGGAAAAATCATAGCTAGCATATCACTTGGTTGTATACAAGCTGGTAATCACGAAGCAGAGCTTGATTTAAGGGAGGAAAACAATGGAATATATTTCATTAAGATTAAAACATCTCAAGGAAACGATGTTCGTAAAGTCCTTATCCGCAGATAGCCAATAGGACATAAATAGTTATTCTTTTGCCATCCTGACCAAGTTCTTAGTTAGTTCCCAAATAATTTTCCTAACTTGGCTTAGATGGCTTGGCTATTTTCTATTATTGGAATCTATATTGGCTTCTGCCTGTTCTTCTATTTCTTTCAGCATCTCTTTTTCTTCCGTCCAGAGAAATTAACACGAGCATTTGAATACAAATATGCTTTTCCCTTCGAAGAGTTAGATTTTGACATGGAAGATGGTGGCCACATTAACGCTATCTATTTCAAAGTACCCAACTCACGCGGTGTAGTTTACTATTTGAAAGGCAATTCCAAAAGCATCAAAGGGTGGGGAAAGTTTGCGAAAGATTTTTTGAGTAACGGGTACGATTTTTTTATGATGGACTATCGCGGTTTTGGCAAGAGCAGCGGAGAGAGAAGTCAGGAAAAAGTCTTTAATGACGCCCAATACATTTACAAATGGCTCACCCAATTCTACGCTGAAGACAAAATCGTTTTGTATGGACGATCTTGGGGCAGCGGGATTGCCGCAAGGCTCTCGTCTTGGAACAAACCGCGCATGTTGATTTTAGATTCTCCCTATTTTAGTTTTTTCTACAACATCAATCGTTACATCTTTTTTACCCCGCTCAAGTGGATGCTGAAATATGACATTCGCACCGATCAATATTTAAAAACCACCGAATGTCCCGTGCATATCATTCACGGCACACACGACCGCCTTGTTTCATTTGAGCAGAGCGAAAAACTAAAAGCACTGTATCCAGATAAAATCCAGTTGCACCCTATTGAAAAAGGACGACACAACAACTTACCAGACTTTCCAGAGTTTTTTGAAATACTCTATTCAACCTTGTATGTCAAACCTAAAACAGAAAAAGGATAGCGCATGGAAGTAACAAGAAAAAATATTGACTTCACCCGCGTATTCGATCTGCTCGCTTACCAAAAAGAGAAATACCCGAACAATAAAGCGTTGAATTCGTTTTCCTCAGGGCAATGGCATGCGGTGTCCACCGAACAAATTCAAACAAAAGTAGATGCACTTTCTTACTGGTTTATATCAAATGGATTTAATGCAGGTGAGAAAATAATATTTGTGCCTGTTACGGGTAGCCCCGAGTGGATGCTGCTTGATTTTGCTTGCCAACAAGTTGGATTGATCACCGTACCCGTCCATCCTACTTTACATGAAGAAGAGTTTCAACTCATTCTATCAGAGACAGAATCACGGTTGTGCATCGCAGCCAATGAAGGGCTCTATTTTAAATTTCACGCTTTCGCGGGAAAAATAAAATCGACTGTTCAATTGCATCACCTCGATGCAGCCGCTACCCATTTTTTCAAACCCATACAATCTGCACAAATACCAAAGGATGGATTGGTATTGCTGGAGGAAAGGAGAAAAAAAGTAACACAGGAAGATATCGTAACCATCCTCTACACATCTGGCAGTACAGGCGAACCGAAAGGTGTGATGCTCTCTCATGGAAACATCGTGCATAACATCAAAGCCATCTTAACCATTCTTCCATTAGAGCCTGGCGATAGGGTGTTGAGCTTTCTTCCGTTCAGTCATATTTTTGAGCGAGCTGCTTGCTACGCATACATTGCTTTTGGCACTTCTCTCTATTTCAGTCAGAACAAAGAAACCTTCACGCACGATTTTAAAACGGTGCGCCCTATTTTTTGTAGTTGCGTTCCGCGTGTGCTAGAAAAGATGTACGACTTCATGGAAGAACAAACTTTGGGCAAAAATATCTTCAAAAGGAAATTGATTGGATGGGCAATGGCCGTTGGCAAACAATATGGCTCAGAAAGAAGATTGAGACCAGTGTTCGCACTCAAACTTTTAGTAGCACGATTGCTTGTGCTACAGCAATGGCGACAAAAGCTGGGAGGAAAAATAAAATACATGGCCGTGGGCGCAGCATCTCTTCGCCCCGACATTGGAAGGTTATTCTCAGCCGCTGGAATTTATATTGTTGAAGGTTATGGCATGACAGAGACTGCTCCTATTATTTCTATGAACAGATTCGAGCCAGGGCTCAACCGCTTTGGCACTGTGGGTTTGCCCGTGCCGGGGATTGAAGTGAAAATAGACGAGCCCAACGAAGAACACGAGGGAGAAATTTTGGTGAAGGGGCCTAACGTAATGAAAGGCTACTTCAAAAAACCAGAGCTAAGTGCGGAAGTGTTAATCGATGGTTGGATGCGCACAGGCGATATTGGAAAGTTTGTACACAAACGATTTTTAAAAATCACAGATCGTAAGAAAGATATTTTTAAAACGTCTTCAGGCAAATACATTGCTCCCCAGCAATTAGAAAATCATCTCAAACGTTCTGCATTTATCCAACGCAGTTTGATTGTTGGCTTTCAACGACCTTTTGTTACTGCGCTCATTGTTCCACACTTTGAAATGTTAGAATCGTGGTGTGCGCAAGAAGGCATCCATTGGACAGCCCCACAATTTATGGTACACAACATTAAAGTGCGAGCGAAGTTTCAAGAAGAGTTGGATCGGCTCAATGATGAATTGCCTAATTTTGAACGGGTCAAAAATTTTATTCTTTGTCACCAAGACTGGACGGTGGAAAGTGGTGAGATCACGGCCACCTTAAAACCTATCCGAAACATCATCACCGAAAATCATAAAAATGAAATTGAAAAAATGTATCAATAGTCAACGTGCGCACTTCGGCCAGGGATGGTAGCGGAAAGCCCGAAGTGAAATGGAAAGTGCGCGGACGGACTTGTAGCGGACAGCCCGGTGGCCTTGCGCCTCGCTTGGCCAGGCCGCCAACAATTCTTTCTTGCATCGTCTCCCGCCTCGGGGACGATGCCCTTAAAAGCACCAAACGCTTTTAGTAATTAAGTGTATCGTACCCGAGGCGGGAGACGATACTTGACTAGCGAGAAAACAAAATAAAATTTAACAATGAAAAAAATATCTACTGAAAATGCACCCAAGGCCATCGGCCCTTATTCACACGCCATTCAATCGGGCAATTTGATTTTCTGCTCGGGACAAACTCCATTGAACCCAATAACAATGACCATTGAAGGTGCGACTGCTTCTGAGCAAACCACGTTGGTACTAAACAATTTAGAAACTGTTCTGAAATCAGCGGGGTGCAATCGAACCAACATTTTGAAGACATCGGTGTTCTTAAAAAACTTTGCCGACTTTGAAAAAATGAACAAAGCCTACGAAGCATTCTTTGGAGATCACAAACCCGCACGCACCACGGTAGAGGTGAGCCGCTTGCCAAGAGAGGCATTGGTGGAGATTGAGTGCGTGGCGGAGGTAGTAGATGGTAAGTAGTGGTTGGTAAAAGGTAATTGGAACTTCTTACCAACTACCTCTTACCAGTTACCATTACGCTTGTTCAACAATCACAACTTTCTCCATCACATCGCCTTGACGGATGGCATCAATCACTTCTACGCCTTCCACTACTTTGCCAAACACAGTATGATTGCGATCTAAGTGTTTTGTGTTATCACGCGAGTGGCAAATGAAAAATTGCGAACCTCCTGTATTGCGGCCAGCATGTGCCATTGATAATACTCCGCGATCGTGATATTGATTATCGCCTGTCAACTCGCAATCAATTTTGTAACCAGGGCCACCGCTGCCAGTGCCGTTGGGGCAGCCGCCTTGGATCATGAAATTGGGGATGACACGATGGAAAGTAAGGCCATTGTAATAGCCCTTCTCTGCCAGTGTGATAAAATTCTTAACGGTGTCGGGGGCGTCCTTCTCAAAAAAATTAATTTTCATTACGCCTTTTTTCGTGTGTATTTCAGCTACCTTCATTGTTGTTTTTTAGTTTAGGCCTGCAAGGTAGCAGCAGATAGAACAATTGACAAGCAATAAATGAAATCCTGCCCCAGCCATAAGAAAATGTACCCCTCGCAAGAGGTTGCTGAAGAGGCTCTTATTGAGGCACACACGCGCTTTGAATATGGGAAAAGCAGCGGCCCTGTTGCTATTTATCAATGTGACGATTGTGGGCAATTTCATTTTACATCGCAAGGGAAAATGAATGAGAAATTGTCAGTCTTAATGAGGGACGGGAAACTCAAGCAGCTGAAAGAGATAGCCAATTGGGAGAGTAAATTTAGAAGAAGATAGATTAACTCATCACATATCTCTCTAAAAAAGATTTAGAATCCAATACTTCAATTTTAGAAAAGAAAAAATCGTCTCGGTCTTCCGTGACAATACAAACACATTTGGCTGCCTCCGCAGAATAATATTCAAGCCCATCTTCAAAATCGCGAATGGATTTATTTTGAATTGTCTTTCTAACCACCACCTTATCGGCTGCAGCAATATCCAATTTATCGCAGAGGATCTCCATTTTCCTTTTAGCTTCCAAAGTACCACTCTTCTTCTCAGCAAAATAAAAGGCAATGGCCAGACAAATGGGCGAAGTGCAAACTTGAAACTTAGGATTGCCAGCTAAACTTAAGACCCGCGATGAGTGCGTGAAGAGTGGATATTCTTTGTTGAGAACTGAAACCAAAATATTCGCATCTAAGAACAATCTCATTTCTTGGTTTTGAAATATTCTTTTTTCAATGAATGGCGAGAACGGGCTTTTGTCAGGTACTCTACTTGGCCTTCGGCTACCATGCTTACCCAATCTGCTACTGGCAAATCTTCCAATTGCTTATATCTCACTTGTGTCATTTTAGAGTAAAGGAATTCGGTCAACCTCGATAGACTGATATTGTTGGCATCTGCAAACTTCTTGGCGCGCGTAATGATTTCATCATCAAAACTTAGTGTGAGCTTGGCATCCATATTTCAATCGTTGAATTTATACGACAAAGATATTTTTTTTATACGTATAAACAAATTTTTCGTTTAATTTTACATCTGAACTTTGCGAAAATGAAAATAGGTCTTCTCTCCGATACCCACAGTTTTTTAGATGTCAAGGTCTTTGACTATTTCAAAAACTGTGATGAAATCTGGCATGCTGGCGATATTGGCGACCCTGAAATAATCCATTCCCTTGAAAAAGTAAAACCGCTGAGGGCTGTTTATGGAAATATTGACAATAAAGATTTACAAATTAAATTTCCCGAAGATCTTTGGATTGAGTGCGAAGGTGTAACCGTTTGGATGACCCACATTGGGGGAGCACCACCCAATTATAATCCACGTGTTAAAAAAATATTAAAAGAGAAAGTGCCTGATCTTTTTATCTGCGGACATTCACATATTCTGCGAATAAAACGAGACTCGAATTACAAAAATATGCTTTACCTAAATCCCGGTGCGGCAGGCAATCATGGGTTCCATCTCTCCAAAACAATTGTTCGCTTTGAGATACTGAAAAAGGAAATTAAAAACATGGAAGTCATTGAGTTAGGGAAGCGAGGGGCAATTTAGGACTCAAGACTTAGGGCTTAGCGTATGACACTAGCACACCAAAGTCTCAAGTCTAACATCTTAAATCTCACATCTTAAATCTCAATCCCTATACATTACTGCTTTGACTGCCTTAACAGTTCTGGCTACGTTTGGCAGGATGGCATCAATCAAAGTTGGCGCGTATGGAAGTGGTACGTCCAAGCTATTGATGCGATGGATAGGTGCATCTAGATAATCGAACGCATGTTTTTGCACGTGGTAGGTGATCTCAGAAGATATTGCCGCCAATGGCCACGCCTCTTCTACAATCACCAATCGATTTGTCTTTTTAACCGATTCTACTACTGATGCATAGTCAATCGGGCGGACGGTTCGCAGGTCAATCACTTCTGCCGAAATACCTTCTTTCTCTAATTCAGCGGCAGCGGCCAATACCACTTTCATAATTTTTCCGAATGATACAATGGTTACATCTGTTCCACTTCTTTTAATATCGGCAACACCAAACGGTATCAGGTATTCTTCCACGGGCACTTCTCCTTTATCACCATACATCATCTCAGATTCCATGAAGATGACAGGATCATTATCTCGGATGGCAGTTTTCAAAAGACCTTTTGCATCATAGGGTGTAAATGGAACAACTACTTTTAAGCCTGGTGTATTGGCGAACCAGTTCTCGAAATTTTGTGAATGCTGCGAACTTAGCATACCAGCATTGCCAGTAGGCCCACGAAATACAATAGGGATATTAAATTGTCCGCCTGACATAGAAAGCATCTTGGCGGCAGAGTTGATGATCTGATCTATGGCGACCAGCGAGAAATTAAAAGTCATGAATTCGATAATTGGACGGATGCCGTTCATGGCTGCGCCCACGCCAATACCACCAAAGCCTAACTCGGCAATGGGCGTGTCAATCACTCTCTTTGCGCCAAATTCATCTAGCATACCTTGGCTCACCTTGTAGGCGCCATTGTACTCGGCCACTTCCTCGCCCATTAAAAAAACGGAAGGGTCTCTCCTCATTTCCTCACTCATGGCCTCGCGAAGCGCTTCTCTGAACTGGATTTCCCTCATAACAATTTAATTAATTGACGCTCGGTATTGAAAGCCTGTAAAAATAAGGGCAGGAGACTCAGAATGAAAATATTTGCTGCCTTTTTTGATGGTATTTTAATGCTGCCCTTGTTAAAGTAAGCACAAAGCTTGGTAAAGTTGATGAACTCACGGCAAGGGATAGCAGTGGAAAGCCCGAAGTGGGATGGGTTTGTGTGTCGGGCGGACTTGTAACGGATAGCCCGGTGGCCTTGCGCCTCGCTTGGCCATGCCGCCAAAACCACTTTTAGTTTGGTCCAAAGTCTAATGGCCTATAAAACAAAAGACCCTGACAGTTACTGTCAGGGTCTTTCCTATAGATTTTATTTCTATTACTTCAATGCATTACGGAATGCATCGGTAGTATTGAATTTAGCAAACTCAAGGTCGGTCAACGCTTTTTCTTTCAAGCTAGGATCGATCTTTACAGCACTTACCAAATTGCTAACCACTGCATCACCACTTCCTGAGCGAGCAGCAGCAACAGCAGCACCGTAGTAGCCAATTGCATAATTAGGGTTTTTGCGAGTAGCCTCTGCAAATGATGAAGAAGCATTGCTGAAATCTTTATTCAACAACTGTGACAAGCCTTTGTTGAAAAGATTCACATCAGTATCGTTAGCTGATGAAGTCGAGCTAACAGCAGCACCGTAGTTGGCCATATAAATTTCACAAGCACCTTTCACGCCATTTACACCGCGAGTCACATCATTGCTAGCACCAGAAAGTGCAGAACGAACGTGGCCGTATGCTTTGTAAGGATTTCCTTTCATCAATGAAACCGATGCAAGGTTAGCATGAACTTCAGGAGAAGGATTCAATTTAGCAGCAATCTCCAATTGAGAAGCAGCTTTCTCGATCATGTCAGTCTTAGAAGGGTTTTCGATAGCGGCTTGCAAATAAGCAGCGCCTAAGTTGTTGTGTGCATTCCAGTTTGTTCCTTTTTTAGTAGCAGCTTCATAAATAGATGTCTTCTCTTCCAATGAAGGAGTAAGGGTAGCGGCATACATCAATTCTTCAAAGCTCAACGCATCTGCACCAGCTTGGCCAGTAGTCATTTGCTTAGCCAATACAGAAATCTCAGCATCTGTCTTCTTTGCTTTGATAGTCAAAATCTCAGTCTTAGCAGCGCGCAAGCCAGGATATACATCTTTGAACACTTTATTGTAAGTACCTAGTTTCTTCAATGATTTCTCTTGCTCTTCAAAAGTACCACCATTGTTGATCACGTTTAGGTAAGCAGATTTTTCATCCGCATTGATACCATTATAAGCAGACAATGCCGTTTTAAATTCTGACCAATCATCAACAATAGGCTTTAAAATGAACTTCACCTCGGCAGCAGCACCTTGGTAATCATACTTCTTCATTTGTGCGCGATAGAATTTTTCGATGGCAGCAGCACGCTCTTCAGAAAGTTTACTGTTAATACGCTCCAAACCCTCTGGTGAGTGAGTACCTGTGATAGTTACTGTGCGTGTTACGTTTTTAGAAGCGATGAAGGCATCCAGTTGCTTTCCTTTTTCTGCTTTGGTCTCTGATGCACGAAGCACAGACTTACC
Organism: Cyclobacteriaceae bacterium; assembly: GCA_046155095.1. GTDB lineage: Bacteria > Bacteroidota > Bacteroidia > Cytophagales > Cyclobacteriaceae > ELB16-189. The sequence continues at coordinate 36,962 of JBJXEB010000098.1, forward strand.
GCGCTCGAAAATGAAATCAGGGATGATTACTGGAGTTAATTCTTCTTGGTTGTTATAACCATGACCTGCAAAAGCAGCATAGTATGAATTTTGAACCAGCTTAGAGGTAGTGATGATACCAGTTGCATAAGGCAATCTAGGAAGAGTCTTAGACTTTGTGCCTTTAGAAGCAACGCCTTGGATTTCAACTGTTCCTCTTTTGTAGGCATCCTTATAAGGGAACATGAAAGCCTTAGTGACTTTAGTTTCTTCTTTGGCACTATTAGGATAGTCTTCTGCCTTTAAAGGAACAGCTGGCAAGGCCAATTCATTGTCTCCGTACTTATAGAAAGTATTGAGTGTGTAAACCGTGCCTTTTTTCAAAAGCTTAACGGGAAGGTTGCCCGACATATCAAAATTGACAGTGTCTTTGTGGACTTCCAAAGGGTTTGGCTTGATCTCCAGCTTTTGCTGTTTTGCCATTTTAATCATTTGCGGAAGCGTGCAACCTGTGAAAGTCATGGTTCCGATGATGAGCAGCGAGTAAAGTAATTTTCTCATGGATTTGGTGTTAGTGGTCTTATTTTGGAAAGGCAAATGTAGTTGTCTGCCTTTTTTTTTGCAATAATACTTAAAAATTTACAATTGCAGCCGACTAAAAGGTCAAACGGAAGCCATATATTTGCTGAAGGTGGCAATAATCGATGAAAGGCCAATTTACTCGGGTAAATGACATTGGTTAAAGAAGAGATTAGTTGATATTTATAAAAATGATTGACCAAATAAAGCATTATTTTGAAAAATACGCCTTTGGGGTGTGTGCCGCCTTGGGCGACAAGCTAGGCATCGCCACCTCATCTATAAGGCTATTCTTTATCTATGCCTCTTTCCTAACCTTGGGTTCACCTATTATTATATACTTATCACTGGCTTTTGTACTAAACATGAGGGCGCATTTGCGCAAGCGCAGCACCATTTGGGATTTTTAAGACCTCAATCGTTTGAACACGGTCCTCCCCAATAAAAAGTAATCTACCACTAGCCAATTGGGGTAAACCTGTTTTACCTTAAAGTTACCTAATTGCAATGCTAGTTTTCGTCTCTTTACAAATTCACCGTCAAGGCTGCCAAAAAAGGTAGCATGCGCTTTTAACACAGCTAGGGCATCTTGAGGTGAAGGTTGAAAAAGAAATTTTAAAGCCGCGGTCCAATCCAATAAAATGCGTAGAGGTAATTTCCAGATCAGTTCAGAAGTGCTGAGGTGTTTAAAAATGAGACTCAGTCCATTCCTGAAATTCAGGTATGTTTTTCTGGGGCTAGCTGCTGACAATGTTCCACCGCCTACGTGGTAGACAGTGCTTTTACCCTGATAATAAATTTTATGACCTGCTCGTTGAAGTCTCCAACAGAAATCAATCTCTTCCATGTGGGCGAAATAATCTTCATCCAATCCACCTAACTGATGATATAAAGACGACCGAACAAAGTGACAAGCACCTGTAGCCCAGAATATTGGTAAGGAATCATTGTATTGACCTACATCATTTTCCACCTTATCAAATATGCGACCTCTACAAAAAGGATAGCCTAATGAATCAATCAAGCCTCCTGCCGCGCCTGCGTATTCAAATTCATTTTTATTCTTGAAGGAGAGTATTTTCGGCTGAACAGCAGCAATAGTTGGGTCATTTCGAAATAACCCGATTACTGGCTCTAACCAATTCTCCGTGACTTCCACATCTGAGTTGAGCAGTACATAATAAGTTGCCTCTACCTTTTTAAGTGCAAAATTGTAGCCTCCACAAAAGCCTAGGTTAGTTGCAATTTGGATTAATTCTACAGAGTTGAAATTTTCTTTTACAAAATCAGATGAGCCATCTGTAGAGCCATTATCGGCCACTACAATTTTTGCGCCTTTGCTGAATTGAATGACCGATGGCAGAAATTGATGGAGAAACCTTTTGCCGTTATAATTAAGAATGACAACCGCTACTTCGTTCATCCCATAAGGCTGCTTAGGTCGAGACCAGGAATATTCGGTAGCAAACCTTCTGTACTTTTTTTCAATTCTTCTTTTGCCAAAATCTCTGCTTTATCTGATGCAATGTTTACTGCGGCCACTATCAAGTCCTGAATCAAAATTTTATCATCCGCCTTTAAAATGGTAGCATCAATATCCAGAGAGATCAATTGTTTTTTTCCGTTCACAGTAGCTTTCACCATTCCTCCACCCGATTCGCCCACTGCGGATAATCTAGCCAAACTATTTTGGGCTTCTTTGAGGCGGGCTTGCACCTCCTTCATTTTGCCCATCATTTTCATCATATCAAACATACAAACCCGATTTAAAAGTTGGCAAAGTTACAGTTTAAGTTTTGGGTTGAAAGGGGAAGGCGAAAAATCAACGTTTAGACAATTGCTGTTACTTGCGAAGCAGAAGCACTGTCCCGCTTCTTTTTAGGGATCGCCCTGCCATATCAATGATGTTTGCAGTCCATACATAGGAGGCGATCGGCATTTGCTGGCCACTTTGGGTGCCATCCCAAGGCTCATTTTTGTCAGAATAGAAAATAAGTGAGCCCCAGCGATCAAAAATAGACAACTCCGCTTTTGTAATGAATTGCCCTCTCACCGTAAAAGTTTCATTTTCAATTGGCCCTTTTCTGTCAGGGGTAAATGCAGTTGGATAAAATAAATTGATTTCTTTTATTAAAGTGATTTGATTGGATACGGATGTTGTTAAAGCTGCTTCATTTGGATTTGCAATAATGCGATACGAAACAATCTGGTTTTGAAGGTCGACTGGATCCTCTAAGTATGTTTTATTAATACCAACATCGATTGTTTTAAGTAAAACTCCTTTTGAGTCATATTTTTCTACCACATAATTTTTGACTCCCAAATTCCAACCTGTGTAATCATTCCAGGAAAGCGAAATTTCATTTTTTTCCCCAATTGAACCTTTCAAACGGGTCGGGCAAATGGGCGAACTATCTGTGCTACTATTATTGCATTGATCTGTATAATTGATCAAATAGCAAAATTGAGAATCGGAATTGTAGGTGTCATCTTGATATTGAGTAGTTGCTGACTTGGTCAATGAAAAAAAAGTGCCTTGGTTCTGAGACCTGAATAAGCTATAAGCGGTGGTGGTGAATTTAGGATCTTGCACCCAGTTTAATTGGACACCCGTGGAGGAGACAACAGAGTTTGTGTTTACGACCGCAGGGGGGGCTGATGACGAAAAAGCTTTTCCGCATTTTTCAAGAGAAATACTTGCGGCACCCCCCGTATAGTTACTTATTACTTGATAACAATAGGTTACGTTACATTTCACATCTTTATCAGCAAAAGTAAGGGGAGCCCCAGGCACATTTGTGTATGATCCTTTATCTCTCTTTATTTCAACACTAGTTATCCCTAATGCTGAAGTCTGCCAATCCAATTTATTAAGATCGCTTAAAATCATTAGGTCAAAATTGTGACTGCAAATACTTGGAGAATAGTTGTTGACCCCTGTACAGGGATCATATGAACTCAATCGAAAGCAATAATAATTGTCATCCAAACGGAGATTGGGAATTGTTACCGAACTAACTCCATACAATGTCTGAAATTGTAGAAAGCCCCCTGTGTTGGTTGCTATCTCGAATTTGTATTGGATATTAGTTTGTTGAACAAAATCCAATTTTAGAGTTGTAGGATCTACTGCTGTAAGCCGAATGATTTGCGGGAGAGGCAAATTTGTCACTGCCGTAAATGCTTGCGCCAAAGAATTACAATTGTTGGCCGCGCCATTTTTTCTGCCTTTCACACTAATGCTATAGTTGCCATTTGAGCCATACGTATGCTGCGCTACTTGATTGTTGCCCAAAGGCACTTGAATAATGGGCGAACCATCACCAAAGTCAACTGCATAGATGTCATAGTTTTTATCTGTTATTTTAATTGAAACCTGAGAACTAGAGCACGTATAGATTTCAAATGCCGGTTGGATATTTGGATCAACAGTAATATTGATATCATCCGATCCAATACTTTGATACAAAACGGAAAGCTTATATGTGCCTGCAGATGGATATGTAAAACTAAATTGATTCTGCTGCTGTGTGCCGTTACCTTGATAATCCATCAAACAGGGCTTACCAGAAGTACATTCTCCAGTGGTGATTCTATTGGCATCTGTAATTGTAATAGTAAAAGGAGCACAACCTCTTACTTGATCAACTTGAAATCTACCAAGCCTACTGACGAATTGAGCCTGAATAGTTCCAGAAGTTAACAAAACTCCAATCAATATCAATATTCTCTTCACTCCTCTAATTTTATTTCTCTCAGAAAAACTTCTGCTCTTGCCATATCATCATGTAATAAACGATCCGTTTCTATAAACGGAACTATCACGCGGAAAGTATCTACAAATTTCTGTAAGGTTTCGGAAGTTTTCAAGGGCTTCCTGAAATGCAGTGCCTGAGCAGCTGTAATGAGTTCAATGGCCAAAATAGAATACAAATTATTTACCACTCGATATGCTTTGGTGGCGGCATTGGCACCCATACTCACGTGATCTTCTTGTCCGTTGGAGGAAACAATTGAATCCACGGATGCGGGGGTGCAAAGTTGTTTGTTCTGGCTCACCAAAGATGCGGCAGTATATTGTGGTATCATCAAGCCAGAGTTAATACCTGGATTGGCTACTAAGTAATTGGGCAGATCGCGTGAGCCAGAAATCAATTGATAAGTTCTTCTTTCTGAAATACTTCCTAGCTCTGCCAAAGCAATCGCTAAAAAATCTAATGACAAGGCTAATGGCTGACCGTGAAAATTGCCCGCTGAAATGATTTTGTCTTCTTCAGGGAAAATATTAGGGTTATCGGAAACGCTGTTGACTTCGGTGAGGAAATTTTTGGTCACGAAGTCAATCGTATCTGCACTCGCACCATGCACTTGCGGAATGCATCGGAATGAATACGGATCTTGTACGTGCTTTTTGTATTGAGCTATGATAGCACTTCCATTCAACAGTTTTCTGATTTCTCTCGCTACTTGCATTTGACCTTGGTGCGGACGGATTTGATGCACTAACTCATCAAACGGTTCGATACGGCCATCAAATGCATCCAGCGAAAGCGCACCAATGATGTTGGCCAATTTTAAAATGCGGTGAGCATGAAGCAAACACCAAGTTCCATAAGCACTCATGAATTGTGTGCCGTTCAGCAAAGCCAAGCCTTCTTTTACTTTGAAGTGAATCGGTTGCCAACTCAACAGTTTCAATACCTCTTCACTGGAATATATTTTTCTAAGATAATGTACTTCTCCCTTCCCAATCAATGGCAATGACAAATGCGCCAACGGTGCGAGATCACCCGATGCGCCCAGCGAACCCATTTCATAAACTTTGGGAAGCACACGGTTATTAAACATCGCTACCAATCGCTCGATAGTTTCTAATTGAATTCCTGAATGACCGTAAGAAAGAGATTGGATTTTCAAGAACAACATTAATAACACAATCTCGCGAGGCACTTCTGCGCCTGTACCGCAGGCGTGTGACATCACCAAGTTCTCTTGCAATTTCTCTAATTGATCTTTGGGGATGTTGCGATCATACAAAGAACCAAAGCCCGTATTGATGCCATAAATCGGACTGGCTGATGTTGCAATCTTTTGATCTAAATACTCGCGGCAACGTAGAATATTTTTTTTGGATTCTTCTGATAATGCAATTTTGGAATGGCCGTGCAGAACACGATCTAGGTCACCCAGAGTTAACTGCTTGTTTGATATCAGGTGAGTAGGTTGCATTCCGTTAGTTAAAATTCAAGATTCAAAATTCCGTCTGCTTATTTTTTCAACTTACTTATTACCTCAACTACAGAAAGCTTTTCCTGCTCTCCCTTCTCCATATTCTTCAAAGTAAGTATTCCATCTTTCATTTCATCCGAACCAACTACGATTACAAATGGAATCTCTTTCTTATTTGCATAATCTAACTGCTTTTTCAGTTTAGTCACATCTGGGTAAACCTCTGTGGAGATACCGCTTTCGCGGAGTTGGTGAGCTATACTTAACGAGTAGCGCAATGTGGCGTCATCAAAGTGGGCAATCATAACTTTGGATGATACTTGCGCCTCTTTGGGAAAGATCTTTAGTTCTTCCATAGCATCATAGAGGCGATCTACGCCAAAAGAAATGCCTACACCAGATACATCGGGCAGGCCAAACACACCTGTCAAATTATCATAGCGGCCGCCACCGCTCACGCTGCCAATGGCCACGTTATTTATTTTTACTTCAAAGATGCAGCCTGTGTAGTAGCTGAGGCCACGAGCGAGAGAAATATCAAACTCTACATTCTCTTCTCCTGCGCCATAACTTTTCAATAAGCTCAACACCTCTTCAAAATCGGCAATTCCTTTTTTTCCTTTTTCGGAATTGGAAAATTTAGATTTTAAAAAATCAATTTTCTGTTGAGTGCTGCCTTTGAAATTTAAAATGGCAAAAACCGAATCAATACCTTTGTCTTCAAATCCGCGCGAGCGCAATTCTTCTTTTACTTTTTCTTCGCCAATCTTATCCAATTTATCGATGCCCACAAACAACGAAGATTCATTTTGAGAACTAGTTAATTCAGCCAAGCCTGAAAGGATTGCTCGGTGATTTATCTTGATTGTAAAATCTTTGATGCCAAGCAATTTAAAAACTTCTTTGATCATCAAGACAATCTCGGCCTCGCAGATCAATGAATCTGTTCCCACTACATCGGCATCGCATTGATAAAATTCTCTGTAACGTCCCTTCTGCGGACGATCTGCCCGCCACACAGGTTGGATTTGGTAGCGCTTGAAAGGAAAAGTTATTTCGCCTCGATTCATCACCACATAGCGGGCGAATGGAACGGTGAGATCGTAGCGGAGGCCTTTTTCGGAGATTTCATTTGTAAAATCTCTTGCTTTCTCAAGATACTCAGGAAAGAGCTTATTAAATAAATGAGTTACAAACCTTAATAAGGCTTCAGATTCCTTTTCTTTCCGAAAATCTGTCGTTGAATTAAAATCTATAAGTGATTCATTAAGATTATATTGTACTATCTCAGCATTCTTTTCAATTCTTTCCTTAATCTCTTGGAGGAAGTGGTCAAACTTTAGCTCTGGAAATACTTTGTTAATCTTTTCTGGGAATCGAACTGAAAAAGTTTCGCTAAATAAAATCAAATCAACCAAATCTAACTTATTTTGTATTGCATAGCTCTCAACAAAATGGATCATCAAGTTCCCAAACATTAGCCGCAAATTACCAAAGTGAAAAAGCTCATCCTTTAGCTCATTTTGAGCCGACTCGAAGTATTTTCCTGAATTAAGAATTTTAAATAATAGCTGATCTCCTTCCTCCCCGTACTTGCCTGTAAGTGTAGATAGATTCTCCATGGCGGGAGTCTCCAATGGCTGAAAGCCATATTTTTGAAACACCTTACGAATATTGTCAAATATAAACTGCCGCTTGGCCATTTGTGCTGGGCCGAAGTCGCGGGTGCCTTTGGGGATGGTGGGTTTGTCCATAAAAATTAACCGCCAAAGCTAATCAGGATTTTTCAGTTGGCGATGTTGGTTCGTGAGGACACGAACCAAGGCGCGGAATAAAATTAGAAATGGCAAACTTGGTGCTGGTGCGGGGCAGGGATGGCAACGGAAAGCCCGAAGTGTGTTGGGTTTACGCGTGGGCGGACTTGTAGTGAACAGCCCGGTGCCCTTGCGCCTCGCAGGGCAGCCCCCAAATAATTGAAATCCAAAAGGCAGAAAGAACCAGAAACCAGCAACTGGCAACCAGTACCGCCTTGTATTATAAGAAATGATGCTTATTTTTGCCCCTCGTTTTTAACCATTACACCATGTCAGTTACCCGATTGAAGAGAAAAAACCGCAAGGACAAAGCAAAATCTGCCCGCAGAAGGACTTCGTTGAAAGTGCAAAACTTTAAGCCTGTGGCAAAAGCCGTAGATATTGAGAAAATCAAAGAAAGCTTTAAGAAAAGCGCATAAAAAAAGGGACAGCTTTTTAGGCGGTCCCTCTTTTTTTCTTTTGTTCAGGATTATTTTCCTCCTTCTTCTTTGTTCTTTAATTCTTGCACCTCGGCTCTGATTGCTTGGGCGATATTCTTAAGATCCTGCATTCCTTTGCGCACGCGCGTACCTGCAGCACTGTTTAGCTTGTTATAAAACTTATCAGCATCTCCTTCTAATGAGGCTATCAAAGCTTTCAATTCATCAAATTTTTTCATTGTTATGGTATGTTTAGTTGTTTTAAAAATTCATTTCTAATGCCAAATTAGATAAAAACCTTTAAAAAACATCAAAAACCCAATTTTTTTAAGCTCTGGTTACTGAAACAAGTTCTTCCTTGCGGTAAAAATCACTATCAAGCTTTGTTTTTAGGGCTGAAAACGCGGTTAAGGTCTCCTCCACATCTGACATAGTATGGGATGCCGTAGGGATGATCCGGAACATAATCACGTCTTTTGGCACCACTGGATAGATAACGACCGAGCAGAAAATGCCGTAATTCTCGCGCAAATCCATGCTCATGTTGGCGGCCTCGCCTACTCCACCTTTGAATAATACAGGTGTGGGTGGTGTTTGTGTTTCATTGATGGCAAAGCCTCTCTCTTTCAAGCCAGACTTAATACCCTTCATTATTTTTTGAAGGTTAATACGGAACTCTGGATGTCTCTTCACTAATTCTAATCGCTTCATGCCGCCAATCACTAATGGCATGGGCAAACTCTTCGCATAGATTTGAGAGCGAACGGTGTATCTCAAGAATTTTAATATTTTTTTATCACCAGCAACAAAGGCACCAATGCTTGCCATTGATTTGGCGAATGTAGAGAAGTATAAATCGATTTGATCTTGTACGCCTTGCTCCTCGCCTACCCCAGCTCCTGTTGCGCCCATTGTACCAAAGCCATGAGCATCGTCCACCAACAAACGGAAATTGTATTTTTTCTTTAACTCAACTATTCCTTTCAAGTCGCCCATGTTGCCCGACATACCGAATACACCCTCAGTGATCACTAGAATACCACCGCCAGTTTCGTTGGCCAACTTTGTAGCGCGTTGTAGCTGCTTCTCAAGGTTCTCCATGTTATTGTGCGGATACACGAAACGTTTGCCCATGTGCAGGCGAACGCCATCTATAATACAAGCGTGTGATTCAGAATCATAAACGATCACATCTTTTCTATCTACCAAAGCATCGATGACTGAAAGAACGCCTTGATAGCCGTAGTTCAACAGCATCACGTCTTCTTTTTGAACAAAGTCAGCGAGTTGCTTTTCAAATTCTAAATGATGCACTGAATTGCCAGACATCATGCGCGCACCCATGGGCGCAGCCAAACCATATTGTGCGGCAGAATCGGCATCGGCCTTGCGCACCTCGGGGTGGTTGGCCAAGCCCAAATAATTGTTCAAACTCCAGTTCAAAACAGTTTTTCCGTTGAACTTCATGCGGGGGCCTATTTCGCCCTCTAGCTTGGGGAAAAAGAAATAATCATCCGGTAAGTGAGAATACTTGGCCAAGGGGCCTGCTTCCATCTGTAGTTTATCAAATAAATCGACCATTGTGATAGTATTGGGTTAATAATTGCGCAAAAATAGAAAAATTGTGGGGAATTTAAACTTTTGAAAGGCTGGTGTACAACACTTTTGCAAACCCTTGGGGTCTCATGGAGCTAAGGCTTTTAACTAAGAACTAAACATTGTTTATGAAACTTTGCTAAACACTTCTTTTTCGAGGTACCCTATATCTATCGCCATACTCTGCGAGTTTCATGACTGATAAGCGAAGTTAAATTCGTTTTTGTTTGCGCTTCTTTTAGACGCCCAGTGAGCGTGGAGAATATAAATGTCGACCCCAATTGGATTTGCACCTCATCCTAAATTATCGCGCCACAAAACGAAGTCGCGGAGTGTTGTGCCCCATCAGCAGGAATGCAAGTGATCGATCACTTTGTAAATCTCCTTTACCGAATTCTCCCACGTATGCGATTTGGCAAGAGCTATTCGTTTTGACTTTAGTTCAGCATCTTTTTCAATAAGCGCTGTCTCAATGAGTTTTATAAACTCAAGATTAGTAGAGGCAAGATACGTGCAATCAGTAAAAGCTTCCATGGCTTTGGTGGCACTTGCCACCGTTGGCTTACCCATAGCCAAATATTCATCAATCTTTCTAGGGTAGTTACCGATTGTCAATTGATTAATGGCCTGCGGATTAATACAAACATCAAATCCTTTTACGTAAGCGGGAAGTTGAGATGGCTCTCTCCTCCCTAAGAAATAAACATTTTTAAGTTCATGCAACCTGCTGTTTTGAAAATCACCGTCTTCTGGCCCCACTAAAACTAAATTCCAATTTTGATTGCGTTCAGCTATCTCAATCAGCAGTTGAATGTTTAAACGCATGGAGGTTAAAAAGCCGACATAGCCAATAATTGGAGATGCTATACTTTTAAGATCGAACGGAAGTTCGCCTATTAGATTTTCATCAAACATTTCAACTTCACAACCTTGCCCAATATAAAATGATTTATGGTTGTATTGCTTCGCATATTCCACTAGATAAAGGGAGTTGGCCACTACAGCATCTGATTTTTTCATCAGTTCAGGTTCAGCCCGCGTACCATGCTTTTTAAAGTATGGCTGCACTAATAAATAATCGCGGATGTAGTAAATGTATTGCTTTGGCTTTAGCAATTCTTTGATGAAGAGGCCATTGAACATGTAGTTATCATTAAAAACAATGACATCTTTCATCTCCAGTTCATTGAGCGCGACTTGCATGCTCTCAGCAAATTTCTTATTGTTCCATTTATTGAACAATCTATAGATAATCTTAGAATCAATCCAATTAATGGAGGCAGCGGAATTCTTTGGGCTTAAATTCCAAATGTTAGGCTGAACTACTCGTAGCCCGCTTTCTTTGTTCTTTACCTTCTTTCCCCAATTCTTAATGACCGAAATCCAATCTCTAGGGGGATTTATATAAATTACTCTATTCTGCTTTGCAAATTCAATTGCAATGTTCCTAGCATTACTACCAATTTCATAATCCCAATGCTGTGGTGCGATGATAACGAAATCCATTTTTGTTTTTTTTCTTGCACAAAGTTACAACTGCAATATTCAAATTAATTCTGTCAGATTCGTACTCAAATCATTTCCAACCCGTTCCAAAATGGGAAAAATTTTGCCAGATTAAGAAGATACAAGCAAACTCAAGTAGGCAATTTAGGATCGAAATCCTTAGCTTTAAATCATTTCATGTTAATGTATTATGTCTCTATCAATGATTTTACCATACCATTTCTTGCAAACGGTTACGACACAAAACAATTTAATAATCTTGTTTTTTGCCCTTAAAAACGAAAGAAAATGGTATTTTTGATTCCTGATATGATGAGCTTACTAATTCAAAACAACCTCCTTGTTGGCCTTAAATCAATCCATCAAGTGGCCAGTTCTAAGGCTCAGTTTGGTGAACAAAGAACTTTGGCATTGAACGTGCAACTATGGCGAGTATGAAACATAGTATATTAGTCATTGAGGACGATGAATCGCTATCATTTCTTCTAGGCAGGATTCTAAAAGAAAAGTTTGAGGTGACCATTAAGAATGACCCATTAGCGGCAATGGCATGGCTGACAAAGGGCAACATGCCTAGTCTAATTTTATGCGATTTTGAATTGCCTATTGTTTCTGGGCTGGATTTTGTGCAGAATCTGCATAGAAGTGGAGCTTACAGTCAAATACCTTTGATCATGCTCTCGGGCATGACAGATAAAAGGATTATTGAGAAATGCTTGGCAGCAGGTGCTAGTGACTATTTAGAAAAACCATTTGACCCGCCACAATTAATAAATGTTATTACAAAGGTTTTAAAAAAAGTAGAAATATATGTCTGAACTAAATTCAATGCGTAAACATTTGCTGTATTTAGGCACACCAAATGATCTGATGCTGTTGAAGGAAACATTCCCAGACAGCGTAATCTCATCCTTTTTTGCATTTGAAGGCGCGAAAAAAGTAACATTGATACAACCCGATGCGGTAGTGCTTATCGCTCACGAAATCAATGAAGCATTCCTTGTCCAATTACGATCACTTAGGGTCAAACTTGAAGTAGCAGCCATACCGCTGCTCGTAATGGGAGACAATCTAAGCAACGAAACAAAGAAACTCTTGTTAGACAATGGAGCTGACGATTGGTTCAATACAAATCCTAATCTCGAAGGCCTTGACCGTTGGATTGATTTCTTGAAGCTGTCAAAGAAGGCAGAAAAAGAGAAAGAGATAAAGGAAGTGATGGAGAAAATCCAAAAGACAGATTCAAGAATACCGTGGGGAAAGAGACTTTTTGACATTGCAGCATCTTCTTTTGCACTGTTGTTGTTGAGCCCTATCATGATCATAGTGGCCATCTTAGTAAAACTAGAATCAAAAGGGCCTATCATCTACTCATCAAAGCGTGCAGGAAGCGGTTACAAAGTCTTCGATTTCTTAAAATTCCGTACTATGTATGTTGGTGCAGATGCGGAGCTGATCAAATTAAAGCATTTGAATCAGTATAGTGGCGATCAAAATTCTGTATTCTTCAAGATCAAAGATGACCCAAGGATAACACGATTAGGGAACTTTTTAAGAAATACTAGCTTAGATGAATTACCTCAGCTAATCAATGTGCTAAAAGGTGATATGTCAATAGTAGGTAATCGCCCCTTGCCATTGTACGAAGCACAAATGCTCACCAAAGATCACGCAGCCATGCGCTTCATGGCACCAGCAGGGATCACTGGGCTATGGCAAGTAACCAAACGCGGCAAAAAAGATCTTTCCGAAGAAGAAAGGATTGCATTGGATGTTGAATATGCTAATAATCATACTTTGAAAAATGATTTAATGATCGTAATCAAAACCATACCAGCACTTACTCAAGAGGTAGCAGTATAATTATGTGGGTATGGCTTGAGTTATTACTTCTTTTTTACTTCTCATTTGTAGTCACTTATAGCCTGCTGTTTTCAACAGCAGGCTTATTTTATCGCAATCCGAAGTTTAAAGCAAATCTTACAGATAAGAATCATCGAATAGCTGTTCTTATACCTTCGTATAAAGAGGATGGTGTGATTGTGAATGTTGCTCGGCAAGCGCTGTTGCAATCCTATCCAAAAAACGGTTTTGATGTAATCGTCATTGCCGATTCCCTCCAAGAAGCCACTTTAATTGAACTGCGAAAGTTATCCATCATTGTTCACGAAGTTCATTTTGAAAAAAGCACCAAGGTAAAATCACTGCAAAGTGTATTGAATACCTATCCCAATTATGAAGTTGCGGTTATACTGGATGCTGACAATGTAATGGAGCATGATTTTCTGACCAGAATTAATCAATGCTACAACAATGGATGGCGAGCCATTCAAGGGCAACGCGCTGCAAAAAATAAGAATACTTCTTTTGCCGTTTTAGACGGACTCAGTGAAGCCATTGCCAATCATATCAATCGGCAGGGCTCCATCGCCTTAGGGTTATCCAGCCCGATCATCGGCTCGGGTATGGCCTTTCAATTTTCTCTGCTGAAAGATATTTTGAACACGATGGATTCCATAGGCGGATTCGACAAAGAACTCCAACTAAAAGTGCTAGAAGGCGGAACCAAAATCCATTACCTAAAAGAGGGGATTGTGTTGGATGAAAAAGTTGACAACCCAGAGGTTTTTGAAAACCAGCGGAAACGTTGGATGTCTAGCCACTATATTTACTTCAGGAAATTCTTTGCAAAGGGTGTGATCAGTTTGTTTCGTGGCAATTTATCCATATTCAACATTGCTATTTTATACAATGCTCAACTTCCAAGAATGATGAATCTCGGTCTGTTGGTGATTGTTTCGTTGCTAAGCATCGTAGTTAGAAACTTCCTCCACTTTCCCTTCTGGTATTGGCCCGCTTTGCTAAGCTTGTACGCACTCAGTTTCTTATTAGCAATCCCTCATTCCTATTTCAATAGAGCATTCTTCATGGCGCTGCTAACCGCACCAAAGGCTTTCATCACCATTTTTACTTTGCACTTTAGATTAAAGGGTGCCAATAAAAAATTTATACACACTCCTCATAAACAGCAGTAGAAGTGCCCGACTATTTTCCATTAGTCTCCATCATCACCATTAATTTTAATCAACCTAAAATTACATGTGAGTTCCTTCGTTCGCTAAAGAAACTAAGCTACCCAAACTTTGAGGTAATTGTTATTGACAATGCTTCTGCTGAAGATTCAACTCAATTGATCACCTCAGAATTTCCAAGCGTGCGCCTGTATCGAACAAAAAAAAATTTGGGATTCTCTGGCGGTAACAACCTAGGAATGAAACTCGCGCTGGGTGAGTATTTTTTTATTGTAAACAACGATACCGAAATAGTTGACACTAATCTGATTGAAAAACTAATCGAGCCCATGCAGAATGATTCATTGATCGGTATGGTTAGCCCTAAGATTAGATATTTTGATCACCCTGAAATAATACAGTTTGCTGGGTATAACAAAATCAATTCTTTTACAGGAAGAAATAGCCAAGTGGGTGACCACGAAGTTGACAAAGGGCAATACAACACCTCTGGCTTCACACATTATGCCAATGGTGCAGCCATGATGGTTAAAAAAGAAGTGGTGAACAATGTGGGCGTATTTACTGATCACTTCTTCTTGATGTACGAAGAATTAGACTGGTCTGCACAAACAATAAAGTATGGATACAAAATATACTATCAAGCTGAAGTATATTTGCTCCACAAGGAATCTATGTCGGTAGGGAAAACATCTCCATTGAAGGTCTATTACAATAACCGAAATCGGATTATGTTTATGCGCAGAAACACCAACTCATTTGAGCTGGCTTGCTTTCTATTGTATTTAGTTATTCTTACTATACCCAAAAATATTTTTACTTTATTGATTAAGAGGCAATTTCAGCATTTAAAAGCTTTCGTACAGGCAATCATTTGGAATCTAAAAAATATCAATATTTATAAACGTGTTCCTTTTCATACTATGCTAGATCATGTTTCATTGGACACCATTCAAAAATAAGAGCAACCAATAATTATGTGCGGAATAGCTGGCTTTTGTGATTTTTCAAATACTCTTTCTGAAGAGGTGCTTCAAAATATGACCCGAGCATTGGCTCACCGTGGGCCCGATGCCGAAGGCTTCAGTTTTTTGCAAGAGAAGGAATGCCGCCTTGGACTAGGCCATAGAAGACTTTCTATTTTGGACTTGTCAGAGCGTGGAAAACAGCCGCTTCATAGAGATAATTTATCGATTGTATTTAACGGTGAGATTTACAATTTCAAAGAAATTAGAAGTGAGCTGATCCAATTGGGCTTCTCATTTAGCACCGATACAGATACCGAAGTGATTCTGGTAGCTTACAAAGTGTGGGGCATGGAATCGTTAAAAAAATTCATTGGCATGTTTGCCTATGCACTTTTCGATCATGACAAATCACTTCTTTATTTGGTGAAAGACCGTGTAGGCGTAAAGCCTTTATACTATTACTACGATAACAAGACACTTATTTTCGGATCGGAGTTAAAAGCATTTCATCAAAACCCAGCATTTAAAAAAGCCATTGATACAAATGCGCTTAGCTTGTATCTGAAGTACAGTTATATCCCCACACCATATTGTATTTTCAAGGATACTTACAAGATAAAGCCAGGTCACTATCTTCAATTCTCTCTACAAAATAAAAAGCATGAAGAAATAAAGTATTGGGATGTTGTGGAAGCTTACAATCAACCCAAACTTACTATAGGTTATGAGGAGGCTGTGGAAGAGACAGATCGACTTTTAACCTCCGCTTTCAATTATAGAATGGTGGCCGATGTGCCCGTTGGTGTATTCTTGAGTGGTGGGTATGACAGCTCTGCCGTAGCAGCCATCCTTCAAAAAAACAGAACAGAGAAAATAAAGACTTTCACCATTGGCTTTCAAGAAGCAAAATTTAATGAAGCTACCGAAGCAAAAAAGATTGCCGATTATTTAGGCACCGACCATACAGAATTTTATTGCACAGCCAAAGATGCCACAGAAGTATTCCATAATTTACCTTTCGTGTACGATGAGCCTTTTGCAGATAACTCGGTAGTACCTACGATTTTGGTGAGCCAACTCGCCAGAAAAAAAGTAACAGTAGCTTTGTCGGGTGACGGAGGTGATGAGATTTTCGCTGGCTACAATAAATTCAAGCAAGCAGTCAATTACACAAAAGACTTGCCTACGTTAGTCCAATCCATTTTGGCAGGTGGAATGAAGATGATCAATCCCAAGCATATTCCTTATTTTTCTAAGACTTACAATTTTGCCAGTCGCTATGAAAAAATGCAGGATATATGGCACACGCATAGCCCCTACGTGGCCCTAAAGTGTATTAGCCACTACATCACTCAAAACGAAACAAAGTCTATCTTGAAAGAAGGTTTTGAAGATGTGGAGACGTATTTCGATATTGCACCCTTGCTGAACGATAGCAATGATGAATTGAACAAACTATTGGCCATCGACTACAAAACGTTTTTGATGGACAATAACTTAGTAAAGATCGACAGGGCAGCCATGTCGGTAGGGCTAGAAGGAAGAGAGCCCTTCTTAGACCAGCGAGTGATTGAGTTCGTGAGTCGGCTTCCCTCCGATTATAAAATCAGAAATGGTGTTACCAAATCATTGCTCAAGAGTGTCGTTCACAAGTATATCGATCCTAAACTAATGGATCGCCCCAAGATGCCGTTTATAGCACCGTTGACAGTTTGGTTTAAAGAAGAGATGAAAGAACTACTATTTGATTATTTGAATGAGTCTGCATTAAATGAACAAGGTGTATTTAATAGCAAGGAAGTAATCAAATGGCGAGACCAATATCTTAGTGGTAACGAAATCAGTCATCAAAAAATTTGGAATATTTTGCTTTTTCAGCTTTGGTATAACAAGTGGATGAAGTGAGATAGATTTAAGATTTAAGATTTAAGATTTAAGATTTAAGATTTAAGATTTAAGATTTAAGATTTAGGATTTAGGATTTAGGATTGAATTATAAAAAAATGAACAAGAGCACTGTAGAAGTACCCACTTACAATCGTGTAGCCGATTTGAAAAGGTTAGATTTTATCAAAAAAAATCTGGCTGAATCAATCCCTGCTAATGGATCTGTTTTAGATGTAGGATGTGGAAATGGAATTATCAGTTTGAATCTAGGCAAAGAAGGCTATACCGTGCATGGCATTGACATGAGCGACAAGTCTATTGAAAACGCGAAACAAAAAAACCCATTTACAAATGTCACCTTCAGTGTAATGGACGCAGAGACCATGAGAGCCTCTGGAAAAAGATACGATGCCATTGTATGCTCAGAGGTATTAGAGCATTTAAATCAACCCGGCAATTTAGTTCGTGAATTATTTCATATCCTTCAAGACAATGGGATACTTTTAGTCACCGTTCCCAATGGAACAGGGCCAAGGGAATCATTGGTGACCAAACCTTTTCTTGCCTTGAGAAGAAAAAATAACTGGGCTTGGAGATCTGTCGTAAAGCTAAAAACAGCACTTGGCTATTCTGGCACTACTATTCAATCAGACGCTGATAATCTCGATCACATCCAATTTTTTACGAAGAGCCAATTAACCAAATTATCAGACGAAAACGGATTTAAGATTCATAAGATTGAAAGCTCTAACTTTATTGACGATATTTTTCCTGTATCTTTAATTGCAAGTAGGTCACGCTTTTTGCAAAAGGTTGACGGAAAGATTGCTGATATACTCCCCGTATCATTGAGTGGTGGCTACTTGATGACCTGGAGAAAAATATAACTACCATGGAAAAAAAAACTGAAATCCTTTCCTACGAAGAAGAATATCATTCGCAGCGTCACAAGGAACATTTTAATGACACCTATTATGAGGCGCGATCCAAAATCGCTTTAGACAAGTATTTTAAAGGAGTCCCGCTCGATTGTAAAATACTCGATTATGGCTGCGGGTTTGGGCAAAACATCTACGCTTTTAAAAATGCAGTCGGGTTTGATATCTCTGAATACAGCATCGGTTTTTGCAAGAAGAAGGGAATTGATGCCACTACAGATTCCGAATACCTCATCAACAACAGTTTCGACTGCGCATTTTCATCACATGCATTGGAACACCACCCTCACCCCAAAACAATGCTAGATACGATAAAAGCCAAATTAAAATCCGGCAAAAATCTTATTTTGATTATTCCCTACGAAAGGCATGGCAAGGCCGCGTTAACTATGGATTTCAATCAACACTTATACTGTTGGACCTTCACTACAATAAATAACTTATTAATTTCTTGCGGCTACAATATAGTTTCCAATAGGTATCATCGAGGCGCAGCCTATAACAAACTTCTTTTTCTATACAAAATCAACTATCCTCTTTATAAACTTGCCACCACACTTGCCGCCTATGTTTACGGCATTAAAGAAATAGAGGTCATTGCAACTAAAATCGATTGACAAAGATTTACTCATAAATGCCAAACGTAGAAACACCAATCACTAGAATACTAATTACAATACGTCAAGGGAAAATCGGTGGTGGAGAATCTCACGTTCTGGATTTAGTCAAACACTTGGATCGAACCCAGTACGAGCCAATAGTCTTGTCTTTTACAGATGGCCCCATGATCAAGACACTTAACGAGTGGGGTGTAAAAACGCATGTCATCTATACTGAGCGCCCATTTGATTTTTTTGTGTGGAAAAAAGTTTATCGGTTCCTTGTTGAGCAAAATGTAAAGATTGTTCATGCCCACGGTACCCGTGCCAATTCAAATGTATTTTGGGCAGCCAAAAAACTGAGACTTCCAATTATTTATACCGTTCATGGTTGGTCTTTTCATCAAGATCAGAATTTTTTTCTTAGAACGTTTAGAGAAGCTGGTGAGCGATTCCTAATCAATCAGTCTAAACTCACCATTTGTGTTTCCAAAAGTAATTTAAAGGACGGACAAGAGCGCGTAGGACTTACTCGATCAACTATCATCAACTACGGAATTGATTTGGATAAATTTGATCCAACAAAAAAATACGCTAACCTAAAACAAGAGCTGAACATTGCCTCAGACGAAACACTCGTTGGCTACATTGCGCGGATAACTATTCAAAAAGATCCGCATACGTTAATAATGGCCATTGCCGAAATACTCAAGAAGACATCCAAAATAAAATTCTTAGTAATCGGAAATGGCGACTTGAAAGAAAGCACGCTCGCACTCGCCAAGAAGTTGAATGTAGAAAGTTATATTACTTTTCAGGATTTTAGACAAGATACTCCTAATGTTCTTTCTGGCATCGATATCTATTGCTTGCCTAGCTTATGGGAAGGCCTGCCCATTGGATTACTAGAAGCCATGGCCATGCGCAAGGCAGTAGTAGCCACGCCTGTAGATGGAACAAAAGAAGCGGTAGTAGATCAATTTTCTGGGGTGCTGGTACCACATCAATCACCAACGGATTTGGCAAATGCCATTATCCATCTCCATGAAAACAAAAATCTACTAACTCAATACGGGGAAAGCGCTCGCCAAACGGTTGAGCAACGTTTTGAAGTAAAACGAATGGTGCAAGAAGTTGAAAAAATATATGAATCATTTTTAGGAAAAGCACCAACTACAGGAAGAAAGCCTATGAGAATAGGCATTGAAGCCCAACGTTTGTTCAGAGAGAAAAAGCATGGCTTAGAAATAGTGGCGATGGAGATCATTCGCCATCTTCAAGTGATTGATAAGATAAATGAGTACGTTGTTTTTGTAAGAAAGGATGTGGATAATACCTGCATTCACGAAACGCCTAATTTTAAAATACTAGAAATAGAAGCTGACTCATTTCCAGAATGGGAACAGCTAAAATTGCCTCGAGCAATCAAACAAGAAAAAATTGACCTCCTCCATTGTACCGCTAATACCGCACCGCTTTTCACTTCGGTTCCCATCATTTTAACACTTCACGATATTATTTTTTTAGAAGGAACTAAGTTCGTAGGAAATCGATATCAAAATATCGGGAATATCTACAGAAAATTAGTCCTAGGGCGGGTAATCAAAAAGATCAAAAAAGTACTTACCGTCTCCTATTCCGAAAAAGCCGAAATACTAAAACATCTAAAAATTGACGAATCGAAATTAAGTGTTGTCTATAACGCAGTGGATCAATCATTCAAAAAAATGACCATTGACGAGACTGAGCCCATTCGGAAAAAATATAATTTACCCAAAGAGTTCATTCTTTTCTTTGGCAATTCTGCGCCAAAGAAAAATAGTTTAGAGACATTGAAAGGATACATTCAATATTTTCAATCTAGTACTGAGCCTAAGTTACCCTTGGTAGTGGCCGGAGCCTTTGAAGAATACTTGAAAGATCAGCTAGATGTAGTTAATACAACAGAAGAAGTAAGATTAAACATCATAACAACTGGCTACATACCATTTCATGAGCAGCCCGCTATCTATAATTTAGCGAGCTTATTCCTATATACATCGAAAAGAGAAAGTTTTGGGTTACCCATTATCGAATCCATGGCTTGTGGAACACCCGTCATTACCTCCCAAATATCTTCTATGCCAGAGATAGCTGGAGATGCAGCTCATTTGGTTGACCCTAATGATCAATTCAGCATTGCTTCGGGTATTTCAAAAATATTAATTGAAGAGGACTACCGAAACAAGCTAATCAGCGCAGGGTATGAAAGAGCTCAAAAGTTTAGCTGGGAAACAACCGCAAAAGAGCTTTTAAAAAAATACAATGAAACCTTTGCGATGAGGAAAGGATAAGAAAATGAGAATAGCATTCTCTATATTATTCAGCATAGCTACATTAGAAATATTTGCGCAGCGAATAGATACAATATCCTGCGAGCTAGAGTTACTCACACCGTTGCCAAAATCAGTAGTAGAGATTTCAGGAATGGTGTTTACCAATCAAGGACTTTGGGTACACAACGATAGTGATA
Organism: Cyclobacteriaceae bacterium; assembly: GCA_046155095.1. Classification (GTDB taxonomy): domain Bacteria; phylum Bacteroidota; class Bacteroidia; order Cytophagales; family Cyclobacteriaceae; genus ELB16-189. The sequence continues at coordinate 58,020 of JBJXEB010000098.1, forward strand.
ACGGTCCATTCATATTGTTTATGACTGATAAGGGCTTAGTCAAAACTATCAAAAAGGTAACTAACGCGACTAACTATGATTGGGAAGACATTGCTTCCAATACAAGTGGTGACTTATTTATTGGAGACATAGGCAATAATACTAACACCAGAAAAACATTTCAGATTTATAAAATTGCCAACCCACTTAAAACAGAGGAGATGAGAGTTTCTGCCGAAATCATAGAATTTACATATTCTGATCAAACCGCTTTTCCTCCAAAGAACAATAGGCTGATCTATGATGCGGAAGCGATGATTTACTTCAAGGACTCACTTTTTATTTTCAATAAAAATAGATCGATTCCATTTGATGGGTTTGTAAGGTTTTACAAAATTCCTGCTATCGTAGGAAAGCATCAAGCAATCCTTGCCGATAGCATTTATTTGGGAGGTAAAAGCAGTTTAAGCAATTGGATTACGGGAGCTGACATATCGCGGGATGGGAAAAAGTTAGCCCTCCTATCTTCAGATAAGATATGGGTTTTTGAAAATTTTAAAGGGTCAGATTTTTTTAAAGGGTCAATTAATTTGCTTAGACTAAATCATTTTTCGCAAAAAGAGGCGATTTGTTTTGACGATAAGGATAATCTCTTTGTTGCTGATGAATTATTTGAAAATGTCTTAGGCGGGAATCTATATCGTTTGCATATCAAAAAATAGCTTATCATTTTTTCATTGGTTTGTTTATGCAAAGTATTTGATTGCAAATAAATCAAAAGGGTTATTTTTACACTTTTACTTCACTTGAACCTTGGTAAGCCTCTAGAATGACCCGGCTATTTGCAGCGATCATCGTTTCTATATTCACCTTAAGCGTTGCTATTCAAAGCAATGCCCAGCAAACTGCAAGAATGACTTCAGGTGGCACAGGATATTTAGAAAAACTCCCGCCTGACTATTCAACCAATCCTACAAAGAAATACCCTCTTCTCTTTTTCCTTCATGGAGCAGGCGAAACAGGCAGCGGCTCACCAACTGACTTAGAAAAAGTAAAGCTACATGGTCCACCCTATCTAATTGAACACGGCAGTACCATGTGTTTTATGGTAAATGGGGTAGAAGAATGTTTTATCGTCATCTCTCCGCAATTGGGAAACCAAGGGGGCTGGTGGACGAGCATTTTAAATGACGTTTTTAATTATGTTCTAACGGGGCCTCAAAATTACCGAGTTGACCTGAGCAGAGTTTACTTGACTGGATTAAGCTTAGGTGGTTGGGGCGTTTATATTGGTGCGGGTGATTCCGCTGTGCCTGATATTTTTGCAGCAGCCGCGCCCGTGTCTGCTTTTTCGAACGGCAATGGCTGCACGCTTTCTTCAAGAAAAATTGCGATGTGGGGATTTCATGGAGAGAGTGATGGAACCATCCCCTATGGCAACGGCCTTTCGGCATTTAACAATACCGTGTTTTGCACAACACCTTCGCCTATGGCTGAGCTTAAATGGACTAGCTACCCAAGCAAAGGGCATGATATCTGGGAAAATTTTGCTTATAGAACTGACAACAATCTACATACTCCCAACCTTTATCAATGGCTTTTGACCAAATCGAAAAGCAATTTGCCCAACCTTGTCATTACCAATCCTGCCCCTGTCTGTTCCCCAGCTACAGTTGATATCACTGCGGCAGCCGTGACCGCGGGATCTACTGCAGGCATGACTTTCACTTATTGGACGGATGCTTCGGCAACGAACGTATATGCAACTGCTAACGCAGCAACCAATGGCACTTATTACATCAAGGGAACTACGGCTAGTGGTAGCAGCACAAAGCCAGTAGTAGCAACTGTGAATCCAAGCCCAAGTTTACTAATTACTAACCCCGCCTCCATTTGCCCTACCGCAACAACTAATTTAACACTGGCAAGTATTACCGCGGGCTCCACATCAGGATTAACTCTTTCTTATTGGACTAACTCAAATGCAACTACTGTGTTAAGTAACCCAGCTACTGTTTCAGTTGGGACTTACTATATAAAAGGAACGACTGCGTCAGGATGCAGCAGTATCAAACCTGTAACAGTTGGAGCTAATCCAGTACCAACTATATCCATCACAAACCCCGTAGCAGTTTGTGCTCCAGGCACCATCGACCTTACCGCTGGGGCTGTTACTGCTGGGTCATCTTCTGGATTATCTTTCTCTTATTGGACAGATGCAAGCGCAACCATTTCATTGGCGACACCGGCCATAGTGCTTAATGGTATCTATTACATTAGAGGAGCTAACTCTTTTGGGTGTTTTGATATTAAACCAGTAACCGCTACCGTTAATGCACTTCCTAATTTGGTCATTACAAACCAAACAGGATGTGCACCCGCCACCATCGATCTGACTGCAGAATCAGTTAAGGCTGGTTCATCCACGGGATTGACTTATTCTTATTGGAGTGACGGTGCTGCTTCTGTAGCATTGCTCAATCCCGCTTCCGTGTCAACTGGGACTTACTATATCAAAGCAAAGAATGCTGCATCTTGCTCCATTATTAAGCCTGTCGTAGTAACCATTAACGCAATCCCTAGTGTGGCTATTACAAACCCACCAGCGATTTGTGCTTCTGCAACTTTGGACATCACTGCTGGATTTATTACCGCTGGTTCGACTCCTGGGCTATCTTTTTCTTACTGGACTAATTCGAATGCCACTACTTCATTGACAAATCCAACAACCGCTACTATTGGAACTTACTATATAAAAGGAACAGCTTTATCTGGATGTAGCAGTATAAAGCAAATAATCGTTAGTGCAAATCCAACCCCGACCTTGTCTGTCACAAATCCATCAGGCGTCTGCGAGCCGGCCGCCATAAATCTGATGGCTACTGCTGTCACTGCAGGTTCATCTTCTGGATTATCGCTTTCCTATTGGATCGATGCGAGTGCAACAAACTCATTAGCAAATCCATCTTCTGTGTCCAATGGAGTTTATTACATTAAAGGAACCAATTCTTTTGGATGTTCTGATAGTAAGCCAGTGACTGCCACCGTCAATCTAATTCCCAACCTAACAATCACCGACCCTACAGCTACTTGTTATCCGGCTACAATTGATTTAACAACCTCATCAATTACTGAGGGTTCATCCTCTGGCTCTAGTTACTCCTACTGGATGGATGCTGGGGCAACTTCAACCTTGCTGAATCCTACTTCTGTTGAAACAGGTACTTATTATATAAAAGCAACAAACACCGAATTATGTTCACTCGTTAAACCCGTTTCGGCAACCGTCAATCCAATCCCTAGTTTAATCATCACCAACCCTACACCAGTCTGCGAACCTTCTAGTATAGACATCACCACATCTTCCATAACCGATGGCTCATCTGCAGGGCTAACTTTGTCTTACTGGGCTGATGCGGATGCAACGATTCCGTTTACAAATCCAACTACTTCATCAAATGGAACTTATTACATCAGAGGAATTGATTCATTCGGGTGTGCTGATATCAAACCTGTTGCAACAATTGTCAACGCAATTCCTTTTTTAACAATTTCGGACCCTTCTGCTGTCTGCTCGCCATCTACCATTGATCTTACCTTAGATCCCATTACGAATGGCTCTTCCACAGAATTAGGCTACACATACTGGAACAATGCCGAGGCAACAGATCCCTTGACTAACCCAACATCTATAACTTCCTCCAATACTTATTTTATCAAAGCAACCAATGCTGCGTCTTGCATTTCCGTTAAACCAGTAAATGCAACTATCAATCCATTGCCAGATTTGATAATTACAAATCCTGACGCAGTTTGTGCTCCTCTAACAATTGACTTGACAAATGCTTACATCACTGCAGGCTCTTCTACAGAGATTGCCCTTTCCTATTGGATGGATGCAAGTCTGATAAGTGCACTACCCAATCCTAGTTCAGTGGCAAGAGGAGTTTATTATATCAATGCAACAAACACAGTTGGATGTACGACAATAAAACCAGTAACATTGACCGTGCATGATACTCCAGACTTGGTTATTACAGATCCTCTTGCTGTTTGCGAGCCAGCAAATATTGACTTGACTGCAACTTCCGTAACTGCTGGTTCTTCCATTGGGTTTGATTTATCTTATTGGACAAATGCATCTGCATCTACTGTTCTGGCCAATCCAACTTCCGCTTCGCTTGGCACCTACTATATAAAAGCACTTAATGAATTTGGATGTTCTGAAATTAAATCCGTGAATGCAATTGTCAACCCAATGCCAATAGCAATAGTGCTACCTGCCCACAGTAATCTTTGTGGTGGCACGTTAACCAATATTTCATTAAGTACTTCCAATACAATTCTTGGAGGTGTGGACTATTCTTGGACTCCCACATTAGTTACTGGAACAGTGCAAGGGCATTCAACAGGAGTTGGCTCTTCCATTGCTCAAAAGCTAACCACCAACAATATTGGTGGCATAGTAAGGTATGTCATTCAATCCACCTCTATAACGGGTGGTTGCCCTGGTACAATTGTTACAGCCGATGTGACTATCAACCCAGTACCTGATGTGGCCATTAACACAACCGCAAGTGCCCCTGTGATTTGTAATGGGTGCAGTACTTACATTGTTATAAAAAATCCGAGTAATGTGAGTGGAACAAGCTTTTCTTGGAATACCGAGATACAAAGAGGAAACATAACAGGACAATCTTCTGGCACGGGATCCATCATATCTCAAGTGCTGAATAAAACTGGTTCAGATGGTATAGTTCGATACACTATTACACCAAAGACCAACAATTGCCAGGGTAACTCAATTGCGTATGATGTTCGTATTAACTCATCCCCCATTGCTGGTGCAGGGCCTGATCTAACTATCACACTTCCCATAAATTCAGCAATAATAAACGGAACAGGTAAAGATATTGATGGGGCTATTGCCTCTTACCTCTGGACAAAAATCGCAGGCCCTACTTCCTATAAACTTGAAAATCAAACCACTCCTAACCTAACAGTCAAGGATGTAATCGAAGGAACTTACCAGTTCAAGCTTTTTGTACAAGATAGTGATGGAGCTATTGGAGTAGATGAAATGACTTTGGTAGTAGCGCCAAAAACAAACATCCCTCCTACCGCTTCGGCTGGGCGCGATGTCAATATCAAACTACCAGTTAACCAAGTGACCTTTAATGGTATTGCAGCAGATACGGATGGAACAATAAAATCCATAAAATGGACGCAATTAAGTGGACCTGCGGCCACCATAAATACATTTGAGTACAAATTAGAATTGTCCAATTTGACTGAAGGTAATTACACGTTTCGGTTTAGTGCCACTGATAATAGCAATGCCACTGTAAGTGATGATGTGGCGTTGCTTGTAGAGCCCAATGATTTTATTCCAACTGGAACTCGAAAGAAATTCATCACGCCCAATGGAGATCAACAGAATGATCTCTGGGAATTGGATTCTGATATTTCAAAATTTGCTTCTTGTAAATTGATCATTCTTAGCAACGATGGCACGAAAGTGTTTGAAGCCAATGGCTACCAAAACAATTGGGACGGAACTCATGACGGTAAACCATTACCGCAAGATGTATACTACTACGTTTTAGACTGTAATGGCACAAAGGATTCTGGTAGCATTACCATTATACGATGACCAGAAATAAAAAAATATTGCTTCTTGCTTTCGGTTTATCAATATCGATCGTAACTAGCTACTCGCAAGATTTACCTATTTACAATCATTACTTTAGCAATCCTTTTTTTTACAATCCGTCTTTCGCCAAATCAAAACAAGCTGAACTCAATTTACTCTATCGCCAGCAGTGGACTGGCCTAGAGGGAGCACCCAAGTTTTCATATCTTACTTTGTCTGCACCTATTTCAAAAAGAATGGGTTTTGGGTTAAATATCTACAACAACAAAAGAGGAGCGATTACTTCCACCTCCGCTCAAGTCGCGCTAAGCTATAAAGTTCAATTGGGTGATCTCACAAGCCTAAGTTTTGGTTTCTCTGCTGGGGTCGGAAGAAATGCATTGGATATGAATCAGGTGGATGGAAACGATCCGGTTATCGCTCGGCTGCTGAGTAGGAGTTTTTATTTGGAAGGCCAAGCGGGTTTTAATTTTAGACATCAAAATCTTATAGTCGCCTTTTCTATGCCTCAGGTATTCGATCAAGCCATTGTCGATTCCAACGATTTACAAAAAGTAGGTGTGAATCCATTCCGAGCGACTATATCTTCTATCGGTTATAAATTTCAGCTTGGTGGCAGCTTGAGTTTTCAACCTTTACTAATGTATAAACTCAATAAAAGCAATAGTCAACTTGAAGGGTATGGAATTTTTCACATAAAAGATACTTTCTGGCTGGGAGGGTCGTACAGACAGAATTATAGTATGGGAGCACTCACAGGTTTCCAAGTTGGTGGCATTATGCAAATCGGGTATTCGTATGAATTCGCTGCGAGTCAAATTGCCGAACTGAATTTTAATACCCATGAGTTTCACGTCTCGCTAAAGCTGGGTAAGCCGTCAGCAAATGATGTCAAACCCAATCCCAATAAATCTAAGTCAGACCCTTCTCAACGGAAGCAGGCTAAAAAGAATGCCAGGCGTTTTTAAGGCACTATTCTAAAGTGCTTTATTTACATAGTTGAAAATTCGAAAATGGAAACTAAAACATCCTATATCCCGGCTTTAGATGGACTTCGAGCATTATCCATACTATTGGTTTTTTTAGGCCATGTTGGTTTAGGTGGCCTAGTACCTGGTGGCCTAGGGGTTACTACTTTCTTTTTCATTAGTGGCTATATCATTACCACTCTTCTTTCTTCTGAGTTTATGGCACAGGGTACTATCAACTTGAAGTTATTCTATATCAGACGAATACTTAGGCTATATCCTGCCTTATTATTAATGCTTATCCTCACTACAAGTTTCGTGCTCTTCCTAGGATTTTCGTTTCCATTGAAGGAACTAGTTGCAGCACTTTTCTATTTTGAAAATTACTATTTCGAAGCGGCCCACACCTACACTACTTTTCACTACCAAATACTTTGGTCGCTGGCTGTTGAAGAACATTTCTATCTCGCTTTCCCATTTTTATTGCTTAACCTTATCAAAAGAAATCTATTATTCATTGCCCTCATTGTAGGCCTGATCATCGTTGCCTTAGTAACTCGTATTTTCATTTCCTACCAGCACGATGCAAACGAATATGCATTTGTTCAAACCTATATCCTCACACATTGTAGGTTTGACTCTATTCTGTATGGATGCTTACTTGCCCTGATCATTCACTCCGATTACAAAGAACCATTCCTGAAAATAAGCACTTCGTTTGTGGCGTTCTCCTGCGGTCTGCTTCTTTTATTATTCACATTCATTTACAAGGATGATTTTTTCAGGCAAAGCTTTAGGTATTCATTGCAAGGGATATCGCTACTTATAATGGTTTCTGCTATATTGTTCGATAGTAGATACTCGTATTTAAAAAAAGTATTATCCACTAAGCTATTGGTGTACATTGGCAAGCTGAGCTATTCCATCTATTTGTTTCATTTTTTAGCGGAAAAAATAAGCACTGAATACATAAAGGATAGCCCTCTATTGAACGCTCTAGTTATGACTGTCTTAACAATTATGCTTTCCGTTTTCAGCTATCATATTGTGGAAGTTCCGTTTTTGAAAGCTAAGAAAAAATTTGGATCACATCTGGCTCTTGATACATCCAAATAGGGTTTGCTGAATAAGTAGATAAAAAATAGCCTTTGAAATGCATAGGCTATAACCTTAGTAGAAAAATCGTTCTATGAAACCAAGTCCAACATTATTACCTTATTTTGGTTCTCAACAATAAGGTAATAAGGGTGGGGTTCACACGGATAAATAATTTCTACTAAGGTTAAGTGCTTGCCCAAATAAACTCTACCGAATCGCACTTTCACTAATTACCCAGTCTATCGGTTATAGAGCCCTTTTTTTCCACTACCTTTAAATCAAAATCAAAGGAATGGACAGCAAAGAAATTTTTTCCGTAACCCTCATTCTCTTTTCCGTCATAGATATTTTGGGTTCTATCCCATTCATTATCCTCATTCGCCAGCGCGAGGGAAGAATTTATGCAGAGAAGGCTACCTTCATTGCCGCAGCCCTGATGATCATCTTTCTTTTCTTGGGCCAATCTATCCTAAAACTTTTTGGGCTTGATGTGGGATCATTCGCAGTAGCAGGGGCGATAGTCATGTTCATTATTGCCATGGAAATGATTTTGGGGATTGATCTCATCAAAGACGACCCCGATGCAAAAGGAACAGGTTCCATTGTACCCATTGCCTTTCCGTTGATTGCTGGGGCAGGGACATTGACCACCATTTTATCACTAAGGGCTGTGTATGAGGAAGTCAATATCTTGATCGGCATTGTTTTAAATTTAATTTTTGTTTACATAGTGCTTCGCTCCAGCGGTTGGCTAGAGCAAAAAATTGGCAAATCAGGTTTTGTTGTTCTACGAAAAGTCTTTGGTGTTATTCTATTGGCCATTGCCGTAAAGATTTTTAAAAGTAATCTTAGTTTTAGATGATTCGCATTTATACCGATGGTGCTGCGCAAGGAAATCCGGGCCCTGGCGGCTATGGCACTATTATGAAATATGGAAGCCATGAAAAAGAATTGTCGGAAGGTTTTCGCCTGACCACTAATAATCGAATGGAGTTATTGGCTGTGATTGCTGGCCTTGAGGCGATCAAGAAAGAAGGATTGCCTGTTACCATTTACTCCGATTCAAAGTATGTGGTTGACTCTGTGGAGAAGGGTTGGATATGGGGCTGGGAGAAAAAGAATTTCGCAAAGAAAAAAAATCCTGATCTATGGAAGCGATACATTGCACTCCACCTAAAACTAAAACCAAAATTTGTGTGGATCAAAGGCCATGCAGGTCATGTTGAAAACGAACGGTGTGATCAACTGGCGGTGATGGCCGCGGAAGGAAAAGGATTGTTGGTTGATGAGTGGTATGAAGAGAACAAGGAATAGAAAGATTTAAGAGGTCATAATTTAGGAGTTGGAAGTCAGAATTTTGATGACGCTTGTAGATTAAAAACGACAACCCTTTAACCTATTATTTTTTAACTACAGCACTTCACCCAAAATCTTAAACTCAAAAATGCAGCCCATCCATTTCTCACCTGGTAGTCTCATTGCCTTAAATAGCTGCCTTGCTTTTATTATGTTTGGTGTGGCCCTTGAGATGAAGCCTGAACATTTCACCCAACTGCTCAATCAAAAGAAAGCCATACTGACTGGCCTCTTCTCACAAATTATACTTCTTCCATTTATTACGTTTTTGCTCGTTCTCATTTTGCCGATCAGTAAGGGCATGGCATTGGGCATGATCTTAGTCGCGGCCTGCCCAGGAGGAAATGTCTCCAATTTTTTCTCGATGTTAGCGAAAGGAAATGTAGCACTCTCGGTTACGCTCACTGCCTTCTCTTCTTTATTGGCCTTTATCATTACACCTATCAACTTTTTCTTTTGGGCCTCTCTCGCACCCAACATGGCAACGGAGGTGAAAGAATTCAATATCGATATTTTATCACTTACCGTCAACATGGCATTAATTTTACTCCTTCCTCTGGTGGTTGGAATGTGGATGGCAAAACAATTCCCCAGTCTTACTTTAAAAATCGGAAAGGCGATTCGACTGCTATCCATTTTAATTCTAGCAGCATTCATTGTCATCGCTTTTTTCAACAACAAGAATGCCTTCACTTCCAATTTTATAAACGTGTTTTTGGTTGTTCTTCTTCATAATGGGCTGGCACTACTTCTCTCCTACTTCTTTAGCATGTCATTAAAAAATGACGAAGCGACCAATCGAACTGTAGCCATTGAAACGGGCATCCAAAATTCTGGGCTTGGATTGATATTGATCTTCACATTCTTTAATGGCAATCCAGAGATGGCCTTGGTGGCAGCCTGGTGGGGCATCTGGCATTTGATCAGCGGGTTTGGGTTCTCTCTATTAATGAGAGGTCGAACATTCCAATCAATCGCTAAGTGATTTAGTAGATGCGATCGCTTTTCTACATAGCACTCAAACAATACTGTCGATCAGCTTTGTGGTTTTATTACCGAAAGTGGCAAGTTCAAAATGTAGAACCTGTACCAAGTGGCCCATTGATTTTTGTGGCCAATCATCAAAATGCATTCTTAGATGCGGTGCTGGTAAGTTGTAGTACTTCTAGAAATCCGTGGTTCCTCACCCGAGCCAATGTGTTTGAAAAACCGTGGGCAAGAGTATTGCTCAGTTGGATGAAGATGACTCCCGTCTATCGTTTCCGTGATGGATTCGGCACACTGCGCAAAAACGAAATGGCAATAAAAACTTGCGTCAATCTATTGAGCCAAGGTGAATCCATCTTGATTTTCGCAGAAGGAAACCATGATGAGCGATGGAGTCTTCGTCCGTTTCAAAAAGGTTTTGCACGGATCGCTATTGCAGCCGCAGAAAAAAATATTCATGTAACAATTGTACCAATAGGCTTACAGTATGACTCCCCTGCTGCCTCACGTGTGCTGGTGAGTTTCGGGAAACCCATTTCCGTAAAAGAATTGATCGCAGCCCAATCAGATGGCAAAGCGCAAATCGATTTGCTTATCGCGAAAACCAGTGATTCCATTAAATCATTAATAGTTCACATCGCCCGAACGGATTACGAGAATAGAAAAGCTCAGTTTTTACAAAACCGAATTTTAAAATCAGATTTGAAAGCGCAATTGGAAGCCGATCAAAAAACTGTCTCTGAGTTTAATCCAGAGGTGGTTTCTCATCAGTATCTTTCGAAAAAGACTTTGATCTACTCATGGCTAAATCCATTCTTCATCTATTCATACCTCAATCATTTCCTCCCAATCATAATCATCAATCGCATCATAAAAATCAAAGTCAAAGACATGCAATTTATAGACTCGCTGAAGTTTTCGCTAGGAATGTTTCTCATACCAGTTTTTTATTTGATCCAAACCGAAATCGTTTATCTTGTCTCAAAATCGCTACTAGGTTCAATTATTTATTTCGTTTCACTTCCTATCAGTTTCGCGTTTTTAAAAAAAAACAGAAATAGCTTTTCGCATGAAAAAATTTGTCTTCAAAAAAAATTGGCTCTATAACGTTTGAGATGGGTAAATTTTCTGATCACTAATTCTCTGTGTGGGCTTTACCCTTAGTAGGGGAAATGATTCTATAAATCCACGCCAACCTTATTACCTTATTTTGGTTCTTTACTAAGGTTAAATGCTAGCCAAATAATAGTTACCGAGTAAAATCTTACTTGTTACCTATCCGTCATAGAGCCAAAAAAAATCTATACCGCGCCACATTGCCGTTGGTGTAAAATTTTTGTTGCATCTGAGGTTGTTCGCGGGCCAAAAATCTTAAATCACAATTCAGAAATCACAATTAACCAATCGAATTATTTACTTTCTTCCTCTTCATCGCGGCCCGCTGCACAATAAAAAAAATAATCAGCATCATGCAAACTGCGCTCGGCCCAATCTGGCTGTAAGGATGAAACCCGCGTAGTGTGTTTCCGGCAAATGCAGACACCATAGCGCTAAAAGCTGAAATTATTTTATAAATATGTTCATATAGCCACCATCCCTTCATATAGGAATGAAAGAAAAAGAATTTAATAAGATCATACATCGTCACCAATGCCAACGCAATTACCGTAGAGAGTATAACAGAAGAATTCCACAGAACTTGGCTCTGCGAAAGCTGCCAAGTATACATTAATGCTGTGCTCAAGACAGCTAATGCAACCGATACATCCCAAATGCTGCCACGCTTCTCACGAAGCTGCACATTACGATAACCCGCATAACCAACATAGCCAGCTATCAAAGTCAGCATCAATAAAAATGGATCGTTCCTAAAAAAAAGAAAACCAATAAACCCAGTAGCCACCACCACTACCAACAGGTAAACGAAATACCTACCCAGCTTTTTGTGAAGGGCCACCTGCCTATTATAAATAATAGCCAGCAAGCCAATAATCATGGCCACCGTTCCTGCTAAAATGTGAATACCTAAGTTTACGTGATGAATCATGTGGCACTTTATTTAAGGTTTGCGAAAAATGATTTTTGATGTGTTCGCAAAGATTTAAGTTACGGCCTGAGAACCCTAGCAATTAGTGACTAGGTCGCTTAATGAATTGACAAAATCACTTCGTCACTTGCCATAATGGCTGATTCGAGGCTATACCGTATTTTTGCACCGATGAAATTTAAAGCCGTGCAGCAGCAGGTATTGCTTCGTAATAGTTTGGCGCTGATCGCCTTGCTGGTTGCCTATTACATCCCCGATCGGTTTTCTTTTGTGCAGCGCGAAGGTTTCGCCCGTTTCTCTCCTTACCTCTTTCTACTTCTCATGTTTGGCTGGATCGTCTTCCACAATCGCATCCTTTTTGAGCGGCTCTACTTGAGTGGCCAAAAGCAAGCTTATTTCCTCTGGACTCTTACTGGGATGACCTTCAGCTCCCTCAACATGCACTTTATACTTGTCTATGGATTTCATCAGACTGATACACTTCCTAAGATTTTGACATTTTGGGTTTTCACTTTAACAGGTCTTGGGGTATATGTTATCTTTCTCTATCTGCGCACCATTCAAATTGGAAAGTCAAATGAAAAAATCCTAACAGAAAGCAATGGAGTTCAGGCCACTCATTTCAATTGCATAGTCGATGGTGTGGAGAAACAAATCCCGCTCGATCAAATTTTGTATGTGGAGAGCTTAGAAAATTATGTGAATACCGCACAAAAAACTCATCTCGTTAGGCTTTCAATGAAAGAAGCAGAAGCAAAGTTACCCAAGCCTTTCTTGCGAATCAGTCGTTCGCATATTGTCAATACATCTCGCATCGAGGTGGTTGATCAGACCAATGTAAAAATCAATGGTCAGTTGTTCAAAATAGGCAAAGTGTATAAGCGATATGTAGAAGAACAATTGGTTCCGATAAATTAGAGTAAGCGTCAAGACACTTTAAAAGTGTCAGACGCTTAATAAATCTAAAACAAAAAACCCCGAGCATTCGCTCGGGGCCTCTCTAATTTGCAAGCAGAGAGTTTATCCTAATACCTGTAATAATCTGGTTTGAATGGCCCATTCACTGGCACACCAATATACTTGGCTTGTTCAGGAGAAAGTTCTTCCAACTCTACGCCAATTTTCTTCAAATGCAAGCGAGCTACTTTCTCATCCAAATGCTTTGGCAACATGTACACTTTGTTCTCATACTTGTCTGTGTTCATCCACAACTCAAGCTGAGCCAATGTTTGGTTCGTGAATGAGTTCGACATCACAAAAGAAGGGTGTCCAGTGGCACAACCTAAGTTTACCAAGCGACCTTCTGCCAACAAAATTACTTGACGGCCATTCTTCAACGTGTACAAGTCAACTTGTGGTTTCACTTCATCCTTCGCAGCGTTCTTGTTCAACCAAGCCACGTCAATCTCATTATCAAAATGGCCTATGTTACAAACAATAGCCTTGTCCTTCATGCTTTCAAAATGCTTGGCCAGTATAATGCCCGCGTTTCCAGTAGCAGTTACTACAATGTCTGCATCTTTTACTGCGTCCGCCATCTTCTTCACTGCAAAGCCATCCATCGCAGCTTGCAACGCACAGATAGGGTCGATCTCCGTCACGATCACACGCGCACCAGCCCCGCGCAACGAAGCGGCAGAACCTTTGCCCACATCTCCGTAACCTGCAACAACAGCTACTTTACCAGCCATCATTACATCCGTAGCCCTGCGGATTGCATCTACCAATGATTCTTTGCAACCATATTTATTGTCAAACTTCGATTTTGTTACTGAGTCATTGATGTTGATGGCAGGCAGCGGCAACTTGCCAGCATTCATACGCTCGATCAAACGATGTACACCCGTAGTAGTCTCTTCCGATATTCCTTTAATGCCAGCAATCAATTCAGGGTTGCGGTCTAGCACTATGTTGGTCAAGTCACCACCGTCATCCAAGATCATGTTCAATGGCTTGCCATCTTTAAATGCATACAACGTTTGCTCAATGCACCAATCAAACTCCTGCTCGTTCATGCCCTTCCAAGCATACACGGGAATGCCCGCAGCAGCAATGGCTGCAGCAGCGTGGTCTTGCGTAGAGAAAATATTGCAAGAAGACCAAGAAACTTCCGCGCCCAACTCAACCAATGTTTCAATCAACACGGCAGTTTGAATAGTCATGTGCAAGCAACCAGCAATGCGTGCGCCTTTCAAAGGCTTTTGTTTGCCATACTCATCGCGTGTGGCCATCAAACCGGGCATTTCGGCCTCGGCCAATTTGATTTCTTTGCGGCCCCAAGCGGCCAGCGACATGTCTTTAACTTTGTAGGGGGATTTTTCAGCTACCGTCATAAATGTGTGTTTTTCAATGATTAATAAACTATAAACCGCAAAGATAATATAAAGTTTAGAAGGCAAAGGCAGAAAATTCACTTGTTGGGTGTGCCCTCCGAAGTCTTGGCGAAAAGAGGGAGTGCTGTCTTTTTCTGAAATAGGTCTACACAATAGCGGAGAGCCAAGAGTAAAAAGGGGTTGGAAAAGCCATGTGAAGCGAGAATATCACGCATAGTTCTGGGCAAAAGCTAGACCTCTTACCGCTCCGTTGTAGAAGGGCTGTAATATTATTTCCTTTAAATAATTTTTAAACTACGTTATAAATTTACGAAAGCCATCAACTGACCACTTCTGCCAATTCCTGTGCCGTTGCCTTCTTATGATTGAGTGGCAACTGAACGATAAACTTGGTGTAGCTACCTTGTTCTGACTCCATTGTAATTTTACCACGTAGGGTTTGCACTGATTTTTGCACAACGTACAAGCCTAACCCATTGCCCAAAGATTTTTCGTTGCCTTTGAAAAACATATCAAAGAGCTTGGGGCGAATAGCATTGTCAACCCCTACCCCATTATCGTAAACACTAAATTCCACTTGATCGGCCTTCACATTGGCTCTGAACTCAACGAGTGCGATTGGATGGTCACCCATTTTGCTATAGAAAAGTGCATTTTCAATGAGGTTGCTTAGAATGATCTCAATCAGGTCTGGATAGGTGTAGAAAACAATATTCTCAGGGCAATTAATCCTAAACTGTATCTGATTATTCTCAATCTCCATTTTAAATCGATACTTCACTCGCTCAATGGCATTTAGCAAACTAAAAGAAGAATAATCAGTCGGGCGATTGATCTCGCTGATCATCTTCAGCTTACTCAACAAACGATCCATTCCGTGGGTGGTGAGTTTTACTTTTTCAACCAGCTCGTCTCGCGTAAGATAACTGGAGATATTGCAGAGGCCAATGATAGAACTGAGTGGTGAACGCAAGTCATGTGAGGCGCGATACAAAAAAGTATCTAACTCTTGATTGGCGTCTATTAGCAACTTAGTGCGGTGCTGCACTATCCCCTCTAGGTTCTCATTAATTCTTTTTACCTCGTCATTGGCTTGTAGGAGAGCCGCTTTCTGTTTACGGAGTTTTCCCCTGACGGAAATCAACATTACTATGAGAATGCCAAAAAGAACAACTAGGCCTGATATGGCAATTAGCCGCTGGCGGAATGTTTGCTGCTCTTCTGCTCGCTTTGCTTCTGTCTCAGAGAGCTTGTTCTCTAAATTTCGCATATCAAAGTATTTTTCCTTGAGGCCGTTTATAATACTCTTGTAATCGTTTTGGTTTTTGTAAAACCTGCTTTCATTTTCAATCAAAAGATTTTCCAACAGTGTCAAATCAGAAAGCAACTTTTTTCGCTCAGTTGCATCTAAGTTTACAATTCCCTTTTCCAATTTAGTAGTCACGATCTTGATCTTGGAATCAAAGTCTGATCGATCGGCTTGGAGTATTTTGTTTTCGATGGTAGCTTGATTTAATAGATTTCGAATATCATCCCTAACAAAAGAAGAATCAGAAATGCTATTTATAAAACCATTTCCCCGTAGCCGAACTGAATCCTGCATTTTGGCTACCAATTGGTTGAATTTGGCATCGATCTTTAATCGCGCATTTGGGTTGAGTTCTTGAATGGCAATGTTTTTAAAGACTGCATAGAATACCGTTATGGATTGAATGGAGTCTAATTTTTCTAAATCGAAATCTTGAAAGATTTCCGAAGTTGGCTTTAAGGCCGCAATCGGTTCTGTCTTCTTTTCTTCCTGCTTTTCTTCTTTCAGCTTTGGCAAATCGGCAACGAGCAAATTATCTTGTGAGCTAAATCTCACTACCTGATAATCCTTGATCTCAAATTGATTGGCCGAGGCAATCTTCTCATCCATGGCTAGTGGCACTTCAAATTTACCTTCCGCATCTGTTATTACTGCCACTGATTTTTTTCCTTTAAAAGAAATTTGTGCCTGAGAAATCGGCCTACCGTTTGGCAATTTTAACGACAGGTGCGCTAGCTGGTAATTTTTTTTGCGGACAATAATCTCTAACACTCCTTTGGTAAAATTCCATGAAGCTGGCTCTAGCTGATCATCCTTGATTTTGATTGTATGAATAGGCAATTCACTAGTAGTAAATTCTATAAACACAATGCCTTTGCTACCTACAGAAATAAACCCCTTGCCATTAACGGATAGCTCAATGTTCTTGAGCGGTTGAAGTTTCTGGTCAAAGGTCTTTACTTGGATGGATTGCTTTTCTTGAGCCTGTGCAGGTATGGCAATGACATAAAAGATCGCAAACCCTACCATGAGTAGGGATGCTTTCAAAGTGCCACACCATCCTATCGCTCTATCCAACGTCATCTTACTTAGTAAAAAGATCTTTGATAATGACAATCTCATAAGCGCTTACCTCCTTCCTGTATTTCAATATCTCTAAGCTCGCCTTGTGTTCATCACCCTCTTCTGCCACTATGCGAATAAAGTACTTGCTAAAATACGGAATGATTATTGAAAAATTTCCTTTGTCATCACTAACGCTTTCGTGGACACTTACATTTCTAAAATTATCCACGAGCGATATCTTTCCACGAGGCATGATCTTTAATTCAGTATCCTTGCTCCACGCATGCTCCTTGTATTTGATCACGCCCGAAATGGTGAGTGGGTAGGTTTGCAAGTCCATATCAAATTCATAAAGATCATCATCGTATCCTCCATTTTTTCGATTGGACGATAAATAACCGTGGGTACCAAGGGTATCTAGCACAAAGCCGAAGTCATCCTTACTAGAATTGATGGGGTATCCTACATTTTGCGGCTCATCAAAACCATCGGGTTTGATTACCGATTTAAAAACATCCAATTCGCCAAGCCCAGCGAGGCCATTGGAAGAAAAGTATAAAGTTTGGTTTTTGTGCAAGTAAGGGTATGCTTCGTCTTTAGGTGTATTAATCTCTTCACCAAGATTTACAGGCTTAGACCATAGTCCATTTTTTAACTCAGATAGGTAGATATCCTTCCCACCATAGCCTCCTTTCATATCCGAAGAGAAGAAGATAGTCTTTCCTGCTTGGTCAATCGTTACATCGTAAATGGAATATTGATCGCTATTGTAAGTAAAGGAAGTAGTGGCTCCCCATTTTCCATTTTTTACTTCTGCAAAGTAGAGCCCCAGTGTTCGCCTACCATCATCGCTGGAAACATTCGCTGAAGCAATAAATGCGACTTCCTTTTCTTTGTTGTAAAATGCCACTGGCCCTGTATTGAATTTTGAATCCAAGCCTTTGCCGAAAGTGAAAGCCTTATCAAATTGAAATGGCATGCTGGAAGTGGCTACTGAATCTTGCTTTGTTTCAGAAAAATACAGTTCATAGAAGGTTCTGCTCACAGACGCGTTAACATTCTTAATGACACTTGATGTCTCTCGGTTGGACATGAATACCACTCCACTTTTATAGGGCACTGCACACAACTCACCATCAGTAGTATTGAGTGCAATGGATCGCAATGCAAAATGGGCAGAATCTTCATAGAGATATTGCTTATTATCTAGCCGCCATATCTTTTTTATAATTACCTCACTAGTGGGTTCCTTGCGAAGATATTTTTTGTAGTACTCCGTTGCTTTTTTATAATTCAATGTAGCCGCACTTGCTTCAGCATAAGTAAGCAAATCAGCGGCAGGCAAATCACCGTCACTTGAATACCTGTCATAGGCCTCCATTGTTTTTTTATACTCTTTCAGTAAATATTGGCATCGGGCTATTCTCAGATAAATGTCTTTGTTAGATTTCCTTTTATTAAAACCGTTATACAGTTTCAATGCGCTTTGGAAATCCCCCTCTTCATAATATTTATCAGCCAGCTTTCTATCACTTTTAAACAAGGCAAATACAGTTGTCTGAGAACTTACGGGCAATGAAATACAGAGCAAGCAAGCAAGGTAAATCGATAAGATAGTTATGTTGCTTTTCATTTTCCGCCTATCTAGGAGAGGAAACGTTCTTTCTTATATACTTGAAAACATAGTTCACCATTAACTCGTGCGATCCGCTACTTATTCTAGTGGTGTTGGAAATTGGGTAGTCATACGCATAGCCAAACTGAAGTTGTGGAGTTACTTGGGCTCTCAACAAAAAATCAATCGATTCATTTACTCGATAAGAAAACCCTGAAGTAAGTATTCTGCGATAAATAAAATTGAGGTTAACATCATACGATAAAGGCAACGCGGTTATGTATTTTACCAACGTGCTAGGCTCTAATTCCCAGCTATCACTCAATGAAACCTTGTACTTGGAAAACAAAAAATAATTGGTGCCCCCTAGTTGAATAGTTCCCCCTTTGTCAAACGCAATTTGCTTGGGTACAAATTGAGGAGATGAAATGCCTATGTGAAAGCGAGGGCTTCGGAAATAAACGCCAAAGCCAAAATCGAAATACGTTTCATTAATCGAGTTGGTCAAATTCGGGTCAATAGTGTTTCCTTGCAATGATAGATAATTAGCTCTATTATTATTAAAGCCAGCTTGTATGCCCGCTGATAAATATGAATCTAGACCAGTTTGTATGTGGTAAGCAAAGCTGGCTAATGCATTTAGGTTTTGATAAACACCAATCTTGTCATTGATGATTGAAAGCCCTAACCCGATATTTTTTTTTCTTACCAGCGTGTGTGCTGATAATGTTTGCGTAGTGGGAGCATTCTCTACCCCTACCCATTGATGCCTGTCAATAAATGTGAGGCTTAGTGCTTCATCCGCTCCAGCATAAGCAGGATTAATCACTAAGGAATTAAACATATATTGAGTGAACTGTGGCTTTTGCTGAGAGTTGCTTTTCTCTGCGGTGAGCCCCAGAAGGGTTAGCGTTAGTAAAGTCACTTTCAAAAAAAGCTGTAAGGATTTATTCATGCTATCTTACTACTTCAACGGAGCCTTTCTTTTCAACTCGCTTACCTTGAAATGAAACGGCCACAGAATAAAAATAGGTTCCTGTAGGCACTACAGTCCCTGATGAATTGGTACCGTTCCAAACCACTTTGCTATTGTCATATTGAGAAGCTTCATAAATTTTGTTGCCCCACCGGTCTACTATCAGCACACTATTGTCCCTGAAGTTTTCAAGCCCGCGTATCAGCCAGTTTTCATTGACAGGGTCGCCATTGGGTGTGATTGCCTTACCTACTTCAAATTCAATTTCTTTATAGGAAAGGATGACATTAAACTCGCATCGGGTGCGAATGCTAGCACTGTTCGGTGTAGATTCGTAGGTAATTTTTGTAGTGCCTATTCCAAATTCGCTAGAAGGCTTGCGAGATGCAATCAATGGCACTCTTCCACATTGGTCTGTTGCAGTAGGTTCAGTCCATGTAACGATTGCTTTTCCGGTTTCATCCGTTTTTATGATAATATCTTGTGGGCAACCAGAGATAACAGGCACACTTTCATTCCTCACTATCACATTAAATTTACAAGTTGATTTATTACCTGCATTATCCACTGCTGTATAGGTCACCGCTGTTGTTGTCCCAGAATCGAATGTTGTTCCTGACTTAAAATTGGAGGTAGGTATAATTGTACCGTTGCAATTATCAAATGCCGTTGGTTCCGTCCAGTTTACTATTGCTTTACATGATGCGTTAGATGAAATTATAATGTCTAAAGGACATCCTGAAAAAACAGGAGCCGTATTATCATTGACAGTTACATTGAAAAAAGCTGTAGAAGCATTACCCATTTTGTCTTGAACGGTATAGGTCACTTTTGTTGCACCCAAAGGGAAAGCATCATTAGGGTTGTAATTGCTACCTAAGGTTACAGGAGAACTGCAATTGTCGATCGCAGTTGGTGGAACCCAATTTACATTGGCTTTGCACAAAGTATTTGCATTGGTAGCAATGTCAGAGGGCTGGGCCGTTATGGTTGGCCCGGTCTTATCATTTACAATAATGGGGAATTCACATTGTGAAGTATTGCCGGCTTTATCTTTCGCAATGTAGGTTATCACAGTAGTCCCGATAGGAAACTCATCTCCTGGCTTGAAAGCCGGCATGAGTACCCTATCAAGGCAATTGTCAGTAGCCGTAGGGGCAGTCCAATTTACTTTTGCTTTACAGGTAATTGGGTCGGCTTCTTTTTCGAGAGTTGAGGTAATGCAGCTTGTAAAAATGGGGGCGGTATTGTCTTTGATTACTACATCAAAAAAAGAAGTTGAAGTGTTTTGAGAACTATCTTTAGCTGTATAGATCACTTTAAAAGTACCCAACCCAAATCGGTCTCCCGAATGAAAATTACTTGTCACCTTGAATTTACAATTGTCAGTAACTAGCGGCTCAACCCAATTAACAACCACATCGCAAGCGGTGGTAAGTAATTGTTCGGTACTAGGCATAGGGGAGATAACGGGCGCGGTTTTGTCTTCCACTGTTATTTTAAAACTGTAAGGGAAGGTATTGCCTGAGGCATCTTTGGCTATATAAGTGACGGTAGTAATGCCAATGGCAAATTTTTCATTTGGAAAATGGTCTTGAGTGACGGTTAATCCTATTGGGCAGTTATCGTCTGCCGTTGGCTCGATCCAAGAAACTATCGCACCGCAATCCACGGCTTGCACAGCGATGTCAGTAGGATCAATATTAAAAGTAGGTTTTGCATTATCTACGACCGTTACATTGAACGAACGCTCGGCACGGTTGCTTGAGCCATCCGTAGCGGCATACGTTACTGCTGTTACGCCAATAGGAAATCTATCCCCCGAACTCTGAGGGGGAGCGGTAAGGAATACTCCGCCACAATCGCTCGCTACTGGGGCAGCCCATGTTACAACAGCATTACAAGAAGTTGTAGCAAAGGCGATAATGTCCAGCGGAAAACTATCAAAAACAGGTGGTGCCATATCCAATCGTCTCACCTCAAAAATGCAATCTCTGCTAAGGCCGTTATTATCGACCGCAGTATAAACTATTTGTCTTCTGCCTAACGGAAAAATATCTCCAGGCTTGTAATTATTTTGTTCGGTGAAGCTTACAATCTGGCAATTATCTGCAGCTATGGGGGGCATCCAACTAACGGCACCGAAGCAGGTTTGATCGAAGACTTGCTGCTCAACATTGGCCGGGCAGTTGGTAATGGTGGGGCGAATATTCTGAGTGACAAAAGCATTGCAGCAAACTGGCCCACCATTCTTACTTTCGGCTGCTACCACAGTAAAACTTCCGTACGTATCACCCACTAGTACATTATCACTGCATCGGGTATTGATAACAACATCTACCAACCCATTTACCTTTATGGTAACCTTATCACCCACAAATCGATCGTTTTGCTTGGAGCCAATCAAAACAACAGTTCCTAGTGGAGGAAACTGCAGAACGTTAAACAAGTTCACGCCACCGATATCAAAGGCATTGGCTTCAATATGTTGATCTACGGGTTGATTGAATTTTAGTTCTATTCTGGTAAGACCACCTCCAATACAGGGTGCGCACACAGCAGGGCAATTGCAAGATTGACCAAAACTTACAATAGTGCCTACTGAAAACAAAAGGCAGAAGATGAAAGCCTTCTTATTCATAAATTGTAGAATGAATAGTTTTAGTTCAGAATACATCAAAAAAATACGAAGAATGTGCTAAAAATGAGATAACAACATCTTTAAGAAGGTTAAAACTACTCAAATATTTGCAATTTGGAAATGTTCAAGTTTTTAGAGTGCATCATCTATCTTCTGGGCTTATGCATATAACCCGAACTAAATCGCCCTCATTCTGGTTTATCGATAAATTTACTCTATGTCCAAACCTAAAATCAAAATAGATGTAGTCTCGGACGTTGTTTGCCCGTGGTGTTATATCGGCAAAAGAAGATTGGAGAAAGCCATCATTCAAGTATCCGATCAGGTTGATATAGAAATCGAATATCATCCATTCGAATTAAACCCTGATATGCCTGCAGAAGGCCGCAACCAAAAAGAATATCTAACGAAGAAATTCGGTAGTGAAGCGAAGTACTTACAAATCACCAATCACATAACCGAAGTAGCCGCGCAAGAAGGTTTACATTTCGATTTCAAAAGACAAAACATTTCGCCCAACACACGCAACGCTCACCGCCTAATTTGGTTTGCAAAAAAGCACGGCAAACAAATTGAAATGAAAGAAGCACTGATGAAAGCTTACTTTGAAGAGGGCGTTGGTCTAACAAAATCTGAAAACCTGATCTCCATCTCGGCTAACCTTGGGCTGGACATGGAAGAGACAAAAAACTTTCTCAACTCCACCGAAGGATTGGTTGAAGTAACCACCGAAGAAATGCAAAACGCACAGCGCGGCATCAGTGGTGTTCCGTTCTACATTATCAACAACCAATACGGAGTTTCTGGCGCACAGCCGAGTGAGGTTTTCGCAAAAGCCTTTTTAGAGATCAGTGCACAAAGTATAACAGAAGGCGAAGCGTGTGATGTTGAGAGCAAAGATTGTTAATCTCAGTGTCTTCGTGCCTTAGTGGTTAAAATTACCTCCCAAAATCATCCTGCACCCTCACAATATCATTTTCATCAGAAGGATGATTGGCATCCGTATGTCGCCATATCTCAGCAATCATGCCCCAGCCTTCGGGCAAGCCAACGAGACGGTGACGTTGCCCTTGCTTGAGTTGGATAATTTCGCCCACAGTAAATTTATGTAATGCACCTTCAGTATCCGTTTCGCTTGTTACCACTCCCGCCATACCAGCAGCCAATTTCCAAATCTCTGCGCGCCTGTGGTGGTATTGCCAAGACAAACGTTGGCCAGGTGCAACAATCAAAATCTTTGGGCTTAGCTTACCCGCAATAGTAAGGTCGGCAGCTTTCAAGTGCGGGAAATACAGTTGGATGAAACGACCTGCCAATGATTCTTCGATCACAAAAAACCCGCCCCACGGGCGACTATGGTCGCGCGCGGCTATGGTCAAGTCCACTTCGTTCAAATAATTTTCAACGGATTTCATTACTTCCGCTTTGAGTGTGCTGGCAGATAGGTTGATGTTTATCATTTACTTTTATCTATTAATATTTTTTTCTAAAACTCCTTGGAATCAAAAACGAGCTTCGCCACTTGAAACAAAGGGCTAAAGCCCTGCCTATCTTAATCTAATGCTATTATCCACGGCCTGAAGGCCGTGGCAACTCTCGGGTCTCAGCAAACTGAACAGTGCGGGAAGCTACGCACCGTGGCCTCATTTCATTCCAGTTTTACTTTCAGCACGCAAGATACTTACCCAATGTTGATAACCCAAAGCATTTAGGTGCAAACCATCGGTTACATACTTCGCATCCATGTTTCCGTCCTTGCCCAAAAACTCTTTATACAAATCGATGAAGTTGTATTTCATTCTATCGGCATAGCGTTTCAACTGAGTATTAATAAGAGTGATGTGAGGATCTTTACCTCTAAATTCCTTCATGAGGTTTTTAAACGAATCGTTGGTTGGTAAGATACTCTGCACAAAAATTTCGGTGGTGGGCGACCCGCTTTTTATTTTACTGATAATCGTAAACAGATTTTCTAGAATTACTTCATCAGGTGTGTTGCGCGATAAGTCGTTGATGCCAATGAGCAAAAATACCTTAGAAGGTTTTCTTTTTACAATATCTTCCATTCTGTTCAACACACCGAATGTCACATCGCCCGATATGCCTCGATTGATAATCGTTGAATCATTCAATAGCTTTTTCCAATTTCCGCCTTCGGTAATGCTGTTGCCTACCATCATGATCTTGCCCTCAACAACCGAATCCTTTTTAAAGAGCTCATACCTTTTTACATAATGCTCTGGCATATTGGGAAGGGAGTCGTACGTTTTGTTTTGACCGAACAGGTCAATGCTAACAAAACTTAGAACTATCAAAATCAATCTTTTCATACTTCAATTTTTATTCCAACTTCTGACCCTCAACTTCTAACTTCCAATCTCTATCTTCTTTTCACTTCTTCATCTCCACCTTCGCCTTCTGCCCTCCACCAATCTCTACTACCGATGATCCATAAACCCTAATAGTTGATTTAATAAAATCTTCTTCATTGGCTTTGTAAATATTGTCCACATACTTCTGTGGGTTCCGATCAATGTACGGAAACCACGTGCTGTGTATCTGCACCATTACACGATGGCCTTTTTTGAAAGTATGTAGTATGTCTTGCAATGGCACACTCACCTCGGTTACTTCATTTGGTTTGAAAGGTTCTGGTTTTTCATAACTATTCCTAAACCGACCGCGAAAGGTTTCATGCCGCACCAACTGCTGGTAGCCGGCCATGATAATGTTAGCAGGATTGTGCTTGGTATCGTTAGGTGTGTCCTCGGGATACACATCAATCAGCTTCACAATAAAATCGGCATCGGTGCCTGTCATGGAAACCTTTAGTTTCGCCAAAATTTCTCCTGCAAGAGTAACATCATCTGTCAATGGCTCTGTTTGAAAAGTGATCACATCGGGGCGGGTGGCTGCCTCGCGCTGATCGTCACTCATAAACCTGCGTGGCGTAAATACCAGCCCTTCTGTTTGCGAAGTATAAGGAACTGGTTTTGCGGGGTCGCTTACATATTCGAACACAGCTTCGGCCTTGGTAGGTTGGTTCACCGAAAGTTTTCCGTGTTCACCAAAGTATAATTTAAATGGTTGGATTTCTTTGGGCGGCCATTCGCTGAATTGCTTCCACACTTTCAAACCGCAATCAAAGATATATGCCTCGGGCAATTTGGGTTGTGCACCCTCTTTTAATGTAGCGTTGAAAAACGTGCGCTCTATTTCGCGTTGATAAAAAGTGGAGATGCTATCGCCAAAATAAATATGGTTCACTTGCTGAAAGCCATGCTCACGCGCCCAGTCACCATGACTCCACGGCCCCATCACTATTGTGTTGTACGTGGATGGGCTCGTACTTTCAATTCGTTTGTAAATATGAAGGGGGCCGTACAAATCTTCCGCATCATACCAGCCTCCCACAGTCATAATGGAGTGTTTCACGTTCGTGAGATGCGGCAATAGATTTCTCTTTTGCCAAAAGTCATCATAGTTGGGGTGGTCGATGATCTGCTTCCAAAAGAAATTATCGTTGTGGTATTTTTCAGTAGCATTTTTCAAAGGTCCCATCTTTAGATTAAACTCATAACCGTCCTTTGGCTGCTGTTCATAAAATTTCATGATCTTATCATCGTACCAGCTTTTGGTAGTAGGCTTTTCATGTTGATAGCCAAACACTGCAAAGGCTGCAATGTAGCTTTGCAAGAATGCACCTTGATGGTGAAAATCGTCAAAGAAAAAATCGGAGATGGGCGCCTGTGGTGAAGAAGCTTTTAAGGCAGGATGCGCATCGGGGATGCCCGCAGCAGTGTAGAAGCCAGGATACGAAATGCCCCACTGCCCTACTCTGCCGTTATTCCCTTTTACATTTTTGATAAGCCAATCAATCGTGTCCCACGTATCAGAAGCTTCGTCAATCGCGGTTTTATTTTTGCGGTCATTGCCAGGGATGTTGGGCGTCATGTTGTCAAACACGCCTTCGCTCATCCAGCGGCCACGCACATCTTGGTAAACGAAAATGTATCCGTCATGCATCAAGTATTTCGATGGCCCCAATGATCGCTCATATTTATCCACCCCATACGGCTCTACACTGTAGCACGTACGCTGCATCATAATGGGGTAAGTCTTCGATTTATCTTTTGGCGAATAGATGGCGGTGAACAACTTGGTGCCATCGCGCATGGGAATTTGCACTTCTGTTTTATCGTAATACTTTTTTACATAAACGGAATCGGGCATTTGCGCCAAGGCGGAAGATGCTGCGAAACAAAAGAGGAGGAGTAATGATGTTTTCATTTTTATTTTCTAGATGTGATTGATTTATCTGAAAAGTAAGAAGATAGCACCGGAAAGACAATGAAATGTTAATGAACGGCTAAACAAAATAAAGTTTATTTTTGCGACATGAATAAAACAGCTCTTTCTATCGTACTCTTTATTGCCTCTTTCTCTGCATTTGGCCAACCCATCGCTCCTACCGTCATTGCCTTTGGTTCTTGCGATGATGAAGACGAACCACAGGATATGTGGAAGGAAATTGTTTTGCAAAAACCACAGGTGTGGATTTGGGGTGGCGATAATGTGTATGCCGATACGCACGACATGGCACTGCTTAAATCGAAGTACGATAAACAAAAATCGAACCCCGATTATAAAACGCTGCTGCACACAAGCATCATTACTGGCACGTGGGACGATCACGATTACGGTGTAAACGATGGCGGCAAATTATACAGCAAGAAAGACGCTAGCAAAAAGCAACTGCTCGATTTCCTTGGCATAGCCGAACCCAACCAAGTATGGGAACATGATGGGGTTTACAATTCGTTGACGATTGGCAAGAACAAACAAAAAATAAAAATCATCAACCTAGATACGCGCTCATTTAGAGATACCATTTACAAAGTATCTTATATTGATTCACTCACGCAAAAGAAACTCACACGCTACCAAGTAAACCCCACAGGCGATGTACTGGGCGAAGCTCAGTGGCAATGGCTAACAGAAGAACTGAACGATGGAGAGCCGAAACTTTTTATTATCAACTCTAGCATACAAGTACTCTCGGAAGAACATCGCTTTGAAAAGTGGGGCAACTTGCCCACCGCGCGCAAGCGGTTGTTGGATTTGCTTGCGGCTGTGAACAAAAAAGTAATTATCATCAGTGGTGATAGACACATTGGCGAGTTTTCTAAAATCAATCTCAAAGGCCTCAGCTATCCGCTGTATGACTTTACTTCAAGTGGGCTTACCCACACGTGGAGCGAGCGATGGGTGGAGCATAACAAGTACCGAGTAGGCGAATTGGTGATTGAAAAGACTTTTGGCCTAATAAAAGTAGACTGGACGCTGAAAGAGCCAAAGGTAGTATTGCAGATACGCGGTCTTTCAAAAATACCGTATGCCGAGCAGTTGATTGACTTCAACAAAAAAAATTAACATAGAGTTAAAACATTTATTACACTTAGCTGTTCGTGATCTCGAAAACAAAAACTACTTTTGCAACCTCAAAACCAAAAAACTATGAAAACGACAAAATCATTCTTATTAGTAGGCATTTTCGCTGCCTTCTCAATTCTAGTCACCAGCTGCGGTGACGGGGGCAAAGCTGCCAAAGAAAAAGCAAAGCAAGATTCAACACGTATGGCCGATTCAGTAGCAATGGTAAAGGCTGTGGCCGATTCTATCGCTGCATTGCCTAAGTCAATTGCAGAAACGGCTATTAACACCCCTAACCTTAGCACGCTAGTAGCTGCTTTGACTGCTGGTGAATTGGTAGAAGTGTTTAAAGGAACAGAAGCTTACACGGTGTTTGCTCCAACAAACGATGCATTCAATGTAGTAAAATCTACGGTTGATATGCTTTTGAAGCCTGAGAACAAATCAAAACTTCAAAATGTATTGAAGTACCACGTAGTAGCTGGCACTGTAAAGGCCGCTGACTTAAAAGATGGCCAAGAGCTTACTACCCTACAAGGTGAGAAGTTGAAAGTATCTTTGAAAGACGGCAAAGTATATGTAGGTGGTGCTGAAGTGACCAACCCAGATGTGGCTGTGAACAACGGTGTTGTGCACATGACCAACAAAGTATTAGTGCCTAAGAAGATGTAATTTCAACTACGATTTCTTCCAAGCGTGAAAAACCCTGATGGCAACATCGGGGTTTTTCTTTTTGTAAAGTTTTTGACAGCCTACACAATAATCGAAAAGCGCGGAAGACAGGGGTTCGTTTAGATGTATACACCTGCATTGTGATTAAGATCACCCTCCCTCCCCTTCGCCCAACAAATCCATCCCTATCTTAATATGATCCTTAATATCGTTGATAATGGAATCTTCTTCTTGCTCGTAAGAGATACCCATGGCTTTTCTTTCGAGGTGGCTCTCATGTATCTCGGGCAGTAAAGACTTTATATGCGATACTCTCAACAAATGCCCCGCCTGAAAAATAGCATCGGGGAATTTCCCTTCTGGAATCCTAACCTCCTCAGGCTCTTGTATAAACAGGTGCATTTCATATTCCAGCTTTTCCTTGAAATCCATATTATCAAATTGCGCTCGGTATAATCGGTAGTAGTCAAGAATCTTGTAGCCTTCCACTTTGCGAATAAAGTCTTCTGTTGACTTAGCATCATCATAGATAGATGGCTTGCTAGGTTCTTTGATGGTAATCTCATTTCTCCAACTTGCCCGCCAAGCTCTTAAATACTTTTCTTCTTTTTCACCTTTAATGTCTGGCAACACCATCAGTTGCTGAGTACCCAAATAATTATCATACATCTCATACCAAGCAGGATAATTACCTCCTGCACCTATTCCTGTTTCATCATCTCGAAACTCATCATACTCTTGCCAATCCCAAGGTTCGCTCTCTTCGTGGTCATAAGCAGCTTGTTCAAGGTATTGAATCATTACGTCCATTTCTGTCTCAGTAATTTCCTCCAGAAACGGGCATGCTTTAATATTTCTTGACCAATAGTAAAACTCGTAGGTGATGGTAACTGGCAAACTGATTTGCTTTGCACGCCACAAGCATTGCAAGTTGAATAGTTTCTTTTGAGCAATAAGCCAATAATATTTTTCCGCCATCGTGCGAAAGTAATCACCGCCCTGCCGCTGTCTCCAGTTCTCACCATACTGAAGAAGTAAATACTTGGTGTTTACGTATGAAGTAAGAAACCGTTCCACACTGCTTTCTTCAAATCCAGCTAAGTAGGCGGTAACCTTTGGATTGCCCTTGAGTTCGTCAAGCAATTGTTGTTTATCCTTTTCCATATTGAAAACCATTTAGCTAACTAAATTTAACGCAATATTTTTAAAGAAGATCAACCTTCGCTACCTTTCTACGCTACAATAAAACTTTTTAGCTATGAAAGACTTCCAAACCTTCCAAACCATCGAGGACCTCGACAATGAATCAAAATATTTGGTGCATAAGGCCAAAGAAGCGACTGAGCATTCTTACTCTCCTTACTCAAAGTTTTGCGTGGGTGCGGCTATTATGTTAGAGGATGATACCATTGTAACAGGTGCTAATCAAGAAAATGCATCATACCCACTTTGCATGTGTGCCGAGCGAGTGGCGCTTTACGCTGCCGCCTCTCAGCATCCGGGAAAGAAGATAACCAAGATGGCCGTGGTGGCGCACAAGAAGAACCACAAAGAGTTGGTACCTGCCGCTTCCTGCGGGGCATGTAGGCAAGTAATGCTGGAGTTTGAGCAGAGACAGCATTCTGCTATTGAGGTTATCCATCTTGCTCAGCCCGATCATTGGATTAAATGTCCCAGTGCTGCTTCCCTTTTGCCTTTCAGTTTTTCTAAGGAAAATTTAGTCTAATAAATTCATTATTAATAAGTTACAACACAATTAGAGGCGGTTTTAAATCAATTTTTCAATCCAACAAGGCCAATCAATCCAGCACAAAGATCAATCGCGTGTAATATTTCTATTATAATAAGACCGATAAGCAGCTATTCAAAACCTATTTTTGCTTTTATTTGAAGTCGGCTTAATACGTTTATAGTGGTACAAGACATCGACATCGCAGATTTAAAGAAGATTACAGAGCTCGTTCAGGGCAAATACGGCTACGACTTCCGCAATTATGCCATGTCTTCTTTCAAAAGAAGGATGCTGCGCATTCTGGAATTGAAGAACCTCAGTATTGATGCGCTGCTCAAAAAGCTCACCGATCAGCCCTCCTTCATTAATGAATTCTTGGATGAGCTAACCGTGAACGTGACTGAGATGTTCCGCGATCCAGGTTTTTGGCGCATCATACGTGACGAAATCATGCCTGGTATTTTGCAGAACCACAAGTCGTTCAAGATATGGCACGCAGGCTGCTCCTCTGGAGAAGAAGTGCTTTCTATGACGATTGTACTGAAAGAAATGGGCATCCTCCAAGATGTGCAACTATTCGCCACCGACTTAGATGTGAACATCTTAGAAAAGGCGAAGTTGGCCACCTACCCTATCAAAAACATGGAGCTGAATGAGAAGAACTACATTCGCTACGAGGGGAAAAAGAGCTTGAAAGAATACTACAAGGAAGAAAACGGAAAAGCTGTCTTTGATAAGGGGCTGATGGAGAACGTAACGTTTCGCAAGCACGATCTAGTGTTGGGCGAGGTTTTCAATAAGTTCGATCTGGTGCTGTGCCGAAACGTGATGATTTATTTTAATCAATCATTGCAGAATGAAGTGCTGAAAAAATTCCACGAAGGTTTGTTCAAGTACGGATACCTAGCCATCGGCTCCAAGGAGTCGCTGATCTGGTGCGATGTAGCCAGCAAATTTTTGGTGGTGAACAACGAGGAGAAAGTTTATAAGAAGATAAAGGATTAGGTACGCGAGCTGCCATGGACAAGTATAACTTAAATAACAGCTACAAGGCAGTTGTGATTGGAGGTTCCGCAGGGAGCTTTCAAGGCATTGTGAAAATTTTAGCGCAATTGCCAAAGACTTTCCCGCTGCCCATTATCATGTGCTTGCATCGGCTAAAGCATGTGCGCAATGGGTTTGTAGAAGCCTTATCTTTGAAAAGTGTAGTGCAAGTGTTAGAGCCAAACGACAAAGAGCAGATAAAAAAGGGAGGTGTGTATTTAGCCCCTTCCAATTATCACATGTCAGTAGAGTTGGGGAATCATTTCTCTATGTCTACCGAAGAGATGATCAATAATTCGCGGCCCGCTATTGATATTACATTAGGCACGGCAGCGTATGTGTATCGCGATAAATTGATTGGTATTTTGCTTTCGGGCGCGAATAGAGATGGTGGGCTGGGCATGAAGTACATTAAAGACAAAGGCGGCCTCACCATTGTGCAAGAGCCAACCGAGTGCATGATTGACACGATGCCAAAAGCAGCCTTGGCCTTGACCAAAATTGATCATACCTTGAAGGTGGATGAGATTGTAGATTTTTTAAAAGAACTAGATAAGCACTATAAATAATGGAACGGCTTCTTCAAATCTTAAAAGACCCACACAAACTAAGTTTGGCGGCAGCGGCTACCTTCTTTTTGGGTATTATTTTTTCTACTTATTTTTTATCCACCCTTCCGCACACTACTTTGGATTTAGTTTCTTGGAACTACGTCAAAGTCTTTTTGGTGATAGCCATCACTTTCGCGCTCGGCTTTTTAGCCATCAATGCTTCTATGAAAGTAAAGAAAGAAATTATCGTTTTTAAAGAGAAGAGTGAAAGCGTAACAAATCAAACTGGCTCAGCCGAGGAAAAAGCTGCTTCTATCGACATTCAAACTTTTACTAATACTATCAAAGGCGCAAAGGCCGACAAAGTTCTCCAATTGGGGTTGAGTTCGATTTGCCATCTCCTCCAAGCTGGGCAAGGTGCTTTCTATTCAGTTAAAAATGCTGACGGCAAGCGGGTGGTTGAAATGAAAAGCAGTTTTGCATTGCCTGTTGGCGAAAGCGAAAAAATTGAATTTGAGTTTGGTGAAGGCCTGGTAGGTCAAGCGGCTGCGTCAGGCAAAAGCATGTACCTCGATGAATTGCCAGAAGGATATGGCAATACAATTATAAGTGGTTTGGGTACAGCTCCACCAAAATATCTTTTCGTGGCACCTATTAAAAAAGAAAATGTGGTAAAGGCAGTGATGGAGATCGCTACCTTTTCAGCATTGAGCGAAGCATCGCGCAAGCAAGCAGAAGAAATGGCCTCACTTTTAGCAGAACGAATTTAACGAACAACCAACTCGACTTAGAGTATATTAATAGTATGTTAAAAAATATAAAAATAAGCACCAAGATCACCATCCTCATCTTGATCATCTCGTTGGTCACGGTGCTGGCGATTGCTTTACTCACTTATCATATCAATAGCAATGCTTCCAAAGAAAAATTGGAAACCAGTCTCTCAGTCATTGCTGATAACCGAGCCGCTCAACTGAATTATTATTTCGATCATCTAGCCTCTAGCGCGCGCTTCCTTCAAAACTCTGAGCAGGCTAAAAATTTACTAAGCACTTCTCCTGATTCACTAAAATCTACTCTGGAGCAAATTCAAAAAGATTACGGGTTCAGTCAAGTTTTCATTACTGATTTAAAAGGAGGAATCAAAGTTTCGTCAGATGCAAGTCAAGCAGGTCATTTTCCTGATCCTGATGGTTCATTCTTAACCAGTGCAGCAAGCAAGTTTCACTTTAGCACTATTAGAAAAGATACCACCAAAGCTGATCTTTATAAAATGTATGTTGGTGCGCCTCTAGCAGGTGAATTACTTATTTTCACTGTTGATCTCACTTCCATTTACGAATCACTGCGAGATACCAATGGCTTGGGCAACACAGGTGAAGCCTTCGTAGGCATGCAAGACATCATCACAAAAAAAATAATCTTGGCCAGTCCGCTTCGCAATGACCCTGGCGCATTCCTCAAATTTTTCTCTGATGATGCACGCGAAGCAAAGGAAATAAAATTAGCATTGGATGGCACAAATGGTTTTGGTACGGGCCGTGATTATAGAAAGAAAGAAGTATTGGTTGCTTATCGAAAAATCAGCCAAGCTCCTTTGGCATTGATTGTAAAAATCGATAGCGATGAAGTGAATGGCCAAGGCAAAGTGCTAAGCCAGATTTATATTTTTGGAGGGCTGGTAATCATCTTAACTGCCATTGGTATCTCCGTATTGTTTTCAAAATCGCTCTTGCAACCGCTTAACTCAATGACTGGTACACTTGATATGGTGTCAAAAGGGATTTTGCCAGAGAAGATCGAGTCTGACAGCAATGATGAGTTTGGCCAAATGGCAACGAAGGTAGATGGATTGGTGCAGACACTTAAAGGCAGTGCACAATTCGCACGCTTAGTAGGTGAAGGAAAATTTGATGCACCATATAAACCTGCTAGTGAAGATGACATGCTCGGCCTTGCGTTGCTCAACATGCGCGAGAATTTGATTGAGAACGAGCGCAAAGACAAAGAGCGCAACTGGATAGTGCGTGGTGTGGCAGAAGTAGCTGAGATTTTGCGTATGCACGATTCGCTCGATGCACTGGGCGATGATGTACTGCAATTTATCATTGAGAAAATCGGGGCCATTCAAGGAGTGTTCTACATTGTGAATGATGAGCAGAAAGAAAAATTGATTGAGATGCGCGCGAGCTTTGCCTATGGCCGCAAAAAATATTTAAAGAAATCGTTCCGCTTTGCCGAAGGATTGGTTGGCCAAGCTGCTGCCGAAAGGGATTATGTAATGCGTACTGAAATCCCTGATGAATACGTAACTATTTCTTCCGGAATTTTAGGCGATCAAAAACCCAATTGCATTTTGATTGTGCCGTTGATTACCAACGAAGAAGTGTATGGCGTAGTCGAGTTTGCAGGCTTGAAGAAGTTTGATCCATCGCAAGTAAAATTTGTACAAGAACTAAGTTTGATTTTGGCGCGCACCATCTTCAACATCAAAGTAAATGAGCGCACCCGTAAGCTTTTAGGCGAATCGCAAACCTTGAGTGCAGAGTTAACAGAAAAACAAGAAGTATTGAGGCAGAACGCAGAAGAGATGCGCGCCACACAAGAAGAATTGCAACGCTCAAATGTAAAACTTGAGGAGCAGATAGAAGAGGTGAATCGTACGCAAAATAGGATGCAGCTTCTATTGGAAAACGCCTCGGAGGTAATCACCATTTATGAAGAGGACGGAACGATTCGTTATATCTCTCCTTCTGTAGAAACCATTTTGGGCTACAGTCAAAAAGAATTACAAGGGAAGACTGATGCAGGAAGAATACATCCTGACAGTTCAGAAATCGCACGCGGTTTGTTCCAGCACTTACGCGAAAAACCGGGAGAGAAAATTACCGTGCAGTTAGAGTACAAAACAAAAGACGGACGATATATATGGTTAGAGGCAACAGGCACTAACTTCATGTCCAACAAAGCAATCCACGGCTTTATCCTCAACTCGCGTGATATCACCGAAAGAAGACGTGCTGAGCAAGAGCAACGGATGCGAAGCAAAATGCAAGCACTATCCGAAAACTCGTTGGATATTATCACACGTTTGGAGCATGACGAGATTTCGTACATCAACCCAACCATTCAAGCCTATACTGGAAAATCACCTCAGCGTTTCTTGAATAAAAAAATAAGAGAAGCGGAACTAGAAACAGGCATCTTAGATCAGTGGCTCTCTATTGTAGAGCAAGTGAACTCTAGCAATGACAAAATCTCTACGGAGATGGATTTCCCCTCGGAAATGGGCAAACGCATTATGCAAGTGAATGCCATCCCAGAGTACGATGAACAAAAGAATATCGAATCAGTACTATTGGTATCGCACGATATTACTGAGCGCAAAGAGATCGAGCTGGAGATTCAAAACAAAAATAAAAAGATCAACGACTCCATCAATTATGCCAAGCGCATTCAAACTGCTATCTTGCCTAATACTCGCCTTGTAAACAAAGCCTTAACTGACTCATTCGTGTTATACAAACCACGTGATGTGGTAAGTGGTGACTTCCCTTGGTTTGTGCAAATCAAAGATGATTTGTTCATTGCCGCAGTAGATTGTACAGGCCACGGTGTACCTGGCGCGTTGCTGTCATTGATCGGCTACTTCTTGCTAAACGACATTGTGCGCAGTAGAAAGATAACCGACCCAGGAAAAATCTTGGATCTATTGGATGAAGGCGTTACTCAAACCCTCCGCCAAGATCAGGATGACTCGGCCACAAAAGACGGAATGGATATTGCCCTCTGCCGCATCAATACCGAAAGCAGAGCCGTGGAGTATGCAGGGGCGCATAGGCCTCTTTATATCATGAAGAAGGGAGTGATGGATGAAGTGAAAGGAAATAAATTCCCGATTGGTGGTGGTATTTTCAAAAACCAAACCAACTTTACAACTACAAAGTTGGAGTTGGATAAAGGTGATTCCTTCTACTTTAGCTCAGATGGTTTCCCCGATCAGTTTGGTGGCCCAGAAGAGCGCAAGTTTGGCCCTAAGAGAACGCGAGATATCATTGAGCGGGTACATAAGGGAACAATGAATGAGGCCGCCCAAGTGTTCGATGCAGAGTGGGAGGCATGGAGAGGTGACACTAAGCAAACGGATGATATGCTATTGATAGGCATTAAATTTTGATTCTTAAAAGGATAAAAAACGATCAAAACATAGAACTTTAACATAAAACGTATAATTTAGGAACCCAAACACTACCGCAATGAATTTTATCTATGACCTGCACCGGACAATGATGTCCCAAAAATTGATATTGGTGTACGATGGTGATTTCACCCAAGAGACAACCAAGTCAATATTGTCAATGGCCGAGCGCAACCTCGATTCTTCAGGCGAAGATTCTGGTATTAAGCGCAAAGTATTTAACGTAATGGTGGAGTCTTTGCAAAACATTGTGAAGCACAGCAGCGAGCAAGGGCTTCAAGCAGGATCCTTGGTGAGCAAGAGTGCCATCTTTATGATCAGCAAAGATGAAAAACGTTATTCGGTAATGACGGGCAACCCCATCCCAAAGAAAAACGTGGCCAAGCTTACAGAGAACCTCAATGGGTTAAATGCAAAAGACAAAGAAGGCTTGAAAGAGCTTTATAAAGAAATCATCAAAAACACCTCTATCTCAGAGAAAGGCGGTGCAGGCCTTGGCTTTGTGGACATGGCGAGAAAGTCTGGAGAGAAATTAGAGTTCGCTTTCAGCAGCATGGATGCCGACTATGATTTCTTCTGTATGAAAGTAAATATCTCACGCGAAAAAGAA
The DNA here is from genome assembly GCA_046155095.1 of Cyclobacteriaceae bacterium. Lineage (GTDB taxonomy): Bacteria > Bacteroidota > Bacteroidia > Cytophagales > Cyclobacteriaceae > ELB16-189. The sequence continues at coordinate 94,287 of JBJXEB010000098.1, forward strand.
TAACTTAAAAAATTATAAACTGTAACAATCATGGAAATTTTAAATCTAAAAGGGACAGAAGATACACCCACCATTTTGTTGGATAAGAAGAACGGCATTTTTGAGATCAGTGGCCGCTCGTTACCAGAAGACTCTGCCGAGTTTTACAAACCCGTTATCGAGTGGATCAACAACTACGCAAAAGAAGCCAACCCTACCACCGAGTTTACGCTTAAACTAGAATATTTCAACACCGCCTCTTCCAAATTGATTTTGGATGTGCTTTCTGCCCTAGAAGAAATCAAAGGCATGAAGATACTTTGGTATTTTCATGATGATGATGAGGACATGGAAGAAGCTGGGCAAGAGTTTTCTGAGTTGGTAGAAATCCCTTTTGAGTTTAAGACTTATTAACCCTTAGAGTATAGCCGCAAGATTTTGAGGCTCCACCAGTAACCTATAGTAAAGCTGCAAAATTTTGCAGCTCAACAAAATGAGTGAAGAAATTTTAAAGGCGCTCACCCAGCTTTTTGCCATCATCACAAAGCAAGATGGTGGTGTAACGGAGAATGAGCGTCAGTTTGTAATTACTTTTTTTAGAACAGAGCTCGATCAAGATTCCATCAAGGAATACCTTGAGCTATACGATAATTTTTCTGGCTATAACAAGCTAGTAGCAGGAGGATCAGGCGATGAAGAGAAAGTAAAACTCACATCGGTAAAAGATTCAGTTAAGACCCTCGGCATTTGCAAAAAGATTAACAAAACCCTTACCCAAAAACAAAAGGTAGTAGTGTTGATCAAATTGCTAGAGCTGATTGGCTCCGATAAAAATTTCACGCCACAGCGGATTGAGATCATCAATACCGTCTCCACCGTTTTTAACATCGATCAAAAAGAATATAATCTCATTGAGAAGTTCATCACTGCCGAAAAAGCGGAAGAGATAAATTTCAAAGATATTTTAGTGCTGAATTCAGCCCACGAAAAATCAGCCGAACTACAAAAGCATACCCACGGCCACATCAATGGCAACCTCATCTTCATGAAGGTAGACAGTGTAGATATGTACTTCACCAAATACTTGGGAGAGGAATTGAATATACTAAACGGGTTTATCATGCAGCCCAACCGTGTGTATTTGTTCTCATCTGGCAGTACTATAAAAACCCAAGCGGGCGATGCGCTTTACTACAGCGATCTAGTTGCTCACTTCAACGAAGAAATAAAAACAACCAAGCTCTCATTCAACGCAAACGTAGAGGAGTTTAAATTCCCCAATGGTGCGATTGGCTTGCGTGATGTATTGATTGCAGAAGGCCCAGGTAAATTGATAGGCATTATGGGTGCGAGCGGTGCTGGTAAAACTACTCTCCTACTTACCTTGGCGGGATTGGAAAAGCCTTCGAAAGGCGAAATATTGATCAACGGCTTCGACATCAATAAGGAAAAAGATAAAATACAGGGCGTCATCGGTTTTGTTTCGCAAGATGATTTGCTCATTGAAGAGCTGACTGTCTATCAAAACTTATACTACAATGCCAAACTGTGCTTCGCCAATTTTAACGAAACACAATTGCACGAGCGGGTAATGACCACGTTGGAAAATTTGGGCTTGGATCAGCGCAAAGATTTGACAGTCGGCAGTGTCTTGGATAAAAAAATAAGCGGTGGTCAACGCAAGCGTTTGAACATTGCGTTGGAATTAATTCGTGAGCCAGCCATTCTATTTTTAGATGAACCTACTTCTGGTTTGTCCTCACGGGATTCAGAAAATGTAATCGACTTATTAAAAGAGCTTTCCCTCAAGGGAAAATTAATCTTTGTGGTGATCCATCAACCTTCATCTGACATCTACAAAATGTTTGATAAGATGGTGATCATGGATACAGGCGGCTTCCCTGCTTATTATGGAAGTCCTGTAGAAGCCGTGAGCTATTTCAAAAAAGCCACACACCAAGTGGACAGCAACCGCGGTCAGTGTGAAACGTGCGGTAACGTAAACCCAGAACAAATATTCAACATCATTGAAGCTAAGGTGGTGGACGAATACGGCCAGCCTACCAACAAGCGAAAGGTGACGCCACCACAATGGCACGACAAATACAAAGAGCGATTTAAGATCAATAGAGTCGAGGATGTAAAAGAAGAACCACCAAGCACACTCAACATACCAGGCAAGTTCAAGCAGTCAATTATTTTCGCCACACGCGATTTTCTTTCTAAGCTCAGCAACAAACAATATTTACTCATTAATTTATTAGAAGCACCACTTCTAGCTGCCATCCTCGCATTTATTATCAAATACAAAAGTGCACCTGGTGGCAAGGAATACATCTTCAGGTTCAACGATAACTTCCCAGCATTCTTGCTGATGTCCATCATTGTGGCTTTGTTCATGGGCTTGACTGTGAGTGCGGAAGAAATCATCCGTGATCGAAAAATTTTAAAACGCGAGTCTTTCCTTAATTTAAGTTGGAATAGCTACTTGCTCTCCAAGCTTTCCATTCTATTTCTATTATCGGCCATCCAAACATTTACGTTCGTTATTGTTGGTCATTTGATTTTAGAAATACACGGCATGACTTTCGCGTTTTGGTTTGCCTTGTTCACTACTTCTTGTTTTGCCAATGTCTTGGGCTTGAATATTTCCTCCGCATTCAACTCGGCAGTCACCGTTTATGTAATGATCCCCCTCTTACTCATTCCACAAATGATTTTAAGTGGATTGCTCTTCAACTTCGATAAATTGAACAGCTTGATTGCTACCAAAGGCAAAGTACCCGTCATTGCCGATTTCATGGCATCTCGCTGGGCTTATGAGGCGATGGCTACTCATCAATTTCAAAGCAATGAATACGAAGCCACTTATTATAAATATCAAAAAGAAGAAGCCAAAGCTGATTTCAAAGCCGCCTACTTGGCAGATGAGTTGAAGAAAAGAAATCTTTTTGTGCTACAAAACTTTGAATCTAAAAATGATTCTATCAAAAAGTTAGTAGCATCCAATCTTAATATCCTGATTGATAATTTAACGAATGAGCCTTTCAAACCTGGCTTTGAAAAGACAGATTTAAGCAAGGATTTGTTGCCCGCCAATTACACCAAGCTCCGAGGCGGAGCTATGGATACCTACCTTGAAGATTACCGAAAGCACTATCAAAAAATCTATAATGATAACGTAGCCTTCATCGAAAAAAGAATGGCCTTCGATGAAAAAAATGGAGTCAAAATCAATGACGAGAAGAATCGCTATTACAATGAAAGTCTAGCCGATTTGGTAAAAAACATAAACGTGAAAGATCGTTTGTTAGAATACAATGGTAACCTGATCCAACAAATCAACCCAATATTTCAAGAAGCCACTCCAAAAAATGTATTGGATTACAGAACAGCCTTCTTCCTTCCGCAAAAGAATCTGTTTGGCTCAACAATTAGCACTTATTGGTTCAATCTAATGGTGGTTTGGGCGATGGCCTTGTTATTTTACATAGCCCTTTACTTTGAGTGGGTAAGGAAATTGATCGACTTGTTTGGGAAGGTCAATATCCCGAATAAGGTGACGGTGCCGTTTAAGAAGAAGCAAAGATAAAAATAGTAAACGGTAAGAGGTAAGTGGTAGAAAGAGTAACCGAAAACCGACTACCTCTTACCAATTACCATTAACCAATCACCTATTAACTTTTACTAACGGATTTGGTAACGACCTTTGAATTCTTAATTTTGTAAACAATAATTGGATAAGTATGAAACTTTTACCGATCGCATTAATAGCCTTGTTCCTAACCGCGTGCCGCTCTGGAAAAAAGCCTGATGAACAAGCATTTCTCAATAGCTTGGACTCCGCCAAAAGCGGGCCTACCATTGATGAAGAAGTCATCAATAGCATTCTTCAAGAGATTCCCAGCCCACTAGAAATTTCGGTGCTATTGAAGGAATCTGGCACGAAATACAATGCAAGTATCCTCAATAGCGCGGATAACTTGTCCAAATACAACAGCAACTACAAAAAAGCTCTCAATTTGGGAGTTTATGGTACTGATTTGGGCTACACCAATATCTATGAGCAAAACAAAGACGGGATTAAATACCTTTCATCGATAAAATCATTGGCCGATGCATTGAATATAGGCCAGTTTTTTGATATTGAAACCATTGGCCATTTGGCCGCAAATAGCAAAAACCTAGATTCATTACTTTTGATCACCACACAGAATTTCAATAGCATCAATCACTATTTGCAGACTCAAGGCAGGGCAAATTTGAGCGTTTTGTTATTGATAGGTGGATGGGTGGAGGCCATGCAAATCACTTGTCAGGTAGCTGCTAAAGATGTTAAAAACAAGGAATTGCAAGAAAAGATTGGGGAACAAAAGATTATTTTAGAGCAAATTGTGCTCCTCCTCTCCTTCTACAAAGATGACGCAAACATGGCATCGTTATTGAAAGATATGGACGAATTGAAATTGGCATTTGATAAAATCAACATTACGTATACCTACAAAGAATCGACCATGCAAATAGTAGACGGAGTAGCGGTGATAAAAGACAATAGCACCACTACAATCAACATCACCGAGCAAGATGTAGAGGCCATCAGATCGTTGACCAATTCCATCAGAAATAAAATAATCAGCTAATCATTCACTATACCGAACTACACAACCCTATGAAAAAGGCGATTTCCATAACCCTGTTGATGTTCATTATTGGCGCTGGCTCAATAGAATTAAATGGGCAATGCAACCCAGATAATTTTGCCAACGCATGTATCCCCAAGCTGGCTTCGGGCTTCAATTTTTTGAAAAGCTACAAAGTAGATGGCGAGGGCGGATCTAAAGAAAAAGTAGAATACAGCTACGTGTTTACAAAAGGTACACAGTACATGATCAACCTTTGCGCAAATGGTGCGGCTACAGACGGCATTGTGGTGACCATCTTTGATTCGAGCAGAAACAAAGTAGCTTCCAGCAAAATCAATGGACAGTTCATCTCGGCCATTGCCTACCCTTGCAATGCTACGGGCATCTACTACATTCAATATACCTTTGATGGCTCTGCTGGCAAATGTGGTGGAAGTGCATTGGGCTTTAAGAGATAGTTATTTTCTGTCTTGATAATAAAAAAAGACCCGCTTGAGAGCAGGTCTTTTTTTATTTTTACTGAACCGTGATAAACAGTGGTCCTTCCCAATCAGTGGCGATACCTGCCACTATTGCCTTATGGAAAAACGCGTAGCGTGTACCAATTTTCAGATCCACAATGTCCGTACTGGCAGTGGTAGTAGTGTCAGCCGCGATGCGCCCAGTAAAGTTGGTTGCATCCGGTTGTGTATTGCCACTCATGCGCATTTACACCACCTTGTGCAGTTAATTTTACGCTGCCCTCTACATCGCCATTTGCAACGGTAAACACACGCTTTTTAGTAGATGTCTGACCTTTCACGGCCATGCCTGCACTGTGCACAACACCCACACGTTGGTCATCGGTAAGCAAAGGATCGTTGGCCACATCTTCTACGTTGTTTGCCAATATAGCCAAGCTCCTGTCCAAGATTTCGCGCTCCACCCTTATGTTATCAGTCTTGGTATCAGAAGTGGGTGCGTTCATTGCCGCTCGCAAGTTCTTCGTGGCCGTTGCGGTGGCAGTCACGTGCACCACAATATCGGCAGCCGCAAACAGTGGGTTGCCCGTCATGTCCTGGACATAATTGTCCGCATCAATCAGCACTTGAGCGTTGCTCGTGCTGCCCAAATTCAAAACAACATTTGCTTTCATAATTGTTAGATGTTTTATTGTTGCATCTATTGTTTTTTACGAGGCGCGATTTAAATCGGTTGTGAAAAAAGTCGTATTTATTTTCACTTTTTTTTGTGACCTTACACAATAAAATCAGAAACTTAACAACAGTCGTGAAACCGACCAACCTGATGTGCGCACAGTATGCAGCAGTCCAAGATATGACCTGTTCAATCCGAGATATTACTTGCTCAATCTGATGTCTGATTGGATCAATCAGAGATATTCAAATAGTGCGAATTTAATATAAAATGATATTTCTGGAAGCAGTGAGCTAAGAGTCATCGATCCTTTACTCTATACACAAACTTATGCCCAGACCACACCTCATCTACCGCGCAAACCTTTATATCTACCAAGCCATTTTCCAACCCAAATTCCCTCACCTTGGTCTCATCTAGATCAGTAGCTACTTTAGATGCTTTCTTTGGCCACGATACCCACAGCATCCCATCTTTCTTTAGGTAATCGCGGTAGCGGGCAAATTCTTTTTCAAACACTTTCATCTCTTTCACAAAAATGTGGGCAAAGTCGATAGTGCAAGCCTTTGGCTTCTTAACGACTTTTATTTTTTCTGGCAAGGGAGAGATCAAATCCCAATAATCAGTTGGCTCATCGAAAACAGCCATTTCAAATCCGGGCTTGATGCCCAATTTCTTTTGCAAGGGTGTACCTGAATAACCTGCCATATACAAAAATAAAAAATCCCAGCTTTTTCAGGCTAGGATTCTTTAAAATTTTAATAACCTATCAATTAATTGCCGTTCTTCTTTTTCTCCATCTCTTGGTTAAACGTGTCTTTGAACTTCTCATAGTCATAATCGATTTTAAGGCGATCATCTTTTGACAGACGCTCATTGTATTGTTTCACCAAGTCATCAGCAGAAAGTTCAATGGCAACATACGTCTTATAATTGCCTTCTTTGGTTTGAACCAACTTCTCGCAGATGGTGCGCACACCTTGCAGCGTTTGCTCAACCACCTCGCGGTTCAACTGCTCAAACTTTTGCTCTAACTCTTCTTTGCGATTCATTGAGCGCGAGTTGGTATAGTTATCCGTTACTGTTTTTACAGTAGTTTGGATAGACTGTGCCAGTTCATTTCTTGCATTGGTCAACGCCTTCTTCTTAGACGTTACTTGATCCATGCTTTCCCCAATTGAATTGGAACGGAACACTTTGCTGGTAGTGAAGAAATCTGGGCCAGAGCATGGCACCACAATTTCCTTTTCACCTTCAGGTGTTTTTGGTTTGCTTTTACAGCCATCTAAAAAAGCTGCTGCCAATGCAATAAGTACGAACGAAAGATTTGCTATTTTTTTCATATCAGGATTAAATTTGGTTAGCAAGTTAATCATTGCAATTTACAGGCCACTATTTTATAATCAAAAAAATAAACGCTCAAACGGCTTTTTTTTGTCATCCCGCCTTAGATGCTGGAATTTGGAGACTGGATGTAAGGACACCAGAAACCGCGAACCAGGAACTGGAAACCACTTAAACCTCTAAATCCCTCGCTTTTACTGCAAAATGGAATTCAACAACTCTGGCAATTTCTCCTTTTCCAATACCTCCAACGATTTGTTGTACGCCTCCTGGCTGGATCGCTCGTAATCCAAGCTAAAGCCTTTTATCCTGTCAAGGGTGGAGGCGTAAATTTCGTTGTTGCCCTTGATGGTAGACACCCGAATGACAGCAGTCACATAAGTGATATAAATGCTCCCTGATACCGCACCTTTTTCAGAGTTGGCATCCACATCCAGTGCGAGTTCGGCTTTGGTTTTATCGTTGGTGAATTCAAAGCCCGCATTAGCCAAATAGTTTTTGATTCTATTAGTGATCTGCTGATTTTGTTTGTTGGTGCCCAAACTTTTTTCTACCGATGTAATGTAAACTTGAGGCCTTTGTACTTTTAATAAAAGTGTGGCGCGAGGCAATACCATTTTTTGCACAATCAATGAGTCGATCTTAGTGGCAGACTGACCCGCAAAAGTCAGTGGGTTTACTTTGATGGCCACAGTCTGCTCCAAATCGCGCGAACCAATTTTTGTTAGTAAAATCTTAGCTAGGCCGTTGGCATCTGTTTTATAGTTGGGGTATACATTTCCAGAACCTTTTTCAAACTCGGCCTTCAAAGGCAAATCGGCAATGATTTTTTTTGATGCTTTGTCGAATGCCTTGGCTGTGATGGTTTGTTCGCTCAATGACACCCTGCGGTTGAGGGTGATCTCAATTGGGTTCACTGATACATCCATCTTATCCAATACCAATTGCATGTTGGCGATGATCTCGCTGGTGAGCAAAATCTCTTTGCCTTCAAATTCCAATCGAATGGGCTCGCCCAAATATTTTTGGATAGCGCGGAAGCCTTGGTAATAAAAGCCCAATGCTAGCACGGGTTCTCCGTTTCGTTCTGCTTGCTTTGCTTTGGTGAAAAAGTCTAGACTGATAGAAACGGCATTTCGTTTTTGTTCGTCTTTGATTTCTTTGTAGCGCTGCTTAGAGAGGCGATAGTAAACCCAAAAGTTGCGCTCGTCTTGCCAGGTATCTACTTGTTCAAATTCCTCGATCTCATCGGCAGCGGTGGTTTGGATGATCTGCTCGTATTTTTCTTGAAATTCTTTATTGGCATCCAATTGGCTTAGCACTGAAGTAGAAGATATGTTCACTTTGATTTCGGAAATCAAATCTTCCAGCGCGCTTTTCTTGGCTTCTTGAAGATAATTGTTCGTGCCGTCTTTGATGCTCTTGCCAATACCAATGTAATAAATAGATTGATCGGGTTTGGCCGAAAGCCACTCAGGCTTCGGGTTTTTAATATCCGTTTTTAGCGAAGTGTTCACTGCGGGACTACAGCCGCTTAGAATGAATAGAAAAACTAGAAGGCGGTTCACAAACAATTAGGAGGTTATGTAGTTAAGGAATAAACCATATCCGTGCCAAATACAGTTATTCGACAAAGCTAATGGCAAATCGGTTGAATGGAATCATGTTTGAATTAATTTTTTTATCTTTAGATCAGATTAAAGAAATACTTATGAAAAAGATAGCTGGAATGGTGATGTTGGTGGCATTGGCATTTGCTTGCAAGCCAAACGAGAACACAAGTGAATTTACAGGTAATCAGACCGTTTACGCACTTCAGCAGGCTTCGCAATATGTAGTTTCAGGCACGGTCACGTTTAAAGAAAAGCGCGATGGATCGGCCTTGTTAGCTGTTGATTTAACAGGCACATCGGGCAATTCCAAATATCCCGTTCATTTACACTTAGGTGATTTAACCACACAGGGGGCAAGTGTTGCCGCTTTGTTAAATCCATTGGATGGTAATTTGGGCAAGAGCGAAACCACCATCACTCAGTTAGCGGATGAAACAATAGTTACCTACGCGAGCCTGATAAAGTTAGGAGCCTGTGTGAAAATACATTTGGCAGAAAGCGGGGCTGGCAGAGATATTATACTTGCCGCAGGTAATGTAGGGGCATCCGTAACTAAATCGTCTGCCAATGGAAGACTTGGCGTGGCGGTGTGCCAATAGGTATAAGGCAATCTTCACCTGAAGTAACTCTTTGCTACTCCTTTTGTTTCTTGAGTTATTGTATCCAAAGTGAAAAAACAGAAGCGAAAACCAAATAAAGTCCACCCACTATTCCACCTATAGTATCAATGCGGAGAAGGGAATGAAGAAGCCCAGAACGCTTACTGTTTCTTATCAAGATCCACGTGAAAGCAATCACCAACACAACACCTAAAATCAGATTAAAGTATTCCATAGCGCAATTGGTTTTGTGTTGTGCTTATTTTCCGCCCGAGCCGCCTGAATTAGATGCTGTTGTATAGGGAGATTTATAAATCTTCATAAATTCCGCATAAGAATTCTGACCTTTCTTGTGATGATTCTCTGAGAAGAAAACCAAGTACGGATGAAACTCTTCTGGCTTGCGATAACCGGGTATTGGATAAACTGCTGAAAAATCTTCTTCTAAAAATGTAACCGTTGGATAGCTCAGTTGATTGTTTAAAAGTGCCGCTGCCAATTGATGCGTTCCTTTATTTCCGTAAGGCGCAAACTTAAAAGTAGTGCCGTTGAACACCACATCCGCAGTCTGCTCTGCATCAAACTTTACAGGGTAGAATTTTTCATTTAATAATTTGGCAACAGAAGGATCGGTAAATGTATTTTTGTCCATCACTTTGCACCAGCCGCACCAATCGGTATAAACATCAATAAATATTTTACGCTTTTCGGTTTTCGATTTTTCTACGGCTTGCTCAAATGTCATCCACTTAACAGGCGATGATTGAGCCTCTGGATTTTGAGCCAATAGATTTCCAACTAGTGCGACACATACGATTAACCCAAAATATTTTTTCATAAGTTTATGCTGATAGCTAATACAAAGTTAATAAGAAATTGCTTCGGTTGTTTTATGGCTATTTATTCAATTGTGTAACCAGACAAATACCAAGCCAATCAGGGTAAAAATGAGGGGATTTGGCTTTTGGCCTAGGTATTTCTGTAGGCATAATAATGCAAAACTGTTTCAATCGCCTTTTGAATCGCCATCTTAATGGGATAAAACTGATTGGTCAATTCAAAGTCGATGGCATGGAGTTGCATGTAGTAGTTACTCATTACGGGGATTGCCACACCATCCTTTATTTTCTTTTCAGTTAACTCAAAATTTTCTTTCTGTTCTGCTTTAATGATTTGGCATGTGATCAATTCTTTTTGCGCATACTTATTCGTTCGAGCTGAATACCCGAATAATCTACAAATAAGGCCACGGTAATTGTACTCTGAGCAAAGTCCTGCACCGCTTTGTGTTGGGTTTAGAATCGGGCAAAGTTCAGACTCATTAGTATTCATTTTTTCCAACCACCCTTCTGCTGCATTATTTTGATGAAGGTGGTAGGCAAAAGGTAGAAACTCCAAAATAGTGGCTTCGATATCGGGTTTGAAACAGCACTTGCCACAGCCGAATTTGCAATGAAGGTGAGACGATGATTGAAACTCGGCTATCTCGCTATCGAGGGCTTTGAAAACAACTTCTACCTGATCAATCTTTTCTTCGATGGACATTAGGCAAAGGTAATCCAATCAATTGAATCAAATCGCATATCCATTTTTAAAATCCATTTGCTAACTTGACAATCAAAATCGCATGTAAATGAATGGAGGCATTTCAGTTATTATTCCAGTTGTTGATGAGGCTGAGCTTATTGGCAAAACTGTAAAACAATTTACCAGTCATCTGCAAAGTGATAAACTTGAGGTGATTGTGGTGGATGGAGGTAGCAAAGACGAAACGAAAAATGTGGCACTGCGCAATGGCGCAATAGTTTTGCAAAGCGCTAAGCGATGCCGCGCCAGTCAAATGAACTTGGGTGCTTCAACGGCCAGGTACTCCATTCTCTATTTTGTTCATGCTGATGTGCAAGTGCCCAAAAGTTTTTATGAAGACATTGTGTTTTCTATCTACAAAAAATTTTCATGTGGTTGCTATCGTTCTGGGTACGACCGTTACCCAGGGCTGATGCTGCTGAACTCTTTTATGACCCGGTTCAATATCCTGACTTTCCGTGGAGGCGATCAAACATTATTCGTTACCAAAGAGCTATTTCAAAAACTAAACGGGTTTGATGAATACTATACCATCATGGAAGATTATGATTTCATCAAACGTATATGGAAAGCAAAAATTCCCTTTGATCTTATCCAAAAAGATGTAATTATTTCAACGCGTAAATACGAAAACAACTCGTGGCTGCGCGTGCAAATCGCAAATGGTGTTGCCATGTCTATGTTCAAAAGAGGGAAAGACCCTGAGGAAATTAAAAAGGCTTATAGAAAGTGTTTGAATTACAAAGAGGAGAATTATTTGCCTTCTCAATAAATAACATCAATTTTACAAGCAGATTTAACTCACATTCTCAACCAACTTAATTCCAAGTTTATCCAGCTCTTCCAAAACAGGATCATAAATTTCCTTCACTACAGGGATCATCACTCCTCGCATTTTGATTTTTCCTTGCAACAATAGCTTTGCGGAAATAGCCAATGGCAACCCAACTGTTTTGGCCATAGCCGTGTTTGTTTCGTTATCACCCGTTGTGGTAAGATAAGCTTGAATTTCTTTTTGCTTCCCCTGTAATTCATAGCGGAAACGATGCCACATGACAATAAAATCTTTGTCACCTGTTTTCAGTTTCCACTTTTTATTAAGTATGTATTCTAAAATTTGAGCTGGTGTGCCTTTATCTAAACCTACTTTCTCATCAAAGAAAAATCCGCTCCAGCGCAAGCGTTTCATTTCTTCGCCTTGCAATGAAAGCTTGAAAGCAGACCCTACTTTTTCTTCTACAGATTGAGACGAGTGAAAATCCAAAAATGAATTAATGAAACTTCGGTGAGTCATATCGGCTACTCTCTCCATTTGAAAACTGTCATCGCAGCAGCCCAATTGCACCAGCACATTCCATGCACTGCAATACCCTTTGTTCCGAAGCGTACCACGCAACATTGTTTTAATTCCATCCAATCCATACGTCTCCAAATATTTTAATGAATCGCGGTTGGCATAGCCTTCATACTCACCGAAGCCCGGCACTTTTACTGGTGTAATGCGCTGAAACAATTGTTGATATGGAATAAATTTATACTGGCCATCTTGCAAAAACTTAGCGGTGCTTTGCCCTGCCATCACCACGTTGCGGGGATTCCAAGTAAATTTGTAACGCCACGGATTCTCGGGATCGGTCTCAGGCGCAATGAGCCCTCCAGTAAATGACTCGAAAGAAGTGAGCCTTCCACCACTCGCTTTTATTTTATCGATCACTTGCTTGGCACTCATGTGATCGATGCCCGGATCGAGTCCGCATTCATTGAGAAAAAGTAATCCTCTTGCCTTTGCCTCATCATGAAAAGATTTCATCTCGTCAGAAACATAACTGGCTGTGAGCAAATGTTTCCTCTCGGTCAAACAGATTTTCGCGACAAGCGGGTGAAGGTGTGCTGGAATCAATGACACAACCACATCCGCGGCAGCAATTGCCGATCGGCTTGATTCAGCATCTGTGATATCAAATTGAATTGCTTCGCTATTGGGAGCATTTCCGATCCGCTCTTGTGCTGCCTGCTCAGAAAAATCACCCACTGTAATATGCCAATCTAAAATTCTAGCTTGATCCAAGAGATAATTAATCAACGAAGAAGAGGAGCGGCCTGCGCCAAGTATGAGGATTGATTTAGCAGCCATATTTTTTTTTGAAATAAATTAAAGAGTGCGAAATTTACTAACTATTCAAGTAGGAAAATAAAAAGTCATTAATCAACGATCAAAATCAAACCTCTTTTATCCCTTTCTGCCAATAATTCCAATTGCCATTCCGCGAAATTATCTTCATCTTTCCAGCTTGTTAATAGCCAAATGACAGAACAAAAGAAATACACGCTCACGGTAGGAATTACGTTGGTAATCGCCAACATGATTGGCACAGGGGTTTTTACTTCGCTCGGCTATCAGGTTGGATCCATTCCATCGGGGTTTGCTATTTTGATTTTGTGGGGAGTGGGTGGCGTGGTGGCATTATCAGGAGCATTTACGTATGCGGAAATTTCCACTACGCTGCAAAAGTCGGGAGGAGAGTACCATTATCTCGGCAAAATTTTTCACCCTGCCTTTGGCTTTGTGAGTGGATGGATGAGTTTAATGGTGGGCTTTGCGGGTGCCATCTCGGCCGTGGCCATTGCCATTGCAGAATACTCCTCTCACTTATTAGGTATCAATAGCAAAATCATAGCCATTGCGGCCATTGTCATGGTATCAGGCATCCACTGGTTTGGTGTGAAGGCGGGTGGGTTAGCGCAAAATATTCTTACGGGTACGAAGCTTCTATTGATCGTATTTTTTTGCATTGCCCCGTTCTTTATTTCGGGCGATAAATCAGGTATCAGTTTTTTGCCGCAAGAAGGAGATTGGTCACTGATCACGAGTGCCAGCTTCGCGGTGTCATTGGTGTTTGTGGTGTATGCTTACACGGGGTGGAATGCCGCTGCTTATATAGCTGGCAACTTAGAGAATCCATCGAAGAATTTGCCTCGGTCGTTGATCATCGGCACGCTGGTAGTAGTGGTAGTTTACTTATCACTCAACGCGATGTTTCTTTACAGTGCATCGTTCAATGAACTGAACGGAAAAAATGATATTGGCAATGTAGTTGCCTTTAAATTATTGGGGCCTGAGATAGGAAGTATTTTTTCAGGCATCTTTAGTATTGCACTTTTATCAACGCTCAGTGCGATGACCATTGCAGGGCCGCGTGTGCTAGAGGCCATGGGTGATGATTATCCTAAGCTAAAAGGCTTTGCCACAAAGAATCGGTTTGATATGCCTTACTTGGCCATACTTGCGCAGGCGGCTTGGGCTATTTTTTTGGTGCTGGTCAGTTCATTCAAAGAGATTATCCAATACATATCCATCAGTCTCTCGCTCTTTTCAATGGCCACCGTGCTGGGCATATTTATTTTGCGTAAGCAATATCCCAAAGGAAAGAGACCCTTTCAAGTGCCGCTGTATCCCCTCCCTCCTATTATCTTTACGGTTTGTACTTGTTGGATGATCTATTATGTAACTAAAAACGATCCTTGGATTATTCTTTACTCGCTGGCAACGATGGTTCCAGGATTAATCATTTACTTTGCCATTTCAAATAAACCAAAACTGTGAAAAAAAATATACTCATCATCTCTCTTGTTAGTTGCTCTTTAATCTGGTCTTGCTCTGGTAATAAGGAAACCTCTTCTGGTTCCGTTACTGACTCATTAACTCTAGCTGATTCCCTTGCGGGGAAAATGGATTCCGTTGCCGTTGAAGAAAGCCCTTCTGTTAAAATAGAAAAAGATACGGTGTTGGATAACGCTGCCCGCTTCATTGCTGGGCTGCCCCAAACCAATAACAACTCATTCACGGCCTTGCAAAAAGATAAGTATTGGGTAGAGTACCAAGCTTCCATGGATGCCAATTGGAAGAAGATGTTTGATACACGCTTGAGCAAAATGGCCGCGTGGGAAAAAGATACTTTCTCTCGCTCTATTGAAGATTCGCTCACCCTGTTCTATCCCTTCTCTGGCCCCGATTTTCTTCATGCTTTCTTTTTGTTTCCGCGCACAAAAGAATACATCATGGCTGCGTTAGAACCAGTGCGTGAAGTAGTGCCATTGGATACCATCTCAGAAAAAAACCGCGATCGTTTCTTAGATAGCTTGGGCAATTCGTTGCGAGACATTTTCAACAAAAGCTATTTCATTACCAACCACATGGAAAAAGATTTGAAGCAAGTGAAGGGAGTTTTGCCTCCACTTTATTTCTTCATCGAACGTTCAGGCCATGAATTGCTGGCGCAGAAATTCTTTACGCTTGACGAAGATGGGAAAGAAAAAGAAATCAAAGGGAAGCAGATCAATTGGCAAAAAACACCAGGTGTGAAGCTTACTTTCCGTGATCGCACTACGCAAGAGATTAAAACTTTGTATTATTTCTCTATAAGCATTTCCAATGCAGGCATCAAAGACCGACCTAACTTTGTAAAGTTTGTTGAGCAGCGAGCCCCTTTCAATACGTTTGTTAAATCGGCATCGTACCTCATGCACAAAGAATCGTTCAACGAAATAAAGAAAATCATATTGGCTAATAGCAACAATGTGTTTCAAGACGACACTGGTATGCCCTACAGTTATTTCAAAAACAAACTGCAATGGACAGGCCAGTTCTATGGAGAATACATCAAGCCTGTAAAAGATTTTAGTTCAGAACTATACCAAGCTGATTTAGATTCTGCCTTTAAAGCAGGCGGCAAAAGAGAATTGCCTTTCTCATTAGGATACCACTGGAGCACGCAGAAGCAGAACTATATGCTTTTTAGCAAGGCGAAATTGACGACTAATAAATAGCAGAAACCAAATAAAAACGCCTGAAAAGGCGTTTTTTTATAAATGTAATTTTAGACTAATCTAAATATTATTCTATATAAGACTAATTATTTATATTTGCACATCTAAATACAAGATGAGGCAAGTACTATCATTATCATGGCTTTTACTGAGCATTGTAGGGTTCGCTCAAGCACAGGGAAGTCTTACAGGGAAATTGCTTCATGAGAACGAACCCGTAGAATTTGCCCATCTTGCTTTGCTGCGCACATCGTTGGGAACAATCTCCACTGAGCAAGGTGAATACGCCATCGATAATATTTCGGCAGGAAATTATCAATTGAAAGTCTCTGCCATTGGTTATAAAACCATCACCTTATCTGTCAACATAAAATCGAGCGAGCGTAAAGTGCTGAACATCGAATTGATCGAAGATGTATCTAGCTTAGAAGAAGTAGTGATCACAGGAACGATGAAAGAAGTAACGAAAATGAATTCGCCAATTCCAGTCGAGGTCTATGCTCCTTCCCTTTTCTTAAAAAATCCAACACCCAATATTTTTGAAGCACTGTCAATGATAAATGGTGTGCAGCCGCAGATCAACTGCAATGTATGCAGCACAGGCGATATTCACATCAATGGATTGGAAGGCCCATACACGATGATATTGATTGACGGAATGCCCATCGTTAGTAGCCTTGCCACTGTGTATGGGTTAGCGGGCATCCCCAATAGTTTAGTTAAGCGTATAGAAGTTGTAAAAGGCCCCGCTTCCACTTTATATGGATCGGAAGCGGTGGGTGGAGTCATCAACATTATTACCAAAGAACCATTGGGCGCACCTTCATTAAAGATAGATGCTTATGGAACCACACTGGGCGAATACAACGCAGACCTGTCAAGTTCTTTCAAAATAAAAAAATCAGCTTCTTTAGTAGGTATTAACTATTTCAACTTCTGGCAAAAGTGGGATATCAACAACGATAATTTCACAGATGCCACTTTGCAACAACGAATTTCTGTTTTCAATAAATGGAGCTTCCATCGACCATCAGGAAAAAATTTTTCGTTGGCCGGACGCTATGTGTATGAAAACCGTTGGGGAGGGGAATTGCAGTGGACGCCTGACCACAGAGGTACTGATATCTATTACGGAGAATCGATTTACACGAATCGTGCAGAGTTTATTGGCAATTATCAATTAAAAAGTAAAGAGAATTTGCATGTAGATTATTCATACAACTATCATCTACAGGATTCGTATTATGGCACCACCAAATACTTAGCCAGTCAAAGCACCGCCTTTGTTCAGTTTCGTTGGAGTAAGCAACTAGGCAAACATGATTGGTTAGCGGGATTGCCCCTTCGCTACACACTCTATGATGATAACACAACAGGCACATCTTCGCTAGATGGAACAAATAACCCTGGTATTACTTTTCTTCCGGGGATTTTTGTGCAAGACGAAATAAAATTTACAGATAAGTTTTCGATGCTCGGTGGCGCCAGATACGATCATCATAGTGTGCATGGCAATATATTTACTCCGCGCCTTAGTTTTAAGGTATCTCCCAATCCCAACAACACACTAAGGCTCACTGGCGGAAGTGGCTACCGCGTGGTCAATCTATTTACCGAAGAGCATGCGGCCCTTACTGGCGCAAGGCAAGTAATTGTTAAGAGTAATCTTGACCCAGAAAAATCGTGGAATATAAATTTCAATTACGCGAAGAATATAATCACGCGCCAAGGGTACATTAACCTAGACGCTAGTTTGTTTTACACCTACTTCACAAACAAAATCATTGGCGATTTCACCACCGATCCGGAGAAGATCATTTATGATAACCTTGCAGGTCATGCCGTTTCGCGTGGATTGACCCTCAACGGGGATTTGAGTTTTTCAAATAACCTTAAACTATTAACAGGCGTTACTGTCATGGAAGTTTTTAGAACAGATAATGATGGAAATAATGTGCCTCAAGTACATGCACCCAGTTTTTCTGGTACCTACACGCTTAGTTACTCACTCCTCCCCTCTCGCATTACTATTGATTTAACAGGAAAAACAACTGGCCCCATGCATCTACCCGTTGTACCCAATGATTTTCGGCCTGCTATGTCGCCTTGGTTTAGCCTTATCAACTTGCAAGTAACAAAGTCGATGAATTCAAATTTGGAAATTTATGCGGGCGTAAAAAATTTATTGAACTTCCTGCCAAAAGATCCATTGTTAAGGCCATTCGATCCATTTGATAAAAATATTTCGATTGATAACCCAAATGGCTTCTCGTTCGATACTTCTTACAATTATGCGCCTATGCAAGGCATCCAAGGGGTGATTGGAGTGAGGTGGACGATACGGTGAGAGATTTAAGATTTAAGATTTAAGATTTGAGATTTGAGATTTATCCGTTCGTGCGTAGCTGGAGGTGGCCAAATCAATCTAAAATCTAAAATTCTTTTTGATGTGATTTCGCCACGTGAGGGTCAATCGCAAGCTATTTGGTTATCAGTACAGCCTCTGTCAAAATAAAATTGCCGTGTTCTAAATCGTTCTCATTCAATTTGAGTTTGCCTTTTACCCGTATGAACTGATCTGCCTCAAACTTAGAAGGTTTAACTTTAAATGTAACCTCGGCAATGGATTCTGGTCCTGCTCCTCCACAAAAAAAACACTGACTGTAAGGAAATTTAGAAAGGATGATATAAGCGTTGCCATCTACATCTATGGGCATATAGTATCCTTCTAAGTCCACCTCTTTTCCCACTAAGGCCTTTAATTCAATAGGAAAATCAGGCATCATAAAATATTCCCCTGCCTTCTCGTTGTATTTAGTATTGAATTTTGTTTTGGCAAACGAGGCCCAGCCATCACTTTGCGCCACAGAAGTATAAGACGCAAACAATAAAATTATTATCAAGTTTCTTTTCATAAGATACAAATCTAGCTACCCGCAAGCACTTTATGAATATCTGCCCTATAGGCCTGTATCGCTGGAATCAGTGAGCAAACCACACCCAACACAATACTTCCCAGCAAAATAAACACTTCCTCGCTATAAAAAACAGTGGCTGTCATTCCCGCCTTTTGACTTTCTTCCACTGTAAAAACAAACAACCCTAGGACTAAATGCCCTAGTACCAATCCAATGCATGTGCCTACAAATGTAAGAACACTTCCCTCTAAAATAATTGCTTTAAAAAGCATAGTGCGGCTAGCACCCATACTTCGCATGATTGCCATATCATATCGCCTCTCTTTCAATGAATTATAGAGCGCAATAAATATACTCAAGGCAGAAATAAAAATAAGCACATAAGCAAAGCCCATCAAAGCCTCTGCACCCACACCCAGGAGCGTAAACAATCGGGCAGTTTCAAATGCGGGGGATGCCGCTTGCATGTTTGTTTGGGTATTGATGAAACGTGGTAGTTGAATAACCGCAATGGGATTTTTATAGTTGATCAATAAAGAGGTTATCTCTTTCGTGCTATCACCCGCTTCCATCGTAGGTACTAAACGCGAAGGATCTGTGATTAATCTGCTTCTAAAATGCTTAGAGCTATCTTTCTCTTCTGCGTGTACTTTCCAAACGCTTGCTACGTTTGTCAAAATCAAATTATCCATCACGCTTCCTGTACTTTTCAAAATCCCTTTTACTATGTATTGATTCTCTTCGTGTGCATGACCGTCTTTGGTTAGCCCGTGTGCGCTCTCAAACTTATCTCCTATTTTTAACTTGGCAAGCTTGGCAACAGTAGCACCGATGGTTACATCGAGGTCATCATTCCACCAAGTGCCAGAGTTTATTTCAGCTTGATAAATATCTGCGTACTGCTGATTGGTGCCCACTATTCGAAAGCCTTTATAACTATCTCCCAACGCTAGCGGGATAGCACTCTTTACCAATCTATGCCCAGCCAATCGCTCTGCTTCATTTAACTTAATATTGCCTGTAGGGAAATCTATATGGAAAACGTTACACAAGATAAGCTGCAAGGGGCTACCTTTTGCGCCCACCACCAGATCAATATCTTTAGCATTGCTGGTCATCTTTTCCTGCATCTGGTTATTAAAAAGAATCAAAATTGTGATCACAGCAATGCCTAAGGCCAAAAGAAGAATATTCAATACCGTGTTGAGCCTCTTGGCTTTTAGATAATTCCAGATGAGTGCTAAGATTGACATTCTCACAAGACAATTTGATTACTCAACTCACTCTTCAATCGCTGATCGTGAGTGGCTATTATCAATGCCGCATTATTTTCAACCGCCACTTTACTTAACAGCTCAATCACACTACTACAATTTCTATCGTCCAGCGCGGAAGTAGGTTCGTCTGCTAAAATGATAGATGGTTTGTTAACGATGGCGCGGGCAATAGCTACTCGTTGCGCTTGGCCTTGGCTAAGCTCATGGATTTTCGCATTCTTCTTTTCAGATAAACCGAGTTGCGCTAATACAATATCTATCCGATCCTCATCTTGTCTTTCACCCGTTAAAAAAGAAGGCATCAATAAATTATTTTTTACAGTGAGAGCCGTTATTAAATGATTTCGTTGAAAAATAAAACCAATATGCTTTCCGCGAAAGCGATCTAACTTAGATTCTGAAAGTTGAGTTACGTCATTACCATCAATTTCAATTTTTCCTTGAAGCGGGCGAAGCAATCCACCCAGCAAATGCAACAGGGTAGTTTTGCCGCAGCCAGATTCACCCAAAAGAAGAAAGTGCTCACCTTTGTTGACGATGAAATCAGGAAACGAAATTTGTATCGAACTAGCTGCTTGATTAGAATTGTAAGAATACGAAAGGCCTTTGACAACTATCATACGCTGGTCTTGGTAATAGCTTTCGCATTCACACGACTGAGCAACAATAATCCAATTACAAAAAAGCCACCAATCGCAAGAGTACTGTTGCGCATGCTACCTGTGAGGTGCTCCACTAGCCCATAACTGAAAGTGCCAAACACTATGGACAAGTTAAATGCTGCATCGAAAAAACTAAAGTAGGATGCATGGTCGATAGAACCCGTTGGAATCAGCTTTGCATAGGTAGCACGTGAAAGAGCTTGAATGCCGCCCATCACCACACCTACCGCAGTGGCTAGGGCATAAAATTCATATTCTTTTGTAACTAGATAGGCAGCTAGGCATATCAATATCCACAAACAGATCATGAATGCCAGCGTATTTTTATTGCCCCATTTACTTGAAACACGCGCGAATAAGAAGGCTCCTAATGCAGCCACCAATTGAATAATCAAAACAGTAGCAATCAACTTAAAATCGGGCAACTTTAATTCCTTCGATCCGAAAGTGGCGGCCATGTACATCACCGTTTGTACACCCATGTTGAAAAAAAAGTACGCAAAAATATATTTCTTTAAATCAGGGCTGCTTTTCAAACTCCTCCAAACTTTCAGCAATTCTTCATACCCCTTCATCAATTTTAATTTGCCGACATTTTTATTCCGAATTTCAGGAAGCATTGCAAATGGTATCTGGGCAAAGCCTATCCACCATAAGCCAACTAACAAAAAAGAAAATCGGGTGGCCAAACCTTGATTGGCAAACCCAAACAATTCATAATTTTGAATCACAACGAGGTTTATTATCAATAGGATCACACTCCCATAATACCCCAACGAATACCCTTTGGCGCTTACACGATCAAATTGATCATCTGTTGAAATCTCTGGCAAAAATGCATCATAGAAAACGAGGCTGCCAGAATACCCAATACTCGCCAACATTAAACATAAAACGCCCCACTCCAAGGATGCTGAAGTAAAAAAATACATGCCCATACATGCTGTGCCACCGAGGTAGCAAAAAAATTTCATGAAGGATTTCTTATTGCCTGCATAATCTGCAATGCCAGAGAGCAATGGCAGCAGTGGCGAGATCAATAAAAAGGAAAAAGATAGTGCATAAGAATAGAGAACGGAATTCTTTATTGATTGCCCTAAGAAAACAACCTGATCATTTCCATCACCAGAAGTAGTAACGGCTTGATAATATACAGGAAAAATAGCCGAAGTGATTACTAACGAATAGACAGAGTTGGCCCAGTCATACATGCACCAAGCACGTATAGTTTTCGGTTTGTTCAGTGCAATTGCAGTGGCTTCTATCACGGGCTAAAATAAAAGGCCTTCCAGTTTTAATGGAAGGCCTTTGTTAGATCAAATTTTGAAACTATTAATTCTTTCTTGCATTTGAGTTATCCAAGGCAGTATAAAGAACCTTCCTTGCATTTCCTTTTCTAAGCTCTGTTTCTACATCTGCAATAATGCCACGTTTTGCATCTTTGTCACCTTTGATTGCAATCGTAATTTGCTCTCTTTCCGATTCATCCAGTTTTGATTTTTCTTCATTTACCCAGCGAATAATATCAGTTGTAACCAAGAAGACATCATTTGCTTGAATCTTTTCCTCAGATCCATATTCAACTTTAGTTGGCTGACCAATATATAGATTGGCTACCAAAGTCTTCCTCTCTAATTTTCTTAGCTGTGATGCTCTGGGTATCACTTGTTTCACCTCAATGGTTGATTTACGCATCTCAGTTGTTACCATGAAAAAGAACAACAGCATAAAAACCACATCGGGCATAGAAGATGTTGGTATCTCCTGCTTAACCTCTGCTTTCTTCTTAAATTTTGACATAGCCTCAATATTTAGTTTCCTACTTTAGTTGGTTCCGCTATTGAAATCTGCATGGGATAATCCTTCTTCCCTCGCTCATAAATAGCTCGACTCTGCGGATCCGCGAGTTTTGCAGCAGCATCTCGCCATTCTTTATTAGTTACACCAGCTTCCTGTGCATAAATGTCATAATAAGCTCCTTGTATAATATCCAGAATCTCAACAAAACGTTTGTGACTTGTACCTCGATCCGTCTTAAATGAAACCACAGCTTTCGTTGGGCTTTCTGAACTTGCAGGATCTTGACCGTTGTTCTGAACAAACTTAATGATCATATCCTTTAAGCCACTAAGATCTGACATTGGGTCACCCTCAATAAGTAAAGCATCTGAAGAATTCACTTGAATCTTGAAGATATTCTTTTCCTGCATCTTAATCTCATCCTTTTGGTTGGGATCAGGTGGAGGGGGTAAACCAATGCTCAACCCACGGTCACTATTGATAGTTGTTGTCATCAAAAAGAAAGTCAACATCAAGAATGCTATGTCAGCCATGGAGGCATTAGGGATTTCGGGGGTTGCTCGTGCCATTGTTTAAAAAATTTAACCTGTAATAATATCTTTTAACAAAGAATAGATTGCCAAGATTGCGGAAGAGATTAGGATGATGTAAAACATGATCATACCCGCTCCAATCAATTTAGAACTACTAGCATCTACACCCAAAGATGCGAATCTAGGAGTAACCTCTGAACCTGATAAGGCATAAGATATCCCAAATAGAATAGCTAATCCAACTACACCGATCAATCCTTTAATCAACCCTGCTGGGTTCTTAATAGCATTGAAGATAGGCATCCCTACGCTCGTTACCAGAGCTACTAGAGCGAAAATATAACAAACTATCAGCCCAGGGGATGCTAACGTATGAAGCAATGATGATTCGTCCATAAATAGATGTTATTTAGATAATTTTTGTTTAACCAATATATCAATCAAAGTAATAGAGGCATCTTCCATCTTATTAACAATAGTATCAATTTTTGATACACAATAGTTATATAGAATTTGAAGCACCATACCTACAATCAAACCACCTACTGTCGTAATCAAAGCTACTTTCATACCGTGTGCAACAACCTGAGGCGAAATATCACCAGCCGCCTCGATCGCATCGAAAGCGTCCACCATACCTACAACCGTTCCGAAGAAACCAAGCATAGGCCCAAGAGAAATACACAATGAAATCCAGATCAAACCAGATTCTAGGCGACCCATTTCTACACCACCATAAGATACAATTGATTTCTCAACCATGTCCACTCCTTCACCAGAGCGCATTAGGCCTTGGGTGAAAATAGAGGCTACAGGGCCACGAGTATTTTTAGTTACGTCTTTAGCCGCTTCCACTCCACCTTTAGAAAGTGCATCTTCAATTTGACCCAGCAATTTCTTGGTATTAGTAGTAGCCAAGTTCAAAGTGATAATTCTTTCAATGGAAATGGCCAAACCGAGAATAAATACAATTAGGATAGGCCACATGAATGGAGGTCCTCCTTCAATGAATTTTTCTTTTAGGGCTTGGTGAAAGGATTGTTCTTCTGCCGGTGCAGCATCCGAAGCAACTTCGGTAACTGTTGATTCAGTAGCGGCTTTAGTGGTGTCGGCCTGGGCCAACGCTTTGGAAGCGCCAAATGCCAGCACTCCGATGAAAGCAAGGATCGTAACTAATTTTTTCATGGTTTAAGGTTTATTTATAAAACTTGAAGTCGCCAAAATTAAAGGTTTTACCGATTTCTCAACAAGAAATTTTGAAAAAAACTGAAAAACTTCTCACTTATTTCTGCTTTCGACCAATATAAGACCAAAATCTAGTGAAAGTCACAGAATAATTTAGGGCTTTGGCATTGAACCTCTAGGTCTGCGCAACCTAGTTTTAAAAGTTAGACGTAACCAATACGATCAAACTCTAGCCACTATTATAAAAAAAGGGTAAGATGAACTCATTGACAGTGAACAAGGGTGTACAACAGTTTTGCAATTGGGTGAATGGGTGCGAAGCGGGCAAGGGATTGAAGTGGAAAGCCCGAAGTGCGTGGAATAGTGTGAAGCCGGACTTGGAACAAAAAGCCCGGTGGCCTTTGCGTCTCCCTAGGCCATGCCCCCAAAATTGTAAAACTGCCGTACACCCTTGAACAAACAACTTCCCTCGCACTAAGCTGCGGGAGGTAAAGCGGAGAGGGAGGGATTCGAACCCTCGTTACCTTGCGGTAAACACGCTTTCCAAGCGTGCTCGATCGGCCACTCTGACACCTCTCCTAAAAAAGCCCACAAAGAAATGATTAATCTTTCGGAATGCAAGGTGCAAATGCAAATTAGGACTTGGCTCGACTCCATTCATTATTCTATTCAGAAAGCTCACCAGCCAAGGGCTTGTCTATCAACCATTTTACTTTTTCCCATTGATATTCGCCAAGAAGAATCATCAACTTAGTAACGGCTGCTTCGGTAGTCATGTCTCCACCGCTGATTACGCCAATCTCCTCTAGCCATTTGCTCGTCTCGTATCTTCCCTGCACAACCATTCCACCGGGGCACTGAGATATATTAAGTATCACGAGACCTTTTTGAAGAGAATCATTAAATAGTTGGATGAGCCAAGGAGCAGACGGGGCGTTGCCCGAACCATACGTTTCTAGTACCAAAGCTTTTAATCCTTCTATTCCCAAAATTGATTTTACCGAGGCGGGAGAAATACCTGGAAACAATTTCAAGATGGAAATATTGGTATCGAACTTACTTCTTAATTTCAGTTCCACTTTCTCCATTGGCTTGTAGATAGCAGAGAAATTATAGTCGATGGCCACTCCTGCCTTTGCCAAAGGCGGATAGTTTTCTGATTCAAAAGCATCAAAGTGCATGCTCTCTACTTTTTTGGATCGGTTTCCTCTTAATAACTCATAATCAAAATAAATACAGACTTCAGGCACTACTGCGCGACCATCTTTCTTAGCTGACGCAATCTCTAATGAGGTAATTAAATTTTCGCGCGCATCTGATCGCGGCTCGCTAATAGGAAGTTGTGCCCCCGTAAATACTACTGGTTTGGCCAAGCCTTGTAGCATAAAACTAAGTGCCGATGCTGTGAATGACATGGTGTCCGTTCCATGCAAAACCACAAAGCCATCTTGCTCATTGTAATAATCGTAAATAATCTGTCCTATCATTTGCCAATGCGATGGCTCTATATTAGAGGAGTCGATGGGCTGATCAAACGAAACAACAGTTAAGTCTAGTTGCAGGCTGCGCAAGGTGGGCAGGTGGTGCAAGATCAACGAGAAGTCAAACGGGATCAACACACCGTGCGCGTCATACGCCATTCCAAACGTGCCACCTGTGTAGATGATCATGACCTTAGATTTTGCTGGATCAGGCGAAGCGGTGTTGATGTTGATTGTTTTGTAGGACATAGAGGGAGTTAAAATTTAGAAGTTAGGAGTTAGAAGTTAGAAGTCAGAATCCGCAGTTACCGTACCACTTACCTCTTACCTCTTACCTCTTACCACTTACCTTTCACCGATTACCAGTTAAGCACCAAAAAGTCTATCTGCATTACTTGTAGTAATAGATGCAAGTTCCCCCAAAGTTATTTTTTTTAATTCGATAATCTTTTGGGCGATCAAAGGAATATAGGCAGGCTCGTTGCGCTTGCCGCGATGTGGCACGGGCGCAAGGTAGGGGCTGTCAGTTTCCAACACGATGTTTTCCAATTCCAAAAAAGGAATCACTTCATCCAAACCGCTCTTCTTAAAAGTTGCCACCCCACCCAATCCTAAATAAAATCCCATTGAAGCAATCTTTTTTGCTTGCTCAAGCGAGCCTCCAAAGCAATGGAATACTCCTCTCAGCTTTCCATCTAAGTGTGGTTCTAAAAGTTGAATGGTTTCATCCATCGATTCCCTGCAATGAATGACTATCGGCAATCCATATTGCTTCGCCCAACCTATTTGAATGTTGAATGCTTCTTTCTGTTGTTCCCAAAATGTTTTGCCCCAATGCAAGTCTGTGCCCATCTCCCCTACTGCCGAGAATTTTCTTTTTGCCAGCCACGTCTCCACCAAGTAAAGTTCTTTCTCAAAATCCTTTTTTACTGAACACGGATGCAGCCCCATCATAGGTATACATTGTGTTGGATATTTTTCTTCTACCTCAAGCATGCCGTCTATAGAAGTATGATCAATGTTGGGCATGAATATTTTGTTCACGCCTGCTTCAAAACTTCGCGCGAGTGTATCGGTGCGATCTTGATCAAAGTCTTTGGAATAAATGTGGGTGTGGGTGTCGGTAAATTCCATTTAAGATTTTAGATTGATGATTTTAGATTTACAGGTGAGTTCCAAAAATAATGAGACCAATCAGTGCTGATATTATGGATGACCATAAAACTGCACTTGCAGCAATATCTTTAATCAGACCAGCTTGCTCTTTCCATTCAGGGCTTACCATGTCTACCAGTTTTTCAATGGCGGTGTTGATCAATTCCAAACTAATGACGAGACCTATGCACAATAGTAGTACACACCATTCTGTTGCGCTTACGCGGAACGAAATACCAGCAATTATTACCGCCAAAGTTACGCACAAATGAATCCACAGGTTAACCTGACCAGAGAGGGCTGCTCGAAATCCCTTAGCTGCAAATTTAAAACTATTAATAAATCGCTTCATGGATTAAGTTCTGCTTCGATTGCCTTCGACAACAGGACATTATTTGATTCACCAACTGTCAAACCAATATAGTTTTTCGATTCATTAATCGCGCTGATTAAATCAAGCTTATCTTGATCAATTGCGTAAGCCCAATTCATTGCTTGCATTTTCTTCGCCAAGTATTCTTGCTCTGGTTGACCTGGTGTTGGCACAAAGATAATATTGTTTGTTCCCATCATAGCCAAGTCCATGATTGAACTATAACCAGAACGACAAATAACATATTCGGATACTTCAATTGCTTCTTGCAATTCTTTTGTTTTTAAATGACCCGCTTCGGAGATTAGGCCTTCTATAAAGATGATTTCGCCTTCTTCAGGTTTTCCTTTTAGTAACAAGATTCGTTTGTCGAGATTAACACTTTGATCCCTAATTATTTTTTCAAAAATACTACGCTGCGGCTCTGGGCCAGAAATCAATGCCAATAAATCGTATTCTCTATTGAGGACTCCACTCCTCTTTTTTAATCTGGACAAGAGGCCAATAAACGAAATTGGCAATCCCTTTGGGGTTGAAAGCTCTCCTGAAAAATTTCGGTTCGGCAAATCGGGTATCCAGCAATGATCAAACTTTTTTATTTTTTGTTGGTTCCAAAAGTTAACAATACCTTCTGCCCATTTCATAGAAGGTTCAAAAACAAAATTGATTTGATGAGTGATAAAAATACTTTTTACATCTTTTGAATAACAACCAAAGCGATTATCAGAAACGATCAGATCAAATCGATGCTCCTTTAATAGTTGCTTCAACTGTTGATGTTCATTTCTAATAGCTGAGATAAACTTGAGCGATTGAGAAAAGAGTTTTGTTAACAGTCGATCGTCAATGGCATACTCTGCCTTGTATGAAATCAACTCGAAAAAAGTCAATTGAGGGAGCTCTTTTTTTAATAAATCTAAAGCACCCCCACTGGTAGCAATGGAAACCTTACAACCTCTTTTTAAAAATTCAGCAATGATAGGGATGCAACGGGTAGCATGGCCGAGGCCCCAATCGAGGGGAGTTATAAGTACTGAGAATTCGGGATTCACAATTGAGATTTATGATTTGTGATTTATGATTTGTGATTTATGATTTGTGATTTTGGTTTTCTAAGTGGGCAGAGTGGCAAAGGAATAACCCAAGTTAGAAAAGTGATCTAAAAATCTTGGAAGAGCGTAGGTCATATTTTTCTCTGCTTTCAAACTATCGTGGAAAACTATGATAGAACCGGGTCGTGTTGCTTTGATGGATCCCGCTAAACATTTTTCTGGTGAGAGCGATTTTGAATAATCAGAAGTAAGCACATCCCACATGACGATTTGGTATTCTTGTTTTAGTGCGTTGATCTGCTTTGTCCTGATTCTACCGTAGGGCGGTCGGAAGAGGTTGGTAAGTGGTAAGTGGTGAGAGGTAAGTGGTGGTTGGTAAGTGGTATTCGGTAAACGGTGGTCGGTGACGGGCAACTGATTACCGATTACCGAATACTGATTGCGTATCTCCACACTGCACAATTCCACGTTGGCAAGATACTTCTCGGTAGAAGTGCCCCAACCTTTTATATGATTGAAGGTGTGATTACCGATTGCATGTCCTTCTTCAACAGTTCTTTTAAAAATAGCCGAGTGCTTTTGAATGTTATCGCCAATACAAAAGAAAGTTGCTTTGGCATTGTATTTCTTTAGTGTATCCAGTACAAATTCAGTTGGGCCAGGCACAGGGCCATCATCGAAGGTCAGGAACAATTCTTTTTCATTCGTTTTGATTCTCCATGTCAATTGGGGAAAGAGCCAAGGTAATATGGAAGGGATGCGGAACAAATTAAATTTAAGAATTAAGATGTAAGATTTGAGATTTCAATCTAAACTCACTCCACCCTACACGTCAACAACGTAATATCATCTCTGTAAGCATTCCTGCCTTTAAAACCATCCAACTGTACAATAATATCTTGATGAATAGTCTTCAAGTCTTTAGTGTGACTTTCTTCAAAATACTTTTGCAATGCTTCTGGGCCAAACTCTTCATCTTGTTCGTTCGCAGTTTCTGTTAAACCATCTGTGTAGGCCAATAAAGTAAATTCGCTCAAGTCGGTAAGAAATCCTTCGTTGATAAATGGAAGCGGGTGCATCGCCCCCAATACTGTAGAGCCCTCTTCAAGCAAACGAAATCCATTTTTCTTATCGTAAAGAAGAGGCGGATTATGCCCAGCGTTTACATACACCATCGTGCGCAAGTTGATATCGTATATGGCACCAAAAAAAGTAATGAACTTCTCGCCCTTCGTGCTATCTAGCACTTGAAAATTCAGTGCCTCTACAATTTCCGTTAAGTTTGGTGTCTGCCTCAGCAGCGTTCGCAATGAAGCCTGAAAATTAGACATCATTAAAGCAGCAGGAATGCCCTTGCCGCTTACATCGGCCACGCAAATCAAAAATTGATTTTTATTAATGGGTATGTAATCGTAATAATCGCCACCAATAATATCGTGTGGCAAATAACTGGCTTCAATTTTTAGATGTTCTGTGTTCGGTAATTTTTTGGGGAACAAAAACTGCTGCACATCACTGGCAATCTCTAGCTCTTTGCGAAAAGCTTCTTGTTCCAACTGCTTTCGCGCCAGTTTTTTATTTTCGATAGCCACGATGATAATGTTGCTCAGTGCTTGGATGAATTTCAAGTTCTCATCATGATCGTGATTGATAGGGTCATTGCTCAGGCCGCCCACAAAGACCAACGCCAATGTTTCGCTTTGATGGGCAACAGGGATTACCAAATCAAATTCATGGAAATCGCAGCGCTCATCAAACTCCGTCATCTGATGGATCCGCTTGATCAATTTGAAGCGGTCATCTAACTTTGCTTTTAAGAAGCTTTTGGTTGTGCCAAAATTTGCTTTGCAGTTCCAAACCTCATCATAGACAAAGAGTGCCAGTTTTTTTAGTTGGAGATTGGAGCGGAGGGTGAAATTAAAAATCTTGTAGAGCGATTCCTCTGGCACATTGTTGTTAATGGATTGAGTGATCTCCAACAACGAGTTGAGTTCCAGTTCTTTCTTTTCAATTATTTTTTTTAGAGCCTGCTCTGACATAGTTGCGAATATAGTGGTAAAAATAGTGAATTGATTACTGGTTTCTAGTCCCAAGTCTCCCTGCCTTGCCGGCAGGCAAGCAAGCAGTTTGCCAATCGTAGTTTCGACTTACCAACTACCGATTACCAATTAACTTTTACCATTCACCCACCCTTCCTCCCCTTCCACTCAAAGCCGCGCATCTCTGTGCCGAATGCAACCCACAAAACGTAAAAAGGATAAATAAATTGTAGGCAAAAGAAAGGAAGCCATCGCCACTTCAATTTTAGAAATACTCCTAAATTATAGAGAAACAAAAATTCTAGCAGAAATTTTATTGCAACAAGAAGTCCACCCACTTTTAAAGGAATCCAGCCACCGATAAGAAAGGGAAGCAATGAAAGGTAAGAGAATTGAAAAACGAAAATAAAAATAGCCAGTAGTTTACTACTGAGTGATTGGTTGTGCTTCCATTTGCCCGCCCAGCGAATCCGCTGATTAACAAATTCTGATAAAGTCTGATGAGCCAGCGTTGAAACCACGCTATCACTTTCTGGAATAAAAGAAATTGCTTTCGAGAATCGTTTTGCGATTTTCCTCATCAGAAACTCATCATCACCAGAAGCTATGTCAAGATTACCTTCATAACCACCGACTTCCACAAAAGCAGTTTTACGAAAAGCAAGATTAGCCCCATTGCACATAGTAGGAACACCGTAACTCAAAGTCGCAGCACTAGAACCAATTAAACTAGAAAACTCTATCGCCTGTAAGCGCGAAAAGAAAGATGAATCTGGTTCGATCTTCACCGCTCCAATAGCCATCATTGTTTTACCATGCTGAAACGAACTATTGATTTTTGCCAGCCAATCTTTTGGCACCGTGCAATCCGCATCTGTAGTCACGATTATCTCATCCGCTGCCGCTTCGATGGCTAATGCCAACGCTCTTTTTTTTCCTTGCTGATCTGTTCTAAGATTTAATAACTTGAAATTGGGATTGCCCTCACAAAAAGAACTTACTAGCAAATTGGATCGATCAGTCGAGTGATCGTCAACCAAAATAACTTCATGACTATCCTTTGAATAGGATTGACGAAGCAGTCCATCCAAAAGCTTAGGAAGGTTGCTTTCTTCATTACGGAAAGGAACGACTACCGAAATCTTATTGTCAGTTTCGTTTACCGATTTTTGCTCTGGCTTCTCTATCGCTATCTGCCAGCCCGTGATCAAAAGCAAGACTAGGACAAAGTAAATACCGAATAGCAGGAGGAAGTAGAGGGTCATTTGGTGATTAGTGGGAGGAGAGTAGCTAGAGGTAAGAGTTGGTATTAATCCTATGTTGCATTTCTATATCTCTATTGTAACTACCTGCGTACCGGCAGGCAGATGTGGTTCAATTTATTTTGCAAAGGTGTCTTATAGATATAACTTGCCAAGCAAAATGGAGAAAAAAATAATTAAAGAAAAAGTAATTCTTGGGCTTGACCCAGGCACGAATGTAATGGGTTACGGAATTATTTTGCTCAAAGGGAGCAAGTTAACGCTTTTACAATATGGTGTCATCAACATGGGCAAGTTTGGCGCCCATGAAATGAAACTGAAAAAAATATTCGATCGGGTGCTGGGCTTGGTCGATGAATACCATCCTGACGAGGTAGCGTTGGAAGCTCCTTTCTTTGGAAAAAATATTCAGTCCATGCTCAAGCTCGGTCGCGCCCAAGGTGTAGCCATGGCCGCAGCCCTCTATCGTGAAGTGCCCATCACAGAGTATGCCCCGAAAAAAATAAAACAGTCAGTAACCGGAAATGGAAACGCCAGCAAAGAACAAGTGGCGAGAATGCTCATGCAGATTTTCTCTATAAAAGAATTGCCAAAGTTGCTAGATGCTACCGATGCACTGGCCGTGGCGGTCTGTCATTACTACCAAAATGGAGCTGTGAAAAATAAGTCGAAATCGTGGGAAGGGTTTTTGAAGGAGAACCCCAAGAGAATAAAAATTAACTAAACCACTATCGACTGGAAGTCGATAGGTTTATGAAAGAATGAAATTCTTAGAACCATGAACGTAATTGAGCTTGTAGTAAATGCCTTTCATAAGGGCAAGTTAAAATTTGTAGAAACTGAAAGTCTTGCGCTGAAAGCGCATAGTTTCAACTAACGATTGAGACCAATGAAAAAAGTACTAGTCATAAGTTTCAGTGATCTGACCCATGATGCACGTGTATCTAGGCAAGTGGATTTCATTAAACACAACTATAAAGTCACAGTAGCTGCGTATGGTGGCAAAGATAACAATGGCTACAAACTAGTTCACATTGAAAAAACAAAATTTACTCCAACTCATAAAATAATATCATCTTTCTTTTTGCTCTTTCGTTTTCATGAAAAAGCTTACTCGCTCCTGTATCAATACAAGCCATTGATTAAAAAGTTAAATACTTCATTTGATATTATTATTGCGAATGATGTAGAAAGTCTACCACTAGCTTTTGCTATTAAACAAAAAGCCAAAATAATCTTTGACGCACATGAATATGCACCAAGGCATTTTGAAGATCGTCTCATGTGGAGAATCTTCTTTCAGCCTTTCAATATCTATCTCTGCAAAAAATATATTCCATTGGTCGATGCAATGACCACTGTGGGTACTGGTCTGGCCAATGAATACGAAAAGAATTTTGGGGTAAAGTCAACTATTATCACCAATGCAACTTGGTACGCTGAGATAAACCCATCTCCAGTTGAGGACAACAAGATCAAACTCATCCATCATGGAGGGTCTACACCTTCTAGAAAATTGGAATTGATGATTGAAATGATGAAGCATTTGGACGCTCGGTTTACTCTTGATCTCATGCTTATCGTTCCGCAGATGGCTTCTTCCAAGACATCCAACTACATCAATTACTTGAAACAACTGGCCGCAAGAGATTCACGAATTAGCTTTTTACAACCCATGAAAAGTGAAGAGCTGGTAAAATTTATTAATCACTATGATGTAGGTGTTTTTCTTTTGCCACCAGTTAATTTCAACTATGCCAATACACTGCCCAACAAACTATTCGATTTTATTCAGGCGAGACTGGCTATTGCCATTGGCCCAACACCAGAGATGGCTGAGATTGTTAAGCATTATGATATTGGCGTTGTATCAGAAGATTTTACTCCGTCAAAATTGGCAATAAAACTAAACTCATTGACCAAAGAAAAATTAAATAGTTACAAACAAAAATCTGCCATTGCTGCAGAGGAACTTTGCGCGGAAAAGAATGAAGTATTATTCATAACAATTATAGCGGGGCTTTTTAAATAAAGCTTATCCCCTATCAATTACTTTGTGACCATCAATTCCTTTGGATAAGCCAATAATACAATCTCTGAGTGAACTAAATTATTCTTTACACCTGAAGTTAGCTTTCTTATCAAAAAAGTATAGTTACTCAGCAAAGCTTCCAATGCGGGTTTCACCTCAAAAAACTCTATAGGGTTGTGATAGATCGCAATGGATAGCACTGGGCGGAATTTTGGCAACGTCTTAATAGCTCCATTTACAAAATCCATTGCTGCACCTTCAATATCTACTTTTATAAATTTAGGCTCTATGGCATTATGTTCTACAATCCAGTCAAGAGACTTTCTTTCAATTTGAATTTCGTCATATTTTCCAGTTCTTCTATAGAGGCTTAAACCTGTAGACCCTGTATCGTACATCTTAACAGGTAGTTCACTGTCTGATGATGCGACACCAATATTCAAGATTTTATACTTCTCATCTGAAATAGTATTTGCCTTCATGTTAAGGCGATATTGTGCAACAGATTTCAATGAAATCTCTAATGAAAAAATCTTGCTGTACTGATACTTACTCAACGCAATGGCCGAGTCGCCAAGGTAAGCGCCAAGATCCATAAAATGCTGCCCCCTTATGTACTCATGAACTTCTTTTGGCAATATACTTAAGCCGTGATAAAAGTAAAAGACTGATTCCTCAATCAGTTGGCTAGGCAGCTTGATAGACTTTGCTACTATATGAAGCTGTTGATCTATGATTTTTTGTTGAGCTTTTGTTTCTATTGGTAGTAACCCACCCACGACTGCATCATTTTTGGAAGTCCGCCTCTTATATTTTGCGTCAGGATAAAAGAGTAGTCTTTGTATTACTATTTGTATCAATTCAATAGACTCGGAATCAAGATTTTTATTAAGTGTGTTAATCTTGAGGGGCATGTCGTTATTAATAAAGTAGCTTTTAA
This sequence comes from Cyclobacteriaceae bacterium, assembly GCA_046155095.1. GTDB lineage: Bacteria > Bacteroidota > Bacteroidia > Cytophagales > Cyclobacteriaceae > ELB16-189. The sequence continues at coordinate 128,725 of JBJXEB010000098.1, forward strand.
AGCTACCTCCAAGGTTATCGGTAACATAAATAGAATAAGGGCGCGTGGCTAAAATGATCTTATTGATAAAATCAACTAAATAGCTGTAGAGCAACGGATATTTCAGTTTAATGTATTGTCCTATGGATGGCATATCTACTTTTTTAAAATCGTTTTAATTATCCAACATTTAAAGTATCGCTTCCAGATCACATAATTCCAGAATTTAAGCAACTCACCTAGTTTCATTTTTACAGTAGAAATGTTTATCCCGAAATCAGCCAGGTGCTTTGATTTAAGAACAGGAAGTCCACGAAAAAAATTATTACTTACATTTTCGCCATGGACTAGTTGAATCCAAAGTGGGTATTTTAAAATAAATCTAGATTGCCGCTCGGTCTTCTTAAAGAATTCAAGATAAATTTCTTTAAGGATAAGCAATCGCAAGCTTGGCCATTGGGTATGTACCCTAGCAAATATCCCAACAAGATTCCCCGGGCAAGACTCAATCAAACTAATGAAAGGGGACATCGGATAAAAGTAGTGAGCCAGCACCTTTCGATCAGTATCCATTACATAGCCAGAAGAAAGTGCTATGAGAAATTTATCCTTTTCAATAAAATTTTGTTGAATCGTTTTAATTGCGTTGCGATGAAGCACATCATCATTATCTAACCGAGTGGTCATTATCCATTGCTTTTCAGGTTCAATTCTATGCTTTATTTCATTTAAGTAGTTTTTGAAAAAGCCTTCGCTTCCATCGCAATAACAAATTTTAATAAAGCCATACCCTTCAAGTTCCTGAATAAATGGTTTAAATTCAGCAGGTGTAGCTACATCAAAATAGAGTAGCCAAGAAAAGTTCTTTTCAGTTTGATTTAAGATAGAAGGAAGGCAGTAGGTTTTGAAGAGTGTAATTCGATTACGCGTCCAGTTCAGCCATTCATCATTGGCTGCATGAGAAGACTTTGGGAAATTCCGAAGGTTAAATTGCGTAAGTAGAAAATGAGAAAAATTCATTGGGCTGTATTCTCTTCGGTTCTCCGGTAATCAATTACAGTTGGTCTCTTATCGATTTAGCTTAAAACTTGGCAACCTTAAAAATTGCAATATGCTATTTGTAAAATAAAGGAGTCTGAGCACTAAGCTTTTCGATGAATTTAGCACATCATTTTCAAATACTGGCTTTCCTGTTTTCAAAGCTATTGACGGAATTAACCTTGGCCTTTTTTCAATCACTAAAACATTATCATAATAATGAAGTGAGTCCATTGACTTGGTAAGTGAATCTGGTTGAAACAACTGTTGTTCGGAGTGAAAAGCATTCAGCTTATCAATTAGATTTTTTGAGAACTCTATAAAACTGCCCATTCTTTTATAGCCCCCACCGTAACCCAATTTATAGGAGGTGGCTAAATCTTCACACACATAAACTCCATTTGGTTTAATTTTACTAAACAACTCTTCAAAAGTAAAAATCTGTTGCTTCATCTTGTGCCCTCCATCATCAATCAAAATATCAATAGCAGGAAGTTCATTCTTTAGCTTTCGCAAAAAATCCTTATCAGATTGAGAGCCGATAATGATCTCAATATTTCCCTCTTTCAATTCAGCCACGCGCGGGTTAATATCGATTCCGTAAATTTTTGCTTTTGGCCCAAAATACTTTCTCCACATTTGCAAACTTCCACCTTGAAAAACGCCCACTTCCACAACAACAATTTCTTTTCCCTTGAATCGTTGGAAATGACGATCATAAATCTCAAAATAATGATGCCATTTAAAGATTTGCCTTCCTGGGTTGTTATTAAAATATTCTTCCAGTTCGTTCATGCCCTTTCTACTTAAATATCTTTGTCAATTGAAAAACTTTGCTCTCGTTCCTAAATGCCCACGCCAACATCACCACTGTTACCATCATGTAAAACCCATGCAAAGCATTTTGATAGGCTTGGCCAAAAATAGGCTCTAAAATCAAAATCAAAATCGCTAACGAAAGTGGAGCAACCACCATCTTAGCAAAATTAATCTTAAAAGTAAACTTCTTTCGTATGCCAAAATACAAAATGATAATCTCCAAAATATAACTTAACCAAGTAGAAACAATTACACCATAAATCCCATACCTACCGATTAACAAATACATCAAACCAACTTTAACTAGTAGCACAACCAAATAAAAAACAGGAAGAGGCTTGGTGTATTTGAGTGCAGGATAAGGAATAGCTACATATAGCCTCATGCAACGGAATAAATAAATGATAGCAACGTATGGCAAAAGTGGAACAGCCTGTTGATAACCAGGTTTCTTGAAAAAAATCTCGATGACCCAAGGAAAAATAAAAATGCTTGCACTCACTAACAACATAGCAACGGCTGTCAGTCCGTGATAATACCTGTTGATCTCAATAGTACTTCCCTTTTCTTTTTGAGCCAGAGCTATACCCAATACCTTGGGTGTAAAGGTAGAGTTCAAGCCTACCAACACAAATTCTACCGCCATCAGGCATTTTAAAGCCAAATCATAAACACCTAGTGTTGCCAATGGAAGAAACAACAAAATAAAAGGGCGGTCGAAAAAATTGATCACCCATTGTTGGACTTGATAAACGAGTGTCGAGTTATTGAAAGCAAAGGTAGTTTTGAGTAATTGCCAATTGAAATAAAAACCGAATTGCCTAAAGATAAAACCAAGCACCCATGCGGCAGAGATAAGGGTAGCCACGAGTCTACCTGCTATCGGGCCCCACAAACTTTCAGGGAAAAGATAAAGGCCGACAATGGTGAAGCCAGCAATCAATGAAAACGAAAGAAGGTTGAACCAAAGGAATAGTGTTGGCTTTTGTTGTGTCTGCAACAATGTATTATTAACTTTTTGCAAAGCTTGAAAAATACCAGTCGCCACAGAAAGCAGCCCAAAGGGATAAAATAAAATATCATCTTTAGTAAACATTTTACTAAAAAACCAATCGCCAATAAAAGCCAATAGTAAGCCTGTGATAAGACTGATAAGAAGAATTAAAATGAAAGCCGAACTTATGAATGAAGATAGTTTAGCTGGCTCGTTTTTAAATTCATGATAGTTGATATACAACGAAGCATCAAAACTATAAGTAACCAGAATTTGTACCAGCAATGAAAAACCAAAATAGATTGAGAGGGCGCCCATCGCTTCTGGCGATAAGTACTCTCCATAAAATGGCAATAAGATTATGGCACTGGCCATGGGCAACGCCCCCGCCAATGTGTAGATGAAAGAACTCTTTATGAAATTTTTGCTGATCAACGCCAATTAATTTGCTGCTAAGATAAGGATCAGTTGCTCAGTTAAGTGCTTGCGCGAATAAAGTGAAATATTTTTTTGCGAGGCCGCAGTCCCTTTTTTCCATTGATCATAAAATAATTGTAAGGTCGACTTGATCCCCAGCACATCTCCTCTCTCAAAAATCTCGCCCGCTCCCGTTTGCTTCAGCACCTCAGCAGCATCGCCATCCACGGGGCCAATCGCTAATATCGGGTTGCCCGAAGCCAAGTATTCAAAGAACTTTCCAGGCAAGTTGCCAGGGGCAATAGCCGTATGTGCCAATACCAACAATTGCAAATCTGTTTCACCGTAAAGATTCAACAACTCGCTATGCGGAACTTGATCGACAAAGTGTACCACTGATTGGAAATTCTGATCTAATGAAATGTACTCTTTAAACGAAGAATTCACATTCCCAACAAACTCAACCAACAAATCATTTTTAAAAGCAGGATTCTCATCCATTAACTTCTTGATTGACTCCATCACAGGCCTCGGGTCGCGCAGCTCATCTACTACTCCAATATGACGAATAGTAAACTTATCGGTTTTAGAATGAACAACGCTTTTGAAATCGTCTTCATCAAAACCATTGGTAATCAAATCCACTTTTCGCCCACTCAATGCTTCAAGCCGAGTAACATGATAAGGTGCAATGGTAACCACACGATCTGCTTTGGTCAAAACTTTTTTCTCCAGTGCCTTGTGTCTGTTTCGTGCAAAACTTGTCAACGAAAAAGTATCCAACAAATCCCACTCGCTCCACGGGTCGCGGAAGTCGGCAATCCACTTTAGCGAAGGGTTTTTCTCTTTTAGCTTCAAACCAATCAAGTGCATACTGTGCGGTGGACCCGTGGTGATGATGGTATTGATCTGATTGCTCTTCAAAAAATCATTTAAGAAAACTACCGAAGGTTTTACCCAAAACACACGCGCATCGGGAATAAAAAAATTGCCTCTCACAAAAAGAGCGAGCTTCTTCATCAATGACACTTTTCCAGTACTCACAAAATCCGCTTGCTTCACTTTTCCTTTTCCTGACAGTTTCTGAAAAATCCCGTAAGGTTCCCATATAGGCAACTTGATTATTTCCGCTTCCGTGGGAACATCCTTCAACAGTGATTGATCTTGAATGTCAACCGAAGGATTTTCTGGTGTATAGACAAAAGGTTGGTAACCGAATGTAGGAAGATACTTTACAAACTTTAGCCAACGCTGTACACCGCTCCCGCCAAAGGGCGGCCAGTAATAAGTAATGATAAGTACTTTGTTCAAGGTTTATGATATGAAATCCAAAGACACTATCGCCTACGATTAATTTGAACCACATAGATACATAGAAACATAGTCATAAACATAGGCTTTTCTATGTGTTCATTCTATATGAACTATGTGCCTATGTGGTTCATATATCTGCAAACTTAAAACTTTTCAATCACTTCCCCTGCCCTACACCATTCTATCTCCCTGTCCTTCTTAAACCACGTCAACTGCCGCTTTGCATAATGTCTTGAATTACGCTTCAACAAACGCACCGCCTCTTCCCTATCATACTGCCCATCCATAAAACCAAAAATCTCTTGGTAGCCAACTGTCTGCAAGGCATTCAATTCTTTTCGGTCATACAATTTAGCAGCCTCATCAAACAATCCTTGCACGATCATCGCATCCATTCTTTTATCAATACGCTGATAAAGTTCTTCACGTGGAAGTTCCAGCCCAATTTTAACAACCTCAAATGGCAATTCCTTTTTTTGTTTTTTCCGCAGCGCACTCAACGGCTTTCCCGAAGCTCGATACAGTTCCAACGCGCGCATCAATCGCTGCGGATTTTTCGCGTCCACTTCCGAGAAATATTCTGGGTCAACTTTTTCTACTTCCTTCTGCAACCAATTCAATCCCTTTGCACGATACTCGTCAATGATTGCCTCGCGCACTCCTTCGGCAATTTCAGGCATCACATCAAAACCCTCCAGCAAAGCCTTCATATATAACCCCGAACCGCCACACAAAATCAATCGATCAAACTTTACAAACAATTGATTGATCAACTCCAGCGCATCTCTCCCATATTGCCCCGCATCATAGTGCTCTTCAATAGATTTGACATTTATAAAATGATGCCGCACCCTTCGCAGCTCCTCAGCCGATGGTTTGGCCGTGCCAATCTCCATCTCCTTAAAAATCTGCCGCGAGTCTGCCGAAATAATTTCCGTCCTCCATCGCTCCGCCAACTCCATCGCCACAGCCGACTTGCCCACAGCCGTTGGCCCCACAATCGCGATCAGTTTTTTATCCACTCTCAAAATTAGCCAATTCAAGAAAATACTCTGTGATTTTTTTGCGGCCTGCCCCGACATGTCGGGGCATTGGGCTATCCGCTACAAGTCCTCGCTCTCCCGATAGCTATCGGGATCGCTGTGGGCTTTCCGCTCCTATCCCTGGCCGAATGCCTACCCATAGCCCTACATTTTCAAATTACCGAATCTTCAAATTATTCCCTGCTCATCCCCGCTGGGCACTATCACAACGTTCGATCATCTCGTTCCAATTTTCAAATCTTCAAATTGCCCAATTTTCAAATTATCATATCTTCAAATTACTCCCTATCTTGCACACAAAATTCGCCACTACGAATGATCAAATACACCACCTCGTTCCTCACCAAGCTCGAAGAGCTCATTGCCGAGTCTGACTATATCATGCGCTACGAAAAAGGCAACTTCAAATCAGGTTACTGCCTGTTGAAAGAGCAGAAGATCATGATCGTCAACAAGTTCTTCGTCACCGAAGGAAAAATCAATGCCCTATTGGACATTTTAAAAAACGTAGCACTCGACACCACTAATTTCAGCGAAAAGAATTTGAAGCTGTACGAAGAGTTGACACAGGCAGAGGTTAAAATCTAAACCGATGGTAAGTTTATTAGAAAAACCGCCCCGCACCACCATGGAAGTATTCAAAATGCTTCCCGAAGGTACTCGCTGCGAATTAATTGATAACACATTGTATATGTCTCCAGCACCCTCTTCCTCGCACCAAAAGACTATCTATAAGCTTACTGGCCAGTTCTACCTTTTGCTCGAAGGCAAGTCGATTGGTGAGCTATATCCTTCACCCATTGATGTGTTTTTGAATGAGAAAAATGCCTACCAACCTGATTTGGTATTTATCCTAAATGAAAATTTGGAGATAGTTAAAGAAAACGGCATTCATGGAATTCCTGATTTAGTAATTGAAATCTTATCTCCTGGAACCAAAAACTTCGACCTCGGCAAAAAGAAAAAAGTGTATGAAAAAGCGGGCGTGAAAGAGTATTGGGTGCTCGATAACAAAACAAAAATCTCGCTAGGGTTTCAATTGGTTGGTAAGAAATTTGAGGAATTTAAAAAAGAAAAGAACCAATTCACCTCTGCCCTCCTTCGCCATACTTTCAAATTTTAATAATTCTTTTTGAAAATCACCTTCCTTGGTTCGGGTACTTCACAAGGCGTGCCTGTCATTGCTTGCCCATGCGAAGTGTGCCAGTCCATGGACTACCGCGATAAACGACTGCGTGTATCCATGCACATAGAAGTAGAAGGAAAAAGTTTTGTCATTGATACAGGGCCAGATTTCCGTCAACAAATGTTGCGCGAGCGGATCAGCCGATTGGATGCGGTAATCTTAACACACAGCCACAAAGACCACATTGCAGGATTGGATGATGTGCGAGCCTTTAATTATCTACAGCAGCGCGACATGCCCGTTTACGGCACCAAGCAAACTCTCGCACAAGTTCAAACCGAGTTTTACTACGCCTTTGAAAAAGAAAAATATCCAGGCACGCCTCAAATAAAACTTAATGAAATTAGTGAAGAGCCATTTCAAATAAACGGAGTGGATTTCACTCCGCTGCCCGTTATGCACATGAAGATGCCCGTGCTGGGCTTTCGTGTTGGCGATTTCAGCTACATCACCGATGCTAATTTTATTTCTGATAACACCTATCAAAAATTGAAAGGCACACAAGTGCTGGTGTTGAACGCACTTCAAAAAGATTCACACCCATCGCACTTCACGTTGGCCGAGGCATTGGAAGTAGCAAAGAAAGTGGGGCCAACACAAACCTACTTCACACACATCAGCCACAAGCTCGGCCTGCACAAAGCCATCGAAAAAGAACTCCCCGAATCTGTAGCTTTGGGGTACGATGGGCTTTCATTCACCTTGTAAATTTGCACAACAACTTCTACTTCTTACGCCACCTAAGTGCCGAGCTAAATAAAAAGATAATTGGCTTCACCGTTGTCTCTTGCTTTAGCCAAAACAAGGAAGAGCTCATCATCGAACTCAACAATTCAAAAGAATCATTTTTTATCAAAGCAAGTTTGCAACCTTCGTTTTGCTGCTTGTCGTTTCCTTCTGGCTTCAGCCGCGCGAAAAAGAATAGCATCGATCTATTCAATGACATCTTAATCAAAAAAGTAATTGGCATACGCCAGTTTGAGAACGAGCGCAGCTTTGCCCTTGAATTGGAAGACCATTTTGTGCTACTATTCAAAATGCACGGTAATCAATCCAACATCGTACTTTTTCAAAAGGAGAAGGTCATCTCTATTTTCAGGAATCAATTTCAGAATGATTATGAGATCAACCTTTCCGATTTAGACAAGACCATTGACTGGAACAAAGAGGTTTTTTTGAATAGCATCGGAAATTTATCTCAAACTCCAAGCCCTGGTTCGTGTCCTCTCGAACCAGCTTCAGCACTCGTGGTGCGTGAAGACACACACCACGGCAGGAATAACACTAGAAATTTATCTCAACTCTATTTAACCCTTGGAAAAGAAGTGAATAAGTACTTGGAAGAAAAATTCCAAGGCCAAAAGTCAAGCGAGGATAAATGGATTGTGTTTCAAGAAACGATAAAGCAATTAGAAAACCCAACGTTTTACATTCAAGAAAAAGATGGCAAGCTTAGCCTTTCGCTGCTTCCAACAGGCAAAATTGAAGCTGAGTTTACCAACCCTATCGAAGCCATCAACGAATTTTTCTACAAACACACTACCTCTCAAACATTCCTAACTGAAAAAGCAAAGGCATTGCGAGAATTGAAAGATCAGCTTAAGGGCAGGGTCAGTTACTTAGATAAGAATCAACAAAAGGTAGACGAACTCCAAAACGATCAACACCATCAACTGTGGGCAGATTTAATCATGGCCAACATGCACTTGATCAAACAAGGCACAGAAAAAATTCAATTAGAAAACTTTTATACTGGCAAACCCGAAGAGATCAAACTAAAAAAAGAATTGAACGCCCAGCGCAATGCCGAAGTATTTTATCGCAAAGCCAAGAACCAACAGATCGAAATTGACAAACTAAACGAATCTATCCACGCCAAGAAAAAGGAAATAGAAAAACTAAAGCTATCGATCGCTTATGTGGAGCAAGCCGAAGATTTAAAATTATTGCGACAGCACATTAAAGCAGAACCTGCTAAGCCCAAAAACAATAATCTAAAAGCACTACCCTATCACACGTTCGAATTCAAAGGCTTTCAGATTTGGGTGGGGAAAAATGCGGAAGCTAACGATGAGCTTACACTGAAGCATGCTTACAAAGAAGATCTTTGGGTTCACGCCAAAGATGTGGCTGGCTCACATGTAATCATCAAACACCAATCAGGAAAAAATTTCCCGAAAGATGTTATCGAACGAGCAGCACAATTGGCCGCTTACAATTCCAAGCGCAAAACCGATAGCCTCTGTCCCATAGCAGTGACACCAAAGAAGTTTGTGAGGAAAAGAAAAGGCGACCCTGCGGGGATGGTGGTGGTGGAGAAGGAAGAGGTGGTGATGGTGGTGCCGAAGTTGTGAAGTGGTGAGAGGTGGTTGGTAAAAGGTAAGAGGTAATTGGTTATCAGGTATTGTCTACAGTTTCGGGGATGATACGTATGAAAAAAAAAATCACACAGTTGGCCTGCTGCAAAAGAAATTAATTGAGGTCATTTCATTAATTAAATTGACTCCTAGTTTTGTCGAGTAATTTCGCTTTTAGATTCTTGAACCACATAGGCACTTAGAGATATAGAAATACACACATAGAAAAGTTTGAAAAGCTATGTAAGACCATCTGTTTCTATATTTATATGTTGTTCAAAATTTAATTGAAGGTGAATGATACTTATCGGATTCACAGAAACCCTAACTACCGAATACCGCTTACCACTCACCATTTCTACCTCTAACCTCTACTGCACCTCGTGTACCTTAATCATATTCGTTCTGCCTCGCTCTTGAATAGGCATACTGGCCAAGATGATGAACGTATCACCCTTCTTCACATGTCCATCACGTTTCAAAATAGCTTCCACATCAGAAATGGTTTCGTCAGTTGATGAGGCCTTATCATAGAGGTAGGCCTTAGTCGCCCATACTAAGTTCATGGTGTTGATGATGGCTTTGTTGCTGGTAAACGCAAAAATATTTGCATCAGGTCTATGTGAAGATGCCTTATACGCACTGTATCCATGCTGTGTCATGCCCACTATGGCTTTTGCATTTACATCCTTTGCCAACTTGCAAGCCGTTAAGATCAAACTATCGGCAAAGTAGGTAGCAGCATTATGATCAGGCTCTCTGAATTTGTAAAATATTTTTCCCTGTTTTTCTACGGAACCAATCGTCCGCACCATACTTCTGATTACTTCGATGGGGTATTTTCCTGCTGCCGTCTCTGCGGAAAGCATCAACGCATCGGCACCATCCATTACGGCATTGGCCACATCGTTGGTCTCGGCACGGGTTGGGCGAGGATTCTCTATCATGCTCTCCATCATTTGCGTAGCCACAATCACTGGCTTCGCAGCCTTATTACATTTCTCCACCAACATCTTTTGCACCATCGGCACTTCTTCCATCCAAATCTCTACGCCTAGATCGCCACGGGCAACCATCACCGCATCGGTGGCAGCAATGATCGCATCAATATTTTCCAATGCTTCGGGCTTTTCAATTTTTGCCACAATACGTGTGGCCGATTTGGCACGGTTAATTACTTCGCGCAAGATTTCAATATCGGTTGCTTTCCTTACAAAAGACAAAGCCACCCAATCCACATTATTCTTCAATCCAAATTCTAAATCTTCATAATCTTTTTCAGTTAATGAAGGCGCGCTCACTTTTGAAAAAGGCAGGTTGATTCCTTTTCTGGATTTTAGAGGGCCACCATAAATCACTTTGCACACTACATCTATATCGCGCACTTCTGCTACTTTCAATTCAATCTTTCCATCATCGATCAAAATCATGTCGCCTTTCTTCACATCGCGTGGAAGGCCTTCGTAAGAGGTACTCACCAATTCATTATTGCCCAATACCTCGCGAGTAGTAATGATCAATTCTTGTCCTGCCTTTATTTCAATGCCTGGCTGCATTTCGTTCACACGGATTTTGGGACCCTGTAGATCTTGTAGCAGTGCCACGTTGGTGCCCATTTCTTTGTTGAGCTCGCGCACGAAGTTGATCACCTTCAAGTGATCTTCGTGTGTGCCGTGCGAAAAATTCAGACGAAAAATATCCACGCCTTCTTTGATGAGGGCATGAAGCATTTCTTTGTTGTTGGAGGCGGGGCCGACTGTGGCTACAATTTTTGTTTTGTTGTAAGAGATGCGTTCCATTAGAGAATTTAAGATTTTAGATTTGAGATTTTAGATTTGAGAATTATGATAGGCTTGGTACACCCAACCTTAGTAGAAAATTATCTGCACCAACGAACACTAACCTTATTACCTTATTAGCAGAATAGCAATAAGCCAAAATAAGGTAATAAGGTTGGTATATTTTCATAAGTAGATTTTTCTACTAAGGTCAATACCTCTGCTCTCTGTAGTACCCGCAAAAATCAAAGTAGAACCAGTGTTGCTAAACTCATTAGATGCACTCACTTCGGCAAGGGATAGAAGCGGAAAGCCCACAGCGAGGAACGAGCGAGGACTTGTAGCGGATAGCCCGGTGGCGCCTCGCCAGGCCGCCTTAAAAGAAATTGAAAAAATCTTATGCACCATAAACTGAACAACAAAGGTATATAACACTAGAAAATAAAGTGATCCTTCGATTTTAAAGCGTCCAAAGGTATAAAAGCAACGAGTTCTATGGAAGGGATCGTGCGTAAGACTTCTTGCAAACGATTGCTCTTGCCCATATCATCGCTTTGGGTCAGCAATATGAAGTCGAAATGCGGGTATTCTGGCACCAAAAGGTTTTTTGTTTGCTCGGTTTCGTTGGGTTTGTTGCGAAAGAGTTTCAGCCCGTTGCCTTCCACTTGATATGAAAAATAAGAGAAGCTGCTTTCGGCCCCTTTCTTGAAAGTAATCTGTAAGTCATTCTCCTTTATCAGTTTCACCTCCAAGCGGTTATTGATCTCCCACGCCAGTTTATAGCCTTTGAGCGGAGAAATGATGCCGATCAATTCAAAATCGTAGGAATAATCAATATCAAGGCGTTTTTTCTTCATTTTTAGCTAGTGCCGTACAATTGAGTCGATCAGTATCGGTTGCAAAAGTTGTCAATATTGCGCTAAATCCCTTTATTTGCACCTGATTTTTGAATCCTTAAACCATATTATCATGTCTGAGATCGCACAAAAAGTAAAACAAATCATCATCGACAAACTTGGCGTAGAAGAATCTGAAGTGACGCCCGAGGCAAGCTTTACCAATGATTTGGGAGCCGACTCTTTGGATACCGTTGAGCTTATCATGGAGTTTGAAAAAGAATTCAACATTTCCATCCCTGACGACCAAGCAGAAAACATTGCCACCGTAGGTCAGGCGATTTCTTACTTAGAGGAAAACGCGAAGAAATAAGCGTTGCTATATAAGCAAAGAACGTTCGATACGATCGCTTTATTAATATGACTTTCAAAAGAGTTGTGATCACCGGGGCAGGTGCGCTTACCCCTATTGGAAATACCCTTCGCGAATATTGGGACGGGCTTAGCCAAGGGAAGAGCGGAGCTGCCCCTATCACAAAATTTGACACCACTCTTTTCAAGACAAAATTTGCGTGCGAGGTAAAAGGATTTGATGCGGCCTCGTTCATGGATCGCAAAGAAGCCAGAAAGCTGGATCCCTTTTCTCAATACGCTATGGTAGTTGCCGATGAGGCGATTGCTCATTCCAAACTTCCGCTAGCTGAACTAAACAATGACCGCGTTGGCGTGATTTGGGGGTCGGGCATTGGCGGGCTTTTTACTTTCCAAGAAGAAATGAGATCGTATGCCGCTGGTGATGGAACACCGCGCTTCAATCCTTTCTTCATTCCTAAAATGATTCCCGATTTAAGTGCGGGACACATTTCTATCAAGTACGGTTTCCGCGGCCCTAACTTCGTTACCGTTTCTGCTTGTGCTTCTTCCACCAATGCCATTTATGATGCTTACACCTATTTAAAATTAGGAAAGGCGGATGTGATTGTTTCTGGTGGATCAGAGGCTGCGGTTTGCATCGCGGGTATAGGTGGGTTCAATGCAATGAAAGCACTTTCCGAAAGAAATGATTCGCCCGAAACAGCTTCTCGCCCTTATGATAAAGGTCGTGATGGTTTTGTATTGGGCGAAGGTGCTGGTGCTTTGATCTTGGAAGAATATGAACACGCTAAGAAACGTGGCGCAAAAATTTATGGTGAGATCATTGGCGGAGGTATGTCTTCAGATGCATATCATATTACTGCACCACATCCAGAGGGCTTTGGCATTATTAAAGTAATGGAGTACGCGCTGGAAGAAGCGGGCATCAAACCCGAAGAGGTAGATTACATCAACACACACGGCACTTCAACTCCTCTGGGAGATATTGGCGAGATCAAAGCCATACAAAAAGTATTTGGCGATCACGCTTATAAATTGAACATCAGCTCTACCAAGTCGATGACTGGCCACTTGCTAGGTGCTGCCGGTGCTATCGAAACCATCGCTTGTTTACTTGCCTTAGAAGAAGGAATCATCCCTCCTACCATCAATCACTTTGAAGATGATGAGAATCTTGATCCTCGCTTGAATTTAACTTTCAACAAAACACAAAAAAAGAATGTGAAAGTTGCGTTGAGCAACACCTTTGGCTTTGGCGGGCACAATGCCTCGGTGATCATCAGAAAAGTAGAGTAAGCACATACCTTGTGTGGAACTTACTTACCTTACCCAACTCTAAAGAAGACAAGAAACTTATTACTGCAATCAACACCATTGCAGGATTCACACCATCCAATCTATCGCTTTACAAGTTAGCTACACTACACAGTTCCAAATCAAAGGAGACAGAAGGCTTTCGCGAAAGCAATGAAAGACTCGAATACCTAGGAGATGCCATCTTGGGCGCGGCCGTGGCCGATTATCTTTTCAAAAAATATCCATTTAAAGACGAAGGATTTTTGACCGAAATACGTTCAAGGATTGTGAACCGTGAGTCGTTGAATAATCTAGCAAGGAAAGTAGGTATCGGTGCGATTGTACGCTTTGATCAAAAGAATACACAACTGCAGCACGTGATTTTGGGAAATACCCTAGAAGCATTGGTAGGAGCTATTTATTTAGACAAGGGTTATCTGCGCACCAAGAAATTTGTGATCGACAAACTCATTCAACCGTATTTCAATTTAGAAACAGTGGTGAGCGTAAACACCAATCACAAAAGCAGATTAATTGAATGGGTGCAGCGCCAAGGCAAAGAAATCAAATTTGATTTGGTGGATTCAAAAAATACGGGTCGCAATAACCGTGAGTTTTCTATTCAGGTAATTATTGGAGATCAATCGTATGGCCTCGGTCAGGGTTTTAATAAGAAGAAAGCAGAGCAGAGTGCGGCAGAGAAGACGTGCGTGATGTTGGAGATTTGAAGGGTAAAAGGTGAGTGGTAGTTGGTAAGTGGTGAGTGGTGAGAGTAGTCCCATAGGGACGGACTTATGGTAACAAAGAGCAGTGGTAACTGGTAACCAAGTCCCAGCAGGACGGCCTTGCTCTTTAGGCCTCGGATTGTTTTAGTGATGATCGATGAAGGTTCGTTGTATAATAATTTATACCTTTATATCCGTTATTTAATTAATTCGAGATGCAAGATAATTTGATCATCATGGGAATAAATTCTCCGAAGGAACACCAAGCCATCATCACTCAACTTATTCATGGGCTTGCCGATCTTTACCTCAAAGATAAAACCCAGTTGTTCCCCTACCCTGAAACTATGATTGATGAAGGACAGACCAGTCCGGCTCCTGATATTTTACTTTACGATCACAAACAAGAAAAGACTGTGACGCTCATTGAAGTAACCCATTCGGCAGGTGTAAAAAAAGACAGCGCAAAAGTACTTGCGTTGCTTCGTGATTATGATGTACAAGAGGGTTTTGTTTACGATTACAAGAAAAAATCTTGGTTTCAGATTGATAAGCTAACGGGCGAGGCTACTGAATCTTCTTTTAGTAAAGTTCTCAATCTTGAATTGGATAGCTTGTTGTCGATCAATCCACGCAAAGTGTAGTCCAGTTACAGGTCGCAGGTTATCAGTTTCTAGTGACTTGCAACTTTACGCTTCCATATAAGGACGGTAATTGGCTACCGCGTGTGCAGACGAATACGCAATAGAATCTTCAGCCACCACTACCACTTGAAGGGTTTCTCCATTGCTGTCAAAGAATTCTAGCACATAACCTTTATTCCCTTGCTTATCATTTGCCACATCAACGACAATTGCCACATCGCCTTTCTCAAAATGATACTCAGGCAAAGGTTTTGTAAGTTGAACCTGATCATATAATTTGAATTCCGTTTTCATTTTTCCTCTATTTTACTTTTTTATTGGGAAACAGCATAACAAATTTAAAACTTTGTAAGTCAACTGTAAGCAACCAAACCGTTACCACACCAAAACCTCTTAACGTTCCTTTCACTTCATACATATCTCCAAAAGGTGTGCTACTCTGTAAAAACGCTTCATTGTTTTCGACTAACCACCTAATTCTCCAATTCATCCCAGTTTTTGATATTATAACCAAGTTGCTCAAGAAACCCAGATTTATCATTCTTTACTTTTCGCGCCAATAGGTAATCAGTAATTTTATTTTTGGAAATCTCTACCTTATCTGCTGGTACATGCATGACCGAAATTTACTGCTACATTTAGCGAAATCAAAATTGATTCCTCTATCAAAGATATTAAAATGTTTGCAATTCACTTTTACCAAGCCTAATAAATTGGTTGGGTTTTTATTGCTAATTTTGATGCATAAAAATTGAATGTTTACAAAAGAATACCCTGAAATTGATAAACCAAAGAAAAGTAAAAATAGCTGGAGCTACAGTCAATCAAATCCCTTTTGATTGGAGCAATAACGTTGCGAATGTTATTTCCGCCATTGATGCCGCTAAGAAAGAACGCGTTTCCATTTTGTGTTTGCCAGAGCTTTGCCTTACGGGATATGGCTGCGAAGATTTATTTTTAAGTGATTGGCTTTCCGCGAAAGCGTGGACACACTTACAAGAAATCATTCCTGCTTGTGAATCAATTACGGTTTGTGTAGGGCTACCAATTCGTTTTGACGGCACCACCTACAACGGAGTTTGCGTTATCTCCAACAAAAAAATACTTGGAATCACGCTCAAACAAAACTTAGCTAGAGATGGTGTGCATTACGAACCACGTTGGTTCGATGCATGGCCATCGGGTGCGGTGAAGGAAGTTACTTTTAGCGGACAAACCGTTCAAGTAGGTGATTTGATTTATGAATCCAACGGAATCAAGTTTGGGTTTGAAATATGTGAAGATGCGTGGCGCAAAGAAAAAAGGCCAGGTTATAAATTATATGAGCGTGGTGTTGATTTGATCTTAAACCCAAGTGCCAGTCATTTTGCAATGGGCAAAAGCGAACTCCGCGAAAGCGAAGTAGTGATTGGCGGATCTGAAAAATTCAAGTGCGTTTATTTGTTTGTGAACTTGCTCGGCAACGAAGCAGGCCGCATGATTTACGATGGCGATATTATTTTCGCGCAAAATGGAAAGTTGCTCAACCTAAACGAACGGCTCTCTTTTCAATCGTTCAATTTACAGGTGTGCGAAGTAAATTTCGATCAACCTGAATTAACTAAAGCGCAACCGCTCTACGACAACAAAAAACAAAACGAAGAATTGGCGCGCGCAGCCTCGCTGGCTTTGTTTGATTACCTAAGAAAAAGCAAGTCCAAAGGTTTTGTACTAAGCCTAAGCGGTGGTGCAGACTCTTCGCTGTGTGCCGTGCTAGTTGCTGAAATGGTCAGAAGGGCTTCCAAAGAATTAGGATGGGAAAAATTTTGTAACGCGCTTCAACTTACTTCCATCAACAATGAGAAAGAAGCTGTGGGCAAATTATTGACCTGTGCTTACCAAGAAACAAAAAATTCATCACAAACAACCTTAACAGCCGCGAAGGAATTGGCTCACTCCATTGGGGCAGAGTTTCATGAATGGTTGATCGATGATGAGGTAAACGCCTACGAATCTAAAATTGAAAACGTATTGGGACGAGAGTTGACTTGGGATAAGGATGATATCGCTCGGCAAAATATCCAAGCACGATCTCGATCACCTATCATTTGGTTGCTCGCTAATATCAAACAATCAATTTTATTAACGACATCCAATCGCAGTGAAGGTGATGTGGGCTACACCACCATGGATGGCGACACCAGCGGAAGCCTCGCCCCCATTGCTGGCTTGGACAAACCATTTATCATTCAATGGCTGAAGTGGGCAGAAAAAGAATTAGGCTACTCGGGGCTTTCGCATGTAAATAATCTGCAACCAACAGCAGAGTTAAGGCCATTGGAAAGATCACAGACAGATGAAAAAGATTTGATGCCTTATTCTGTTTTAGTGGAAATAGAAAAGCTCGCCATTCAAGAAAGGAAGCCTCCCGTGGAAGTTTACGCTATCCTGTCAAAGGGAAAAGCAGATCAGCCATTGAAGGAATATATCAAAAAGTTTTTCCGTCTCTGGTCTGCAAACCAATGGAAGCGTGAGCGGCTTGCTCCCTCGTTTCACTTAGATGACATCAATGTCGATCCGCGCAGTTGGTGTAGGTTTCCTATTCTTTCGGGGAGCTTTAAGGAGGAGTTGGAGGAATTGGATAGGGTGTGAGTGTTTGTTAAATTTCAACTATGCCTACGCATAGCACTTTACCGGTTTATCAAAACACCTACTTCATGCCCACCACCCGCCTCTCCTATCACACCCACATAAAATCACTCGTCCGTCAAGGGCTTCTCCCCTGTGAGCTGCTTGCACAGATACCGCGCACCAACATCCACCGATGGAGAAATGAAACTCCTGATAAATATTCTTCCTACAATATTCCATTTACAGATAACTATCAACTTGTTCATCATGCCACGGGAATCAAATCAGCAAGACGTACATTTTCAGCTTATGTGCGCACGGGCAAACTGTTCACTTCCATCGCCCATTCGTTGCCCGCCTTTCATCGCAAGGTGAAAGAACATAGCAAACAAGTGGTGGCGTTGATCCAACGTGTGAGGAATGTAATCGGCTTAAAGCGGTCGCTAAAATTCTTTGATATCTCCGTGCAAACATTTAGGCAATGGTCATTGCAATCCATGACCTCTTGTTTTAAATCTGCCATCGGATTTTGCAACCGCATCTACCCCAACCAACTTTCACGCACAGAAGTGTTGAAAATAAAAGAGATGCTAACCGATGCTCAATTTCAATACTGGCCCATCTCTTCCATTGCGTACTATGCCTTGCGCAATAATATTCTACCACTTAGCTTGAACACCTGGTACAAGTATGCAAACAAACTCGGCATCGTCCGCTCAAGGCCACACTCACGCAGAAAGAAGAGCAACGAAAGCGTGCGAGCAACTGCACCCAACCAAATCTGGCATGCCGATATTACTGTCTTTATCGCTGCCGATAAAATCAAATATTACATTTATCTGTGGTAGATAATTTCTCGCGCAAGATTTTAGCTTGGAAAGTAGCGGACTGCGTAAAGGCAGAGATCAGGACACCCAACGAAAAACAAAAAAATATTCTATTGGACCGTGCCCTGCTCACCCAAAACATAAAACAAGCAACAGCAGAAAGGAAAATGCAGAACAAAATACAAAGGTGCAGGCATTGTTGACCAATCAAGGATAGGATCACTGCCAACTTCCAAAAGAATGATTTGAAAAGACCATCTGGTTTTTGGAAAGAGTTGCTACTTTTGTGCTTGTTCCGATTAAGGAACAAGCAAGTGTAGAATTATCGAGGAACTGCCCCCCCCCCTTCTTTTTAAACAAACTTACACGCCTTGCTCTTCGCGCATTCTTATAATGCTCTGGCGCATTTGTTTTATCTCTTCAACTATCTTGTCTGCTTTGATATTATTCTCTGCTATAGCACGGCTGTCAATATGCCCATAATGCTTATTGGTCTTGTCATAAAGCAGATGCGAGTGGTTGGCCAATAACTCAAGTATCTTTTCTTGGGTTTCCAGGTACATATTTTTTTCTTACCGATTTTCACCCATCATAATCTAACACCTCAATGCTTCTCCTCCACCACTGCCACCCGTTTGGAAACTGAAATGAGTTCTTTCAGCATAATGCCTTGGTCTTCGCGCAGTTGTTTTATCTCTTGGCTGACCACATTAAACTTGATATCGTTCGCAGCCATTGCCCGGCTCATGATATCAACATTTTTGTTGGTCTGTTCGGTTTGCTTGTCCGTTTGCTCCATGCGGTCCAGCAATTGATCTGATTTTCTTATGTACTCAGCTATTAGTTCGGTAATCCTTTCTTCTGATTTCATGGGGTATCCGTTTTATTTTTAAAATGGTAGGAGATCTTATTTATCATTTACCTTTAACAGTGGCCAGCACTTGGCTGTTGGCCGCCCAAATGCCCTTAGGCACGAAAACCTATTTCAAGTAAGACAAAATTTTCAGGCACGCAAAGGGATTGGTATATTTTCTTTTCCACAAACCACGCAAGCCTCTGGCCTCCTTTTCTTTTCGGGGTTTTCCCCATAAAAATACGGGGAAAATCCCGTTGACTTTCTTAGTTTATTTTGCCATGACAAGTGCAAGGCACTTCTACAAAGGCCTTCCCCAATGGCCAGATTTCGATAAGGGCATGACATGGGCATGACAAGGGCTCATGTTGGGCTCATCTTGGGTTCATGTGGCAGAGTCCAAGACCACCATGTCAATTTGGCAATTGGCGTGAACCCAACGGGGCGCAAAAAAAGTGAACCCTGTTCAACCCAAGTTCGTAGAACAGCATAGTACGATCCGTAAAGTGTAAATCAAATGTTTGCTTACACAACCCATAGCGCAACCGCCCAAGGCACCTCTTCTTCGCACCCAGAAAAGGCACCTTGCTTTACCTCCACTGCCAGATTATTTGTTGAACAGGGCTCAGTCATTGCCATCGAGAGCTATCTCTATACCAACAAGAGGTCTTTCACTACAAGCGAGAACTCTTTGAATACAAACGAGAGCTCTTTCCTGCACAAGAAGAACTCTTTCACGGCAAGCCAGAACTCTTTCGTTACCAGCAAGAGTCCTGATCATATCACAAAGAGTTCTCACGCTACAAGCGAGAATTCTTCTCATAACAACAATAGCTATTCCCATTTCCAAATTCGCGTAAATCTGTGAATTCTTGGCCACCCATTTAAACTATGCGTAAGTCCAGCTAGTAAGTTGCTATTGAACCAAGTTTAGTTAAACTTTGCAAAAAAAATTAATGTTTCGTCTAAAAAACCCGTCTTGGATCAATACCGCATTAGTAAATAAAAACTCATGGAGTGAGTTCTCAGAAGAAACTTTCGTAGAAATCAGAAGCCGTTTAGAAAAAATACAATCTGATAGCCCCATTGTTTCCGTTGTGATTGCTGCCTACAACGAAGAAGTCAATGTCATCCGTTGCTTGGATTCCTTTTCGCACATGCAATCAAATTATCCATTTGAAGTTATTGTAGTAGATAACAACTCTTCTGATAAAACGGCTGAGTCGATCAAAAAATCGGGAGCCAAGTATATCTTTCAAAAAAATCAGGGGTGCGGAATAGCAAGGCAGCTTGGAATGGAGAATGCAAAAGGCAAGTACATCCTTACGGGAGATGCTGACACTTGGTACCCACCAGAATGGATCAATGAATTGATGAGGAAATTGGAAAAACCCAACGTGGCATGTGTGTATGGTCGTTACTCCTTTATTAGCGATGAAAAAACACCACGATGGAAATTAACCATTTATGAAACCTTTAGTGATCTCTTGGTTTATGTCAAAGCCTTTAAGCGACCTTTTTTAAATGCCTATGGGATGACAATGGGTTATGTAAAAGAATATGCTTTAAAAGTTGGTTATGTAGATGCAAACGTTCGTGGTGAAGACGGCCGTCTAGCCTTTGATTTGATGAAGTACGGAAAAATCAAAAGTGTGATGACAAACAAATCGCGTGTGTGGACTGGCACCAGAACGATTAGTATGGATGGGACATTATCCAATGCATTTAAAAATCGGTTGTCCATGTCACTTGCTAATATTCATACGCTATTTACTAAGCAAGCAGATCATGACACCAAGACTTCCGTAAATAAACCTGTCTATCTCAATGATAATTTGAAGAATCTCAAACGCAAGATTGGTTTGGGTAAATAATTTGTAATCTATATTTAAATTCGTTGTATTTCACTTTGGCCTCTGCGCCATTGCGTGAAAATTCTAAGATCGTGTGTAAGCCCAGCAACTAACTCTTACAAGTTCCCCTTCTTCAACTCCTCCACCGCAAACTCACACGCACGTGCCGTCAACGCCATGTACGTGAGTGAGGGGTTTTGATTGGCCGATGAGGTCATACAGCTACCATCGGTAATAAAAACGTTTTTCACATCATGCATTTGGTTGTTCACGTTGAGTACGGAAGTTTTAGGATCATGCCCCATGCGGGCGGTGCCCATCTCGTGCACAGCAGAGCCACCGGGAGTATCATAGCTAAAACCATGTACGTTGACAAAACCTGTTTTTTGCAACATCTCTTCTGCACTGGCGCGAATGTCTTTTTTCATGGCCGCTTCATTTTCATGATACTCAAAATGAATACGCACCAACGGCATGCCCCACTTGTCTTTCTTACTTTTATCGAGCGTCACTTTGTTGTCAAAATAGGGTAATGTTTCCGCCCAAGCGCCCATCCAGATTTTCCATTTACCTGGAGTGGCTAGTTTCTCCTTGAGTTTTTCACCAAAGCCTTCTGTTACATACAGTTTGTCTTCCCAATTTTCTCGATAAGCCCGGCCTTGAAAGCCGTAGCCACGTAGAAATTCTTGCTTGTTTGTTGCTTCATTAATGTTTCTAAATCGCGGAACGTGAAACGAACCAGGTGTGCGGCCAGAATAATATTGATCTTCCAATCCATCAAATTCCGCTTCGGCCCCCGTGCCAATAAAATGATCCATCAGGTTATGCCCAATTTGTTCGCTTGTATTGCCCAGCCCGTTGGGGAAAACATCTGATACGGAATTCAGCAAAATAGCCGCGGTAGCAATGGTTGAGGCATTTAAAAAAATGATTTTCGCAAAGTACTCACTTACTTGCAGGGTGTTGGTGTCCATTACCCTTACACCTACCGCTCTCTTCTTTTCTTTGTCGTAAATTATTTCTTGCACGATGGAAAATGGCCGCAACGTCATGTTGCCCGTAAGCTTTGCCATAGGCAGCGTGGCAGCATTGCTGCTGAAGTAGGCTCCAAATGGACAACCACGACTGCAGAGGTTTCTATATTGGCACGGGCCTCTTCCATTATGCGCCTGTGTTAAATTTGCCATGCGAGATGGCGTCACCAATCGATCCGGAAACTTCTCGTTCACCGCTTTGGCAAAAAAACTTTCCAAGCAATTCATTTCAATGGGTGGGAGAAAATCCCCATCGGGCAAATGCGCTAAGTTTTCTTTCTTCCCACTGAGGCCAATAAATTTTTCTACATAGCCATACCAAGGCTCAATATCTTTGTAGCGAATAGGCCAATCAACTGCTATGCCCTCTTTTACATTGGCCCCAAAATCAAGATCACTTAAGCGATAGCACTGCCTGCCCCATGTGAGCGATCTACCACCCACTTGGTAGCCGCGAATCCAACGAAAAGGTTTTTCTTGTATGTAGGGATGCTCTCGATCGCGCACGTAAAAATGCTTATCACCCTCGGTATAAGCGGTGCCTTGCACAGGATCTTCCATCAAGTCCTTTTGCTTTGAATGAAGGCGATAAGAGAAGTCCCAAGGATTGCTGAAGGCGGTTTCATAATCTTTCACATGCTCCACATTTCTCCCCCGCTCTAGCACCAGTGTCTTTAACCCTCGCTCGGTAAGCTCTTTAACGGCCCATCCACCGCTTATGCCAGAGCCGACCACAATGGCATCGTAGGTGTTTTCTTCTTTCGCTTTGATGTTAAGATTCAAGATTTCTGATTTAGATTCAATAACTGATGTTACGCAAGATAACTAAACAAATGTCAGACTGAGTTTATCGAAGTCCATTTTGACTTCAGATAGCCAGTTTTCGACAAGCTCCAGTTTTCGACAAGCTCAAACTGACAACAAGCTCAAACTGACAACAAGCTCAAACTGACGACAAGCTCAAACTGACAGGACAAGCTCAAACGGACAGGACAAGCGCAAACTGACAATGCTGGTTATTTTGCGTAACATCAGTCAATAAGTAGCCCATCCTTTCTCACCAGATGTATAAGGAAGGCAGGCCATGTACTTAGATGGAATCAGAGCGTAACGAAGTGCGGTAGTTGCACCTTGTTGAGAGGTGAAATACCCGATTACGGTATATTCTTTTAAGGTAGCAAAGAACGATTTGCCAAAAATTCTCTTTTGTATTTTGCCTAAAATGCCAGGGGCCGACTTGTCTTTGGCGGCACAATAAATTATCACTTGGTTCTTTTCTTCTTCGGAACAATTGATGAATGATTTTTTAAACTCTGAGTTGCAGTAACTTTCTAAGTCTGCCAGTCCAGTCATAAAATTATTCTGGGTTTTAGTGTCAGAGCACTCCATTATCATTTTAATAACAAACTCATGTGCAAGACATTCACTCGCTGATGGAGAATCTGTTTTAGGGATGATCACATCTGTTATCGCTTCCAATAATTTCTTTTGACCCAACAAATTACTAAAGTCGGGCTTGGTGGCAAGGCTCGCCCAGCGATAACCAACATAAGATAGCAGTAAGCCTCCTGTTATGCCAGAAATACCCAATAGTGCCTTTCTTCGCTTCATGATGGCCGCGAAAGTAATATGCGGGCTACAAAAATGGTCAATTTACAGGCTCAATTTGAAAGAATATTTCTCAATTCGAGATCAATTGGAAAGAAAATGATATTCGTTCTCATTTGTCTCAAAATATGAAGTTCATGTTTCGCATGTTAAGAAAATGAAAAACTTCGTTTTTGCATCGTTTGCGAGGTTTAGATGTAAGTAAAAGGTAAGTTTCTTTATTAGAAAACAATTATCTTTGCAGGGTTACCTGTGGCACTATCTGTGTATAGTACAGGCAACTTACACCCACTAATTTGGCTTTAATGAAATACCTGAAACTTATTGGACTGTTGGCTATTGGATTCCTATACACGTTGGATTCTATGAGCCAGTGGCAGATACAAACATCTTCTTTGCAGACAAATGCTCCGGTCATTTATTCCAATACAAATCCTCCCCCAGCGACAGGAGAGTCTGTTATATCCCTTCACTCAGGTACCTTCAGCAACCGAACTACTGATGGAGCCAACAATGGTGTACTTGCGAATAAGACGAACACGTTCTTTGATATGACTAGCTATGATACTAAGTACTATGGCGGAAATATATCAAAGCCTGGCTATGCAGAAGGCCACCTCTCTTACGGCCCTGGTTACTACTTTAGAATGAACTATAGGCTTCAATTTCCTGTAGGATATAATCAATCTGATAGTTATAAATATCCTTTAATTGTAATGATGCACGGAGGCGGAGAAAGAGGTGATTGTTGGGGTGGTGGTTGCTTTTCTAATTATTATATCCAATTATCTCAGGCTGGTTCTGTTACTTCTGGATTAAAAGTACTTAATAGTAGCACTGCTACTTTTCTTCCTACCGATATAAATAAAGAAATACAAGTTAATAATTCTGGGCCAAGCAACTCGACATTAATTACCACCATCACTGCGGTTAATTCTGCTACCCAAGTTGTTTTGTATGATAATGCTTCCTCTACAGGCGGCTCCAGAACATTTAAATACCATCAAAGTATAAAAACATTAAAAAACGGTGGTTCAATTGGCTCTGGGTCAACAACTCTAACTAGTTCTGTTGCCACCTTTGTAGCAACTGACGTAAATAAAGTTATTCAGATAAACAATGCAGGCCCTTCATCTGCTAATTTAGTAACAAGGATTTCTGCTTTTACATCAGCCACGCAAGTAACTTTAGCTACAGCCGCATCCTCAGCAGTAAGTTCTAAAACATTTAGCTATGGCTACGGATCGGAAGGTCAATTTTTAAATAACGACTATAATTTACTTCATGGCGGCCAAACACACATGGACGCTGTCTACCTGGCTAATACCCTAAGGGCAGAAGATAGTTCATTGCCCACCCGGGCATTTCCAGGATTTGTTTTTTTTCCTCAAAATGAAAATGGCTGGGATAATATTGATGGAGCCTATAGAACTCTTGAATTATTGATTCAAAAATATAATATCGACCCGGACAGAATCTATATTCACGGATTATCTAATGGGGGAGCTGGTAGTTGGGCCATGCTAAATAAAGACCCTAAATTGTTTTCGGCTATTCTACCAATGTCAGCAACAATTGCTCATAGTTCTCCTATTTTCGTTGCGGATGTAGATAAAACCATGCGGATACCTGCTTGGATTTTTCAAGGCGGAGTAGACACTAGTCCGACCCCAAATACCACGAATCAAATTGTTGATAAGCTAAAGGCTGCAGGTGGCCTGCCGCGCTACACTATATACCCTACTACTGGGCATGGAACATGGGGGGCCGCCTACGCAGAACCTGATTTTTTTTCTTGGATGCTAAAAAGGAACAAAAAAGACATTCAGGTTTTGTATGGAGATTCAACCATTTGTGCTACTAGCGGCAACGGTGCCAAGCTCACTCTTGGAACTGGGTTTCTAGCTTACCAATGGGAACTAGATGGAACTATAATACCTGGTGCAACTACCGATACTTATATAGCTACGCAACCAGGCATATATCGGGCACGCTTTAGTCGGATATCCTCCACGCCAATTGAAACCGAATGGAATGGATGGTCAAAGCCTGTTACCATAAGAGAGATTCCAGCAGTGGTTCCAACAATCACTCCTGTTGGCAGTGTTCACTTGCCCTATCTATTAAATGGTGCAACTACCGTTAGGTTGAACGGACCTACCAAAAAGGATTTAGTAAAACTTTGGTTTAAAAACGGAACTCAAACTACTTCCTACAATACAATTACTAAAAGTTATGTTGCTCCCTATACGGATACCGCTTATAATGTACTTGCCAGTGTTGGATTGTATAAGTTAAAAACTATACAGGGTAATGCTTGTTCAAGTTTGGATTCTAATCCAATCCAAGTAACACTGAATGCAACAACAAGCCTGACGGCTCCAGTTGGCCCAACAGCGCAAGCCATTGCTCCAGGTACTATTCAATTATTTTGGACTGACAATACACCTAACGAGACGGGGTTTGAAGTATATCGATCTTCTACCAGTGCCTCTGGCCCATTCAATTTTTTTAAGCTTTTGCCTGCAGATGCAATCTCGTACGTTGATACTGGGCTTGCGCCCAACATCACTTACTATTATAAACTACGCGCGGTTAACAATACACTGGTATCATTGTATAGCGATGTTTCAATTTCAACATTACCCGCAAACCAACCACCTTCTGCACCACAAAATCTAGTTGTAACAAGCCGAACTCTATCCACCATCACGTTAAGCTGGACAACATCAACGGATGATATTGGAGTTACCGGTTACAATATTTATTACGGTTCTACAACTGTACCTACCAACAGCACTGCCACTTCTTATACCCTCACGGGCTTGAGTGCAAATAGCAACTACTTGATTACAGTAAAAGCAATTGATACAGGGAGCATTCTTTCTCAACCAAGCAATCAATTGGCTACTAGCACGTATTTCTCTGGATTGAATTATAGTTATACCGCTGTTGTTCTTGAAAATCTTACCCAAGCAGAAAATAATTGGAACACCCCTGAGCGCACGGGCACTTGTTCTAATTTTGATATCGGGCTTCGCCAACAAGATGATTATTTTAATTTCAAATTTGACGGATACATCTATATCACAACAGGAGGTAGCTACCAATTCAGCACCACATCTGATGACGGAAGTATGCTATTTCTTAAAGGACCTTTCATCCTTACCCCATCTCCTGACTTCACTACCAATAAGATTGTTGACAATGATGGACTGCATGGAGATAGGACAATCACTTCTACTAGTCAAAGCCTTGTTAGTAATACTGCCTATCCAATTACCTGTCTTTTCTTTGAAAAGGATGGAGGGCAAAACTTAGTCGTTGAATACAAAGGTCCTGATACAAATAATAATTGGGTAATAATTCCTACTAGCGTATTAAACAGCGGCTCTGCACCAACTCTCACTCCCCCACTTGCACCTACTGGATTATTAGCTACCACTTCAGGTATGACTTCGATCAATCTTAACTGGAATGTGGCTTTAGCGACTGATTCCTATGAAATATATCGATCAATAGGCAATTCAACTACCTACAGCATTATAGCAACGGTTGCTACCAACTCTTTTGTAGATACTGGGCTTTTGCCCGGTACTCAATACAATTATAAACTGAAAAGCGTAAGCAACACTAACGGAAGCTCAGTTGCATTTTCTTCACCTATTGCGAGTGCTAGTACCGATCCTGACTCACAAAAGCCAGATGCACCAGCTCCTGTCTCTATTGTATCATGGAATTATACCAATGCTTCATTTCAGTGGGTCGCTCCTTTTGATAACGTAGCTGTGACTGGGTATTATGTATATGCCAATGGCAGTTTATTGGGTACGTCCACCACTACCACTTACTATACCACAGTTCTCTCGCCCGCCACCATTTATAATATTACAGTAAAAGCTTATGATGCTGTAGGAAACATATCCGACCCATCTACACCCACTATTTTAACAACCCTTGGCCCCTCTACTTTCTTTTCAAAACCATTATCAACTGATTTGAGCTCACTTAATTCATGGTCAGATGCACCTGATGGAATGGGCAATCTTCCTTCTGACTTTAGTTTCAATGGTCAATACTTTATAATACAAAACCCTCAGACGCTCACTAGTGCATTAACAATTGGTGGAAATATTTCTAGAGTGATTGTACAAGATAATGTAACGCTTACAGTCACTCAGCCACTTACTGGCACACTCAAGGTGGGCAATGGTTCATCCGTCAATATCAATGTAGATTATCAACCTACGTTTGAGACCATTTCGCCTACCTCTACTGTTTCATACAATACCTACAGTTCGGTACCGCTTGCTTCTTATGGAAACTTAATTTTAAATGGTTCTGGTTCAGGATTGAAAAATATAGCCGCAGGGAATTTAACAGTACAGGGCAACTTGACTCTAGCCAATGGTATAGGTTTGAAAGGTGCTTCCTCTAATGGAACTGTAGTAAGCGTTGCTGGAGATTTAATCGTCACCGGTACGCCCGCAAAGCCTTCGGCAGATAATCGAGTTGCTTTGCAATTCGCTGGCACATCTCCCCATAACATGACTGTCGCTAGCGATCAGTTTTTCTATAAAATTACTACGAATGCCGCATCCACCACTGTTACTTTTAACAATACGAGTGGAAGCCCAAAAACGTTAAGTCTTGGCTCATCCAATGGTGGTGGACTTGACCTTGCTACTGGAAGTACCTTGGTGGTAGGCAACAATACATTGGCGCTAACAGATAAATCTACGGTGAACCCATCTACTAACACGGGTGAAATCTCTATTACCAATGGCAATATTCAATTCACTACTTCTGCCACCACAGCCAATAATTTTTATTTCACAACTGGCAGTAACAAAGTTCAAAATCTTACAATGCAAACGGTCGGAACTACTACTATTCAAAAAGCCGTAGAGATTTATGATGGCTTAAAAATCAATGGCGGAATACTCAATGCAAATGGAAATATTACGATAAAATCTGGCCCGAGCGCCAGTGCAGCCATCCAACAAATTACAAGCGGCTCTATTACTGGCAATGTAAAAGTGGAGAGGTATATGGATACCAAAGAAGATTGGCGCTATTTGTCTTCTCCAGTGGCTGGCGTAAAAGTTGCAGATTGGCAACTATTTATACCCATAACTGGAAATTTTCCTGAAACCAGCACTGGGCCAGGGCTTACAAATGCTGCCTCTATGTATTATTACAATACCCAATATATTGCTTACCCAGTGTCATCTAATCAAGAAATAATACAAAAAGGAGTTGGCTATGCTACTTACATGTATAATGGCGCTAGTGGCCCAACGAATTTAATTAGCACTGGAGTTCCTCATCAGGGTACCGTCAATTTTACAATTACAGGTGGATCTAGTGATCCAGAGATTGGCTGGAACTTATTGGGCAACCCTTATGCCTCGGATATTGTATGGAACAACAATAGTGCTGATTGGCCATCTTCGAATATTAGTGACATGATCTCAGTTCGGAAAAATAACGGAGCTGGTGGATATGAATGGATGACTTGGAATCGATCTGCAAATATCGGAACCCTACCAAATAATGGTCAAATACCATCAGGTCAAGCATTCTGGGTAAAAGCAATTGCGGGGTCGGCATCGCTATCAGTTAATGAAAGCGCAAAGACCACACTAAGCTCAACTAACAATAATTGGTTCTACCGATCAGGTTCGCAGGTTAACGATTTTTCTTTCTCCATTAAAATTGATGACGGTCATAAGCAAGATTATGCTTATGTCATGGTAACAGACAATGGAAGTCCAGGATACGATGAGATTAAAGATGGGGTTAAGAAATTGAATTCTTTTTTTAATTTATCTACCTCCTCTTCAGATGGAATACGCCTAGTATTCAATGATGTAGGTAACAATTTTTGCGAGAGAACTATTCCCATCAATCTCTTGCCAGGAGAAGTTATTACCGAGCTAGCGCATGGCACTTACACTCTATCATTTTCCAATCTTGATAACTTTAGCTTGGCCAACGTTCAATTAATTGATGCCTTTTTGAACACCACTACATCCATCAATATGAACAGTGCTCCCTACTCAGTGGTGGTCACAAGTGATCCTGCCTCTTATACCAATCGGTTGTCACTCAAGTTGACTCGCCCCACCGTAATTACGAACAATGCGGTTCTTTCTGATAAAGACATCTATTGCCGCTCAGAACAAAACGCAATTGTTTCCATACAAAATAGTCAAACAGGTGTAAACTATGAAGCCACCGATGCCACCTCTAGCATTCTTTCAGAAAAAGTGGTAGGCACTGGAGAAACGATTCAATTGGTTGTTCCTATAAAAAATCTATTGGCAAGTCAAACTATTAAAATCAATTCTTATTTCCCAGGATGTTCCGCTTCTCCATTGGCAAACAGTAAGACAATCACCATTTCTGAGTTACCCATTTTGAATGTAACAACAGAAATAGCAGCTTGTATTGGAGGAACGGTAGATGTTATAGCAACCGGAACAGGAAAAGCCTATCAATGGTATAATAGAAATATTGATTTGACCATGGGTGAAACCGGTAACTCTCTCCGGGTTTCAGTAGTTGATCCCATTCATTCTTATCGCGTTACATCAATCAGCGACAAGGGCTGCAAAAGTGAATCCAAAGACTTTTTTGTGAGAGCCGATTCATTGGAGATACCCAACATCAAACTTTCTGATAATGGCATTTTAGAGACAGATGGCACCAAAGGAGTTCAGTGGCTACTCAACAAAAATATCATTTCTGGAGCCAATGCTGCTCAATTCAAACCAGAACAATCTGGTAGCTATTCCGTGAGAACGAACAATGTGTATTGTGTTCAAGAATCATTACCCGTTGAGTATGTAGTCACTGGGCTTGAAGGCAACAGTACAGAACAATTTACCGTAGTGGTTTATCCTAATCCATCAGAGAAGGGTGGCAAGTTTACCGTGATTGGAAGTTCACCCATCAGTACTCAACTGCAATTGAATATCACTGACCTATTGGGCAAAGAATTACTAACGCTAACGCTCTCATCAGAAGAATATTCAAAAGGGGTCGCATTAGAAAGCAATCTATCGGGAGGGGTTTATATTGTTCGTGTTACCCAAAACGGAATGAATGTTCATCAGAAGATAGTGATTCGCTAAAAACTATACTGATTTTAACCCCTCGGGTCTTGAAATACCTGAAGGGGTTTTATTTCTAGTGGTAAGTAAATATTTTATTTACCACTTTTAATTTGTGTCTTTGTGATTGTTACAAGTGAAGAATAACTTCCTATCCTACATTCACAACTTTAGAGGCTTTGCCATACTATTAATTGTAGGAGTGCATTGCCGAACTTCTCTTCTTTGGCCAGAAGATTCAATCTTCCTCCATCTTCTTACGTATGGTCTGGACTCTTCTACGATTCTTTTTGTTTTTATATCAGGGTTTCTGTTTCAATACCTCAACGCAGAGAAGTTTAATTATTCAGACTATCTATCAAAAAAAATAAAGTATGTAATAATTCCATACGTACTTATTTCTATTCCAGCACTATTGGATAAGCTACTCATTGAAACCGATGCACATTGGATGAGTTCTTTTTATAAAGGCCTTTATCCTCCTTTTCAAGTAGTATATATGTTGGCAACAGGTAAACACTCTGGGCCATTCTATTTTATACCAATGATCAGCATCATTTTTTTAATTTCTCCCATTTTATACCGCATTCAAAAAACAAATTATTTTTCAGTAATAACTGCCGTTGTTGTAGGGATTGGACTATTCACCTACGCTTACGGTTACTACGCAACACTACTTGAATCTCTTATCTATTTTCTACCCGTCTACCTTTTTGGCATGTGGGCCAGCAAAAACAGGGAATGGATTTTAGGGGTAAGCAATTACATCCTGCTTGGCATGGTCGGATTGTATCTAACCATTTTCTATCTAGAAATGAGTCATGCCGTAAAGGTAGAGCACTTACATTTTTTTGAATCCACTCCACATTACTTAACTTCTCAATTTAATTGGGGCAAGCTAAAGGAACTAATTTTGGCCATCGTTCTGTTGATTTTCTTCTATCGCTTAAGTTTAAGAGGAAAGAATTTGAATTATCTTGCTTGGCTGGGCTCATTCAGCTTTGGAATCTACTTTGTACACATCTATTTTATTAATGTCATTGAGCTCACATTAAACTATTTTCACATATCACGTATGCAAAATGGGATTGGGTATTTCGCTTTTACAGCGGCTATCATTGGCATCTCAGCACTTACAGTCTATATAATTAAAAAGGTGTTCAGTGAAAAAAGCCGAATACTAATAGGAAGTTAAAATTTTTTATAGAAGGGGTGGTCAGCAAGAGCAAGCATGGGTTTGTCTCCTGAACTATTGCCATAGGCATAAATAGGTGAAAAATCGGTTAATTCAAGATGCTTCTTAATACGCTTTACTTTTTCTTCGCCATTGCAATTCAATGATTCTAACTTACCTGTCAAGATGCCATTTTTGCTATCAAGCCTTGTGGATATCAACTCAATGTTGATTGATTGACACCAGCCTTCTACCCAATTATAAGCAGAGGCGCTAACCACAATTACACGATCACCTTTTTTAGTGTGCTGTTCTATTTTTTTCAAGGCCTCCGCTCGTATCATAAATGGCAAAGCGTTGGAAATAAACTGATCACACATCTGCTGAAAAGACGACAGTGTCTGATTGGCAAAGAAAAGGGATAACACGATCTCTTTTGTTCTCCAATTAGGGACTACCCCTAGCTTAAATAAGATCAGAATTGGCGAAAGCCAAATCATACCAAGATAGAATGCAATGTTCCCTTTTTGGAATTTGATCAATTCAAAAAGTGTGTCCTTTGTAGTGATTGTTCCATCAAAATCAAAAAGCGCTAGACCTCTTTTCAAAGCTTTAATTTTTTAAAAAGAAACTCTGGAATATTTCGAATCAACAGCATGATCAATGACCAAATTGATAAAACGTAGATCGTATTTTTCTTTTTCTTGATAGCAATCAAAATCTTTTTTGCCACTTGTTTAGGGTCGGTAGTCACTAGAGCAGGTAACTTCAGTCCTTCTGTCATCTGTGTGCGCACAAAGCCGGGCTTCACCGTTAGCACGTGTACCCCCGAATGAAATAATCTATTTCGCAAACCAGAAAGATAGGCAGTCAATCCTGCCTTGGCACTTCCATATAAATAATTGGACATTCTTCCTCTGTCGCCAGCAACTGAACTTATCCCAACGATAACCCCCTTCTTGCGCTTCTCAAAATCATTTGCAATCACATTCAAAATAGAGACAGCCCCCACATAGTTTGTATTCACTATTCGTTGGCTCTCTTTCCAATCCTCCATAGCCAAAGTGTGATTACCCAAATAACCAAAAACCAATATGGCAACATCAGGCTTGATCGTTAAACCATGATAAAGTGAATAATGACTCTCAAATTTCAAAGCATCCAATTCTATTGTAGTAACCGATACATTATTTCTAATTTCAATATCACTTTTCAATGCTTTCAAATCCTCGACATCCCTGGCTGCCAATTGTAAATTGTAACCATCAGAGCCAAGGTGTTTTGCCAATGCTATGGCGATGTCAGAGGTTGCGCCTAAGATGAGTGCTGTCATGGTTCTAAAATTTCTAGTCGATCAGATTGAGCTGATCGCCATTTAACGTTTGGGTTGAATTTTTTTACAATCTGTTGAAAACGACTAATCTCTGGGTAGCTCTTCCAAAATATTTTTTTGTCCATTCTTGCATCCTTGGTTAAATAAATTCTGCCGCCATACTCAAGAACTAGCTTATCCAATTGATTTAGAAATTCAAATAATCCTTTCCTCACAGGAAAGTCGAGTGCTAACGTATAACCCTTCATGGGGAAAGAAATAAGCCCTCCCTCTTGCTCACCAAAAAGTTTAAGCACGGCCAAAAAAGAACCAGTCCCGTTATTACTGATCTCCGTAAGTATTTTTCGCAAGCCCATCTTACTATTTTCCAAAGGCAATACAAATTGGTACTGTACAAAACCCTTCTTGCCATACATTCTATTCCAATTATTGATAAAATCAAGGGGATAAAAGAATTGATCAAAATTAACAATGGACTCTTTTTTTATTTTGAATTGCTTATAATAGAAAAGGAAATTAAAAATCTTAATCGAATATTTGTTTAAAGCCCACGCTGGGAAGTTGAAAGGGATGTTAAGTTTTTTATTTGTTGCTCTTGAATCTTTCGGCAATGGAGATGAATCTTTTTCGGTGGCATGCTCACCCACCATTAATAGACTGCGACCAAGTGAATTACCTTTTTGAAGGCAATCAATCCAAGCCACAGAATAGGTATTTTCCCTATACTCTTCAAACAGAACAAAAATCTCGTCCAAATTCTTTGCTTTGATGGAAGTTTGCCGAATGAACGCGCTATCTATCTTCTTAAGTCTAAATTTCACTGTCAGAATAATTCCAGTAAGCCCCATCCCACCACAAGTAACTTCAAATAATTCACGTTCTAAATCATGCCCACATTCCACAATTTTACCTGACGAAAGTAGGACTTCCATTTTAATAATATGATTCCCAAATGAGCCGTCTACGTGATGATTCTTTCCATGGATGTCAGAAGCCACGGCACCACCTACTGTAATGAATTTTGTTCCCGGAGTGACAGGCAAGAACAAGCCCTTTGGTACGAGAAATTGAATAAGGGATTCAAATGTTACGCCTGATTGACAAGTGATAGTCGCATTGGCCCTATCAAATTCCAGGATATTGTCATACTTCAAAGTGGAAATAATTCTAGTGTTTAGGGAGGAATCTCCATAGCATCGTCCATTACCTCTTGCTATGTAGCTAGCTCCAGAATTGATTTCGTTAACAATCTCTCGCGCACTCTTAAAGCTTTTTAAATGAGCATCGATTCTTGGGTAGTTGCCCCAATTGGATATTGCGGTTGTATCCCCCTCCATAAAGTATTTAATAAATAATAAAGTAGAACGTTACAATCCAAAGGGCAACCGCTATCCGAATAAAGTTATCGCTATACAAAATCTTAGTGGGTGATCCCGATTTATTTTCAACCAATGTAATCTGAAGGTATCTCATTACGCCAGCGATCACAAAAATAGAAGTGATGTAAAGATAGTTGGAATGAAACCGGCTGATTACTTCTGGAGATATCACATACATGAGATATGCTACAATAATAATCCCCGAAACCATTATCAAAAGAGCATTGATATACTCTAAGTTATAATGCTCAATTGATTTACGTATTGCCTTACCCGAGTAGCTGGGAACAAAAAAATCATCACGCCTCTTGGCCAATGCCAAGAAAAGGGCAAGCAAAAATATCATCATGATCATCCATTGAGAAACTTCCACTGCTGCCACAAGGCCACCCCCAATTGTTCTCAATACAAATCCAGATGAAACAATTAGTATTTCTACAATGGGTACTCTCTTTAGCCCAGTGGAATACCCGATGTTTATTAGGAGATAGGAAAGTAAAATGCCGGCAAATAAAATACTATTCGTTAGCCACAAAAAAAAGATTCCACCTAAAAGTAAGCCAATGAAGGCGAACCAAGCTTGCCCTGATGTAACAAGCCCAGCGGCCAATGGTCTCTTGCATTTTTCAGGGTGTTGCCTATCAGACTCAATATCCATTAAATCATTGACAATATAGATTGAACTGGCTGCACAACAGAAAGCAAAAAACGCAAGTGTAACATCTTTTAGTTTCTCAAAATGCTGGAGCTCACCTGCAAAGAAAATGGGTATAAATAAGAATAGGTTCTTTACCCATTGACCAGACCTAAGTAGCTTAAAAATAGTGACTAGGTTCTTCATTAACTTCAACTAATACCGTTAGAATACTTCCTTATCTTGGTCAAAAATACCAACTTCGCCATTT
This sequence comes from Cyclobacteriaceae bacterium, assembly GCA_046155095.1. GTDB lineage: Bacteria > Bacteroidota > Bacteroidia > Cytophagales > Cyclobacteriaceae > ELB16-189. Next base: position 164,220 of record JBJXEB010000098.1, read on the forward strand.
CGACCTAAATATCGGCACAAATTGACTCCCATTAAACAAATACTTTTTTTAGTGCTACTTTCAGGGGCAACTTTTTCTGTGAGTAATTTTTTACTTAATGGCTCCATGAATAAGACGGTCAATTTAAGTGGTGAGTTAAAGTCGCCTCCCGATTCGCTTTATCAGTGGAGAATTGCCGAAGAACCACCTTTTAGATATCGAGTCCTTCACAGAATCATAGTTTCTACTACATATCATCTTTTTCGTGGACAAGAAGACAACAACTCAATCTTCTTCTTGATCTACAAAATGGAAGCATTCCTGTTTCATACACTGGCCATTTTGTTGTTTTATTTTTTTTTAATTCAAATTAACCTTTCAGAATATGCGTTCATTGGCGCAGTACTCTTCACTTTACTTCCACCACTATCATTGGCTTATAATGTGCCTGTCCATACGCGGGAAGACGCACTGGCATATTGCATTTTGATTTTAGGCCTCCTTTCAATTATCAAAAATAAGGCTTTTCAGATTTTACTCTTTGCGATAGCCGGTGTGCTATGCAGGGAAACACTCTTGCTGATACCCTTCGTAAATCTCTTCTTTAATAAAAGCCAGTACATTTATACCCGACTTGCCATTGCTGCGGTTACGTTTGCTGTTTTTGTGGGGTTACGACTTTACTATGGAATAGAAAAATACAATTATTGGGAAGGCTTTGACTGGAACACAAATAATTTAGAGCAGGTAATCGGTTTTGCTTACCTCACATTCGGCTTCTTATGGTTTCCGTTCTTCATTAGTTTCATAGAGAAAAAGGAAGATGGTATTCTACCTCGTCAGCTAATCTATCGATCATCCCTATCTGTTTTTTTATTGGTGGTGTTCACGACATTCCTAGGGGGGATATTTAATGAGATTAGAATATTGTACTTACTAGCTCCTTGGGTGATCTCAATTGGATTATTTTATCTTAACGAACATAAAGTCGAAGTAACTTCTAAGCTAAAGTCAAGGAATTTTCAGCTTTACGCTAGCCTACTATTGATGGCAATCATTGCTATTACTATTTATGGCCTAGCGATTGTAAACAAATACTTCACGAGTAACTATGACATCCCCTATTCTACTTGGATCATTACTTTGTCTATTCAATCATATTTGGGGCTACTTTGCTTGCCCTATTTTTATAATGCTATCTATCAAAAGTTTAAATCTATGAACTGATAAAAATGAATATACTTAACAAAGACTTATCGAATCGATTTATTGAGAGGCTTCAAATCTTGATCATTTTAGCGTTTGTTATTATTCCACTTTTTATTCAACTGCCCTTTAAAATAAATCTTTTCCTTGCGTGGGAAGGTGCCTATCGAATTTCCATTGGCCAAATTCCCTTCAAGGATTTCTCCCTCCCAATGGGTTTTGGGTTTTGGATACTTCCAGCTATCTTTTTCAAGATTTTTGGGCCGAATTTATATACGTTGGTGATCACACAGGTTTTTATAAATCTAATAGGATCACTTAGTCTTCGATCTATTCTTAAAAAATTGGGAGTAGACCCCGCGATTGTACTGTTAACGCTTTTAGTTTACTGCATTTCATTCGTCTTCGTCAACTTCTGGCCATGGTACAACCACACTGTTTTTATATTCGAGCTAATCGCCATCAACTTTTTGCTTCATCACATTTTTAGTGAGTCAAATAAAAAGAAGATTATTTTTATTGCATTGACTAGCTTCTTTTTGGTATTAGCTGTTTTCACTAAACAAGATGGTGGGGCACTAGCCGTATTGTCTGCTTCTGCACTACTCTTGTACGATGCTATTGTCACAAAGAGGATACAGTGGGTTTTATACTATGCAGGGTTCTCGCTGATATTTACAGCCTTATTTGTTCTGCCGTTTATCACTTCCGATTTCTTGTATTGGTTCAATTATGGACAAGCACCGCACAATGCAAGGACAAGCCTAAATGATATCCTCATTGATGTCTTTGAGGGGTCTCAGTGGATCAAGTTCTATTTCATGCTAGTGATTATCATTATTATGCGTAAGACATCTACCCAAGAGAAATATTTTAGATCAAAAAAAGAGGTGCTTTTTGCGCTATTCTCCCTATGCATCCTAGCACAAGCCATCTTAGTACAAGTAACCAGTTACATACCGCATAATGTAAACATCTATTTTCATGCAATCGCTTTTGCTTTTATTGCCTCCAATTTTTTAACGTTTAACATCAATAAAGTCTGGATTCTTGCCTCTATTTGTTTTCTCATTATGTTCTGGTGGTCAGCGGATTATTGGCGCTATGGCCAGCGAATTATTAATCGGATTTCTCCAAGTCCAAGTTTATCAGAAGATAAAAGATCCTTGAATAGTGTTTCTAAGTACACTTGGTTCATTGATGATTCAACGAAACAGGAGAAAAAAATCAATTGGAAAATATCAAAATACAAATCATTCAAAAATGTGCTATTGCCTGAGGAGACCATTCGAGGCATAGATTCAATAATGAGTTTGAAAATTATTAAGACAAAGAATTTGAAAGTCTTGAATATGTCTGAGCTAACTCCGTTGGCCTATGAAATTGGCTATGAGCCATTAAAGAACCAACCCATGTGGTTTCATAGAAACGTATCCATCTTTGACAAAGAAATCAAAGAGTTCTCAACTAAAATTTCTAACAAAGAATACGACTTGGTACTATTTGAAGTGATCCCTAACCTCAATCAATTTTATCCTGATGCTGTAAGAAAGAGTCTACAAGAAAACTATGTGAAGGTTACTAGTTTTCAAGCACCACGAGATAACACTAAGTGCTTTATTGAAGTGTATATAAAACCTTTTGAAAATCAATAGACAATTTTACTTCTTTAAAACCTTTGACTTAAACACGCTTTTGGCAATGTCAACCATTGCGCTAAATGATTGCATGAACTCTTCTGAAACACTTCTTTGAGGCATTAAATCATTATAGATTGCTTCATCCCAAGCCCAAGCCTTTTCAAAATATTTCATATATATATCTTCATTTGGCTCTAGTACATAATCAATAGTATCTTTCCATTCATAATTAACGGTGAATAATTGATGATGCGTGCGTTGCAATATTTTGTATCCTATTGAATTTTTCTGAAAATAATCCAAGAAGATATATCCAAAATCATGACTGGTATGGAAGTTTACTCGCTCTTTGCTAACGATAACAAGCTTGTTGTTTATATCAAGCAAAAGCCATTTATGAGATTCCTTTGGTATCAAATGTTCTCCTATTAAGGAAGGGGTTTCAACATAACCTCTCTTACCAACTCTCGCCAATTCATTTAGAAATTTGTCAGGATGGTCAACATGCTCCAATACGTGATTGGCAATCACATAATCGAATTCATTATCCTTAAAAGGAAGGTTTTCGCCATCCGCATTGATAAATTCTTGCTTGGCCAATACTTTAATATTAGCTGCCCTATGGTAGTTAGTATCCACAAATTTATCAACCACCACATTGGCTCGTGGATGAGGATTATGGCCACTACCCACATCAAGCACTCTTGCGTTCTTAGGAATATTTAGCTTATCTCTAGATGTAGGATTTCCCTCTTTCATAAAATATAATAATGATAAAAGCACTACCTTATATGGTATTCATATGAGGGATTTGAGCTCATAAAGTTAGGGATTTTGCCTATTGATTTCCTAGATCAGCTATTTTGCGTTCCAGAAAAATCAATACTAATAGTTATCAACCGTTAATGGTGATCTCACAAAATGACTCCAAGAATCACCTTTAGTATCATAGACTTTAACAATGACAAAAACAAAGGCCTTGCTTTTTCCTGGATCCTTGAATAAACTCGGATAGTCATTTCTTGCCAATGTTTTACTTGTAGCGCCTGCTAAAATATTAGCCTCATTAATATCATTTTTTGATCCATTGAATACATCAAAATAGCCCCACTGGTATTCTGTCTTTCCCGTATCTTCTAAAGTGCCTGTTGTACTCACATATTCGTAAGTGGCAGTCCAAACTCGTGGCTGATTCGCGTTGTTACCCACAGCTTTGATCTTGCTGGCGAATGGCTTATCAGGATAGGTCCCTATGCTGTAATACTTTGCAAGTTCATCATAAACTGTTTTATTCTCTGCATCCGATAGTGTACCAAATTTAACCAACATACTATAAAAATCATGTTGTGCCACATGTGAATTAGATCCATATCCTAAAAAGGTTATTGGGGCAGATCCTAAATCGACCGTATTAGAACCCTTATATGTTACGGGTACATTATTGATCCAAAGTCTAGATCTAGGACCATCTATGCGTAATCGAAGGATTGATCTTTTATTAAATTCTGGCACAAAAGGTCTATCCATATCAACTTCGGGATTGTTACCCGGAGAATTCAATACATATTTCAAGTGGTCGCCAATATTTCTAACACCGTAACTTACTGCAAAATAACCTTCATCCTGCTGAGCCTCCACATCTCTTAAAACTATATATATATCATATGGCTGGGCTGCTGCTGAAAATTGCTTGCTCAGCCAATTGCTTGCGTTTAGGTTTGGCAAGAATATGTACCCCCCAACTTCATCAGGATAATAAAGTGGCAATGGGCTAGGCCACATGGGTGACGGCACAGTTCTTCCACCAGCCCAAATCAAATCTTTGTCTCCCTTTATGTCTTTAATTACCCAAACTTGCTTTCCATCGGCAGTTGGGTTGGTCATAGAAGCTTCCTGGAACCCAGTTGGGGCAGTATAAACATTGTTAAAAAGATTGATCACATCTTGGTTTAATTTTGGTACTTCAACAGGTGCGGGATCACTCTTACTGGACGAACAGTGCTGAAAAGCAGCTAGTGATAGTGCTACGGTAACTATTGTTAGTATTGAGGGTATTGTTTTCATATCTAATTTTTCATTGCCTAAATTTGAGTAATTATTTCAAATAAAAAAAGTTAATGCCAAAAATTGGGTATGTAATTCTCGCTCATCAAAACCCTAGCCAGCTTGCTAGGTTATTGCAACGGATAGAGCAAGATTCCAATATGCTTTTTGTGCATATCGATAGAGGGGCTGATCTTGGACAGTTTTTGACCTGTAAGGGGCTAGTTGGTATTAAAAATCTGATCTTCTTAAAAAAAAGATATAATAGCTATTGGGGAAGTATTGGTCTTGTGAATGCTACCATGGAAGGCATCCAAGCAGCGCTTACCCACAACTGCGACCATATTATTCTTTTAAGTGGATCTGATTACCCCATCAAAAATAATAAGGAGATTCAAGCGTTCTTAGCGGCCAACAATGGAAAAAGTTTTGTCAATTACTATACTATGCCTGCGCTCCACTGGCAGCCAAACAAGGAAATCAATAGGATAAAGAAATACTACTTTTATATTAACTCCAAGCTATTTGAGTACCCTAATCCTCCAGAAGTAAAAAGCTTACCTAGAAAAGTTTTAAGTTTAATTCTAAGCGTTTTTTTAAAAAAAGAAAGAGAGTTTCCAAGAAATATAACACCCTACGGAGGAGATCAATGGTTTTGCATTACCCAGGCCGCTGGGAGAAAGGTACTCGATTTTTATTTCGAACATCCAGAGGTAATGCGTTTTCTAAAATACTGTTTGATACCCGATGAGATCTTCATACAGACAGCCCTACTTAATTCTGGGGATGAGTATTTCATTACAACCATTGTGAATGATCCTATTGTTCTTATCAATTGGAAAAATCGGGGGATTGACCCCTCCCCATCGCTATTCGAAAAAGCCGATTTCAATAAGCTCAAAGCATCTGAAAAGCTCTTCGCGAGAAAATTTAATCACGATATCCACCCAGAACTAGCAGATCAGATCGATAGTGAGCTACTTTCAAAGTAAAATCTCGCATTAATAAACATCCTCTAATTTTACACCAATTAATTCTTCAATATCAATCTTTGAAATTACAAAGTCCCTCTCCGCCACTATTTTATCAGCCTTTCTCATATTGTGATTTTCTAATGCACTATTGTATTCAATAATGCTCGTTTGGCCATTCTTGAATTTCTGTTCCATCAATGAAAATGAAGCATAAGCATCTTCCAACGCTTCGGTTCTTATTTTTAATAATTCTTTGAAAGATAAATAGACCTGATATCGTCTCAATACCTCTGCCCTGATCAATAGCTTTTTACTATCTACGTTTTTAAGTGCTATCTCCGTTTCTTCTTGAGCTCTTTTAATGCGAATAGGATCACTAAAAACATTTCCAAGGCTAAGGGTTGCTGAAAAGTTATATTTCGGAAGAAAAATGGCAACTCCAGGGGGCGGATTGATATTGAATTCATTCACGTTTCCTGTTGCGGAAATTTGATTGAGGAAATTTCTCCTAGCAAGTTTTTTATTGTACTCAGCTACCCTAACTTGATCATATAGAACTTGATTAGACGGGTTGTTTGTCCAAGCTAATTGCACCAATTTTTCTGTGATGGGTATATCTTTTGCGTTGCTGGGCAAAATAATGGTGTTGTAATCGATCTTCTGACCTTGAGTAGTCCAAGGCAAACAGATCAATAGTAAGAGAGACACTCTGCTTATATTCTTAGCAATCATAATTTATTCGATTTTTTAAGTTCAACTATACTGTCAAATTTAATTAAATTAGGCATGAGTACAAAAATCGAAAAAACGATGAGCCCAGTGGGCTTTTGTCCCATTGCAGGTTGTGCGTAGTTTGCAATTATAAGTGAGAAAAACGCAGCAATGTAAGCACCATAAAGAGCTTTAATGACAGGGTCACGCGCTTTATAAAAATTACTAACCCCAATAACTATGACACTTAGGTACAAAGCCATTTGTATAATTAAACCAATCCAACCAATAGTAAGTGCTGTTTTCAAAAAACCACTATCCGTTGGAAACCCCGCTAATTGATGTCCGGGAGAAAGTAACTCACCTTCGGAATCTGTTGTGTTTACTCCCCCACCAATTGGATGGCTATGGATATAAGGCTGCGCTCTTGCCCGATTGTATTCCCTTACATTCATAGAGGGATCTTGGCTAGGCTGAAAAGTAGTTCGTATTCTGGAAATAGAAGTACCATAAAAAGGCCCATAAAGTATAGCTAAGCCGCAGACAACCAAAAACACCAAAGCGATCAATGTTTTTCGATTATTAATATGCATCAATATATACATAAAAGCCCCTGCTGGTACCATAGCAGTGGCCGTTCTAGTCCCCGAAAAGCTCATTGCAATAATCATTAAAATGGCACTTGCACCTAAAATCATTCTTTTCTTCCCGTTAAAAGAAGAAGTCATGGCAAGTACTCCACAGAAAATTCCACTGTAGGCCATCACAATCCCAAATGTGGCAACATCTGACATGAAAGAAAACTTGCGCAGAAAAGCCCAATTTTGTATCAAAAAAATTGTCTGTGGGTTACTATAAATATCCATCCACTCATAGCTATTGTACCCAAAAATCTCTTGATAAAAGCCATATAAAGCCGCTAAAAGAGATAGGAACATCCAAAGTTTGGTGAAGTTTTTTATCAAGCTAAAATTGGAGAATAACTTGATCAACAAAAGATAAGCTATCATTTCAAAAACAATACCCCTTGTTGAGACCAACCACCCCGCTAGCGAGGTAGCGTTGGGATTAAATGCCTGTAACACATTGTATGTTTCATAAACGATAAAAATATAGGTGACAGGATTATCAAGAAATTTCCATCCTGATTTCTTATGTTGAATTTCAGAAATTATAACCCCGCCTGAGAGGACTAGTAGTAGAATTTCCACACCAACTCCCATTGGCAATCTTGTTGGCAAAAGCAAGCGACCAATTAGGAATAAAAAATAAGTGTACCAAGTAAACAGGTATAGGCCAAATTCAGTGTCTATTACAGACTTGTAAATCAAAGGCAACCCCACCAAAGCAGCAATTATGGGAACGCCCATTTTATAGCCGTACGTGCCAATCAAAATCCCAATGAATAATGAACCCAGCAACAGCGTTAAAAAAAGAGCTGCAAATTTATAGTCTATGCGCTTAGTCTTAATCATCACTTATACTGCTAGTTCTTGTTGGGGGCTTTAGAAAAACATTACTTTCAAGAAAATCATTAGAAAAACTAAAAAAAGAAAAGCTATCACAATATTTTTGAGAATACCATTATTGTCTGAGTCGTCTTCTTTTCCTTGCGGGTTCATGCTTATTTTAAATATTTAACAAGTTGATCTTTCGCAATTTTAATAACCATCAAATAAAAATCAAACGTGCTTCTAAAAATGTTCAACAAACTAATATCAACTAGCCTATTCAATACAACACTCATAAAAATAAAACTAATCAATGTTGTGCCCAGTGTTCCATATGCAGCCCCTATTATGCCATACGTTGATACTAAAAAATAATTCAGTATCGCATTTACAACAAAAAAGACACTAGTAAAATAAAAATTGAGATTGGGATAACCTATCGATATAAGGGTAACCCCAAATTGAAACGAAAAAGGTAAAAAGAAACTAAGAAATATGGTAACGTTCAAGATAGCTACAGAATCTATATAGCTAGGCCCTGCAATAATAGTAATGACCCATTCAGGGAAAATCAAAATAAAAATGATACAAGGAAGCACAATTGCCAAAATTGCACCGACTGATTTTTCATGTAACGTTTTTACTCCAGATTTGCCCTCTGTGCTCATCAACTTTGCGCTTTGAGGGAAGATAATTGCTGAAAAGGACATAGACGGTACGTTGATTAGATTGGTAATTCTCGAAGCAGCATTGAAAGTGGCCACCGAAGCAGCGGAGACCAAAGAACCCAACATAAATGAATCTACTGCTCCGTACAAAGAAGAAACCAAGTTAGTGCCAACCACATATTTACCATAGTGTACCAGTTTCCATACCCAAGTACCCTCAATAGAGGAAGAAAAATGCAATGGTTTTTTTACAAGTAGGTAAGATGCGACCGAGGCCAATAAAGCACTAAACAAATTGATTATTACCAATTGGAATAGATCAAGTTGATAAAGACCAAAGTAGCTAAATAGAATGGCAAAAAACAAAAATCCACTTCGTATAAAGTAAACAAAGAAAACATTTTTGAAATCAAGCAAAGCGTGCTGCAAAAATTCAAATTGGAAAAAAGGTATCAGTATAATGGAAGTAGCTGAGTACAGATAAAACATAGTGCGCAATTCAGGGGTTTTCCAAATTTCTGCAAGAGTAGCCCCAAGTAGAAGCATACACAAAGAAACGATAAGCGCAAAAGCTGTATTGATAGCTAAAGAAGCTGTTAAAAGTTTGCCCTGATCCTCCTCATTAGCCTCTGCTCTCAGTTTAATGAATCCATACTTGATAAAGCCTATTCTCGCCACCTCCAGAATGGAGATAACCGTGGTAAAAAGGATCCACCCACCCATTTGATCTTTCGATAAAACCCGAACCAAGCAATAGAACCCTCCAAATCCAAATACCAAATTGGTAGTTTGTTGAAGCAGACTGAAAATCCCCGATTTAAACCAATAAGAGTCTTTGCTAAATTTCAAAGCAGATCAAAAGATAAGGTAGGCTGTATCATAGTATTTGCAAAGTTAATGCTAAACTAGATTGGTTTAGCAACAAAAAAGCCGCCAACTGTTAATTCAATGGCTTAATCATTCAAAATTTGTAAAAACATACTACTCCTATCTTCAATAAGCCATATAGAATTCCCTTGCCATCAAATCAAGATTTTTATTACCTTTTGAAAAATCTTCCCCTTATGTGCAGACTCATGGCCTACAAAGGCACCCCGGTAGTCATCGATAAACTACTTTATCAGCCAAAAAATTCACTGATCAATCAAAGCAGCAACGCCCGCGAAATTGAAGAACCCCTCAATGGCGATGGCTTTGGCGTAGGCTGGTATGTGCCAGAGGTAAATTACGAGCCCATCACATTTGTATCTGTAAACCCCGCTTGGAACAACCGTAACCTGCGCAACCTCGCGCCCAAAGTTAAAACCGATTGCATGATCGCACATGTACGGGCGGCCAGCGTGGGCGATGTCTCCGAATCCAACTGCCACCCCTTTCAATACAAAAATATTTTGATGGCGCACAACGGTGGCGTGGAAGAGTTTGGCAAGATCAAAAGACATATCCGCGAGCCATTGACTGACGAACTTTACAATTGGATCAAAGGTCAAACCGATTCTGAACATATTTTTGCACTGCTACTAAACACACTTTTTAAGGATCATCAATCCATTAGCCCAGAGGCTGTGGCCGATTCCTTTGAAAAAACTTTTAGAACGCTAAAAAAAATGATGGCCGATAATGGCATCAAAGAGCCTGCCTATCTCAACATGGTTTTCACCAACGGCTTGTTCCTAGTGGCCACGCGTTACGTAAGCGATCCCAAAGAAGAGCCGCTGACCATGTACCACTCCGAAGGCGGACGCTTTGTAGTAGAAAATGGAGACACGCGACTAGAGGCTGCGCAAGATGATGACAATGCCGTGTTAGTAGTTTCAGAAAAACTCACAGACGATAAAGACTGGACTATGTTGCCGGCTAATCATTTGGTGATTGTCGAGCAGTCGTTGAATGTAAGAGTAAGGCCGATTAGGGATTAGGGATTAGGGATTAGGGATTAGGACTTAGGGATCGGGACTTAGGACTTAGTCATTAGGGATTAGGGCATGGGTAGTTGGTAAGGGGTGATCGGTAGTTAGCTACAGGTATCAGTTTTGGGTTCTAATTTGCAACCTCTATCTTTCAATCTTAAATCAAAAATCTTAAATCTTAAATGGATAGAGACGTAATCATTATTGGCGGAGGTATAGTTGGTTTAGCAACAGCATTGCAAATCAAGAAATCAAATCCTGCGCTTAAAATTCTCCTGTTAGAAAAAGAGAATGAGTTGGCCAAACACCAAACAGGAAACAACAGTGGCGTCATACACTCAGGAATTTACTACAAACCCGGAAGCCTAAAAGCCACCAACTGCATCCGCGGCTATCACTTGCTCATCGATTTTTGCAAAGAGAACGGAATCCCATTTGACCTCTGCGGCAAAATCATCGTAGCTACCGATGAAGCAGAAAAGCCATTGCTCAATAATCTTTTTGTGCGAGGCGAACAAAATGGCTTGACCAATTTAAAAAGACTTTCCCAAGCCGAACTGAAAGAATACGAACCGCACGTAAAAGGCATTGAAGGAATTTTTGTTCCCCAAACAGGAATTGTAGATTACAAGTTAGTGGCAGAGAAGTACGGAGAAGTGCTCCATCAGGAAGGCGCTGAAATAAAATTGGGTGAAAAAGTAATCGACATAAAAACCGACAGTCAAGAAGTAACAGTTATAACATCCACAAAAAATTATACCTCTAAATTACTTATCAATTGCGCTGGCCTCTACTCAGACAATGTAGCGTGCATGACCACCAAAAATCTGAACGTGAAGATTATTCCATTCCGTGGGGAATATTTCAAACTAAAAAAGGAGAAAGAGTATTTAGTCAAGAATTTAATCTATCCAGTTCCAGATCCCAACTTTCCTTTCTTAGGAGTCCATTTCACGCGCATGGCAAAAGGCGGTGTAGAAGCTGGCCCAAATGCAGTACTTGCCTTTCAGCGCGAGGGCTACAAAAAATCACAAATCAATTTGGCAGAGCTAACTGAAACTTTGCTGTGGCCAGGCTTTCAAAAAGTGGCAGCAAAATATTGGCGAACGGGTATGGGCGAAATGTACCGATCATTTTCAAAAGCAGCATTTACAAAAGCACTTCAAAAACTCATTCCGGAAATTCAAGAATCAGATTTGGTAGAAGGTGGTGCAGGCGTTCGCGCACAAGCGTGTGATCGAGAGGGGGGTTTGGTAGATGATTTTATGATCGTGGAAGAAAAACAAGTGATTCATGTTTGCAATGCGCCATCACCAGCAGCTACTTCATCATTGGCTATTGGTGAAACAGTATCAAGGCTCGCTTTGAATAGATGGTGAGAAAACCCTGAATGCCAAACCAACTTGAATACCCCACACTGAAATTTTTTCATAATAATTCTGATAGACGCCACCCAAGGTAAGATAGGTATTCCAATACCCGCTGGAAAACAAACGTTTCTCAAACTGCGCGCTCAACTCCCTACGAGGAACAACGTTGGTTATAAAATCTTGTGCCAATCGATATTCTATTGATCCACCTAATCTTTTATTATTGGATTGAACAAACACGCCATAGGTTGATTCAAAAAAAGATTGCTGACCACCAAAATTTTCTTTCATGAGGCCACCGCCAATACGGCCAATCACGTTCCTAGTAGTAACTATATTTAATTGAAGCACTTGCCAGTCGATGGAGCTCAAATCATCCGTTCCATTCCCCGTTTCTTGCAAGAGGTAATTGACTCTAAAATCTGTTGAGAACAATCCCCAATTTCCGCGAATGCGTGGATTGTACAAATAATAACGAGAAGGCTGTATGGCAACCTGCGAAATAATATCGAACGACACCAAGTACGGATTCAATTCTTTCTTTTGCAGTTTGTATTGCTGCCAGCTTACCAAGCCATTCAATGCGTCTGCAAAAAAATAAATGAAAGCAGCACTATTTCCTGAGCCACCTCTCCGATCTCCACCACCTCCCCCACTATTTGCATTGCTGGAGGAAGCACTTTTGATATCGCTCACCTGAGCCTGAGCAAATAGCAGGTTTAAGATTAAAAAGAAGGAAAAAATAAATTTCATTGGTGGGATGATTTCAAAGCCAATTTACCCAAACTCATGCCAAACTAAATGCTCATACGATGATCTAACTGAAAAGTTTACTTTATCTATATCAACTTTCCAAAAATTCAGAACTTTTGGAAAGCTCCATTTACCTCTCACCAAAGTCCTAAGTCCCAATGCCTAAGTTCTATTTGATAACCTGCACCCAACCCTTGCAGTTAGTCTCCCCTTCTATTCGTGTTTCATAGTAATAGGTGCCCGCAGAAATATCATGGGCTGTCCACTCATCTTTGTAATTTTTATTCTCATAAACCTTTGCGCCCCAGCGATTGTAAATTACAAGCGATACATTTAAAGTTGATTTTGAGATGGGGTGTCCTCCATACTCAATAACAAAAGTATCATTGAAGTCAGGTGTTTGCTCTGGCGTGAAAACATTTGGCACTTTCAATTCAAAAATGGGCACGCTGATTACTTTATCATAAATACATGATTCTTTCTTGCCTACCAATCGTATTGGAAACAATCCATCTTTTGAATAGCTATGAGTAACTGTTGGTAAATCAGAAGTAGTGCCATCACCAAAATCAAAAAACACTTCTTCGTCAGGATCTGTTTGATTGATCACTTTCACCGAAGGTCGATTGTAACAATCATAATCCACTCGATCTGCTTTAAATTGCAAATCAATACTTGCAACAACGCGCACATTCACCGTATCCTTTTTTATGCACCCATTTACATCTGTTATTGAAACGTAGTAGGCAGTTTTCTCTTTTGGATTAACTGAGGGTGTGGGTTGACTCGATTTAAAAGAATTGTCAGCTGTTTTCCATTGATAATCAATGCCACCGCCAGCCACAAGCTGAGTGCCTCCATCAAAACACATAACTTGGTCAGGCCCTGCGAAGCCGAGTGGGATAGATACCAAAATTTGTGTTTGTGTGGAATCCTTGCCAGTACAAGAACCTGTATCAATTGCTTTCAACTTAATTGTATAGTTTCCAGGCAGGTCATATTTGAAAGTTATCGAAGAAGTGTCATTTTTTGTTTGTTTGTTTTTTTCATCCAAAGCCCAAAAAAAAGTTACACCTCCAATACTTCTATTTTGAAACACTATTCTGTCATTTACACATATTGTATTCAGGCCGGGTCTATCCAATTCAATCGAATTCGTTTGAATTTGCGCTTTTAGCAAAGTTAATACCATGATATTTACAGTGTCTTTTTTAGCGCAACCATTTGCATCCGTGATAGAAACGAAATAAGAAGTGTTTTTCTTAGGAAGAACTTTGGGTGTAGGAGAATTGGAGGTAAAGGAATTGTCCGAAGCTTTCCATTGATAGTCAATACCTCCTCCGGCAAATAGCTGTGCTCCATCTGAAATGCAAACCGTCATATCTAAGCCTGCAAAACCCTGAGGAACAGAAGCTAGAATTGTTGTTTTGACAGAATCTTTTCCAATACAAGTACCGAGGTCAACAGCCTTCAGCTTGACAGTATAGCTACCAGGTAGCGCATATTGATGAATAATATCATTACGGTTAGTGGTTGTTTGTTTTTTACCGTCATCAAAATCCCAAAAATAAGTTTCACCTCCTATGCTTTTATTTTGAAAAACGACTTTATCAGGCAGGCATACTGTTTTAAGACCTGGCTGATTTAGCGCAATAGAATTCGTTTGTATTCTTGCCCTTAAAGAAGATAAATCAAATTTGAAGGCGGCATTATTACAGTTGCCACTTCGGTTAACTCTACTCCATGCATTGGCAGTTGCTGGAAAATCGGAAGTTGAAACACCTGTTGAATTAAAAGCAGCACAACCTGCGCATACAGCATGATAAACCACACCTCCTTTGTCAAATCGACAAGTACCTCCATCCATATGGGTTCGAGATGTAGTACCGCCTAAAAATGTACCGTAAAGGAACTGAGAAGCATCCGAGGAAAGTACCATTAAATAGAAATCTGAGCCGCTAGTAGTAGACTGGAAGGCATCAGGCGTAACCGCCATTCCAACGGTGCTGCTTTGCCAAAAGCCTTCGGCACTATTTACAACTCCACCCCAGCCAGATAAATAGATATTATTACAATCATTGACTAAAAAAGCGGTGGGTGAAATGTTTGGTATGCCAATACTTGAACCAAAAACAGTTGAAAAAACTAATGTATCTAGAGAGTTGTTAAATTTTTGCAAAAACTGACCACTGTTAGGGTTGCTATAAACATTAGCCGTGACAGGGAAAGCACCCTGCGTTTGGCCATAGACATACACATTTTCTTCCTGGTCTAAATCAAGGAAGTATACTTGATTGAACAAGGTTGTACCGGTAAAAGTAGATTTTAGAACGCTAGTACCATCACCACTAATTTTGGCAATCCAACCATCCGCGCCACCTGCATAAGTCGTTTGATATGCACTTGGTGTCATCACAAAATCAGCACTTGCACTTCCTCCGCCTACAAATAGGTTTCCATTTTTGTCAATCTGAATAGTATGAGACGCATCTGCCAATGAGCCACCCAAAAAAGTGGCCCAGGTAATTTGACTTAAATCACTATTTAGCTTCATCAGCAATGCATCGGTAGCCCCACCATTATATGTAGAATCCAACAATGTCTTTACCGGAAAATCAGAAGAAGATGTAACCGTGCTTACAAAAATATTTCCATTGCTATCTGAAATGATATCACCTCGAAGTTGGTCACCATAGTTTTTTACCAAAGGACTGTTTGTAGGGTTAAGTCCATCATTTTTTGAGCCGCCAAGGTAGGTACTCGCCAATAACTGGTTTCCATTTTTACTAATCTTGGCAATAAAGATATCTGAACCGTTGTTATATCCGATCACGTTATTCTCTGGAACTCCTCCATTAAAACTTCTATCAATGGCACTTACGGAGACCGGAAAGTTTGAAGAACTTGTAGTCCCTAAAATCAACAGCTCTTCATTCATTGTCATCACTAAACTATGGGGGGATTCTGATTGACTTCCACCCAAAAAAGATGCATATAACAACTGACTTCCCGATGAATCGTACTTTAAAATAGCAACATCGTATAGTCCTCCATTCGTTGTTTGAAAAGCGCCAGGAGTAGCCGGAAAAAATCCGCCTGCATTCACTGTGGTAGTCACACCTGAGGAGTAAAGTGTGCCGTGCTCTCCAGGTGTTGCCGTACTACCCCAGTTGTCAGCTGTAGAGCCAGAATACGTAGAAAAAATAAGCAATGGGTCAATCACTAGCTCATAACATGGATCATAATACTCTTGCAAACAAAATGAAACTTGCTGATTGATTAACTCATAAGACCCTTTGATATAAACTTTCTTGCCTTCAATGATTTGAAAGATCAGTGGTTTCTTCTCAATAATGTCTGCCAAAGCAGTATGCACGATCAAGTCGCCATTCTTTAAATAAATATCATCGGCACCCTTGTATTGAAATCGGATAGAAGAAAAATCGGATCCTGGCGAAACAATGAAATCATATTTTAGATTTTGGCCTTGTGAATAAACTTTTAAATCAATCCCTTCATAAAAGTTAGGATAGATGACACCTTCATAAGCGCGAACGTTTGAACTCCATTGCGCTGAATCATTACCTAAAAAATAATTGTAGTATTCTGATAATTCTCCGAGGGGTTGAGGTGTAGCCTGAACATTACTACCAAGAAAAGTTGCTTGAATGATTTGCCCATCAATCTGTTGGTTCAATTCATGGTGGCTGTCAATCTCTTTATTCTTCCCGTGAGACTGTTCATGCAATTCTTCGATCTTTCGTTGATCTAAAAACGAATATCTAAATGAACCAGCTTGCAAAGAAAAATTTCCCCCAGGTATTTTAGCCATGAAATCAATCTGCTTTGGCCATTGGGTTTTATTTTTGATGAACTTAAGGCCTGGATCTGCCATTGCAGGAAACCAATACCCAGAAAGTGTCAACACACAAACCCAGACCGATTTTTTGAAAATCATCCCGCAAGGTACAAAGGTATCCTATTGATGCAAAAATTTTACAGCAGCTAAACGGATCAGCATTTAAAAACTACCCTTCCCTTCTCAGCACCTGCAACGGAGGCGTAGAGATCACCTCGCGTGAATTGAACCAGCCTATGAAAATAGTCAGCACAATCACGCCTCCGCTAATGAGAATCAACTCCATTACGTTCACAGAAAATTCCACTTCAAAGAAAAATTTTGTAAGCACCCAGCCACCTCCCAATGACAGAACCATTCCCGTAAGGGCCGAAAAAATACCTAGGTAGCCATATTCTATCAGTGTGATTTTGGTTATTTGACTAGTACGTGCGCCAATCGTTCGCAATAGCACATTCTCTTTCATGCGAACAAATTTACTGTTGATCACAGCGCCTGCCAATACAACCAAACCAGTAACAATACTGAACAAAGCAAGGAAGCGAACTACCAATCCGATCTTTTTAAAAAGTTCATCCACCGTATTTAAGATCAAACGCAAATCAATGAGCGAAACATTGGAGAAACTCATCACCAATGCCTGTTGGAAGCGAGTGGATACTTGCGGATCATCTACACGTGTGGCGGCTACAAAAATCTGTGGAGCTTTTTCCAATACGCCAGTCGGGAAAACAAAAATAAAATTGGGCGGGTCTTTTGGCCAATTCACTTTGCGGATGCCGCTGATGCGCACTTTCATTGGCACGCCTTGCAAATCAAACACAAGCGAATCACCTACTTTTACGTGAAGCGTTTCGTGCATGCCTTCGGAGATCGTAACCGAAACGGAATCGCGCTTGCCTGGAGAATACCTTTGCAATTCGCCTTTGATCAACTCCTCTGATGCAGTCAAACTATCACGATAGGTTACGCGGTACTCACGTGTCAATGCCCATTCAGGAATGTTTGTCGTGTCCTTTTGGATTTCTTCAATCGTCTTGCCTTTCAATTCTTTCAACCGACAGGTAATGATAGGCACTACTTGATTCGCAGGCAGCTTATGTTCTTTCAATAATTTTACCACTCCTTCTTTTTGATTGGGCTGTATGTCAAACAAAATCGTATTCGATTGATTTTTATTACCAGTAAACTCCACTTGGTTGAGCAAACTATTTTGGATGATGTTAAGTGTAGAAATAATAAATGCTCCCAAACCAATGGACACCATTAGGACTCGCGTTTGATTATTGGGGCGAAATAAATTGGACATGGCGTGACGCCAAATAAAAGAAGCATTGGAAGGAAAATATCTCCTTACCAAAAACAACAACCCGATGGCCACTCCAGTAAGGCATGCCAACGCCACGCCCAAGCCCACAGAAAACAATCCGCCAGAAATAAAACTTTTTGTTTGATAAGCCGCAGCCAAAATGGGGAACAAGATTATTAAGATAATAGCCGCCCATTTTGATTTAGACACAACTTTGCTGGGGGCGAAATCGGCACGTAATACCGTAAGTGGTGGGACAAACCGAACAGAGATCAGCGGAAGAAGCGTGAACAGAATGGAAACAATACCTCCTAACAAAACACCTTCGGCAATAGCACGAACCGAAATCGTGAATTGTAATTTTAACGGAATGTATTCTTTGAACGCAAGGGGAATAATTTGATGAATGCCCACACCTAAAGCTGCACCAATCACACTTCCGATAATCCCCAAAACAAAAATTTGAATAAAATAAATATTGAACGCCTGCCAACCCGATGAGCCCACGCACCGAAGCACCGCCACTTCATCGCGCTTTTCCCTTGCATAAATATGAACCGAACTCGCCACGCCAATGCAACCCAATATCAGCGCCACAAAAGCCAACAAAGAAAAAAATTGATAGACCGATTTGAATCCTTGCCCGAGTCCTTCCCTTCTAGCTTCTACCGTTTCATAGCCAAAGCCCAACTTTTTAGAAAGTGGTTTTACTTTCTCGATCAACGCTTTGGTTTCGGTTTCCGAATTTGTTTTGATGTAAATACTATAACCTACTCGACTACCAAATTGCACGAGCCCAGTAGAATCCAACGCAGCCAATGAAATGTAAACAGCAGGTGCCAATGTGGAAGTAAGTCCTCCACCGCCAGGGATTTTTGTAACTACGCCTGCTACTTTGAAAATTTTGTTGCCTACTTTGATAGAATCGTCAGAGCTGACCTCGTACTGTGTGGCCAGCGATTCATCGAGCATGGCATAGCCGCCAGTCTTAATTAGTTCATACGCATTAGATGGAAGCGTAGCCATCTCTCCATAGAAAGGAAAATCTCCTTGCATGGCCGTCAGTTTTACTAAGCGAGATTGCTTGGTGTTCATGAACATGACCATCGAAGCCATGTCGGCATCGACCGCTATTTTTTGTTTGACCGTATCAACGGCTTTATAAATAGCCGTATCAAATTTCTTATTGGAATTCAAAACCAAATCTGCACCCAACAATTCTTTTGCATTGCGGTTCAGTTCATCTTGCAAAGAATAATTCAACGAGGCAATCGCTACCACGGCAGCAATGCCCGTGATGAGTGAAGCGGAAAAAAGAAATAGTCGCGAAAGATTATGCCGCCCATCGCGCCAAGCCATCTTCCATACCCAACGGTCTTGGAAAATATTCTTGGTAACTCTTTTTATTTTGATGATGTATTCGATCATGTTAGGACTTTGGACTTAGGAATTAGGACTTGGAGACTCGAAGTTTAAGGTGAGAAGTTTAAAGTCGTAAGTCTCTTCATTTTCAAATTTTCAAATCAACTAATTATCAAATTAGTCATTCGTTCATTCACTAGTTTTCCACCTTTCATTTGCAGAATACGTTCTGTCTTTTCTGCCAACTCCAAGTTGTGCGTAACAAGGATAAGAGTAGTCTTCTCTTCTTTGTTCATGTTAAAAAGCAAGTCGGTGATTTGTTGTGCGTTTTCTTCATCCAAATTTCCTGTGGGCTCATCGGCAAACAAAATCCGTGGAGAAGTAATGAAAGCGCGAGCCAATGCCACTCGCTGCTGCTCTCCACCAGACAGTTGAGTAGGGTAATGCGTGAAGCGATCTCCCAATCCGACCCTTGCTAGCAAATCTTTCGCTTTCGCGGAAATATTTTTTTCACCTCTCAATTCAAGCGGCACCATTACATTCTCTAATGCAGTAAGAGTCGGCAGCAATTGAAAATTCTGAAATACAAATCCTACAAATTGATTGCGCACATAAGCACGATCGTCTTCGTCCATGGCATTTAGCTTGAAGCTCATCAAGGAGATAGTGCCGCTACTTGGCACATCCAAACCTGCACACAGTCCCAGCAAAGTTGTCTTGCCGCTACCCGATGGGCCAATGATAGCTAGGCTCGTTCCTTGCGCTGCCTGAAAAGAGACATCATCCAAAACAGTTAAAGGTTTATCGC
>JBJXEB010000099.1:0-38115 GCA_046155095.1 Cyclobacteriaceae bacterium
CCATGCAACTGGCAAAGCAGCTTTTTAAATTATCCGCACCTGCCAATGCACTTATTCATTTTCAGGATGGAAGCCCTGCGTATGTGGTGAGACGCTTTGATGTAAAGCACGATGGCTCAAAATTTCAGCAAGAAGATTTTGCACAGTTGGCTCAAATCACCGAAGAGACCCATGGCAAAAATTATAAGTACGATCTCTCCTACGAAGAAATTGGGTTATTGATCAAGAAGTATATTTCTATGCACCAAGTGGAGATGGAAAAATTCTTCCGCCTAGTTTTATTCAATTACATTTTTTCAAATGGCGATGCGCATGTAAAGAATTTTTCAGTCATAAAATCGGAGGCAGGGGATTACTTACTAACGCCCGTTTATGATTTGCTTTGCACCCGTATTCATACGCCAGGTGAAGCCGATGTGGCATTAACGCTTTTTAAAGACGATTTTTCAGCGGCTTTTAATGCTTATGGCTTCTATACGCATTTTGATTTTTTTTTGTTTGGAAAAAAACTGGGCATCAAAGAAAGCCGCGTTCTCAAGATAATCGATGAGTTTAAAAATAAGGAGGCAGAAGTTTCCTCGCTGATCAAAAAATCGTTTTTGAAAGAGGAGATAAAAATTTTATACAAGGAATTTTACATGGATAAAGTCAAACGACTAAAGATGGAATGGGGCAGATAGCCAATTTTGGGCAAGGTTAGGTTTTTGAAAAATTAAAATTAGTTTCTTAGACCTCAACACCTTACTTTTGCCCTGCAAATAATCACTCGTAAATTATTTGCCATGGCACTCGATCCATCGAAATTTCTCTTTGAAGCACTGACCTATGATGACGTGCTCCTCGTTCCAGCTTACAGCGATGTACTTCCACGCGAAACCGACTCATCTGGCTTCCTGACCAAGAACATCAAGCTGAACATTCCTATCATCTCTGCGGCTATGGACACCGTCACAGAGGCAAGTCTCGCTATCAGTATGGCACTAGAAGGCGGTCTTGGTTTCATCCATAAAAATATGAGCATAGAGGCACAAGCCGAGCAGGTGCGCAAAGTAAAACGCTCGCAAAGCGGACTGATCCTCGATCCCGTTACACTTCATATTAGCTCTACCGTGCGTGATGCAGAAAAGATCATGCGCGAAAATAAAATCGGAGGCATCCCTGTGATCGATAGCAATGGAAAACTGATGGGCATCATCACCAATCGCGACTTACGCTTTCAAAAAGACATGAACATGCCGATTGAAAGAATCATGACCAAGGAAAATTTGATCACTGCACCAGAAGGCATCACGCTAGAAAAAGCCGAGTTGTTATTACAAGATTATAAAATAGAAAAACTGCCCATCGTCAATAAAAAAGGAAAACTCACTGGCCTCGTCACTTACAAAGACATCTTAAAAAAGAAAAACAAACCCAACGCCTGCAAAGATAAATTCGGAAGATTGCGCGCAGGTGCAGCGGTTGGTGTAACGCCCGATATTCTAGATCGCATTGAAGCATTAAAGAATGCAGGTGTAGATGTGATCAGTATCGATACGGCACATGGCCACTCTAAAGGCGTAATGGATGCTGCCAAAAAAGTAAAGAAGAAATATCCTTCTCTTGAAATAGTAGTAGGAAACATTGCTACGGGTGAAGCAGCAAAGGCATTGGCGAAAATCGGAGTAGATGCCGTAAAAGTAGGCGTTGGCCCAGGCAGTATTTGCACCACACGCATTGTTGCAGGCATAGGCCTTCCTCAATTATCAGCTGTTTATGAATCCTCGAAAGCGTTAAAAGGCTCAGGCGTAAAAGTAATTGCCGATGGTGGAATTCGTTTCTCTGGCGATATTGTAAAAGCATTGGCTGCTGGCGCTGATAGTGTGATGATTGGATCATTGCTAGCTGGCACAGAAGAAGCGCCAGGTGAATTGATCATTTATGAAGGCCGCAGATTCAAATCGTACAGAGGCATGGGCTCTATAGAGGCAATGGAAGACGGAAGCAAAGACCGTTACTTTCAAGATGTTGAAGACGATATTAAAAAATTAGTGCCTGAGGGAATTTCAGGTCGCGTGCCCTTCAAAGGTTCGGTGGCCGAAGTTTTATATCAATTAGTAGGTGGATTAAAAGCAGGCATGGGCTATTGTGGAGCCAAGAATTTAGAGAAATTAAAGAACGCCAAGTTTGTAAAAATCACTGCGGCAGGTGTGCACGAAAGCCATCCACATGATATCACTATTACGAGGGAGGCACCGAATTATAGTAGGAAGTAGCATTTAGGGTACACGTGGGTTACCTTCATGCAAAATCATGTATCTGAAGTAATTATACTTAGGGAATTTGTTAATACCTTTACTCCCAATAGTTCTTGTTATGAAATCCGTTAGGTTATTTTTGGTGCTTTGCCTATTAGCAATTGTGGCTATTTCTAAGGCAGCAGTTATTACTACTACTGGGAATGGTAATTGGAGTTCAACTGTTCCAAATGCTCCTTGGCCTGGCGGTACTATCCCAGCAACTACAGATGACATTGTAATTGGTGCTGGTTTCATACTTACCGTAGACGGAAATCGCACAGCCAATTCGTTAGCAGTAGGAAACGGGTCTACAATTACAGTTAATACAGGAGTTACGTTAACGGTTACAACTAGCACTTCGTTCCCCAACCTTGCTGCAACCAACACGACAGGCATAATTGCAGGCCTAGGCACAATCAATACAAGTACCATGACTATTGCAGGGACGGTGGTTCCAACTGCTTCCCGAACTGTTACTGTTACGTCTACAATAAGCTTACTTAATGTGAGTGGCAATCTTACCGCAACTTCTCAGCGAAGTGGTGCAAACAATAATAATCCAACATTTCAATTACAATCAGGAACGGTAACTGTCAATGGAACTTTATCTTGTGTTACGGCTGCAAACGCAGCTAGTACCACATTGGTGACTTTAGCAAGTGGTGTGCAAACAGGTACACTTGTTTTAGGAAATGCAACCCCAATAAGTACCTCCGGAAATGCGGGTATCTCAACCTTCACTTTTACAGGAACCTCTGCGACCGTGAATTATAGCGCAGCTGCCCAAACTGTGTTTAGTGTTAACTACACAAACCTTACTTTGTCAGGAAGTGGGACAAAGACTCTTCAGGCCGGCACTACTGCAATCGGTGGGAACCTTACCTTCAGTGGTACAGCAAGTGCTACTACTGTTGTAGGTCTTGCCATTGCGGGTAACCTAAATATTGGAAATGGAACTACATTTACCGTTGCTGGTTTCAACTTGGCCGTTACAGGAACAACCACAATTGGGGCAGGAACTACCGGCCAGATCAATTTCACTTCAACAACAGGTACAAAAACTTTTACCGGTAATGTTTCAATTGCTGCCAACGGCACATGGAATAACACGGCTAGCGAAGCAGTTTCTTTTGGCGCTGACTTAGCAGTAGGAAGCAGTGCGGCATTCACTCAGGGAACAGGTCTTGTAACGTTCACAGGAGCGAGCAGCAATACAGTATCTAGTGTTAATACCACATTGTCTTTTGGTGGAGGTTTGACCGTCAACAAAGGCGCAAGCCAAGCGAATGTGTTAGATGTAACAGCAGTTATCGCTTTATCATCTGGAGGGTTGACGCTAACCAATGGAACTTTTAAACTTTCCAGTGCATCAACCATCACTGCATTTACTTCCGATCCGATTTTAAGTGCCAACACTCAACTTTGGTGCAATGGAGGAACTATTTCATCTACTTCTCCCCTTTCTTTTTCAGGGCAGCTACAAATATCTGCTGGTACGGTAACAGTAGGCTCTAGCTCCGCTGATTATTTGTTTCCAGATGGGGGAACGATTAACATTTCTGGTACAGGGGTTCTGAATGTGCTTGGCTCACTATCAGATTTTCCCGTTGCGCTGGGTGCCGGAATGTTTTTTAATATGACTGGTGGAACATGTACCGTTGGCACAGGCGGGTCTACTTTTGATGATTTTGCCTTTGCTATTGGCTGGTCGACAAATTCCACATTTACTATGTCGGGGGGTACCATAGTGATTCAAAACCCACAAACGTATACGGGCAATCCATCTTTTCTTGCTGCTAACAAAGCGGGCTATTTCAACATTGCTACTTCATCAAATTTTACAGGGGGAACTTTACAAATTGGGAATTCCTCGACCACGGCATCCAGCACCATGGCAATTTATACAACCAACCCCATCTACAATTTAACTATCAACAATTCGAGCTCTTCAGGTGAGATCAGTGGCCAAGGCATTACCGTGTCAAACAATTTTACCATTTCTGCTGGTGGATTTGGCACCAATGGCTTTAGCATGACAGTTGGCGGCAACTGGACCAATAATGGCACTTTCACAAATGGTTCTGGCTTAGTTACACTTAATGGCACCACCCAAAGCATCAGCGGTACATCTTCTACCACTTTCTTTGACCTTACCCTTGCAGGCTCAGGTACAAAGACATACAGCGTAGCATCCTTTGTGAGTGATATCTTAACCGTCAACACTGGTGTGGTTTTAAAGTTGGGCGCCATCACCACTCATACTGCCAAGAGATTGATTTTAGGTGGAACACCACAAGCTGCCGGAACCTATGGAAGCACATCTTCTGCTGCCACCAACCAAAACGATACTTTTTTTACCGTTGGCTTTTCGGGCATCCTCACTGTTAGTTCTGGTAGAATCTATTATTCTGCCGCAACAGGAAATTGGAATTCAAACTCAAGCTGGTCAACTGTCACTTACGGTGGGGCAGCAGCAACTGCTTTCCCTGTGGCAGGTGATGACGTAAATATTGGCGGTGGTTTTACAATCACAGTAACAGCCGCGGCTGCCTGCGCCACGCTCTCGTACTTGTCAAATGATACCAACACAAATTCTGTGAATCTCAATTCAGGCATTACACTGGACATCTCTGGTGCGATTACCATCCCTCGTGGCTCCAATCCAAACACAAATACACTGGCAGTGGGAGCAGGAACATTAACAGCCGCAAGTTTGGCATTTACTAACAGTGGCACTAACCAACGCCACTTCCTCACAATTTCTACGGGAACAGCTACCATAAGCGGAGGTGTAACCACTGATGGAACCAGCACCAGCCCTACCATTACCTTTACCGGTGCTGGAACTTTGAATTTAGGTGGAGCATTTCTCAACTCTAGCAATGCTACATTTACGGCAAGCACGGGAACAGTCAATTACAATGGCACTACACCACAGACAATGGGCGATTTTACCTACAATAATCTCACATTAACCAACAGTGGAATAAAAAATCCCTTTGGGGCAATGACCATTGGAGGTAATTTCACATTAAATTCTGGAGCTGTATTTTCTGCTGGGGCATATACTCATACATTGACAGGTAATTGGATCAACAATGGGGGCACGTTTACCAACACTGGCAGCACATTCAATTTTAATGGAACATCTACTCAGACTATCGGAGGAACAAGCTCTACAACTTTCAATAACCTAACAATGTCTGGCAGTAACACTGTTTCTTTCAGCGTTGCAACATTTATAGGAGGAACCTTAACGCAAGGAACTGGTACAGTAATCAATCCAAATAGCATTACCACTCATACGGCAAGAACTTATATTCAAGGAGGAACTCCACAAGCACCAGGAACTTTCGGTAGCACCTCTTCAAGTGCCACTAATAAGAGCAACACGTTTTTTACATCAGCCACCACAGGCATACTAACTGTTAGCAACAGAATCTATTTCACACGTCAGACAGGCAATTGGAATGTGAACACGACATGGTCAACCGTTACATTTGGAAATGCCACCAATGCAGGTACTTTCCCTGTTGCGGGAGACGATGCCAATATTGGCGGTAATGTAACCACCACGGTGACTGCTGCTGCTGCTGCTGCTGGATCTCTTTCTTTTCAATCTGGCACTAACAATACTAACTTATTACAAATTAATTCAGGTATTACACTTGCTGTTTCAGGCGGTATCACAATTCCCCGCACTAATTCTAATTCAAATACCCTTGCAGTTGGCGCAGGAACACTGACCGGAGCCAGTCTATCTTTTACTAATGGAGGTGGAGGTCAAAGACATATTTTGACAATTTCTACTGGGACAGTGACCATCGCAGGAGATATCAATCAGGTTAACAGTACAGGTAGTGCTACTATAACATTTTCAGGATCTGGGACTCTGAATGTTGCTGGTGCTTTCTTGAACTCCACAAACGGCACCTTTACACAAAGCACAGGTACCGTTAATTATAATGGTAGTTCGGTGGCTCAAACAATAGGTGATTTCACGTACTATAATCTTACGCTCAATAATACCTCTAGCACAATTCCTCAACTAACTCTTTTTGGCAACACCTCTGCTTCCAATACCCTTACCATGACTTCTGGTGTCACTAATCTCGCTGGCTTTACCCTCACACTTGGTTCAGGTGGTACAGCCTCAACGCTAACCCGTACTAGTAGTACTACCACTAATTGGCTATATGGTGGTACGTTCACCAGAAACTGGGTTGCTTCAACTTCAATCACTAGCACAAGCGGCAATTTCTACGGATTGTTCCCGATGGGTACTTCATCATCTTCTTCTTATCGGCCATTGCAAATCAATTCAACAGTCAGCCCAACAGCTTCTGGCACTTACAGTGTAACCCATACCAGTGCAAGCACCACCACGGACTTAAGCCCTACGTTTAGCGATGCAGGGACTACCGTGCAACGCATAGACGACAGTCAGTTTGTTGGCTCACTTGCAACCATAAGCAATGGAACCTATAATATCAATGTAACGATGACTGGTTATCTCGGTACGGGCAGCCTGTTGGATATTCGCTTGGCAACTTTTGTTAGTGGAACAACAGCTACATCGGTAGGCACACATACTGCTGCCGCAGGCACTGTTATTAACCCCACGGCTGGTCGCACTGGGCTGACTGCCACAAACCTGAGCAACGATTTTAGAATCGCTACAACAAATTTAGCAGCTACGCCTTTGCCGATTGAGCTTATCTATTTTTCTGCTGTTTTGAGAAATTTAATGGTTGAGCTTTCATGGGCAACAGCCTCAGAGCTCAACAATGATTTCTTTACCATTGAGCGTTCAGGTTCAGGAGAGAAATTTGAAACAGTAAAAACAGTAAAAGGAAAAGGGACTACTAATTTAACCTCCAACTATCAAGATGTAGATGAAGACCCACTTCCAGGAACATCTTACTATCGACTGAAGCAAACTGATTTTGATGGCAACCACACTTATTCGGAAGTGATAACAATTGAAATCAATAGCGCCACTTCTCAGTTCAAAATTTATCCAAACCCGATTGCCGATAACAAGTTCACATTAGAAATGAATGGACTTTCTGGCAGTGTGGAAGTGCCTTTGTCGGTCATTAGCATGCAAGGTGTAATTGTTCATCAAGCAAGCTATCAATCAAGCACAGCAGGTAGCTTAAAGGTCATTGTTGAACTGAATGCGGTGCCCAGTGGAGTTTACATGGTGGTAGTAAATGCGGCTACTGGCTTACGCAAGAAGATCGTAATCCCATAATTTTATTTTTCAAAGGCCTTCCTTTTTCTAATATTGCAAAGCCAATCTAGCTAGATTGGCTTTTTCTTTACCCGATGATCAAAACCAAAGCTTTAATCCGCCTTACTTTTTTGGGTGCCCTGCTTGCCTGGGTGGTTTTGGTGTTTTCTGATATCACGATCCTGTTTAGTGATTTACGTTCATTGCCCCCTGACGTGCCATCTTGGCTGCCACGGGTCATGCTAGACCTATACATTATTTCTCTCTTCTATTATTACAAATTCCGAATAGAGCGTGATGAGACCCTCAACTTCACGGACTTGCTCTGGAAAGTTTTTGCAACAGGTCTGATCGCGACTGTTATCTCATTGGTGGTTCGGCTGATCCTATATCTTCTTGGCAGCACTAAGCTAGCCTCCAATATTCTTTTCATCGATTTGATCTATCAAATCAATTTGGGATTGTTCATCAACTTCTTAATTGCTGCTTATACTTCTTGGAAGCGGTTGATCCTTTACCAAAAATCGAAATGGTTGATCAGGGCATGGTTTGTTTTTGAAATTCTGCTGCTCTGCATTTTGATTTACGATAGTATTCATCTGGCTATTTCAGAAACCGTTTCAACTACGGCTATCGTTTTGGTAAGTGTTTTGGGGTTAGTCCTATCGGCCAACATGCGGTGGGTGGCTTATCTCAACTTCAAACAAAAGTGGACGAGCTTGTTATTGCTCTTACTTTCGATTTTCTATTTGGTGTACTTTCTCTATTCAGTCACCGTTTCGTCTGAAACGATTAGCCAGCAAGCACCCACATTTCTCGGTTTCCAGAATCACGTTTTTAACATTGCACTGCTTGCCTTCGTGATCACGTATCTAACCTTCTCGTTTTTAGTGGTGTTGTTTAATTTGCCCACCTCTTCTGTATTTGAACAAAAGCTAGAAGAGGTTATTAATTTTCAGCGCATCAGTCAATCCATTCAAACTGAGCAAAATGAAGAGAGCGTTTACAATATTTTGCTAGAAAGTTCGGTGAGTTCTGTCTTTGCAGATGCCGCTTGGCTAGAGATCAGGGCAAACAACAGCGATCAAAAAATGTTTACTTATCGAATGACTGAGGGAGAATCCAAAGACATTCGTGCACATCTTGAAAAAAACAATATCAAAGGCGCATTAGATCAAGGCAGTGATAAAACCAAAAATCTATCCAAGCATTTGGCATCGTTAAAAAGTTCGCGTTTCCGCTCTCTATTGGCTTTCCCTATAAAGGCAAAAGAAGAAACCATTGGTACATTGGCACTGCTTAGAGAAGTGCCAGAAGGATTTAACAAAGAGATGACGCGCATTGTATCGGCATTCGCGAATCAAGCGGGCATTTCCATTGAGAATTTCCGATTAATGGAAGAAGCTTTTCAAAACGCGCGCTACAAAGAGGAATTAAAAATTGCCAAAACCGTGCAGCAAAGTTTGTTGCCCGATAAACTAGAGCAAGATGCTGATTTTGAAATCTCCGCTTTCTCTGCTTCTGCCGATGAAGTAGGTGGCGATTATTATGACACACTTCGCATCAACGATCATGAAGTAGCATTGATCATCGCAGACGTTTCTGGAAAAGGGACGACAGCGGCTTTCCACATGTCGCAGATGAAAGGGATATTCCACAGCTTGGCACAGCAATCGCTCAACCCAAAAGAATTTATGGCCAAGGCAAACAAAGCATTGGTTTATTGTTTGGAGCGCGGTTCATTTATCTCCGCCACTTATTTTGTCATCAACACACAAACCAAAAAGATTTATTATTCGCGCGCAGGCCATTGCCCCGTACTGTATTATTTCGCTTCAAAAAATAAAGCCGAATACTTAAAAGATAAAGGCACAGCATTGGGCATGATTCGCAGCCACGACTATTGCAATTTTGTGGAGGACAATGTTATTAGTTACGCAACGGGCGATGTAATGGTGCTTTATACAGACGGAATTACCGAGGCGAAAGACAACAAAGGCGAAGAGTTTGGCAATGACCGCTTGGCCGAGGCGCTACAAGAATCTGCTGTAAAAAGTTCAAAAGAAATAGAAGAAAGTGTAATTAAAAGACTGTACGAATTTTCTGGGTCCGAAGATATAAATGATGATTATACGTCTATGACAATAAAATTTAGATAGACGATTAGCGTCTTAGAAAAGACAAAGTATGTACAGGCCTTTGGAATTTAGAACATAAAAATAAATTAACCGTTACAAATACATGGTTCACATCAAAAGATTACAAGAAGAGGGGGCAGACATCATCGCTATTATCGGTGAGATTGACGCAAGCTCCTCCATTGAGTTGGATCTGGCCATTGCCAAAAGTGTGGGTGAAGGGTATAGAAAGATATTGGTGGATTGCCACGCACTAGAATACATCTCTTCCGCAGGGTTGGGCGTATTTATGTCATACATAGAAGAACTGCGCGACAAAAAGATCAGCATGGTTTTGTTTGGCTTGAAAGAGCGCGTTCTAAATACCTTCAGCATTTTGGGCCTGGCCGATTTGTTGAACATCAGAGAAACGAAGCAGGACGCAAAAAAATTAGTGGATGAATTATCAGTATAACATCGGGTGTAGCCTCAGCAATTTAAAGGGAGTGCGCGAATTCATCCGCCACTCATTGGAGGGGCATGGTGTGTCTGATCTTGAAATAGGCGCCATCGTGTTGGCATTGGATGAGATGTGCTCTAATCTCATGATCCATGCGCATCACTGCAACCCCGATCATCTCATTGAACTCAACATTCACATCCCCACTGAACATCGTTTTGTTTTTGAGATCATTGATGACGGTTCTATGTTTGACATCAATCAGTTCCGTGAACCAGAATTGGATAACCTAGTCCATGAAAAAAGAAAAGGTGGACTGGGCATCCGATTAGTAAAATCCATCATGGACAAAGTAGAATATGTGAAGGAAGATGGGAAGAATATCTGTAGGTTGACGAAGTCAGTGTGAGTTGACAATATTGATAAACTCGAAAATTGTATAAAACCCTTAAATTTGTCTCATAAAAATAAAGCAGTATGAACCTTCAATTAGAAATTAAGACGATTAAAAAGGAGCCTAATTCAAACCATAAAAAGTCTATTGAAGTTTGCCCGAAAAAAAAACTATGAATCTACATTGAAACCAATGTCGGTAAAGGCATATAGAAAGAGAGCAGAAGTTTCTGAAAAAGACATCGAAGCAGGTCAGGTCAAAGACATAGAAATGCTGGAGAAAGAATCAGACAACTGGTAGGATGAAGATCAAGATAACCGAGAAAGCTGAAGAGAGGCTGAAGGAAATCTATCAGTATTATAAACGGGAAGTCTCCATTACTATTGCAAGAAGGATCAAGAGCGATATTTTGAAAAGAATTAAAACTCTAAAGGATTTCAAAGAGCTTGGCCCCATTGATGAACATTTGAAACCGTTAGGCTTAGGCCATAGGAAACTTACCCAAGGCAATTATAAAATCTTATATCGATTTGAAAAAGATATCATTTACTATAACTGATGTTTTTGATTCAAGGCAAGATCCTGATTGGCAAAGGCCTTAGCCATTGACTTTAAAAGTTCAAATCTGAGGCTTCTGGTAGCTTTTAACCCTACCAACTCTAACTTTTTCCTCCTATTTTTGCAGACTTATTAAACTCTATCCATGCGTAGGTCTCTATTAATCACTCTCTTTTGTGCCGTTGGGATGCCTTTGTTCGGTCAGCAAGAAAAACCAAAGAAACAGCAAGTTCTTTTTTCGGTGAACAAGGTACCCACTTATACCGATGAATTTATTTACCTCTACAAAAAGAACCATCAAAAAAAACCCGAAGATTTTACTGAAAGTAAGGTGAACGAGTATCTTACTCTGTTCACTAATTTTAAACTAAAGGTGACCGAAGCACGCGCGTTGGGGATGGACACCACGGCTAAGTTCAACAAAGAATACAAAACCTACCGCGAAGACTTGAAGAAGCCTTATCGTGCAGAACCCAATGCACTTGACAAGCTGACGAAAGAAGCTTACGATCACTTAACGCAAGAAGTGAAAGCTTCGCATATATTGATCAATCTAAAGCCCGATGCATTTCCATCTGATACCTTAGCTTCCTACAACAAAATTGCTGATATCAAAAAAAGAATTTTGGCGGGCGAAGATTTTGAAAAATTAGCACGAGAACTTTCTGAAGATCCTTCTGCCAAATACAACGGTGGAGACTTAGGATACTTCACCGCCATGCAAATGGTGTATCCATTTGAAGAGGCTGCCTACAAAACCAACAAGGGAGAGATTTCAAACATCGCTCGCACACGGTTTGGTTACCACCTCATCAAAGTGATGGACAAAAAACCATCACGTGGCGAAGTGGAAGTGTCGCACATATTGCTTCGCACAGGCACAGCCGATGATGCTAAAATAAAAAACAAGGCGTTTGATATTTTCGATCAATTAAAAGCAGGTCGCTCTTGGGATGAGTTATGCAAAGAAAATTCAGAAGACACCAATACAAAAGACTCAGGCGGAAGGCTTCGTGCATTTGGGTTGAAGGCATTGGCTTCGGTGCCTGAGTTTGAAGATACGGCTTTTGCCATGCAGAAGCCAGGCGATATATCAGACCCTTTTCAATCTTCCATCGGGTGGCACTTGGTGAGGTTGGAGAAAAAAATACCACTTCCGCCTTATTCTGAAATGGAGGCTTCACTTAAAAAGAAAGTGGCGCGCGATGAGCGGTTGCAGATTTCGCAACAAACCATGGCGGCCAAACGAAGAAAGGATTTTGGATTTGCCGAAGTGGAAGAAAACAAAAAAACTATTTTCGCTTTCGCGGATTCTAGTTTGACAAAAGGGAAATGGAAGTACATAGGCGGCACGGAGTTGCTAGCTAAAAAATTGTTTACCGTATTGGGCAAGGAAACCACGGTGTCTGATTTTATAAAGCATGTGAAGGCGAATCAAGCTACATCTGGCATGGTGCCAGCCGCGTATATAGATCAACTCTACAACTATTTTGTGGATGAAACCATCTCTACTGCAGAGGAAGAAAAGCTGAAGGCCGAAAAGCCCGAGTTTAAAAACTTGTTGACAGAATACCACGAGGGCATTCTTTTCTTTGAAATCATGGAGAAAGAGATTTGGAACAAGGCTAGCGGAGATACACTTGGCCAACGCAAATATTATGAAAGCCACTTGGACAAATACAAAGCTGGTGACCGTGTGGAGGCGCGCATCTTCTCCACTCCTGATAAAAATATTGTAGAAGAATTTAGAAAGAAAGTAGCTGCTGGCGATACGTTGAAGGAAGCGGACATAAAAAAATTCAAATCAGTGCAGCCGTTTAGGAATTATGAAAAGGGTGAGAGCAAAGTAATAGACAAAGCAAGTTGGGCGGCTGGTATGCATGAGGTAGAGTTGGACAAGAATTTTTATTTAGTGGAAGTGGGGAGATTGGTGGCACCAGGCACAAAGAGCTTTGAAGAGGCACGTGCGGGTATTATCTCCGACTACCAAAGTGAGTTAGAAAAAAATTGGCTAGAGGCATTGCGAAAGAAATATCCTGTGGAGGTAAATAAGAAGGGGAAGAAAATCGTTATGTCAGAACTGAAGAAGAAATGAGAGCACCTAAGACTTCTTTACTCACCACCCTTCCCCCTCTTTACAAAGTAGAGAGGGGGTGGACTCGCGAAGCGAGGACGGGGGTGAGTCTGCGCAGGAGCATCACTTCTTCCGTAACTTCGCAACTGATGGTTCGTGAAGACACGAACCATGGCAGGGGATTAAATTTTGATGATACGCAGAAAGTTATGTGCGGGCATCGGCCAGGGATAGAAGTGGAAAGACTGCCAAGAACAATAGTTCAGCCGAAGCTGGAAAGTTCTATAAGCTGGCCGGACCACTCGAAGCGCGTGGCAGGCTTGGAACGGATAGCCCGGTGGCCCCTGCGCCTCGCGGGGCCAGGCCGCCAATTATTTTCTACCCAAAATTATTTCACCCACTCACTGATTGTTTGCGTGATCTTACTCGCTTCCTCGTGCGATCTCATTAGAATGAAAAAGGGAGATGGGGGAGGTGATAACTCGCGAAGAGCGGTGGCACGCGTGGAGCAATCATTTTTGTACTTGGATGAGCTGAAGGGCATTGTGCCATCGGATGCGAGCAAGGAAGACAGTGCGACTCGCATTTCATCGTATGTGAATAGTTGGATACGCAAGCAACTGCTGCTGAACGAAGCGGCCAAAAATATTGACATCAACGAAGCGGAAGTAGAGCGCAAGGTGCTGGATTATCGATATAGTTTGATCGGCTACGAGTTTCAAAATTTTTACATCCAAAAAAACTTGAACGACAGCGTATCGTGGGATGAGATTGAGACGTATTACAAATCGCATCAAGATAATTTTATATTGAAGCAAAACATTGTGCAAGGCACGTACATAAAAGTGCCGAAGACGGCTCCACGCATTAATCGTGTGAAAGAGTTGATGTTTTCTAAGAAGCCCAAGGATATGGAAGAATTGAAATCGTACTGCCTTCGTTTTTCTGCAGCGTATCAATTGCCCGACTCTACGTGGATCGAGTTTGATAAGCTGGCGGCCAACTCGCCCTTGGCAGAAATACCGAACAAAATACAATTCTTACGCAGTTATAGTTACTACGAAACGAACGATGTGAACTTCCTTTACTTCTTAAAATTGGATGCGTACAAAATTTCGGACAACGTGTCTCCGTTGGAATTTGTACAGGAGGACATTAAAAACATTATTTTAAATAAAAGAAAAGTAGAACTTGCAAAAAAATTGGAGGATGAGGTTTATGAAAATGCTGCTAAACGAAAGGATTTCGAGGTTTTTAACCCTTAGTGCCGTGGTGCTTGTGGTGGCTGTGCCACTGCGCGCGCAAGAAGAGAAGGAAAAGGAGAAGGAGAAGACGGGCTTTGTGGTGGATAAGATCATTGCGAAAGTTGACAATTATATCGTCATCAAATCGGAATTGGAGGGCGCGTACCAAGGCTACATTGCCGAGGGAAACCCACAATCGGATGAGGCAAAGTGCCAATTGTTCAATAGACTGATCATGAACAAACTGATGGTAGCCAAGGCAGAGATTGACTCTGTGGTTGTGACCGATTTGGAAGTAGATCAGAACACAGGACAACGCATGAATGCCATTCTGCAAAACTCTGGCAACTCGGTGGAAGAGTTGGAGCGTAGGTATGGCAAGTCGATGGATCAAATAAGAGTAGAATTGCGTGATCAAATTCGCGAACAACTTTTAGCGCGCGAGATGACGCAGCGCATCACCAAAGATTTAAAAATTACACCTGCTGAAGTAAAACGTTTCTTCAATAAAATTCCTACGGATAGTTTGCCGTTTTATTCATCGGATGTGGAGATTGGGCAGATTGTAAAAGTTGCTAAGATTAGCGATGTACAAAAAGAAGATGCGAAGCGCAGGTTGAATGAATTGCGCGAGCGAATAGTAGCAGGTGAAGATTTTAATGTGCTGGCACAGAAGTATTCGGAAGACCCGAGTGCTAGATCCAACGGTGGTGAGATGGGTTTTGTTGGTCGCGGGGCAATGGTTCCTCAGTTTGAAGCAATGGGTTTTAAACTGCGCAAGGGAGAAATCTCGCAGCCATTTGAATCGCCTTTCGGCATTCACATTATGCAATTGATCGACCGCAGGGGAAATGAATACAACTCGCGCCATATTTTATTGTTGGGCTCACCATCAAAGGAAGATATTCACCGCGCAGAAAGATATTTAGATAGCCTAAGACACAAAATCATAAAAGACAGTATCAAGTTTGAACATGCGGCCAAGTTATATTCTGATGATTCAAATTCTAAAGGTCGAGGTGGCTATTTTACAGATCCAGATGGCGGTGTGCGCGTATCGCTACGCGATATCGACCCCGTGGTTTACTTGGCGATTGATACGATGAAAGTAGGTAATATTTCAAAACCGCTTACTTACAGTACTGAGGATAGAAAGGAAGCTGTGCGCATACTTTATTTTAAAGCGAAGATTGCACCACACCAAGCCAACTTGAAAGACGACTGGCACCGAATACAATCTGCTTCCTTGGCCGAGAAGAAAGATAAAATCATTGGCAAGTGGTTTAGTAAATCGAGGCAGGATGTGTTTATCAATATTGATCCTTCTTATAAATATTGTAAGATATTAGAGTAGTGAAAAAAGTAGGCAATGGCAATAGGCAAAATTTTTGCGAACCTCAGCGCTCTTTGCGTTTAAATATATATGCCTAGGCGAAAATTCTGACTTCTATATTCTACCTTCTGACTTCTTTTTAAAGGACTAACAAGAACGAGCAAAACCAAAAACATGTCGAAACAATTTACCAACGATGTAGAAGCTGCGGATGCATTGGCCAAAGCGTATCAAAATCTGAAAAACGAAATAGCTAAAGTGGTAGTCGGCCAAGATGAAGTGGTGCGCTTGGTGCTGACGGGTATTTTTTGCCAGGGGCATTCTTTGTTAGTAGGTGTGCCTGGGCTCGCCAAAACATTGTTGGTGC
This sequence comes from Cyclobacteriaceae bacterium, assembly GCA_046155095.1. Classification (GTDB taxonomy): domain Bacteria; phylum Bacteroidota; class Bacteroidia; order Cytophagales; family Cyclobacteriaceae; genus ELB16-189. The sequence continues at coordinate 16,063 of JBJXEB010000099.1, forward strand.
AAACTATCTCTACTTCGCTTGATCTCCAATTCAAACGAATTCAATTCACACCTGACTTGATGCCCTCGGATATAGTAGGTGCAGAGACGATGGACAAGGAACGGAATTTTCAATTTGTGAAAGGCCCCATCTTTGCCAACATTGTATTGGCAGATGAGATCAACCGCACACCACCAAAGACACAAGCGGCTTTATTGGAGTCGATGCAAGAATACGCAGTAACTATTGCAGGCAATAGATATGAGTTGCCCAAACCATTTTTTGTTTTGGCTACTCAAAACCCCATTGAGCAAGAGGGAACGTATCCTTTGCCCGAGGCACAGTTGGATCGCTTCATGTTCAATATCTTTCTTGACTATCCAACCTATCAACAAGAGATAGACATTGTAAAGAATACCACAGCTGATACCATTCAACAAGCTTCTAAAACTTTAACAGCCGAAGAGATTGTTGCCTTTCAGCATTTGGTACGTAGAGTGCCTATTGCCGATAATGTAGTGGAGTATGCAGTAAAGCTCACACAATCATCACGCCCAGGGAAAAATGGCTCAGCCATCGCCAATGATTTGTTGGAGTGGGGCGCAGGCCCACGTGCTTCTCAATATTTGGTACTTGGTGCTAAGTGTAACGCACTCATCAACGGAAAATATTCTCCTGATATAGAAGACGTACAGGCTATTGCCAAACCTATTTTGCGCCACCGCATGGTGCGTAATTTTAAAGCGGAGGCGGAGGGAATTTCGGTGGATGGGGTAATTGAGAAGTTGATGGGGTGAGGATTATTTTTCTCTCTTCAGTTGCTCAATAACCATTTCGGCCTCACGATTTTTTCTCTCCATTTCTTCTTGGGTAGCTTGTAGCTCTTCCATATTTTGACGCATCTCCTCTTCTTGTGCGCGCATCTGTTCAGATTGTTCTTGTGATTGATCAAGCAAGGTTTTCATTTTAGTGGAAACTTTTGCACTAATTATAGCTGACGCTATAAACTCTCCAGCCTTCTCCAAAAAATCAATTTGGTAAGGTTCAAAAAAATGAAATGAAGCCAATTCAAGCATGGCCTCGGTTTTAGTGTTATACTTTAAAGGGATAATGCACAAGCATGTGGGTGACGCATCACCCAGTCCCGATGTAATGTGTATATAATTGGGAGGCACTTCTTTCAATACAACTGCCTCACCCTCTAGATAGGTTTGTCCAATCATACCATCACCAATCTCAATGCGCTTGGTTATGTATTTTTTCTTATCAAAGGCATAGCATGCAGTTAACTCAAGAAATGCCTCACTGCCATCCTCATGATTGATAAATAAACTTCCCTGTTGCGCTTTCAGATACTTTGTTAGGAAAAAGGTAGCCTCTTCCGATAGCTTAGTTAAATTGGCTTGGTGGTTTCGTACCAATTGAGAAAATTGCGCTAACCCTTCGTTAATCCAAAACCTGCGTTCATCCTCCTGCTTAGCTAATTTCATCTGATCTCGCATTTTCACTAGCTCCCCAGCGATATTGTTACTGTTGTTAGCGGAATTAGATTGGTCAAGTCCCATCCACTGCACACTATAATTTTTGGAGGTTATCCCTTTTATAAACTCCGATGCTTTCTTAAAATTGCTAATTGAGTTTTCGATCACTTCTTTTGGATTGCTTACTTGAAGTTCCGTACCAGGGTCGAACAAGAATCTTCTGTTATTCTCTTCCAATTCAGAGATTAAATTTTTTCTATCCTTGGCTTCTTTATTGGTAATGTAAATCACAAAGCCTAATGAGGGAATGCCAATCAGTACTAAAATGATCTGTATAATAATATTTCTACTAAGAGCGGACTCATATTCCGACTGTGCTTTAACTATCAGTGCATCCTCATACGCAATATGGCTTGCGGAAAAAGGAGCAAACAACACCCATAGATCATAGCCTTTGTCTCTATTCAGCATATTCACAAATGTTTTCATGCTGTCACGCTCTGCTTCTTTCTTCATCAACATAGAAAATTCAATGTACTCGGCAACACCTTTTTTGATTTTATCGAATTTGACAAGGCTTGTATCCAACTTCTGAGCGCCAAACAGGCTATCCAATTTTCTAAGATTTGTTACATTTCCTATTATCCCTTTCTCTAAAGGATTTAGAAGTTGAACATTTTTTGTCAGTGCATATCCTCTTAACCCCAAATCAATTTGCCTAAGGGTTACTGTAAAAATCATGTCTAGTCGTTGTTTCACCTCTTGAGCTTGTAACTTCAACTGGGTCGTCTCAACTATCTTCCTTTTGTTAAGCCAAGTAAGTGTTGCCCCCAGTAGAATTAAAAACATTACCAAGGACATGCTGATTACCACGAGGTTTTCTTTGAAGAGATGAATAGATTTTTTCATATGCGAAGTATTGATATGGTATAAATTTAGTAAAAAAATGAACCGATTTTTTACATAATTGCTAATGAAAGCTAACGGTTGAGGCTACCCCCCCCTTATTTGGTAGTCCACTCAAAATCCTCACCTCTCGGAAAATCCTCAAACACTTTTTGAATAAACTCATTTGGGATGGCCAGTTTTCTTTTGGTCATATCTATCCATGCACCATCCATGTTAAGAATGGCAGCGATCGTTCGGTCTTCTTTACAAATATGATGACGAATACTCCAGCGTGAGAAATCTGTAGTTGCTTTTGTCACGACTAGATCAACCGTCACTTTGTCTTCAAATTTTATTTCTCTTTTAAAGATGGCTTCTTCCCTAAACAAGATGGGGCCAATCCGTAGTTCTTCAAATTTTAAATTGGTCAATCCATGTTGTGAAAAGCAAGCGATGCGGGTGGTGGCTCCATAATCATAATAGGCAGAGTGGCGCAAGTGGCGGTTCTGATCAATATCTGACCAGCGAACTTGGATGGGCAATTCAAATTTTGTCATAGATCAATTTATTAATTCTCTTACAATGGCCAATGATTTTATTTCTCCAAAGCCTTCAATGTGCTGGGTATAAAATCGCAATAACACATCTAATAGGTTTCTTCGTTGGAGCTGGTTCATGGGGATAGCCGTGTTGTAGTCAGCTTGAAGGAGTTGGTTCAAAATTATTTCTTCCTTGTCATCATTATAGAAAGGTGTTAAAATTTCTCCTGGCTGGTGTGCACCAAAGCCCAAATGGCGGCTGAGCTGAATCAAAAATAGCAAATGAAAATTTTCAATATTGTTTTGCAATCCGTCCAGCACAATGAATGAGTTAAAAAGAAAATCGCCCAATTCTTGTGTGTGCGATTGTTCTTTCACGGCTTTGTTCACAATCTCATTTAAAAAAAGAGCGATGGTAGATTTTCTAAAGTCGCTGGTCAATGTTTGATAGGGATGAAAACATTTTACCTCTTTGATGCGCAGGATGTTCGCGTTCTCTTTGTGGTAAACGACCAACTCCAACAAAGTAAGCGGTTGGTACAATGCGATTTTTCCCTTTCCAGATTTACTGCGTGCACTATTTACAATATAAGTCTGCAACCCCAACTGCTCAGTGAAAATCGTAACGATAATGGAAGATTCCGCGTACTTGGTGAATCGAAAAACAATGCCGCGGGTTTTGTGTAACATTTAGTTCTCTGGATAGGATAAGAGTTTTAGCGATTTTTCTTATTCTCTTTGGGTTCCAGCTTTTTAATTTCTCTTTTTTCATTCAATGCTGCTTTTGCATTTAAAGCGGTTATCACTTTCTTTCCAGTTTTTGCTTCCAATTCTCGTCTTGCTACTTTGGCAACATTGCCACCTTGCTTTGCTACTCTCTTGCTTTCTTCAAACGTTTCAGGGTTAACAGCTTGGGAAATATCCTTGGTAGAAGCTTCAGCAAGCATATTCAAAATCAATTCGGTATTAGTCATGTTGTCTCTCAAGTTTTCTTTTTTCAAACCTTTCAAGACTTTATATTCCTTAGTGGTTCTATCAGCCCATGCTTTGGTTATGATGTCTGTAAGTGTTGCAAATTCAACACCTTCCTTCACGCCTCTTTTTCTCCATTCATCGGTTAGCTCTTTGCGAACCTCAATACTTTTCAAGCGTTGGTTAATCCAGTTTTCAGAATAGCCCAACTGCAAATACTGTTCTAATGCCCTATCAATAGTAAGTTCAGGGTCTTGCATTTCGTCCAATCGTTCTGCGGCTATCTGTGCAAGCCAAAGTTTGAAGGGTTCTGCTTTGGGTGATGGAATGGATTGAATGAGACGGAAAAGCTGTTCAGTATCAGCCACATCAGTCATTCTCATTTTGCCATCTTCGGCAGCCAGCTTCAACTGGTTACAATTTGTAACCGTTTCATTTCCCTCTTTTAAAAGTCTGTGCTTCAAAACTTTCCAATAGTTCCTTGCCCCTTGATAATCTTTTTGCTCTGTTAGCACCCTAATAACATCAACAATTGACAAATACCATTTCTCGTGTTCACTGTCCCATAAGGCACGGACTTTTTTATCGTCAAATATTTTTATGGCCTCTTGCTTTTCCATAGTTCAAATTGATTTATAATACTTGACCTGTCTTAAGAATTCATCCCTTCCACAAAAGCCCTTCTACTTCGTGCTTCATACTTATCTTTTTCCCCCAACAGTACTTGCGATTTGTTCTCGCTCAATCGAAAAGAGAAAGAAGCCAGCTCACCTGTTTGTGCACAAATGGCATGAACCTTCGTGACAAATTCTGCGACTGCCAATAAATTAGGCATGGGGCCAAAAGGTTTGCCTTCGTAATCCATATCGAGCCCTGCAACAATCACGCGTTTGCCGCTGTTGGCTAATTTGTTGCAGATTTCCACAATGGCATCGTCAAAGAATTGAGCTTCATCTATGCCGACTACATCGCAATCGCCAGCCAACAATAAAATATCCCCCGCAAAATTGACTGGCGTAGAGCGTATCTCGCGCTCGCTGTGCGACACGATCTTTTGTTCATCATAGCGCTTATCGATGGCGGGCTTAAAGATTTCTACTTTTTGTTTGGCGATCAATGCACGGTTGAGCCTGCGAATCAGTTCTTCTGTCTTGCCAGAAAACATGCAGCCGCAGATGACTTCGATCCACCCGTTTTTCTCTTGTCGGCTGTTGCGACCAATGTGGGGTTCTATAAACATAATGCAAGATAAAGATTCGTTAGGACTTAGGCATTGGAACTTGGGACTTAGGCATTAGGACTTAGAACTTAAGGAAATTCGTTCATTGATCGCAACTTCTTTTCCTTCAAGGGTTTCAATTGCTATCTTTACCCTGTTCTAATCGGTTAATAAAAATCTATGGACGAAAAAATAAGCCCTCAAGCAATAGAGCAATATAGTGAGGAATATGCCGCCAAGTTGGCGAATCGGTTCTTTGAAAAAAGACAACGGATAACGGGGCCTGAAATTTTAGCGTTATGCGACATAAAACAAGTCAACCTATTTGTGATCCGTGATCTGATGCGCGTATGGACACACGAAGCAGACAAATTGAAAAGTCCGTATTTTGATTATCAAGCCGAGGAAGTAAAAGAGGTATTGGCTCAATTTCAGAACATACTATCCAACCATATCTCCATTGATAAATCCGAGTTTCTTCCCTTGCTTGAATCGGCTGTGGCCAAAACAATCCATTTGATTTTAACTCCCTATGATTTTTATTCCGATACGCTCGATCGGCATGGCAAAGGCTATTTGAAAACCGAAACACTTCGCAGTGAGGTAAAGTATCTCAAGATCAATAAAGCCCCGTTGGAAAAGTTGGTAGCAAAACTGGAAGAGCGCAAATCGGATTTAATCACTGGCAATGAGGCATTCGGGATGCTCGATCATATCTTGGAAGAAGTGAACTTTACACCTGAAGATGTGGAAGGATACATCAACCAATTTTCACAACTAGTGCCTTTGCGCATGGAGCGGCTCTACGAACGAAAACTGATTACTAAAACAAACGAACCAAGAAAGCCAGAGCAATCCAAAATAGTTGCAGATGATACGCCTAAAGAATCTAAGCCAACGTTGGCGGATAATCTTGCAAGACAGAAATCATCGAAGCTGAAAGACAGCCTGACGATCAATCAGAAATTTATGTTCACCAAAATTTTATTCAAAGGTGATTTTGAAATTTTTTCTGAAGCCGTTGATCACATTGACACACTAGAAACGTTAAATCACGCTCTTGCTTACGTTGGAGAAAATTACCCAGAGTGGGATAGAGAAAGTGAGGAGTATGAGGAATTTTTGGAAGTACTGGGGAAGCGGTTTAATTGATTAGGCACTTGGGATTAGGACTTAGGGATTAGGACTTAGGCAAGGTTTCAAAAAAAACTTCTCGGTCATCGAAGCTCATGCTCCCAAGTCCTGAATTATACTCTCTGCAATACTTGGCTTCTGTGAGAATCCAACTTCAGCAGAATAAAAAGTAAAATAGTAAAACCCCACAGCGAAGAACCTCCATAACTGAAAAAGGGCAATGGAATGCCCACTACAGGGAATAAGCCAACCGTCATGCCGATGTTGATGGCGAAGTGGAAAAACAAAATACACGCCACACTGTATCCATACGCTCGCGCAAAGCGGCTCTTCTGCCGCTCGGCCAAAAAGATTACCCGCAGCAATAGCGTAGCAAAAAGTCCAATCACCACCAAGCTGCCGATCCATCCGAACTCTTCACCAATCGTACAAAAAATAAAATCAGTGCTTTGCTTTGGCACAAAATCAAACTTGGTCTGCGTGCCTTTTAAAAATCCTTTACCAATGAATCCACCGCTGCCAATTGCTATTTTTGATTGCGTTACATTCCATCCAACTCCTAACGGATCAATATCTGGATTGACCAACACCTTCACTCGGTTTTGCTGATGCGGCTTCAACACATCTGTGACTACATAATCCACACTTTCAATAACACCACTGATCAATAGTGCGCCAATAGTCAAAACGGCAATGCGTTTAAATTTTTTCTTGCCGAAAGAGATCAATAAAATCAAAACTACTGCGATGGCTGCATGAAGATAAAGTTGATTCGGCACTAGCAGCGTGAGAATAAAAATAGTGGCCGCACAAATCCCTACAATCAATAAAAATGGAGACATGCCTTCGCGATAGAAGACCAACACAAAAGAAGTAAACACCAATGCCGTGCCTGTGTCTTTTTGTAATTGAATGAGAATGATCGGCACGCCAATCAGCGCAAATAAAATTGCTTGGCTGCGCAGGTTGTCCATACGAAAACCCACTGAGCCAATAAACTTCGCCACGGCCAATGCAGTGATAAACTTAGCAAATTCAGATGGCTGCACCCCAAACGAGCCAATGCCAATCCACGCTTTGTTGCCGCCCACTTCCTTGCCAATGAATGGCACTAAAAAAAGAAGAACTAAAATCAATCCATAAAAGAGATATGCAAACGTTTCGTAAAAACGCACGTCAATAATGATGATGGCAATTACAATTACAGCCGAGGCCGCAATGAACATCAATTGCCTTCCTGAACTTAGAGACAAATCCCAAATAGTTTGGTTAGCCGTTTCGTCATAGATGGCCGCAAATATATTTAGCCACCCTAGCGTAACGAGTGCCATGAACAACAAAATGGTTGTCCAATCTAATTTGCCCGATATGTCATCGTCTCGTTTCAATTTCAATTTTATTACAACCTTCGTTTAAACCTCCAACGTCTGTTTGCTTAGGCAGATAGACCTTGGAGGTTTTAATGCTTACTTTAATCCAAAAATTTCCCTACCAAAACAAAATCTTCAATATACTGCCGCTTGGTTTTTCCGTACAAATATTTCTCTATCATCAAACTGGCAATGGCACCAGCCGCACGCGCGCCTTGCCCTGCATCTTCCACATAAACTGAAATGGCAATCTTCGGATTATCGCGCGGAGCGAAAGCAATAAAGACGGAGTGCGCTGGCAATGGATCATTTTGCACGGTGCCTGTTTTACCACACACCACCACATCAGGAATCTTTGCCCAATATTGTCCAGTGCCTGCGTCAACTACTTGTTGCATGGCATCTACTGCAATTAAAAAATAGGATGAGTCAATTGTGGTGAAATGTTTCTCCGCATATTTTGGAAGCGGCTTCTTATCCTTGCCAATGCCTTTTACCAAATGTGGAATATAGTAAAAGCCGCGATTGGCAATAGTAGCTGCAAAGTTGGCCATTTGTATTGGCACCACTAAATTTTCTCCTTCGCCAATGGCGATAGAATAAATATTTGAAAACTTCCATGGGCGATTGTCGTAAGCACGATCATAATAAGCAGGTGTTGGAATCAGTCCTCCCTTTTCATTGGGAAGATCAATTCCCAATGTGCTCCCAAAACCAAAACTGTTAATGTGCTTGTTCCATTCGGCCAAGCCAATGCGTGTATCTTCGTACGGTGAAGTGGAGATTCCCTTATTGAGCATCCTGCGAAGCGTTCCTAAAAAATACGGATTGCATGAGTTGGCAATCGCTCCGCGCAAGTCTTGATTATCGTGACCCGCGTGGCAACCGATCAAGGACTTATCGCAATGAATGCGTGTTTCTGGAGTAATGACACCTTCTTGCAGAGCCGTCATCGCCTGCGCAATTTTAAAAATTGAACCAGGGCGATATTGCGCCATCAATGGGCGATTGAATAAAGGCTTCAACGTATCTGTGCTGATCAATCTGAAATTGGAGCTGTAATTTTTTCCTGTTAGAAGGGTAGGATCATACGATGGGCCTGATACCAATGCTAACACTTCACCAGATGAAGGCTCGATAGCCGCAATGCTACCTGATTTCCCCTTCATCAATAGCTCACCATATTGTTGTAAATCCAAATCAAGGCCAGTTGCTAAATCCTGACCGGGTACAGACAATGTATCATAAGCTCCGTCTTTGAACGAGCCTTTCTCCACTCCTTTTACATTGCGCAATTTAAATCGCACGCCACGCTTTCCGCGCAATTGCTCTTCATAAAAAGATTCTATTCCACTTTGTCCGATGTAGTCGCCTTGCCGGTAAAATTTTTGTTCATCTCTTTCCAATCGTTCTTTACTCACTTCACTTACATAGCCAAGTGCATTGGCCAATGCGTGCGTGGTATAGGCACGCGCTGTTCTTGCTTCAATATAAAAACCAGGGAACTCATCTAAGTGATCTTGCACTCTTGCAAAATCTTCGTTGGAAAGTTGATCCATGAAGAGGGTAGGTTTCACAATAGAAAATTCTCTCCTCTTTTTCATCTCTTTGAATTTCGCTCCAAGATCTTCGCGGGAGATTTCAAAAATTTTACAAAACTTAATTGAATCAAAACCCTTTACATCTTTTAAAATGACAGTCAAATCATACTCGGGCGTATTGTACACGATTAGCTTACCATGCCGATCTGTGATTAAACCTCGAAAAGGATATTCTACTTGAGGGAGAATAGCGTTGCTATCGGCCAACTCAGCATATTTGTTATCCAGTACTTGAATAAAAAAAAGCTTGATCAGGAAGATCAATGCCACCAACACGAACACGACTTGCACTATTTCGCGCCTGCCTTCATTCATTGTCTTCTTTTGTCAAAAGTTAAATATTGAAGTAACAACATCACCGTAATGGTAAATAGCAAACTGGTAATTGTTTTTAGCATTGTGTACCAGAACAGCGCAAAGCCCGCAGCCTCCACAAAAAATAAAATCAAATGATGAATAAAAACCAACGGCAGCGAGTAAACTAAAAACCATTGCAGTCCGTTGGCCACCAAGGTAGGTGGTGTTCCGATGTCATAACCGCCCTGTGGTGTGATGGTAGCGAGCCAATAATTACGAACATAAGCCACTAGCACCAATGCCAACGCATGCATTCCTAGGCTATTGTAAAAAATATCTATCGTGAAGCCAAGCAGAAAGGCAATTAACATCAACAGTAAATTATTTAGCTCCACGGGTAGCATCAGAATAAAAGCTACATACAAAAAGCAAAATGCCGTATTGAACAACACCAAGTTTTTCAACAGCAAAATTTGCACGATCACGTACAGAAAAAATGAAATAATTTGAAAAATACCGCCTCGTATCATTTCGGTTCGCCAATGGTTAATTGCTCCAACGAATCTTTCTCTTGCTTCAAATTGCTTTTTACAATTTCCACAAATGAAATTTTACCAAAATCTTGCGACAATTCTACTTTGATCGTGTGAAATTGAGCTTCTTCGTTCAACTTATAACTTTTGATTACACCAATCATAATACCTTCCGGGAAAACTGCATTGTAACCCGAAGTCATAACTGTATCACCCACTTTTAATTCTACATGGCGCGGAATATATTTTAAGTCGATCAATCTTGGATCAGTACCATCCCACTGCACGGTGCCAAAGTGGCCAGTGCGTTTAATCATACTCGAAACCTGATCGTCAATGTTCAGCAATGAAATAAGCACTGCATAATGATCAGAGACTGATTTTACCTTTCCTACAGCTCCTTGTGAGCTGATGGCGGCCATACCTTGTTCAATCCCATTGGCTTTGCCTCTGTTGATAGTAATGAAATTTTTGTAGTAACGAGTAGAGTTGTTAATGACCTTCGCGCTCACATAATCAAACCGATCGATAATAGCGGGGTCTTTGATCTTGTTCAACTCCATAAAATGGATCAACTGATCGCGCTGATCTAATTTTTTGCGCAGCCCTGTATTTTCACTGGCTAAATCCCCATTGATATCCCGTAAAGAAAAATATTCACGAATGTTTTGTGACGAGCTGATGACCTTTGCAGCGATGCGATTGGATGTATTGAAATAGGTAGTGCTTTGGTATTGGTTGTTGCCCACCACCATCCAAGCGCACAATAATTCTAAAATTAGAAAAGTGAAAAAAGCCCGATACTCGTAGATGAATTTGAGGAGACGCTCCATGGCCTACTGGGTGAATTGATGGCTGTGAGTAATAGTTGGCAGTTGGCAGTAACCAGTAGGCAAAACGAGGAGCAAATTTACGTGAGGGTAAGGCAAAGGTTTTTTTTCTTGTCTTAACATTGGCAAACTATATTATTAAGTAGAACAAAGGCGCAAATTTTGAATCATAAACAATACTTTGTTAACTATAAACTTGCCTACTGCCATTGCTTATTGCCTGCTTTTTTCACTATGTCATCAACACCTTGCGGTAATGCTTCAAATTTTTCAAGGCAGCACCTGTGCCTCTTACCACCGCGCGCAACGGATCTTCGGCTACGTGAATGGGCAACTTGGTCTTCAGTGACAAACGTTTGTCCAAACCACGCAGCATGGCACCGCCTCCTGTTAGGTAAATACCTTGCTCATAAATATCAGCGGAAAGTTCTGGTGGAGAAAGCTCCAATGCCTTCAACACGGCCTCTTCCAATTTTGAAATGGATTTGTCCAATGCAAAGGCAACTTCTGAATAAGAAATCTTAATCGTCTTAGGTATACCCGTCATCAAATCTCGGCCGCGGATTTCATAATCATCAGGGCCGTCATCTAATTCCGTCAATGCAGAACCTACTTCAATTTTCACACGCTCGGCAGAACGCTCACCGATCAATAAGTTGTGTTGCCTGCGCATGTAATCCAAAATATCTCTGTTGAATGTATCGCCTGCTATTCGAATTGATTGATCACACACAATCCCCGAAAGGGCAATCACCGCGATGTCGGTTGTTCCACCACCAATATCAACAATCATATTACCGATGGGCTGTTCGATGTCGATGCCAATACCAATTGCCGCAGCAATGGGTTCATGAATCATGTACACTTCTTTTGCATTAGCGTGCTCGGCAGAGTCGCGCACGGCACGCTTTTCTACCTCGGTAATGGCCGAAGGAATGCAGATCACCATTCTTAAAGAAGGTGGAAAAAGTCTTTTACCAGTATCGATCAATTTGATCATACCACGGATCATCATTTCGGCAGCGTGGAAGTCGGCAATCACGCCTTCTTTCAAAGGTCGAATGGTTTTGATATTGTCGTGGGTCTTTTCGTGCATCTGCATGGCCTCGCGCCCGATTGCTAGCACTTTGTTAGTGGCCTTATCGATAGCAATAATGCTCGGCTCGTCTACCACTACTTTGTCTTTGTGTATGATCAGCGTGTTTGCTGTGCCCAGATCGATGGCGATGTCTTGGGTGAAAAAATCAAATAGTCCCATTTAGTTATATCTCCGCTTAAGGTAAAAATTGAAAGCACGAAATTACAGAAATATTCCCGTGATTTTTAAAGCGATCTCGCTTAATAACTTACGTGAGACTAATGCTTGAAGTGCCGTACCCCTGTAAACACCATCGCCATTCCATGTTGGTCGCAAAAGTTGATGGATTCTTGGTCTTTAATGGAGCCACCCGGTTGGATCACCGCCTTGATTCCCTGTTCGGAGGCGATTTCCACACAATCGGGGAAAGGGAAGAACGCATCGGAAGCCATCACTGCGCCTTTCAAGCCAAAACCAAATGCTGCAGCTTTATCAATAGCTTGCCGCAAGGCATCTACGCGACTGGTTTGGCCAACACCGCTGGAGAGCATTTGACCATCTACCGCCAAAATGATGGTGTTCGACTTGGTGTGCTTACAAACTTTATTTGCAAATAGTAAAGCTTTTATTTCCGAATTGGTTGGAGCGACCTTTGTTACGGTCTTCAAATCTTCTTTTGTGTCTGTTTTCAAATCCAAGTCTTGTTCGATTACTCCGTTCAATAGACTTTTAAATTGCTTAGTGGCGGTGAGCGGTTGCTTCTGTTGCAAAATCATGCGATTCTTTTTAGAGCGCAAAAGCTCTAGGGCGGCAGCATCATAGCTTGGCGCGATGAGGATTTCAAAAAACAATTTGTTGATCTCTTCGGCAGCCGCCAAATCAATGGGTTGATTGGTTGCCAACACTCCACCAAAAGCTGAAATGGTATCTGCTTGGAAGGCTTTCAAATAAGCTTCCTTTACGGAATTACCCGTTGCCACGCCACACGCATTGGTATGTTTGATGATGACAAAAGCTTTTTCACCTTCAAACTCCTTCACCAGATGAACAGCTGCATCTACATCTACCAAATTGTTATAAGAAAGTTCTTTGCCATTTAGTTTTTCAAAAAGAGATTCTAGCTCGCCATAGAAAACTCCTTTTTGGTGGGGGTTTTCGCCATAGCGCAATACTTGGCCGCTTTGAAAACTGCTTTTGAAGCTAGGGAGTTGTTGTTCTTGATTGAAGTAATTGAAAATAGCGGAATCGTAATGTGAGGTAACATCAAATGCCTTTGCGGCAAAACGCTTGCGATCGACTAAATCAGTTGCGGCATTTTTCTTCTCCAACAATTCAAGCAGTTCAGCGTATTGATTCCTAGAAGAAACGATCAATACATCGTTGAAATTTTTTGCAGCTCCACGAATGAGGGAAATTCCACCTATGTCGATTTTTTCTACAATGTCATCTTCGCTTCCTCCTTTGGCAACAGTCTCTTCAAAAGGGTATAAATCAACAATCACCAAGTCGATGGGGGCAATTTTGTATTCGGTGGCTTGTTTCAAATCTCCTGCATCATCTCTTCTATAAAGTATTCCACCAAACACAGCAGGGTGAAGGGTTTTCACTCGTCCACCAAAAATGGATGGGTAGCCAGTCAACTGCTCAACGGGCGTTACTTTGTAGCCCAGCTTTTCAATACACTCTTGTGTGCCGCCCGTGGAAACAAACTCGACTTTGTTTTTGGCGAGTGAATGGATGATGGGTTCTAAATTGTCTTTGTAAAAAACCGAAATGAGGGCGCGGGTGATTTTTTTTTGCATGATGAATTCAAGAAATTATCTATGAAAATTAATTGACTAAGTTGAAGGTATGACTTTGTGCTGTGCGCTCGGCCAGGGATAGAAGCGGAAAGCCCACAGCGAGGAACGAGCGAGGACTTGTAGCGGATAGCCCGGTGCCCCGACTTGTCGGGGCAGGCCGCCAAACAAATTCCATTAAACTGTTACGCAGTCTTCTGTTCATTGGCTAATTTTCAAATCGGCTGATCGGTCAATTAAATTCCCTTTCCTCAAAAGCCTCTGCCTCTACAGAAAAATCATCGGCATCTAAGTAAGCAGGGAAGCGATCGCGGTAAGCTTGAAGGGCGTTGCTACTCAACTCGATTGTTTTGATTGACTCCATTCCTTCTACGGTGAAAATGGTATCGCCCTTGGGGCCAATGATAGATGATTGACCGTTGTACTCAATGCCGTTTCCGTCTATGCCCACTCGGTTGACGCCCACAGCATAGCTCAGGTTTTCAATGGCGCGTGCGCGCAGCAAAGTTTCCCACGCATTGGATCGCACCATTGGCCAGTTGGCCACATAAACCAATACATCGTAGGATAATTTTTTCAAGGAAGGGTTCCAGCGGTTGCGGCTCCACACGGGGAAGCGCAAGTCGTAACAGATCAGTGGACAAATCCTCCAGCCTTTCCAGTGGCCGATCAATAAGCTTTCGCCCTGAGCATACACTTGCTGCTCTTCGGCCATGCGGAATAAATGTCTTTTATCGTAAGTTTTGAAATTGCCACCTGGCTCCATCCACAACAATCGGTTGTAGAAGCGATCGTGCACATTTGAAATGAAGCTGCCCAAGATCAACGCTCCCGTTTGGTCGGCCATCTGCTTCATCCACTTGAAAGTGCGCATGTTGGTGTGCTCGGCCAGCCGGTTGGCCATCATGGTGAAGCCCGTGGTGAACATTTCGGGCAGCACGATTACATCGGTAGATTGGCCTACCTGCCATATTTTTTCCTCGAAGGAGGCCAAATTAGCCCCGATATCTTCCCAATGGAGGTCTGACTGAATGATGGTGATCCTTAAATCCTGCATAGTTGCCCTGAAACGGAGTGCAAAGAAAATCAATTAATTTGACAAACAATTAATTTGAAAATGAGATGATTTGAAAATATGCGAATTTGAGAAGGAGTTATAATTCAGCTTTGCCACTGTGGCTAGAAAGGAAAACAAACGATCACTTAATTTTTTAAAGAATTCGCTGCTTCCATCATTTCTACTTTTATCAACTCCCAAATCTTACCTCTTAGGCAGACAGGATCCGGCATATTATCCGCCTTATCAAAATTAGTCATGCCCTGTTTTACAAGCTCTACTTCATAGTAGGGGTATTTCTCTTCATACAATTTCAACAAGGAAGTCAAGCTTGTATGTTCCAATATTTCGGACAAATCCCAAAAATCTTTCTTTCTTCCACCCCTTGACACCGTATCCAATTTCATAAGGGCAATCTCTTCAAATGTTGCCATGCGGATGCCATCAATCTCGTTTTCTGGATATAAAAAATCATCGTTCCAATTGAGTATGTCTGTCTTTACAGCAGAATCTGTATTGTGACCAATATAAAGGTGAAGGCCAAAATTATTTTCTATTGGCTGCAAACCAAGTCCCTCATCGCTATTCCGAACATAGCTGAAGTTTTCCCTTATCTCAGTTTCTATCTTCTTAAAGTTAATACTCCCGTATGGCTGGTGGGTAAAAAGATCAATGTCTTCTGATTTCCTATGACCCAATAACAGACTCAAGGCCGTCCCTCCAACAAGTCTGAAATTTGTTAGCGAAGAAATATTCATCAATGCACTCAGTACATCGAATAGTTCATCGCTCGTGGTGAAGGCTTTGAGCATGCAAATTGATTGGGAGAAAGGCCAAACATTTTTATTCCTAGTGACATAGCACGAGGCATTAAAGAAGAAGCAGCCAATAAGGAATCAACAACTCTCGTTTTTCCGTAATAATTCAATGTCTCTTGAATATCCTCAGAGGTGCCTCTTTCAAAAATTCGGATAATCGTAAAGTCTGCATAGCGGTCAACGTCCAACTTCTCAAGATCAACATCCCAGAAAGCTGAACTTGATAAGCGAGGCTTAGTAGTCTTGGATGTAGGGAAATTGGGCATAGCAAAACCGAAGTGGCAAGTAAAGTTATGAAATTCCAGTCAAATGAAATTTTAGGAAGCTATTGCTGTTGTTAAAAAATCATTCAACGGCTTTAGGGTTTTGCAAACCTCGGCCACTTTTTTTGCAAATTTTTTATCGGCCACTTCTTTGTCGGTGAAATAATGTGAAACAATAAAACTTTTGTTCTTTAGCAATTCTAGTTGAGGATGGTCTTTGGGATAGCCCTTGGGCGCGGTTTTCAATTTATCGAAGTCGTCTAATCCTTTTGGGAAGGTTTTTTTGAATTTTTTGTCGGAAAGAATTTTGTTGAACCCCACAGAATTGTAATCAATCTCTTGGCGGATTTTGGCAAGGTTGGCGGCATCGGGCATGTACATACCACCTGCCACAAAACTTTGATTGTTTGGTTGAATGTGCACATAGTACCCGGGTTCTTGTTCCATTTTCCCTTTTGGGGAGAAACCTGCGCCCATGTTTATTTTGTAAGGGCTTTTGTCTTTGCTAAAGCGCACATCGCGATAAATGCGAAAGGCCAATTTTTTTGGATTGAGGCCAGCCAAGGCTTCATCGAATTTTAATAACTCAGCATGAAGTGCTTCCAAGAATTTTTCAAATCCTTCTTTGGCAATAAGGTATTTGGGTTTGTTCTTTTCAAACCACTCGCGGTTGTTGTTTTTGGCGATTGATTTCAGGAAGGTGAGGATGATAGTTAAATCCATAAGTTAAGGCTTAATGATTTGGATGTCATACTTACTGATTTGCTTATCATTGGTTATGAGAGGAATATTCTCCACCATTGACTGTGCTATCAATAGCCTATCAAATGGGTCGTGATGAATAAATTCTAATGATGAAGTGCCGTGAATATGATTGGTTTTGATAGGCATTGCTTCAAAGTCCCTTTCTATTTCTTTATAAATATTTTCAGAGGTCTTTAGTTTTCCTAGCGAAGTTTTAATAACTATTTCCCAAATAACCACATCGCTTACAAAAATAGAATTATCTCTATTGTTAATTAGGGCAATAGTCGAATCCTTTATTTTTTTTGGCTCTTGGTACCACCATAGCACCACGTGAGTATCTAATAGTAGCCTCATTTCATATACTCTTCAAATCCAGGAGGGGTTTCATCAAAATCAGGTGCTATCCAAATTTTCCCTTTCAGCTTGCCGGGCACTCTATCTCCTTTCTCTTTGCCAATTTTGTTAAGAGACACCACAGGTTTTCCGTTTCGCGCGATCACTATCTTTTCACCTTTCAGTACTCTTTCAATAAGGGAAGATAGATTTGTCTTTGCTTTGTGAATATTTATCGTTTCCATTTAGCTAAGTTAGCTAAGTTCAGTTAAAATCCAAAAAAATTCTGCTTCTCATAAAAACTCTACCACAGCCTCCAAGCCGATCCCCCTCGAAGCTTTCACTAAAACAGTTGAATCTTTGATTGGATTTTTCTTTAATTCAGCCAACAGTAAATCTTTGCTCTCAAAATAATCCGCGTCAGGAAATTCTTCCTTGGCGGCTTGAATCAACTTGCCGCATAGATAAACACGATCCAATTTTTTTTCCTTCAGTAATTTGCCCAAGTTTCTATGTTCTTTCTCTGCGTCTTCCTCCAATTCATACATATCGCCCACAATGGCCACTTTCTTTTTTGCTTGCATGGTAGCCAAGCTTTCAATGGCTGCCTGCATGGAACTCGGATTGGCGTTGTAGGCATCTAAGATAATTGTGTTCGTTCCTTTTTTTATGATTTGTGAGCGCATATTGCCTGGTATATATTCGGCAATGGCTTGATTAGCTTGCTTCGCCTCCACATTAAAAAAATTGCCGATGCACAAGGCCACTGCAATGTTTTCAAAATTATAACTTCCAATAATCTGTGTCGAAACTTCTTCTCCACTTTCTGTTCTGATTCTAATAAATGGATCAGCACTTACCAATTGACAATTATAAAAATCTCCCTTGGCGGGATAGAAGAGCGGGTTTTTAAACCGCTTCGCCATGTTAAATAAAATTGGATTTTGCGAATTGATGAAAACCGTTCCGTTTGCATTAATGAGATGTTGATACAATTCTGATTTTCCGCGAATAATATTTTCAAATCCACCAAACGTGCCAATGTGTGCTTTACCAATATTGGTGATGAAGCCGTGTGTTGGTTTGCAGATAGAACTGAGCATGGCAATTTCGCCCACATGGTTTGCTCCCATCTCAATGATTGCGATCTCAATAGAGGAATCAATCGATAAAATAGTTAGCGGTACACCAATATGATTGTTGAGGTTGCCCTTGGTCGCCAAGGTTTTGAATTTTTTACTGAGCACAGCATTCAGCAATTCTTTGCTGGTGGTTTTTCCGTTAGATCCCGTGAGGCCAATAACAGGTATTGTCAATTGATCGCGGTGATGACGTGCCAATTGTTGCAATGTTGTTAGGCAGTCATCAACTAAAATTGTTCGATCGTTTTTAACAAATTCTTTTTCATCGACAACAACATAGCTCGCTCCTTTTTGCAATGCTTCTTCCGCGAAAGCATTGGCATTATAAGTTAGACCTTTCAATGCAAAGAAAATATAGCCAGAGGCGATCTGACGAGTATCGGTGGATACTTTGCCGGATTTTAGGTAGAGTTGGTAGAGAGATATTAAATCCATGTTACTTTTTTAATGCCATAAAGCTAAAAAATCAAATTATCTTGCAATTAAAATAACAGTTATTGAATGTCCATCGTTGATAAACAAATGAAATTTACGTTAAAACTTGTTGTTGTATTGTTTTTTTTGACGATCTACGCTTTCGCGCAGGCACAGTTCACCTATTCGGTTGACCAGAGCATACCTGTAGAAATAAACGGGAAAAAGCTGGCCATGCCTTGGGCGGGCGGGCTCAATGCGGCACAAATCAACACCATGGATTTAAATGGCGACAATAAACCTGATTTGGTCATCTTCGACCGCACCATTAACAAGTTGATCACTTTTCTTAATCAAAACAATCAATATATCTACTCTCCTGATTATGAATCTTATTTTCCTGTTGAAGTAGATCAATGGCTTCTGCTGCGCGATTTCAATTGCGATGGCAAGAAAGATATTTTTACCAGCGATCCATTTGGGATGGTGGCGTTTATTAATACAACCCAGCCCGGTAAACAAATTTCTTGGAGACCCTATAATCCGGACTTATCTAATAAACCAAGGCCAATCCTTACACTTGGGTTTAGTGGGAATATTAATTTGAAATTAAATGCAGATGATGTTCCTGCCATTGATGATGTAGATGGTGATGGCGACTTTGATATTCTAAACTTTTATTTTGTTGGTCAAGGTGTTGAGTGGCACAAAAATGTAAGTACTAGGTGTGATACTCTTCAATTGGAACGAATAACCCGAGAATGGGGAGATTTTCAAGAGTGCAATTGTGGAAAAGTTTCTTTTGATGGAGGTGTAACTTGCGTCATTCCTTCGGGTCGCACGCAACATACAATAGGCAGGTCATTGCTTTCGCTGGATTTCAATAATGATGGCGTGCGTGATCTTTTCTATACAGAACAAGAGTGTGCTAACTTATATCTGCTCAGCAATCAAGGTACACCGACCAATGCTAAGATGACCAGCTTTTCGATTTTTCAATCTGGCCCACCATTGTCTATTCCTTTCTTTCCTACCCCCTACTATGAGGATATTGATTTTGATGGCGTGCCTGATCTGATTATTTCTCCAAACTTAGGGTCGCGCAGTGCGGCAGACGCACCGTTCTCTGTTGACTTTCAAAAATCTTTATATCTATTTAAAAATACTGGTACCAAACAATTGCCACAATTTAATTTTGCCAAATCTGATTTTTTGCAAGGCGAAATGATTGATTTGGGGGATTACTCGGTTCCTGCTTTTTTTGATTTTGATGGAGATGGTGATCAAGATTTATTTATAAGCAACTACACTGAGACAAATCTCTCTAGCAGGGTTTATCAATTTGAAAATATTGGCACTGCGCAAACCCCTTCCTTCAAATTGATCAACGAAGATTTCTTTTTTCTCTCCACGCTTAATCAATACAATCTCAAAATCCAGTTTGCTGATATGAATGGTGATGCCAAAATAGATTTGGTGTTCTCCTCCTCTGCCAAGAGAAATGGCGCAACCGAAATCTATTTTCTCGCCAACTCGGCTAATGACAAACTAACGATAACCGATGCTGTCGTGAAACAGACAAATTTCTTTATCGGTTTCAGTGAAAATTGGCTGGCCGTAGATGTAGACCAAGATGGGTTGAACGATCTGTTAGTAGGAAACGATACAGGGGCAATCGAGTATTGGAAAAATCAAGGGCCAGCAACCGCTGCAAAATACACGTTAGTCAATTCTAGTTTTCTAGATTTAGGCAGTAGCACCGATCGGCAAAACTTAGCAATGGCAGCAACCGACTTGGATGCGGATGGCTTGGTGGATTTGATTGTTGGCGATCAACGCGGCAAGCTTTCTATCTTTGGTGATTTTCGCGCGCAAAATTCTAATCTCGCTGGGGCAGAGAATATTATTTTCAATGAGCAGACAAAGAATTATGAATCAAGAAATTTGGGTGGACAGGCTTGGCCAACGACTGCTAATCTTTTCAATAGTAATACGCCATCTATTGTGGTTGGAAATCTTTTGGGTGGGCTTATGGTGTTGAAAAATGATGGCGGGAAAGAATTACCAGCCGAACCCGAAATCAGTATTTATCCAAATCCATTTACCAATAACCAAAAAGATGTTTTAAAGATTCGATCAGATAGAAATGTGACCGTTCAGTTTTATACAGTGCTGGGCCAAAAAATTTCAAACACGTATTTCATTCCGGTCAATCAAGATTACCCAATAGATGTAAGTGGACTTGCCGCGGGCATGTACATTGCGCGGTTTACGTGGAAGGGGAAGACGTATGGGAAGAGGTTTGTGATTCTAAACTAACTAAATAGTTTAGCGCGCGCGCTTTTCAGTCCACTGCTTTGGCAAACCTACTGTTCTGAGCATTTCATTTGCTTTCTCCAGCTTGTCTGGAAACAAAACAACATTTTTGTATTGATTAAGCGATTTATCAATACGAACAATAGGAATTTTCTTTGATTTTATTTTTTCTATGATTTTCACATTACAAATTTACAAAATATATCATTTCAATCTATCTTTATTTTTTACCCTTCTACGAATCATAAATCCTTCATAATTTCTGTTCTCCTTATAAGTCTCCCAATCATCTTTCAACTCGGCCAAGATTTCAAAATCTTGTTCCGCTTCTTTTAGGTATTTTGAGATTCCAATTTGGTACAATCTTGTTCTAGACTTAGTGCTTCCTGTGGCGTAAACCCAAGCATTTGGATATTTGTCCGTAAACGCATACACGGCTGCCGCAACAGTAGCTAGGACTTTTTCACTATCTCCATTATTAGTGACAACTAAATCATTGATTCCACCTGTTGAAATGTTTTTGTCTCCAAATGCCAAGTTGTAAAGTCCTTTGAGATTTGTTGGAGTGAACTGTATCAGTTTATAAACTAAGCCTTTAGGTCCCTCGCTTACAAATTCAAAGGCTGTGAAATCATCATCGGAAGCTAATGGGTATTTTGGTAATTTCATTCTTAAAAATAGTACATATTCTCAAATAATTTCAGATCAAATGCTGTTCAATAAATCACCCATTGTAGCTTGCGGCCTAAAGTTTGTAGATCTAAACGAAAACCCCTAATGCACCCAGTAGCTTTTATCTTTGATATGGATGGTGTGATCATCCACAGTAATCCATTCCATAAAATTGCCCTTCACCAGTTTTGTGAAAAGTATGGATATCATTTAACGGAAGATCAATTGCGCAATAAAATTTATGGGCGCACCAACAAGCAATGGATCACTAATCTATTTGAAAGAGATATTCCTCCAGCAGAGATGCATCAATTGGCCGAAGAGAAAGAAAGTCTTTTCCGCGAACTGTACAAAAACGACATAAAGGTATTGGATGGATTAGAAATCTTTTTGAAGAAGATGGACGAACAAAAAATCGCTCGCGCCATTGGCACTTCTGCCCCACGAAGCAATGTTGATTTTACTTTGAGCAAGACGAACCTAGAAAGATTTTTTCCAACTATTCTCGATGATACTTTTGTGGAACACGGTAAGCCTCATCCTGAAATTTATATTAAATGTGCGGCAGCTC
>JBJXEB010000100.1:0-3801 GCA_046155095.1 Cyclobacteriaceae bacterium
AATTTAACAGCACCGTTCCGCCAATCGCGCCACTGCCAAACCGTGCGCTGCCCGCACCCACATGCACCTTTACTTCATCAAAAGCCGCAGCGGGCAAAATGGAAAAGTCCGCTTGCCCCAATGAAAAGCTATTGATGGAGATACCATTCCACAACACCGATGTATGATTAGGCGAGGTGCCACGCATACTGATGCTTGACAGCATTCCATTGCCATAATTTCTAAAATAGATTGGCAGTTGCAACGAAAGCACTTCGCCCAAGTGGCGCGAATTTTCACGTGCACTCAATGAAGAATCTAGTTGGATCAATTCCGAGCCTACCAGATATCGCTCATCGCGCAAGCCGAAAATCGTTACCTCTTTCAGCACGGTAGAATCACTCCGCTGCGCCCAACTATTGGCAGGGCAGAAAAAAATCAACACGAAGAAAATCCACGCTAAAAAAATTCCTGTGCGCATAAAGTTTTTTTAAACTGTGCGACAAGTGCAAACCCAGATTTGTAATAAGACAACACTGTTGCTCGGTACATTTCCAGCCTTTCACCCGAAAGCCAAAACAATTTTGCGATTCAAGGCAGGTCTCCTGGCTTTCCCGACTTTTGTTGCCTTCTCGCCCCGTCCCGATAACTATCGAGACGGGGCAATGGCGTTTGTTACAAAAGCATTTCTCGTTTGCACGAGTCGGGATTACAGTTGCGGGGACAGTCTCCGATTTTCACGGTGTTCCCTTTTAATCTTCGGATGTTCGAACGGCCGAAGAACCTTAAATCCGTTGCAAACATAATAAATTCTGTAAACTTGTAAGCAATTTTAGATTTAAGAATTATGATTTTAGATTTTAAGTGGAGAAGGACTTTTAGCTTGTGGCTTGTAGCGTGTAGCCTTTTGTCATGCAATAGCAAAAAGATTGTAAGCGACATCAACGCCAGTTCCATCACCAAGTACGCCCAAGGCTTTAAGGTAACATCAGTAGGCAATTCAAAATTGGTAGAAGTAAACTATCCCTACCAAAACGCAACATCAGGTTATAAATATTTATTAGTGCCCAAAGGAGAAGCTTCTCCCACGCACGATAAGCAAACGCAAGTCATTTCTGTGCCGATAGGAAACATCGTCTGCACTTCTACTACACACATTCCCTTGCTCGATTACATTGGCGAAACAAACAAACTCATCGGCTTCCCTACCACCGACTACATCAGTTCAGAAAAAATGCGTGCGCGCATTGATGCAGGGAAAGTAAAAGACTTGGGCATCGACAAAGGCATGAACATAGAAATGCTCTACTCGCTCAAGCCTGCGTTAGTGATGGGCTACACCATGACCAAAGATTTAGGCCAATTGAAAAAGATTCAAGAGCTGGGCATACCTGTAGTGATCAATGCAGAGTATTTAGAAAAACATCCACTCGGCCGCGCAGAGTGGATCAAGTTCACAGCTCTCTTTTTTGGAAAAGAAAAAGTGGCGGATTCTGTTTTTGCTAAAATAGAAAAAGAATACATCGCTACGCAATCACTTGCTCAAGCATCTCAAACAAAACCAACCGTACTAAGCGGTATTGTATATGGCGATGCGTGGTTTATGCCCGGTGGCCAAAACTACGCAGCCAAATTGTTGAAAGATGCAGGCTGTGAATACTTGTGGTCATCCGATTCCACTAACGGTTTTTTGCAATTAAGTTTTGAATCTGTCTATTCAAAAGCAAAAGAAGCTGACCTGTGGATTGGTGTGGGCTCTTTTAAAACATTAAATGAAATCAAGGCCGCTGAAGAGCGGTATACTTTATTCAAACCCTTTCGCGAAAAGCAAGTTTACACGTACGATGCTCGACAAGGAGCAAAAGGCGGCAGCGAATTTCTAGAACTCGGCTACCTTCGCCCTGATTTGATTTTGAAAGACTTGGTGAAGATTGCGCATCCAGAGTTGATGGCTGGGTATGAATTGTATTTTCATAAGAAACTAGAGTAGATGGTAAGGTAAGAAGTAAATGGTAAGCGGTTAGGTTTCTTGCCAACAATCTCTTACCACTTACCACTTACCAGTACCGCTCACTGACTCAACTTCCTCAAATACACATTCCCATACTTTGACTCAAAACTATAGCTCGGGCCATTACCTAATTTAGCAGAGACAAACGTATGAAAATCTTCTTCTTCCCTACCAGAAAATTTATAATTGAGGTTAGAATATATCTGGCCATAATTTGTTTCCGCTTTTAGCTCTCCTACATTGGTTTCTGACAAAGAAACGTCCACACCTCCGTATGTTGCATCTACCACAAGCGAACCTTCAAACTTTTTTACCTCAACCATGCCATATACCGATTCAACTTTTGTCATCACATTTCTCGGCACTTTAATCTCCAACATAATATCCATGTTCACGCCTTCGGAATAACACTTGTAATTATTTCTGTTTTGTGGATCAAAGTCTTTCAATTCAGATTTGTTCTTGAACGTGAACTTCTTTCCATCTTTCGTCACTGTAATTCTGCGTGGAAGATTTTTCAGATTCTTTATCCTCGATTCGATCATTAGCGTATTCCCAAAAGCAGAAGATGATAATTCAAACGCATCGTCACTCTCTCCCCCATTGATGCTTATAGTGCCTTGAATAGAAATTTCATTTCTATCCCACGTACTTATTTTGATCAGATCTGGATAATCAAAATGAAATTTGATTGATTGCCCCGCTTGAACTGGATATGTTTTGTTGACGGGTGTTTGTGCGAGTGTCGCCTCACCAAGGCAACACAACGCAATTAACATAAGCGTTCTCATTTTTTGCGTAGATAAACTTTGCCATAATCCGAACGGATATCGATACCCATTCCACCTCCATTGATCTTGCCGTTGACTTTATCGCTGTATTGAACCATGCCACCATCTTTATCAATGTCTATTTTATATTCAGGAGCAACTAAGATTTCTCCATACGAAGTAGCCAGTTTCAAATTTGCTTTCGTAGCTAATGGCAACGTAACATCTACATAGCCATAGATAGATACAAGCGACAATGGACCTTTTACATTTTGGCTAAAGTTTGCTTCGATGTGTCCATAAATTACTTTCGCAGTTACAGGCCCAGTAATATTTTCTAACTCAACACTATTGTAATGAGTAGAGATTTCAATCTCGTTTTCAAGGTTTTTGAAAACCGCATCACCGCCATACTGAGAAGAGTGTTCGTAAGAAACGATCATTCCCTTTGGTACCAATATTTTTATTTCTGGTGAGTTCATCTTTTTTAATTGATACACCTCCACCACATTGCCTTTGTCGGCTACATTGATGCCCAATCCTGTATTGTCGTCTAAGCCAGAGCCATTGATGGCTCGCAAGCCTTTTGAGCGGTTGTCTTCATCTTCATCTCTGTCATTATCAAGGGAAGAGAAAATAATCTCGTTCCTATTATGACCTTCCACTCGTACATTTCCCAAGTGGATTTCTAATCTACCTGTAGTCTTTGCTACTTTAAAATCCTGAGCTGTTGCCGCACAAATAATTGCGACCATTACACCAATAATTAATACGATCTTTTTCATTTTTATTGTTTTTTAAATTTTAAAATCAATTTTTTTACCACTAACCTGCCTGCCAGTAGGCAGGTGCATGGAGGCACTACGTTTTTTTCTTAACAACTTTGTGACTTATGATAACTTTAGTAATCCTGAATATGCCTCATCCTTTACTGCCTTAATCATTTCCTTATCTTTTGTAATCCTATCCAATTCTTTGATCACTGATTTTTCTTTAATCTCCACCATCAAGCGGATCAAACTGATTTGTACTACAGGGTCT
>JBJXEB010000101.1:0-31909 GCA_046155095.1 Cyclobacteriaceae bacterium
ACTTACACAATTTCTTTGTCTGGCGGCACTGCCACCAACTATGCATTGACACTACAGAGCGGTACGCTTATGATTACTAAAGCCACCCCCGTTATCATTTGGCCACCACCTCTTCCAATAAAAACAGGAGTCCCTTTAAGCAGCACACAACTAAATGCCTATGCAGTTGACCCAAGTAATGCCGCTGTTATTTTATCAGGCACTTTTGATTACAGCCCTCAAGCTGGAACTATTTTGCCAGCGGGATCAAATCAATCTTTGTTTGTTGATTTCACTCCAAACAATTTAAACTACAATCCAGTGCCAGCTACAAGAGTTTTTATTACAGTAAACTCGAAAGACAATCCAATAATTACTTGGTCAAATCCCATAGCAATTACATATGGAACTGCGCTATCATCGGATCAACTTAATGCTTCATCAAATGTCCCGGGCTCATTTGTTTATTCTCCACTCATTGGTACAGTTTTGAATAGTGGAGTAAATCAAATATTGTCTACCACTTTTACACCAACTGATCAAGTCGCTTATAATATTGTGACTGTAATAGTTCAGCTCACAGTTAACAAAGCACCACTAACTGCAACGGCAGTTAATGCCTCAAAGTTGTATGGACAACCAAATCCAAGTTTAGTTATTAATTATTCTGGCTTTGTCAATGGGGAAACACCATCTGCAATAGCTGAACCCACGATAGGCACAATAGCTACCCAATTAACGGGAGTTGGTACAGTGCCAATTACGCTTATAGGTGGTTCGGCCTCTAACTACAGCATTACTTTACAAAATGGCACATTGACGATTTCCAAAGCGACTCTAACCGTTAAGGCGGATGATAAATCACGAGCTTATGGCCAATCGAATCCGGTTAACTCGCTTACTTATACAGGCTTTGTTATGGGGGATGGTGTAACATCTATAACTCCTCCCTCGATTAATGGGCCTGCAGCCACAGTACTTAGTGCAGTTGGAAACTATTCAATAACCCTTATTGGTGGTGCGGCCACCAATTATACATTAAACTTACAACAAGGAAGCCTTGCTATCACCAAGGCACTATTAACTGCTACCGCAGATGATAAATCAAAGATTTATGGCCAAACAAATCCACCACTTACAATTACCTATTCAGGATTTGTAAATGGAGAGGACGTGTCTATCATTGGAGCAAACCCACCTATTGCATTGACTACAGCCTCCGCTGATTCTCCAACAAATACATATCCGATTACTGTCTCTGGAGGACTGGCTGCTAATTATGATTTCACGTATGTGGTAGGCTCGCTTGTAGTTAATAAAGCGGTGCTTACTGCCAAAGCCAATGATGCAAGTAGATTATATGGAGCAGCAAACCCATCATTTACACTTAGCTATTCTGGTTTTGTAAATGGAGATGGTGCAAACGCTATCACCACGCCTCCTAATGCATCTACCATTGCCAATGCAAAATCTAATGTTGGTAGTTATCCCATTACGGTTTCAGGTGGAAGTAGTGCTAATTATAGCTTCTTATATCAGTCAGGAACACTGTCGGTCACGAAAGCAACATTAACGGCAACAGCAGATAACAAAAGCAGAATATTTGGAATAGCAAACCCAACGCTAACGATCAGTTACACAGGATTTTTGAATGGTGAAAATATATTGGCTATAGATACACCTCCCATTGCTTCTACAACTGCTATTGCTTCGTCACCACTTGACTCGTATCCAATCACAGTCTCAGGAGGCATTGATAACAACTATGATTTTAATTATGCAGCAGGTGCATTACTAATTACATCAAGCAAACCGCCTACCATTAAAAACTTTGTTGTGCCCACCGCAGAGGATACACCATTCATTTTCAACAATAGTACTTTCACTAATCCTACTGTTTTCTCCAGTGACCCAGGAGATAAAATTGTGAATGTAAAGATTGTGACCACGCCAACGAGAGGTAAACTCTATTCGTTGGGAAATCAAGTAGCTTCGGGCAACACAATAAAAGTAGTTAATGGGGTATTGGAGGATATCAAATACATTCCAGATACTAATTACAACGGCCCTGACAATTTCACTTGGAATATTTTCAATGGAGTTTTCTCGGCTGTTGCCGATGCACAAGCATCGATCAACGTAACTCCCGTTAATGATCCTCCAATACTCAGCGACTTAGAGACCATTCCATTGAATTATAGCCCAGGAGATCCGCCCAAAAAAATTACAGAGAAGTTGATATTAAATGATATCGATAATAGCTTTATGTTTTCAGCCACTATAACAATTACCGAAAACAAAAGCAGTGGTGATGAACTTGAACTATTGAGTTCAATTGACAACCAGAAGATTAAGCCTAGTTTTGATAAGGTGAAAGGTCAGTTAACCTTGCTGGGCAAAGATTCCAAATCTAATTATGAAAGTGCGCTGAAGAACGTGTTGTTTAGTAGTTCAGTCTCCTCCAATACCGAACTCCAATCAAAAATAATAAGCATAGTTGTCAATGACAGTGTGGCCAATAGTAACGCAGTGACAAGAACAATTCAGATAACTGAAGTATTCCTTGACTTGGATATTTTCAATTCATTTACTCCTAATAATGATGGGGTCAACGATGTTTGGTATTTTGAAAGACTGAAGGCTTATTCACAGATAGCTATCTCAGTTTTTGATAGAAATGGCGCGAAAGTTTTTGACTGCACAACCAATGATTGCAAATGGGACGGTAAAGTAGGAGGTAAGGAATTGCCGAGTGGCCCATATATGTACACAATTGATTTGAATGGAGGCAAAAGAAAATATCAAGGAACTGTAACGATTTTGCGATGATGCCATTCTTACGATTTAATTTTCTTGTCAGCTTCCTCTTTGTGGCGGGAACGTTGCCTAACTACGCGCAGGAATTTAATAGCACTCAATACTACTCCAATCTGCCAAATACTAATCCAGGTTTTACGGGTATAGATGACTACTTGGATGTTAAATTCTCAGTGAATCAAGGTTGGAATAGCTTTAATATTACCAATAATAATATCTACATAAGTGCTTTTAGTTCGTTGAACAGTTCAGCTAGAACGTCTGTAAAGAATAATGCATTGCGTATCAGCACCTCTGCATACGGTGATATACTACCAACTAACCAATTGAGAAGAAAACACGGGATGGGGGGTACCTTAGCGGGAAGGAATATTGGTCCTTATCGCTCTGTTACTTTAGGTTACAACTACGCTTACCATATCCCTCTGTCAAGTAAATTTAATTTTTCATTGGGCAGCAGACTAGCATATTTTAATCAGCGGATTGATTTTTCTGGTTTTACAGTGCGTGAAACAGGGGATAATTTATTTGATCAACTTACTCGTGCAGGTAACGCAAACCAAAGCTCTTTTTTGATGGATTTTGGTGCCGTTTTGTATTCTGAAAAATTTTATGCCGCTCTGTCTTCTGTCAATCAAATTAAAGGAAAAATCAGTGGCGACAATCTATTGGACTATAGTGAACTGGTAACCTATCAATTCAATACCGCAAGAAACTTTAGGATTGCACAAACAGTGCAATTAAATACAGGCTTACGCCTAACCCTAAAGCAAGGTCTTGACATGGGTTGGGCAGTTAACGCTCGTTTTCGATATAAGGAATTGCTTTACATAGGGTCTGGATTCAATAATAATTCGCAGCTATCTTTACTTTTTGGTCTTGCCTTTAATCCTAATTTTGGTTTGCATTATACCTATGATCAATACTTATCATCGTTGAGTAGTTTTAATGTGAATGCCCACGAAATTGTCCTTGGCATAGGTTTGTTCAATAAGGCTCACTCGCAACCAAAATTTTGGTAATTAATTTTTTGTATGAAAGGATCATTGACTTTTCTCTTTTTATTTTTTCTGGTCATTGAATCGAATGCACAAGAAATTAAGTTTACAGATCCTATGCGTTTGCCGCCTCAGATAAATACACCTTACGAGGAAATTGGCCCACTATTAACACCTGATAGACAAAGCCTTTATTTTGTTAGAGCATTCGATCCGCAAAATAAAGGGGGAAGAGGTGCTGGCATGGATATTTGGGTCTCAGCACAAGATGTCAAAGGGAATTGGTTGCCTCCATCTAACAAACTAAGATGGAATAATAAGCTGAACAATGCTGTGGTAGGGATTAAAAAGGATGGCAAAGTGATTTATTTATTGAATTCCTATACTAACAAGAGCGGTGTAGCCTTTTCAAAAAACTTGAATGGTAGTTGGACGGCTCCAGAGATTATTCCAATGTCAGGAATCGAAAAATTGAACTTGGTTGGATTCTTCATGAATTCCAATTTTGATGTTTTACTTATCTCAATGGTAAAAGACGGTTCGTTTGGAAAAGAGGATCTATATGTATCCTTAAAAGACTCACTGGATAGATGGGGTGAGCCAATCAATTTAGGGGCAACCATCAATACGAGCGGATTTGAAATATCACCGTTCTTATCAGACGATGGGAAGAAGCTGTACTTCGCTAGTGATGGACATAAGGGATACGGTGATGCGGATATTTTAGTTTCAGAGAGACTGCACAATAATTGGACCTTGTGGACGCGCCCACGAAATTTGGGCAGTAAAATCAATAGTGAAAAATTTGACGCTTACTTCTCAATTTATGGTGACAGTGTTTGTTATTTTTCCAGCAATCGATCTTCTGATTTTTCAGATATATATAAAAGTAAAGTCAGTATAGCTAAACGTACATTGCTGAAGGATTCTGTTAATAAGATTGTGGACGAAACTAAAAAGCTATTAAACGAACTTAAGTCTGGGGATGAGGCTAGTGATTTTGAATATATTCCATCGCCTCTCAACTCAGTGATACTGTCCAACCCAATGCAGAATCAAATCAAAAAGATTATTGGCACTTATGATACTAAACAAATTAAATTAATAGAGATGACCTGTTACAGATTGCACCCTGACCAAATCAACAATGTGATTGACTATTTAGTATCGTTAGGTGTTAGTAAACAAAATATCAAGCAGCCTACTTTGGTTACAACGGGCACTATTCAATCAGGTGTAGAACTGAAAATTTCTCTCGGTTCTAAAAATTAAAAAGCATCCTTTAATCGCAAGAACCTTTTTTCATAAAACTCGTGACTTAGCCAAGCAAAGGTTAAGGTTGCTAGTGCGCAAACGAATAGGACGAATATATCGGGCACTATTGTTTTTGCTAAAACCTTGCTCAATATCCCCATGATTGGGAAGTGGAGTAGATAAATCCCATACGATATCTTTCCTAGAAAAACCAAAGGCTTTGCAGATAGCAAACTGCTTTCATGCCGAACCAAATACCATATACTAGCCGCAAATAATATATTCAGTAAAGTATAAGCCCAAACAAACTCATAATTCCTTACCGAATGAATTTCAAATCCTACTGAAGTAACGGATATTGGATATTCTGTAGATATAATTAGATAGTTGAGAACACCAACGGTAGCGGCTAGAGATAGAATTCCCAGTAGCCATGTAGAGGGCTTGAATCCAACTAACTTCTCATCCAGAAAATTAACTGCACCGCCAATTGCAAAGGCATCAAAATGGCTGAGGCTAAACCAATAAACGCTCGTGCCAAGTGTTTCGGGGTCGATTGTAGTTTGGTGTAAAACGTTATACAACTCAAAACGAAAAACAGGGATAATAATTATTAATGCAATGCTCAGTATTTTGAGTTGTTTAGTAGATAGAAAATAAATAGCGATGGGCCAGATGAGATAGAATTGTTCTTCCACACAGAGCGACCATAGATGTGTATACACCCTATTAACCTGAGGCCCGATTGACAGAATGGAAAAATTGTAGGTGTATGAAAATAAATAACCAGCTATGGTTTCAAAATTATCGGGTAAATTGATTGTGATGAATAAGACGGTTAATATGATCAAGTAGCCAAAATAGAGAGGGAAAATCCGCAGCGACCTGCGCCAATAAAAACCCTTTAAGTAAGTGGCGAGCTTTGCTTCCTTTTGTTCAAGCAATATTCTGGTGATAAGGTAACCGGATAAAACAAAAAAAAGCTGAACACCCAACCAGCCTACTTCAAACTTGTATTTTATGAATGGCAATCGACCAAAATGGAAAAGGAATACCAGTAAAACTGCCACCCCCCTAAGCCCATCTAAAGAGCGGATATAGAATTTAGCCATGAATAGGGTAAATCTATATAGTAATAATGAAATGTCAACATTAAGGCTTAATTTTGAGTTGTCAATTCAATGCTTATGGATTTAAACTCGATTTTCAGACTGCTCCTTGCTAGAAAGTGGCTGCTGATTTTTATCCCGTTGATTGCTGCTGTAATGGCCTATATGTTTTCTTTGAACACAAAAAAGAAATATTGGAGTGCGACTATACTGAGCACAGGCTTTACAACAAATGAAGGCATACAAATAACTGATGAAAGAGTAGATTTATGGGCTGCGGGAGTCAAATTTGACAACATGATTCAGAAAATGAATTCAGAGCAGGTTATTGCCTTGTTGTCCTATAGTCTTCTGATGCATGATTTAACGGATGCTTCACCATACAGAAAATTTAAAAAAATCGCTGGAAAAGACATAGAGCCCACACCAGATAGGGTACAAAAGATTCTCGCACTTCTTAAGAGCAAACTAGATAAAATGGAACTGCTTTCTTCTTATGATGATGAAGAAAAGGAACTTATTCTGTTAATCGAAAATTTGGAGTACAGTGCGAAAGCCCTCAAGAAGAGCCTTTCGATAAAAAGGACTGGATCAACTGATTTCGTAGAGGTAAGTTTCATCTCAGAGAATCCTCAGCTTTCCGCCTTTGTGGTAAATAAACTGAGCGAAGAATTTATTCGATTCGATAGTTTTTTTAAGTCCAGCAATTCAAGTGAATCAGTCACATTCTTTTCAGAGTTTGCGCAAGAGAAGAAAAAGATTTTGGACGACAAGACTGCTTTCTTGGAAAGATTCAGGGCTTCTAATAATCTATCCGGACAGGAATTTACAGAGCTGAAATCCTCGCAGCTCATGAACTATGAAATTCTTAAGCAGGAAAAAGCAGATGAAATGAGTTCTAAACAATTGCAATTGGCAGACGTAGAAAAGCAATTGCGAAGTTTCGGAAAAGTAGACGGAGATGAAGGTAGAGATGCAGGTGAAAAAATTATTCAAATTCGAGCTAAGATTAACGAGCTAAACCAAATCTATGTTAGCAGTGGATCGAACGACAAGCAATTGGAGGAGACCATCAACAACTTAAGAAGTGAGATGCAAAAGGAAATGAATAAGATTGCTGTGCCCGATCCAGCTCAAATAAATACTAAACTTTCAAAAGACGCCTTATTGATCAAGAAAAGCCAATTGGAATTAGAGCTACAGATTGCCCAAAACAGTTTTAGTTCATTGGAGCAAACCATTAATAGCTTACGGGGAAGTGTATTTACCTCAGCGTCTAAAAAATCTACCATTGAGTCTCTTGAGCGTGAAGTAGAACGAGCATCAGATGAATACCTAAAGGCCGTGGATAAGTACAATACAGAGAAGAATAAATCGTTGTTGTCGCAAAGCTCCATTAGAATACCGCAGCGCGGCCAGCCAAACGGCACACCCGAATCCTCTAAGAGGATATTAATTGTGGGCATGGCTTATATGACGAGCTTAGCCTTGTGCGTTTTTGTTATTATTGGCGTTGAATTTATAGATCAAAAAATAAAAACGCCCTCTAGATTTCAAACTTATTCTAATCTAAAATTATTGGGTTGGATAAATCAAATAGACACCACTGGATTAGACTTAAAATCTTTGTTCAAGGCGAAATCAAAAGATGATGCAACGGAAGGGTTTAAGCAGTTCTTGAGAAAAATTCGGTTTGAAATTGAAAGCTCTGGAGCGAAAGTCTTATTGGTGACGAGCACTAAAGAGGGTGAAGGTAAGACCTTTATTATTTTATCACTGGCCTATTCCTTAAGCCTGTTAAATAAGAAGACACTTATTATTGATACCAATTTCAGAAATAACTCGTTGACTAAATTATTGATAGCTCAACCCAATTTTCAAAAAATGCTTCAGCAAGATAATCAAGTAAAGTTGTTGACAGGCAAATTTAATGTGAATGATGAAAAGGAAAATGGGATGAATAACAACATTATTTCTAGGACAAGTGATGCGAATATTGATGTAATTGGAAGCAACATAGGTACCGAGTCACCTTCTGAGATTTTGGCGGGCAGGGATTTCTCTGGAATGATCAGTCAACTGCGGAGTCGCTATGACTATATCTTAATGGAAGGCGCTTCCTTAAATGAATATTCGGATTCAAAAGAATTATTGTCATTTACCGACAAAGTAATAGCTGTATTTTCTGCTGACTCAACACTACAACAGATTGATCGCGAGTCAATCGCGTTTATACGCAGCCTTAATGACGCGTTTTTAGGTTCTATCCTTAATAAGGTTGATGTAAAAAACGTAGCTTGATTTTATTCCATGGCAATGATGGGTTCAAGAAGAAGATGGCTATACATTATCTTAAGCTTTTTTTTGGTATGCACCATAACTTCAGTCATTGTCTATAAGTTTTTTCTGCCAACGATCATTGCAA
Source organism: Cyclobacteriaceae bacterium (assembly GCA_046155095.1). Classification (GTDB taxonomy): domain Bacteria; phylum Bacteroidota; class Bacteroidia; order Cytophagales; family Cyclobacteriaceae; genus ELB16-189. Next base: position 8,583 of record JBJXEB010000101.1, read on the forward strand.
AGACTTTATCTGCAGAAAAGCTACCTGATTACATTCCGCAACGTATCAAAATAAAGATTGAAAAGGTAAACAAGCCTTTGAATGAGACTGCCCGCAACGTAATTAACACTATTCATAGCTCTGGCATTACGATTGAGCAATTAATTAGAGCGATTGATGAGGCCAAGGAAGAGCATGCCTATTCCATGTTGGATGAATTAAATAAGACCAAGATCACTAATGTTGATCAACTATTCGATATGGCCAAGAAATATTTCCCCGTTGATTTTGATGTAGAAGTTTTTCGTGATGCTTATCGTAAAAAGGCAACTATTCCGTTGATAGAAAAGGCCATTATGTATGCCAATAAATACAAAAATGAAAGGCTGATGGACGCGCAAACTGCAAAGGAAACAGCCAAAAGGATTTTGAGAACCAAAGAAGCTGAATTTAACAGGATAATTGCCAAGGACTCGATTAGATAGCTTGCAAGCTGTTCCTTAAAAACTTTATATATTTGGCAACTAAAACAAGCGGGAGTAGCTCAGTTGGTAGAGCGACAGCTTCCCAAGCTGTAGGTCGCGAGTTCGAGCCTCGTTTCCCGCTCTGATAAGTCATCATATTTAGTTAGTTTTACGGCCAAATCTGCAATGGCCGAAAATACCTACAAGTCCAATACGTTTAAGAAGCCCGAAAAAGAAAAGAAGGCGAAGACGAGTAAGTCGAAATTCAAATTTGATTTTGCGTTTTTTCGAGATCCGCGTCTTGCTCTGGCGGTTGGCTTTTTTCTCATCATCGTTGCACTTTATTTATTCACTGCTTTCCTTTCTTATCTGTTTACAGGCAAAGCAGATCAAAGTGTGGTGGAGGCATTATGGAGCACTAATATTTTAGAATCGGGCAAAGAAGCAGAGAACGTCCTTGGTCTTTACGGGGCGGTTACTTCGCACTTCCTGATCTTCAAGTGGATGGGCATATCGGCATTTTTTATCCCGCCTATCCTTTTCTTGTTGGGTTTCAAATTGGTTTTCAAGAGAGAGTTACTCCCTATTTTTTCCGTGTTCATATTTTCCGCTTTCGCGGGATTGTGGCTCAGCTTGCTGTTGGGCTATCTCACACACAGCTTAGCAGGGGTTAACGAAATCAGTTTCTTGAGCGGTGGACTTGGTTACGAACTAGCAAAACTTTCGGATAGTCTTTTTGGATGGGGCACGTTTTTGATTCTTGTTCTTTCGCTTTTCATTTTTATTATCTACTTCTACAACGTAACGGCTATCAATGCCTTTCAAGTGCGCGACCCCAAGCCAATGGGCAATGATGCCTTGCTTCCAGATGAATATGAAAAGATAAAGCCTACTTATACGGATGACCGTGATAGCTGGCCTGACCTAACTGAAGAGGAACCAGACCCTATGTTGTTGGTGAATACCTCTGATGTTGTAAAGCCTATACCAGATATTAAGTTGGAAGTAGAACCAAGCAAAGAGGAGAAAGATGAGCCACTGTTTACCGTTGAAGAACCGATTTTAGAGACAGATGAGTTGGCAGAGAAATTGGTAGAGGCCAAAGGCCTGTATGACCCCACTCTAGAACTGAGTAATTATAAATTCCCTACCATTGAGTTGCTCAATGAATATGATACGGGTAAAGTGCAAGTGAGTCAAGAGGAGTTGAACGCGAACAAAGACAAAATCTTGGCAACGCTTACCAATTTCAAAATTGGAATACAAAGCATCAAGGCGACCATTGGGCCAACGGTTACACTTTATGAAATCGTTCCTGAAGCGGGGATCAAAATTTCACGGATCAAAAATTTGGAAGACGACATTGCGTTGAGCTTGTCGGCCTTGGGCATACGCATTATAGCACCAATCCCCGGCAAGGGAACGATTGGTATTGAAGTGCCGAACAAAAACCGTGAGATGGTGAGCATTCGCTCGGTGTTGGCCTCTGAGCGTTTTCAAAAATCGGATAAGGATTTGCCCATTGCCATTGGTAAAACTATTTCCAATGAACTCTTGGTGATTGATTTGGCCAAGATGCCGCACTTGTTGGTGGCGGGCGCAACGGGCCAAGGTAAATCGGTGGGCTTGAATGTAATCTTGACGTCCTTGTTATACAAGATGCACCCTAGCCAGTTGAAGTTTGTATTGGTCGATCCTAAAAAGGTAGAGATGTCTCTTTTCAGTAAAATCGAGCGTCATTATCTTGCCAAGTTGCCGAATAGTGAAGAAGCCATTATCACCGATACTAAGAAAGTTGTTTACACACTCAATTCACTTTGCATTGAGATGGAGAACCGCTACGAGATTTTGAAAGATGCCGGAGCGAGGAACATCAAAGAATACAACGCAAAATTCGTAACACGTAAACTGAACCCAAAAGAAGGCCATCGCTTTTTGCCGTACATTGTTTTGGTGATTGATGAGTTGGCAGACTTGATGATGACTGCTGGTAAAGAAGTAGAGACACCCATTGCGCGCCTGGCGCAATTGGCTCGTGCCATCGGAATCCATTTGGTGGTTGCTACTCAACGGCCATCTGTAAATGTTATCACGGGTGTGATCAAAGCAAACTTCCCCGCGCGACTTTCATTCCGTGTTACTTCTAAAGTTGACTCGCGCACCATCTTGGATTCGGGCGGGGCCGATCAATTGGTGGGCATGGGCGATATGTTGTTCTCCAACGGATCGGATGTGATCCGTTTGCAAAGTCCATTTGTGGATACGCCTGAAATTGAGAAAGTTTGTGAGTACATTGGCTCTCAGCGCGGATACGATTCGGCCTACATGCTGCCAGAGTTTGAAGGCGAAGACGATGGTGGCCCAAGTTCCGTAGATTTGTCGGAGCGTGATGCACTGTTTGAAGAAGCGGCCAAGCTGATTGTGTCGCATCAGCAGGGAAGTACATCACTCATTCAACGAAAGTTGAAGCTGGGCTACAACCGGGCAGGTCGCTTGATCGATCAACTGGAAGCTGCCAGAATCGTGGGACCATTCGAGGGATCTAAAGCCCGCGAAGTGTTGATCAAAGATGAAATGAGTTTGGAACAATTATTGACTGAATTGAAAGAAAAGCATAGTTAATTTTTTAACCTACCCCGATGAAAAAGTTTGTTTTCGTAGCCGTTTTACTATTTCAAGGAAAATTCGCTATTGCCCAATACGATCCCAAGGCATTGGAGATATTGGAAGCTATGAGCAAAAAGTACAAGGCCATCCCCACTTTTGAGGCCAATATTACCAACGTGCTCACCAATGCAACGGATGGCATCAAGGAAGAATCCAAAGTTAAAATTACTGTGAAGGGAGAGAAGTTCAAGCTTTTGATAGAGGGCCAAGAGATCATCAACAACGGAACTACGGTGTGGACTTACTTGCCTTCATCTAAAGAAGTGAACATCGATAATTTTGATCCTAAATCTGATGATATTAATCCAGTAAAGATTTTTGACGTTTACAAAACCGGATTCAAGTATTTGTATTTGGGCGATAAAACGGAAGTGGGTTTTGATGAAGTCGATTTAGTACCTGAAAAGAAAAATGCACAATACTTCAAAATCAAAATGATGATTTCTAAAAAAGACAAGAGCATCCAAAGCTGGACGATGTTTGATAAATCAGGCAACCGCTACAAATACTTGATCACCAAGTTTACCCCTAACGTTAAAGTGGATGATTCTTTCTTTGGATTTGATGCAAAGAAATACCCGGGTGTAGAGGTGATTGATTTGAGGTAGATATGTACAGGTATCAAAATAGATCGGTTCAGTATCAGAATAAAAAATACGAGATATTTTGGGTTACGGAGTTTATAGTGCATATCAATAAAAGAAGCGCACATCATTCTCACCTAATTGAAATTGAAGATGTTGAAGAACTTGCACTAAACGCAAAGTACTATCCTTATAAAGGGAATCTATATGTAGGATTAGCGAAATTTAATAGTCGATTTTATAGTATTTTTTGTTACTTTGTAGATGTAAATAGGAGGCTAGTCATAAAAACTTGTTGCCAAGTAAATGACCCCAAGCTATTAAAATTAAGTCAAGAGATTTTATGATACAAAATGGAAAAAGAAGCCATATAATAGATAATGAGTTTCTAAAAATTTCAGGCAGTGTAAAGCAATATCGAATTGATATGGATCGCTTTATTAAAGCGGTGAAAAAAGATGTGCTGGAACTAAAAAAGACGCCTGCCGGCCGCAGAAAACTTAAACGTGCAGGATTGATTAACTAAGCATGAATGCCTCAAGATATGACACTTTAATCCGTAAAGGCTTTGAACCCGAAATCTTCGAGATTTCAGGGAGTATGAAGCAATATAAAAAAGACATTCAATTATTAGCTGAGAGATTTGCTGCAGAGTTCGCTAGATTGAAGAAAACACCTTCTGGCCGAAAGAAACTGAAACTAGCTGGACTTGGAAAGTAAATAACATATTTCAATGATTTAAATAAGCCGTTTCAACGGCTTTTTTTATTTTTATGCCATGACACGCCAACAACTCTTTGAGCAGATCAAAAAAAAGCAAACCTACCTCTGTGTTGGCTTAGATACCGACTTAGATAAAATCCCCAAGCACTTACTTCAATTACCCGATCCCATCTTTGAATTCAACAAACAGATCATTGATGCCACCAAAGATTTTTGCGTAGCCTACAAACCCAACATCGCTTTCTATGAGGCGCTTGGAGCGAAAGGGTGGGAGAGTTTGCAAAAGACATTGGAGTATATACCTAAAGAATGCTTCACCATTGCTGACGCCAAACGAGGAGACATTGGAAATACGTCTACCCTATACGCGAAAGCATTTTTTCAGCAAATGGATTTTGATGCGCTCACAGTTGCCCCATACATGGGCGAAGATTCAGTGAAACCATTTTTAGAATTTGAGGGCAAGTGGGTGATTTTGTTGGTGCATACTTCAAACCCTGGTAGTCAAGATTTTCAGTTGATTGAAACACAAGACGGCAAATATCTTTATCAAGAAGTGATCTTTGCTTCGCAGCGGTGGGCCACTCCTGAAAAGATGATGTACGTAGTCGGTGCTACCCACGCAGATAAAATTGGAGCGATCAGAGCATTGGCTCCTGATCATTTCTTTTTGGTGCCAGGTGTTGGTGCACAGGGCGGTAATTTAGAAGAAGTTTCCAAAACGGGCATGAATGCGCAGTGTGGGTTGTTGGTAAATTCATCACGAGCAATTATCTATGCATCGAGTGGAGAAGATTTTGCGCAGGCAGCATCAAGGGCAGCAAAGGATATGCAAAAAGAGATGAGCGAATATCTGGATAAGTACATACAGTGAAATAGGTAAGAGGTAGTTGGTAAGAGGTGGTGGTCGGTAACTGGTAACTAGCAACGGGTAACAGGAAGTCTAATCTTTAAATCTAAAATCCTAAATCCTAAATCTAAAATCTTAAATCTAGCTGGAATGAACGAATCCTTCCTCCACTACATCTGGCAATATCAATATTTTGATAAAACTGATTTACAAACTCAGGAAGGTGAGCTTGTTTCAATTTTTAAAACTGGAGTTCTCAACACCAATGCTGGTCCCGATTTTTCGCAAGCTAAAATCAAAATTGGTACTATTGAGTGGGTGGGCAATGTGGAGATACACACTAAATCATCTGAGTGGTTGAACCACAAGCATAGTAGCGACAAGGCGTATGAAAATGTCATCCTTCATGTAGTGTGGGAAAATGATGTGGAGATCAAGCGTGGCGATGGTTCGATAATACCAGCGATGGAGTTAAAGGGCAGGGTAGAGGAAGGCTTGATCAAAGCCTACAAAAAATTGATTAACAGCCCAGCTTCTATTCCCTGCGAAAAATCTTTTCCTGCTGTAAACGACTTGATCAAATTATCGATGCTCGATCAGGCACTCATGCAAAGGCTGGAAGATAAAGCAGAAATTGTTCATCAATTAGTAAAATCAAACAATGGCGATTGGGAAGAAACTGCATACCAATTGTTATTAAAGAATTTCGGATTTAAAATAAACGCGGAGCCATTTCTGCAATTAGCAAAATCATTGCCTTACAAAGTAATCCAAAAGCATTCTTCTAACCTTCCACAAATGGAGGCGTTGCTTTTTGGACAAGCTGGTATGTTGGAGACCAAAACAAAGGATGAGTATATTTCTTTGCTATACCGCGAATACGAATTTTTGTCAAAGAAATATTCTCTTTATGAATCGAGGCTCAATCCTGCACAGTGGAAGTTTCTACGATTGCGCCCCGCTAACTTTCCTACCTTGAGAATTGCCCAGCTATCTTCCATTCTATATGCGAAAAAGAATTTGCTCTCTTCTTTTATTGGAGCAGATTCGTATGAACAATTAATGAATTTTTTTAATGCTTCGCCATCGGCTTATTGGCAAACACATTATCACTTTGCGAAAAAATCAAAAGCCTTAGTTCCTGATTTGGGCGAATCAAGCAAGCAAAATTTGTTGATCAATACTATTGTTCCATTGCTAGTGGCATACAGTAAAGCAAAAGATGACGCTCGGTTGATGGAGCGAGCTGTTGAAATTCTACAGCACATTCCCGCTGAGGTAAATAAAATCACTAAAGTGTGGGCAACGTTGGGTGTTTCGATAAAGTCAGCATTTGATTCGCAGGCATTAATTGAGCAATACAATAACCTTTGCCAGAAGCGGCAATGTCTAAATTGTGCAGTGGGTGCATCTCTCTTGAAACCACAATGGAAGTAGCACTTGGCATTCTCAATATCATCCTCATTCTCTTCCTTGCCTTCTGGGTTCAGAAAAAATATGCTTCACGATCTGTTAAGCTTTATTGGTCTGCTTTTTTCTTGAAAATAATCGCAGCCATTTCTCTGGGGTTATTGTACAAATTTCATTATTCGGGTGGCGACACTTGGACTTTTTATAATTCAGCCACTAAGCTTTCTTCCTTAGCTAAGAAGGATTTCCTTGAATATCTAAATTTTTTTTTTAGTAATCATGACCCGAGCACTATAGAGAATGTATTGTACGTACATGATCGCTCAGCTCTCTTTATAAAGTTTATAAGTATCTTTTGTCTAATTAGTCAAGATAGCTACTGGGTTTGTGCTCTCTACTTTGGACTTATTTCATTTTTAGCCACTTGGTTTCTATACAAACAGGTAGTTCACTTTCTAAACGATTCTGCAAAAGCAGCCTCAGTAGCACTTTTCTTTTTTCCTTCTGTTGTTTTTTGGGGTTCAGGTCTAGTGAAGGAATCACTCGCGCTTTCAGGAATTTATTTCATTACCGCCATTTTTTTAAAGTTTGCATATCAAGCAAAAATCACACGGCTCGAATGGCTGCTTGTTCTTCCTGCAATGATATTAACATGGTGGTTGAAATATTATTGGGCGGCTATCTTCTTTGTGGCCATACTTACTTCGGTAGTGATGATTTTAATCAGACGAAGAGTATCCCTTACAAACGGACGAATTGTTTTAGCGTGGTTATTCCTTTTCTTTTTAATTTGTGCAGGAATAAGTTTTGCTCACCCTAATTTTTACATGGAAAGATTTTTAGGTGTGTTGGTATCAAACCATGATCAATTTGTTGCCATATCAGATACTGAAAACATAATTGGTTATTATAATCTTCAGCCCAAACTTTGGAGTGTGCTTCTAAATTCTCCTTGGGCACTTTTGTCTGGACTTTTTCGTCCACTTTTTTTAGATGCTACAGATATCCTATCCCTGCCTTATTCCATTGAAAACTTCATATTGCTGTTGCTTACTGTTTCTTTCCTCTTCTCTTATAGGTGGGAGTGGTGGAAACCAAAGTCAGACCGCTTCAAGCGATCTGAAATCTATTCTATCTGGTTATTGCCTATATTAATTTATTGTTTCATTCTCTGCATCCTTCTTGCCATCTCCACACCCAACTTTGGTACTCTTTCCCGCTATCGCGTTGGCTTCTTGCCCTTTTTTGTTTTTGTTTTAATTTATCGCAATCCATTGCTGAAATATTTGACCGATCGCTTGCCTTTTTCTACTAAGTAGCTCCCACAATCTCTATCTTTGCCTCATGGAAAACCCTGTGATTATTTTTGGTGCGAATGCACTTGGCCGCGCAGCCAAAGATATTTTTGAAACGAATGAAGTAGTAGTCTATGGCTTCTTAGACGACAATAAAAAACTTCATAAGACCGAAATAGATGAAGTAGTTGTCCTGGGCGATACCGATGACGATGGCTTTCTGAAGTTGATTGGAAGGAAATGCGAGGCGTTTATCGCTGTTGACGATAATAAACTCCGCAAAAATTTGGTGGCAATGTTAAAAGGCGAAAGACATGTTCAGCCAGTTAATGCCATTCATTCGAAGTCTTTTGTTTCACCAAAAGCAGAAATTGGTCACGGTAACTTTATTGACTTTGGCAGTTACTTGGCTCCAGCTACAAAGATGGGTAGCTATTGTTTGATCCATGCTAATGTTAATGTTGGTGTTGAGAGTATATTGGGGGATTTAGTACAAGTTGGTGCAGGGAGCAATATCAATGCAAATGTTACGATTGGGGATGAAGTTTTTATTGGGTCAGGTGTCACTGTTGTTTCCGGGGTTACTGTTGGTAAGGGAGCACGAATTGGTGCTGGCTCAGTGGTAGTAGGGCCCGTGAAGTCGGGCGAGACCGTTTTTGGAAATCCTGCGCAAAAAGTAAAATAGCCGATGGCAAAGATTTCTGAAACTGATTTGATCTTGAATCCTGATGGTAGTGTCTATCATTTAAACTTATTGCCGAAGAATATTTCAGATACCATCATAGCAGTTGGCGACCCAAGTCGTGTATATATGGTGAGTCAATTCTTTGATGAAGTAGAATTTGAAATGAACAAGCGGGAGTTCATTACACACGTAGGGAAGTACAATGGAAAGAAAATTACTGTAATTAGCACAGGTATAGGAACAGATAACATTGAAATTTTTTTTACAGAATTGGATGCCTTGGCAAACATTGACCTTAAAACACGCGAGCCGAAGCCACGAAAGAAAAAGCTAAAAGTAATTCGCATAGGCACATCTGGTGCGATGCAAGAAGATATTGCAGTAGGCACGCACCTTGTCTCTGACTTTGCGGTAGGTCTAGATAACCTGATGAATTTTTATGATTTTCCTATGGATGATTATGAGGCAGGGCTTGCCCATGACATTCAGAAAAAGATAGGCTTGCCATTTATGCCTTATGTCGCGAAGGGTTCTGAAGTATTGCGTACTCAAATTGGTTTTGATATGAAAGTAGGTAATACGGTGACTTGCCCAGGTTTTTACGCACCACAGGGGCGAGCACTGCGCATACCGATTCGCTACCCCAAGTTGCTAGAAGATTTAAACTATTACCACAAAGGCGATTTCTGGCTTACTAATTTTGAAATGGAAACAGCAGGCTATTATGCCATGGGCAGGTTACTTGGCCATGAAGTACTAAGCGTAAACGCCATCATCGCCAACCGCATCAAAAATAAATTTTCTAAAAACCCGAATAAGGTCATCGAGTCACTGATTGAAAAAGTGTTGGATAGAATTTGATGTTGGAGGATGGGAGTTGGAGGCTGGAAAATTTGGAAATCCATTCTACCCTCCAAACCAATGTTGGGTATGAGAAAAGCCTATTTTGCGGACTGTAATTTGTTCTTTTGCAAGTATTCTTTGAACTCAGCAAAAGTCATTTTTTCAGTTTCTTCCGCAATCTTTTCTTTAATTTCCCTGAACACCTTTACCGTGTCAAATGTCTTTTCTTTTTTAATTGTCGTCTTCATTGTTTACAAATTCTTTTGGTGAACGAATGTCTAATTGTGGTAACCCACAACGAACGTTTATTGAATTATAGCCACGAATTCTAAATACATTTACGATGTGCTTGAAATTCCAACTGACTAAATAATCTACCTTGTTTATTGTTGCTGTTGCAATGTGCCTACAGTCATCAGCACTTGTTTGTCCCACAACTTTTTCATCCAAATATTTCTGTGCAAGTTCATACGCATCTTCACTCACTTCTACAAATTGCATATGTTCTCTTGGTAGCTGTGCAAAAAAATCCCTTACTCTTTGAGGTGCTTTTTGAAGTTCAGCTTCAGATAAGTCGGAGTAAACACAAATGATTTGTCCCAACTTTACTTTTTCAAATAGTAAGGTTGAGATTTCTTCAAAATCCTCATCAAAAACGCCCCCAAAAACCGATGTGTCAAAGTATAACCTTGGTTTCATTCTACAAATCTAAAGATCTTTGGTTGGTTTGTTGAATAAATTTTAACCGATCTGCTTTTAACTTCTTGCTTCCACTTCCAACCTCAATTCAAAAAGTCATACTATCCATCTTCACAATCTGCTTACCCGCTTTAAATGGTTCGTTGTTATAGAAGCCCGATAAAATGCGGTGCGCAATCTGTTCGATCACTAATTCCTCTTCGCTCTTTCCTTCCTTGCCCCACCAAAACACGCGTTGAGGATGTTTCTTCATGTCTTGCACATACGTGCGCGCATGTTGGTATTGGTCTTGCGTGTAAGTGATCGTGAAGCAGGTTTTTACTTTTTGTGTTTCCATAAAAAAATTTAAGATGTAGGATTTAAGATTTTTGATTTGGTAATTGATAACCCTTGCTCTTTGCCGTGGTTCGTGTCCCCACGAACCACCAAGTTTAACCAACTACCAATTGGAAATAATTTATCTGTTTACAACAGTAGTGCCAAAAATACTCATACAATTTTACGCAAAATCAAATTTATCTAAAACCCCCTTGCCCGCAAATGGGCGTTATCGTTCGATGATGGGAAAATTTTATTTGGGCGGCCTGCCACGCGAGGCGCAGTGGCACCGGGCTATCCACTGCAAGTCCTCGGGGGTGCGAGGCGAAGCCCCCTCCGGGCTTTCCGTTCCTATCCCTGGCCGAGCATTCCATCTTTAGCTCACCACAAACTTCTAAATTCTAAATTCCAACTTCTTACCAAATACCTAAGCCCAAGCCCTAAGTCCCAATGCCCAAGTCCCAATACCCAACTCCCAATGCCATTCACTAACTTTACGATAAATTATGAGGAACTACCAAATCCATACCCTAAAGAACGGCATCCGCGTGGTGCACAACCAAGTCACCTCCACCAAGATTGTACACTGCGGCATTATGCTCGACATAGGCAGTCGAGATGAAGACTTGACCAATCAAGGCATTGCCCACTTTTGGGAACACATGGCTTTTAAAGGAACGAAAAAGAGAAAGTCATTCCACATCTTGAATCGCTTAGAATCTTTAGGTGGAGAGTTGAATGCTTTCACCGACAAAGAAAAAATACTTTTCTACGCCTCCTTGCGCGATGATTATTTTGAACGAGCAGTAGAACTATTGGCAGACATCACCTTCGATTCCATTTTCCCCCAGCAACAAATCGAAAAAGAACGCCACGTCATCTTGGAAGAAATGTCTATGTACTATGATGACCCCGAAGATTCTTTGCAAGATGAGTTTGATGGTGTTATTTTTTCAGGTCATTCATTGGGCATGAATATTTTAGGCACAGAAAAAACTGTGAAGCGATTTAAGCGATCTGATTTCAGAACTTTTGTAAAGGCACATTTAGATACATCTCGCATTGTATTCTCTTGTGTAGGAAATGTATCGATGGAAGAAGTGATACGCTTGGCCGAAAAGTACATGGGCAAAGTGCCAAAGGTTTCATCCAATAAAAAACGCATAAAATTCACGGGCTACAAACCCAAAGAATTGATTTTGAGGCGCGATGTAAAGCAAGGCCGCTGCGCCATGGGGCGTGCCGCCTACAAACTTTCTGACGAAAGGCGCAGTCCGTTTTATATGCTCACCAGCATACTCGGTGGCTCTGGCATGAATTCACGATTGAATCTTGCCCTTCGAGAGAAGCATGGGTTTGTATATTCCATCGGCTCTCACTTTGTGCCTTTCACCGACACAGGTATTTTCATGATCTCTTTTGGCACAGAGCCATCGCAAATGAAAAAAAGCATTGAATTGGTAAAAGCTGAATTGAAAAGATTGCGCGATGAACCGCTTGGCAAAAAGCAATTGGCATCCAGCAAAGAGCAAATTTTAGGTCACTTGGCCATGGCCGAAGAAAGCAATATCAGTTTTATGATGATGATGGCACGCAACCTATTGGACTTAGGCAAGATCATTTCGTTTGAAGAAATCCAAGAGCGAGTGAAGAAAACCACTTCAGCCCAACTGCAAGAACTAGCCATCGAAATGTTTGACGAACGTAAGTTGAGTTGTTTGATTATGGAACCGAAATAGGTTTCCTTTTACCAGTTTACAGTTCCTAGTATCCTCTCAAATCTTAAATCAAATGAACCACATAGGACATAGAACACATAGATTGTACATAGCGCTATGTGTGTATTTCTATGTTTCTATCTTTCTATGTGGTTCAAATCCTTCCTTAACCTAATAATATTGAATCCAAAATCTTAAATCTTAAATCCTAACTTGGATTTCCTCCCTCACGATATCGAAAACTATGCAAAGGCTCACACGAGCACTGAGTCAGATTTATTGAAGAAGATAGATAGAGAAACTCATGCGGAGGTACTAATGCCTCGGATGGTTTCTGGTCACTTGCAAGGTCGGTTTCTTTCAATGATCAGTCACATGATCAAACCGAATTCGATTTTAGAGATAGGCACTTACACAGGCTATTCTGCTATATGTTTGGCAGAAGGACTTACTCCAAACGGAAAATTAGCCACCATTGACATCAACGAAGAATTAGAAACCCGTGTCCGTGGTTATTTCAAAGAAGGAGGATTAGAAAAAAGAATCGATTACCACATAGGTGATGCTGCTCAGATTATCCCCACATTAAATTTTAACTTTGATCTCGTATTCATCGATGCCGATAAAGAAAATTATGGGTTATACTACGATCTAGTTTTTGATAAAGTGCCAGTTGGCGGTTTTATCTTAGCCGACAATGTATTGTGGAGCGGCAAGGTAGTTCAAACCAAAATAGACAAAGACACCAAGGCAATAAAAGAGTTCAATCAAAAAGTGAATCAAGACGTGCGCGTTAAAACAATGCTCCTCCCATTGCGGGATGGAATCATGATTGTACAAAAGATTAGGAGTTAATAGTTATTGGTTAATAGTAGTTCCGCCTAACAATTAACTGATAACTATTAACGGATAACCTTTAGCTTCACCCCTTGATCACTATTAATTTTTCTCTACCTTTGTGTCAATGAGATTTTTTGCAGTCGCACTCATTTTTTTTGGAGTTGCTGCCTCACACGCGCAAGCTCCTGAAGTGCCCCATAAAATGCATTTCGCCAACATGACGCTCACCATCCGTGATGACGCCAGGCGCGAAATTCAAAAAGATGTGGATGCACTTATACGCCACCCTAAATATTTTAATATTAAGGTAGAGCGAGCCAAAACATACTTCCCGCTGATCTCCAAAATATTTGCAGACGAGAACGTGCCTGATGATCTTAAGTACTTGGTGCTGCAAGAGAGCGCGTTAGTAGCAGATGCCGTTTCGGTTTCCAATGCCGTTGGCTTTTGGCAGTTCAAAGATTTCACCGCCATCAGCATGGGCATGCGTGTGGACAAAGAAATTGACGAGCGAATGAATATTGCTTCGGCTTCGCGCGGAGCGGCTAATTACCTCAAACAAAATAATGAACAGTTTGATAATTGGATATTGGCCTTGCAAGCTTATCAAATGGGTGCTGGTGGTTTGAAAAGATCAGTGGGTGACAAACACCATGGCAAGCGTCATTTTGAAGTGAGTTCAGATACCTATTGGTACATCAAAAAATTTATAGCTCACAAAGTAGCTTTTGAAAATGCGGTAGATGGAGATCCGCTTGTGAAGGCGATTATGTTTGAGTCCAAGAATAGAAAATCATTGGCCGATCTAGCCAAAGAAATATCAGTGGACGAAGAGGTATTGATAGAGTACAACAAATGGGCAAAGCAAGGTGTTATACCCGATGATAAATCGTATGTGGTTGTGATCCCCAATGGGAAAGTTGATAAAGATTTTTCATTGCTCACGCTATCATCCGACAAGGCATCTAGGGCCAAGCCATTGCCAGCCAAAACCAATCGCGTAGCACCAGAAATAAAATTCATCAACGGGTTGCGAGCCGTAAAAGCCATTGAGGGAGAATCGTTGATAGCTTTGACGGATCGGGCAGGCATTACCCTTTCACGCTTCTTAAGGTTCAACGAAATGCAGATTGATCAGAATATTGAATCAGGATCATTTTATTTTTTAGAAAAGAAAAAAACAACTACCACTGATCATAGCCACAAAGTAAAGCTAGGAGACGATCTTTGGTCGATCAGCCAGCAATATGGCGTTCAACAAAAAAAACTAAAGAAATGGAATCATTTGGAAGAGGGTTTAAGTCTAGTTGTTGGATCGATTGTTTGTTTGAGCAAGGATAAGATCACCGATACCAAAGTAATCCCTACAACATTGCCCGTGTTGCCAGAGGTAGCCAAAGAAGAAGTGGTGGCGTTGGAAAGCGAAACATTCAACTGGGAAGTGAAACCCGAGGAGAAATTGCCCATTAAAGAAGATTCTATCACAAAACCTGTATCTATCGCCAGAGAAGAAATACTCGTTCCCGTTGAATTGGATTCTGTTAAAGAACATTGGGTGGTTAAAGGGGAAACTTTCTATTCTATTGCCAAACTGCATGGGGTGGGCGTGATGGATTTGGCCGCTTGGAACAACCTATCCATCCAAAATGGGTTGAAGCTTGGCCAAAAGCTTATTTTATTTGGTGTAAAAGATGACAAAAAAGTACATATATTGGCGGATACATCTGCTTTAGCTTCACCCGAAAGTCAGTTTTTCCACGAAGTGAAGGTAAGTGACACTTTGTATGCCATTGCCAGACAGTATGGGGTGACTATCAAAGATTTAATGGACTGGAACGATAAGAAAGAATTAACTCTCAAAGAGGGCGAGAAAATCAAGATTCGTAGAAAGTAATGGCTCAAATAATGACTTAATTGGGCAATTACTTACTTAGATTTGTTAAGGAGCTATTGAAATGGAGGTGGGCAACTAAAAAAGGGATAGTTTTGTGCCAGAATTTTTGAGGAGAATAGTTTGGATATTGTGTTGAAAGTAAACTAAAAATGGGAATGTTGACAGAGACGGCTACTAAGGTATTGGATTTGGTAATGTTGGTGGATGATAATGACACAGATAATTTTATCAGTAAACGCATTATTGAGATCACCAAGTTTTCTAAGCGCGTGGAGGTAAAAAGCTCGGGCAAGGGTGCACTTGATTATTTGAGAGAATTTGAAAAGGATGCAGCTAATTTACCTAGCATTATTTTCTTGGATATCAACATGCCCATTGTGGATGGCTTTGTTTTCCTTTATGAGTTCGAAAAATTCGGTGAATTGGTTCGTAACAAGTGTAAGGTGATCATCCTCTCTAGTTCAGACAACAAGCGGGACATCGATAAGATTGTCAATAATAATTTCGTGATTAAGTTCATTACCAAGCCCCTTACGGAGGTTGCTTTGGACGAAATCAAGTTGAGCAACATCTAATTTGGCAAAAGAAGCAAACACAAATTTTTCTGTTTTCTGCTCACTTTTGTGCCTTAAATTAGTTCTTGGTTTATACATTTGCCGTATCAACCAAAAACTCTTTTATGTTAAAATCATTTACACATCGTTCTAAGGCTTTAGTTTTTATTGTTCTTTTAACTTGCTCTTTCTTGGCGAAAGCACAAGTAATAAAGGAAGACACACTTTCCAACTGGAAGAAGACTTTCCGGGCAGGCCTCAATCTTAACCAAGCTTCTTTCTCTTCTAATTGGAAGGCAGGGGGAGTTAACTCTCTTGGCTTCACTGCCTTTTTAAATTACAAAGCCAACTACAAAAAAGATATCCACTCATGGGACAATGAAATTGATTTGTCTTATGGCATGGTGAACAATGCTGGCCAAGGCTACCGCAAAACATTGGACAGGATATTCTTAGACTCTAAATACGGTCGTGCTTTAAATAAGAAGTGGGACTTGGCTGCATCAGTTAACTTGCAGTCGCAATTTGCTGGAGGTTATTCTTACACTACCGATGCGGTTACAGGAATAGTAACAGAAAAGTTGATTTCTGATATTTTCGCTCCTGCTTATATTACAGCAGCTATAGGATTCGAGTACCACCCTGTTGACTATTTCAAATTAAGGTTGTCACCTTTTTCACCACGTGTTACTATTGTTAACAGTGTTGGTAGCTTTTATGATGCAGTTACTAATCCTACACCTTACGGAGTAAAAAATGGTGAATCAACCCGATTCCAATGGCTGGCATTTCAATTGTTGGCCGAGTTCAACAAAGACATTGCAACAAATGTTAACTTGAAATGGCGCTACATCATGTTTGCAGATTATGAAATATTGGAATTAAATAAAATTGACCACAGATTAGATTTAACGTTGACCGCTAGGGTTAATAAATTTATCAATGTGAGTTTTGGTGGTATCGCCATGTATTTTTATAACCAAGATAAAGATGTTCAATTGAGCCAAGCTTTGTCGTTGGGTGTGCTTTATACATTCCAGAATTTTAAAGAGAAGAAGTAGTTTTATTTAAGATTTGAGATGTTAGATTTGAGATTTGACCTTCTCGGGTGAGATTTTAAACCTAACATCTTTCATTTAAATCGAACATCACTTCATGGCCGAAATCACAATCAGACTTTCAACGCTTGAGGACACCGCGCTAATGCGGGACCTAGCCATCAAATCGTATCTCGATACTTTTGCCGAATCCAACACACCCGAAGACATGGCGGCATTTCTAAAGGATTCGTATAGCTTAGAAAAAATGCAAAAAGAATTTTATGAGCCAGGTGCTGTATTGTACTTGGCTTATAGAAATGAATGGGGGCATGAGCCACTGGGCGACAACATGGTAGGTTTTTTACGGTTGCGTATAAATGAAGAAGCTGCTGATAAACTAGGGAACAATTCCATTGAGCTTCATCGGCTATACGTTCATCCCGATTGTAAGGGGATGGGTGTTGGAAAGAAATTGTTGGAGGCAGCTTTGTTCTACTCCGAGCAACATAAGTTTGATTGGATTTGGCTAGGCGTTTGGGAGAAGAATTTTAACGCACAAAAAATATATGCCAAGTGGGGTTTTGAGAAATTTGGCGAACACGTCTTTCAAATGGGTGATGATGCACAAACAGACTGGCTCTTAAAGAGGGACTTAGGAATTGGGGCTTAGGACTTGGATCATCGCTCGATGATTTTCGGCTTCTCCAATCCCTAAGTCCTAATGCCCAAGTCCCAACATCCAAGTCCAGATTTTTAAAAGAACAACTGACTCAATGCATTGGTAGCATCGGCTTTTGTTGGTTTCAAACTTAAAAGTTTGGTGTATTGATCTGCATTCAACGCGCCTTTCATGCCGCTCATTAAATCAGTTTGTGCACCAGCTAATTTGGTTTTGTACTCTGCCGGTTTACTTTGCAACATAGGCGCTAGTGAAGACTTAGCTGTTAAGAAAGTAGAAACAACGCTAGATACTTTGGGTGATTGAAGTGCAGTGAGACTCAATTTAGAAGTCAGCATATCTACAATGCCTTTTCCCATTTGCGCAACATCTGCCCCTGCGGCAGCGGCAGGTTTCTTTAAATCTACTTGGGCGAAGGCCATACCAGTAAAAGCCATAAGACACACTGCGATCAATAGTTTTTTCATAAGTTTGAATATTAGATTTTAATAATTAGTTGTAATATCGAACGTTTAAATTAGATTGAATATGTCAAAAGATAAATTTATTTCGGCCATCAATGCCGCCTACACATTCCCGAGTTCTTCGATATTCCTTGGTGCGGGGGTTTTAGAGGGCGAAATCATCGCTGAAGCGAAAGTCAACCTCTCGCTCAAAATGATGAACCGCCACGGATTAGTATCAGGTGCTACGGGTTCTGGTAAAACGCGCACACTGCAATTGATGGCCGAGCAACTTTCGGCAGCGGGCGTTTCAGTATTTATGCCAGATATGAAGGGCGATGTATCGGGCATGGCCAAAGAGGGTGCCGTCAATGACAAGATCAATGATCGATTGAAGGCAATCAATTTGGGCGGGTATAAGCCTACTGGCTTTCCTGTAGAATTGTATTCCCTCAGCGGAAAAATAGGTTCGCAGATGCGCGCAACCGTTACAGAGTTTGGCCCCGTGTTGCTCAGCAAAATATTGGAATTGAACGACACACAAGGCGGTGTGTTAATGATTATTTTCAAATATGCCGATGACAAAAAGTTGCCAATGGTTGATTTGAACGATTTGAAGAAAGTACTTAACTATTTATCAGAAGGAGCGGGTGCGGCTGAGATCAAAGAAGCTTACGGAAAAATCTCCACTGCTTCGGCCAGCACCATCTTGCGCAAGATTGTTGCTTTGGAACAACAAGGTGTAGCTCAACTCTTTGGTGAAAAATCTTTTGACATTGAAGACTTGATGGAAAAAGTAGATGGCAAAGGTGTGATCAGTTTGCTCAATGTATCAGACGTGCAAGGGCAGCCTGCTATTTTTTCTACGTTCATGCTTTCGTTGTTGGCAGAGCTGTATCAAAAACTACCAGAAGCTGGCGACCTCGATAAGCCTAAATTGATTTTCTTTTTAGATGAAGCCCATTTGCTTTTCAGCGATGCACCCAAGGCATTCATGGATCAGATTGAGCAAGTGATCCGATTGATAAGATCTAAAGGTGTCGGTATATTTTTCTGTTCGCAATTGGTGCAAGACATTCCGCCCACCATACTTTCTCAATTGGGCAATCGCGTGAGCCACGTGATCCGTGCTTTTACGCCCAATGATGTGAAAGCATTGAAAGATACCGTGAAGACTTTTCCTCACTCGGAGTTTTACGATATGGAGAAGCAGTTTACGTTGCTGGGTATCGGTCAGGCATTTGTTACGGTGCTAAATGAAAAGGGTATCCCCACAGAAACGGTGACGGTTCACTTAGCTCCCCCTGCTTCTTTCATGGGGCCATTGAGCGAGAGCGAGTACAAAAGTCAATTGGAAGGATCGGATTTGTACAAGAAATACAAAGATACCGTTGACCCACAAAGTGCTTTTGAAATCTTGAACGATCGCTTACAAAAGCATCAAGAAGAAAAAGAAAAAGAGAAGCAGCAAGCCGAGGAAGCAAAACCACAGAAGGCAGGCCGCGCAGAAAAAAGTACTTTAGAGAAAGTGATGACTTCACCGGTAACGCAGCAGATAGGAAAATCTTTAGTGCGCGGAGTTTTTGGGATGTTGTTTGGCGCACCTAAGAGGAGTACGAGGAGAGGATGGTGAAATGGGCATTAGGACTTGGTACCTTATGATCATGCTTGCTAGATTGACGTTAATGCCAAATCCTTAATGCCTAACAAGCTTTCTATAAATCTCCAAACAAGCCCATGCATCTGTGGCCGCATAGCTGATTTGTTTTTCGTTCAGCGTTTCGGCTTCCCAATTGCTGGTTTGCGCGCTTTTAGAAATGCGGAAGCCGAGTAGGAGGGCGGTTAGTTTTTTTACGCTCTCTACTTGCAGTCCTGCCTCTTTGCTAAGATGAGCAAGTTCAACAAAACCCGCAGGGTGGTAGTGAGAAAGCTTTTGTAAGCCTTTAATATCATCGCGTAAAGCAACCCCTGCTTTTAAGATTGATTCGTTCTCTAAAAAATCAACGATTGGTTTGGTGAGACCTGTTTGATTCAGGCGAATTAAATATACTTTTTCTAGTAAAGCAATTTGCATCAATGCCACTTTGTTGGAGTGGCCGCTTACAAAAACGGGTTTGGTTTCAGTATCAAAGCCAACCAATTTATGCTTGCTGATTTCCTCAAAGACTTTCTCTAACTTACTTTTATCAGAGAGCACATAGACTCTCCCTTCAAACGCACCAAGCGGGAGTTCATTAATCTCCTCGTTGGTAATCGTGATTTTATTATGCGGTAGGTTTGTCATCCAGCCTGCGGATTTTATAATTGAGATAAGCCATCAGTACCGTCATCATGGGGCTGATGATACAGAAAAAACAATACGGTGCATACGTCCAAGTGGAGATGCCCAATACTTTTGATTGCGTAGCTCCACAAGTATTCCAAGGAACTAAGACGGATGTTACTGTCCCCGCATCTTCTAATGTGCGACTAAGCAACTCAGGCTTGTAGCCACGCTTGCGATAGGTTTCTGCGAACATTCTACCAGGTACGGCAATAGCCATATACTGATCGCCAGCTGTGATGTTGAAAAAAATACTAGTTACCGCGGTAGATAGTACGAGCGACCCTGTTGAGTGCGCCCACTTGATGATCTCTTCTACAATGCGCTTGAGCAGTCCACATGATTCCATTACACCACCAAAAATCATTGCACCCAAGATCAACCAAATTGTGTTGAGCATCCCCGCCATCCCGCCCGAGGAAAGCAACTCGCTGATCATAGCATTGTCGGTTTTGATATTGATAGACATGGCGAACGATTTCATCACGGCTACAAAGGCAGACTTCACAGGATCATTGCTGATGCCAGAAATCTGCGCAATGATCTGTGGTTGAAAAATGATGGCGAATATTCCGCCCAATAATGAACCAACCAATAAAGCGGGAATGGCTGGCACTTTGCGCACGATCATAAATAAAACCAATGCAGGCACAATGAACAGCAATGGATTCAAATCAAAAGCATTGTCGATGGAAGCTAGAACTGATTCTGTATTTACACTTCCTGCCGTATCCAGTGTAAAGCCCCACACAAAGAAAATAATTAGTGTAATAGTTAACGTAGGCACAGTGGTGATCACCATGTAGCGAATGTGCGTGAACAAATCCGTGCCGGCCATGGCGGGCGCCAGATTGGTAGTATCAGAAAGGGGCGACATCTTATCTCCAAAATAAGCCCCTGAAATTATGGACCCTGCAATCACGCCTTCATGAATGCCGAGCGTCTTGCCAATGCCTAACAATGCGATGCCGACTGTTGCCACAGTAGACCACGAGCTACCCGTTGCTAATGATACGATGCAACAAACCACACAAGCAGCAAATAAAAAAATAGTGGGGTTCAAAATTTTTAATCCATAATAAATCATGGCTGGCACAATGCCGCTGAGTAGCCACGCACCCGAGAGCGAGCCGATCACCAATAAGATGAGCATAGCGCCCATGGCCGAGCTGATACTTTTAACAATGCTTGTCTCTATTTCTTCCCACGAATGCCCGAGCCTCCAAGAAATAATCCCGGCAACGGAAGCAGCCATCAGCAACGCAATTTGGTTCGGTCCATCCGTTGCCCCCGAGCCAAAGACAATAACATTAACAGCCAATAATATAATAAGAATGACAATGGGAATGAACGCGTGAAGAAGGGTAGGAAGTTTCTTTTCAGTCATCGATAACTGGTTTTATGCGCTCAAGGTAAGAATAATTGTGGAGACATAGCGATTCTGAATTTAGGTGCATGCGATAGGTTTGTTAAACTATTTTTTGGCGGCATGGCGAGGCGCCACCGGGCTATCCGCTGCAAGCTCCCTCGGCTTGCCAACGCGCGGAGTTCATCCCGAGCGCAGCCGAGGGAGTCTTTTCGCTCCTCCCTTGCCGAGATCCCCCACATTACAAAGTTGCATATCCAGTCAAACCGTCATTAACTACTATAACTTTTTTCTTCCTAACTTTCCTTCTAAAATTTTACCTTTTACGTTTCTCCTAACTTCTAACTTCTGACTTCTTTTAACTTTTATCCAATCTTATGTTCGACCCCGCCACAGTAATCGAAAAAGCAAAACATTCAACATTCTATCTGAAAGTACTTAATTGGTTTTTATACCGAATGGTCCCCTTCAACAAGCCGCACGGCTTCCACATTGTAGAGATCGGAGACTATCGCATCAAAACCATTATGCCTTACAAAAGAAGGAATTTCAATCACATCCGTGGTTTGCATGCCTGTGGGCTGGCCACTATTTCTGAGTTTGCCACGGGCTTCTTATTATTGAGCAGTTTGGATATGAAAAAGTACCGCATGATTTTACAACGATTGGAAGTCAACTACCTATATCAAGGCAAGATGGATGCCACCGCAGAGTTTGCTATTTCAAAAGAATGGGTAGAAGAGAAGATTGCGAATCCGTTAAAGACGCAAGACTCGATAGTAGTACCCTGTGAGGTCAAAATCCACGACCTAAAAGGAAATCATTTGACAACGGGCATTGTACATTGGCAATTTAAAGAGTGGGCAAAGGTGAAAACCAAGACTTGAGAAGTTGGTTGGTTTAGTTTAATTTTGATTTATGAGAACGGTTTCTCTTGATGAATTTAAGGCTATTCTTGAAAAGCCTATTAAAGATATAGTAAAGGATGGAGAGTTCGTTGTCATGGATAGCTCTAGAAAATTATTTATAGTTTCTCCAGCTATAAAAGAAAGATCAGGAAAGAGAATGCTTGGTACGTTGGATGGAAAAGTAGCTTTCAAAATTCACGATGATTGGGAAATGTCGGCTGAAGAATTATTGGGTTTAGAAAAAGACACAACTAAAGAAAACCTAAATGAGCGATTGTAAATACCGATAGTATGAGAAAAATAGACTCCCTTCTTTCTGAATATGGCGAGAGCCATCAGAATGAAACCAACAAGTTGATCCACTGGATCTGCGTGCCACTGATTTTCTTTAGTATCATGGGGCTGATCGCATCCATTCCATCGGGTTTTTTACAATCTATGTTAGGCGAAGGAAGTTTGTTCGCGAATTGGGCTGCGGTTATTTTAGTGTTGGCGTTGGTTTATTACATCACGCTTTCTATTCCTCTCACCATTGGCATGTTTTTGTTTGCGCTGCTCTGTCTTTTCCTTATCAACAAGGTTGTGGGCGCGAACATTGCTCCTCTTTGGGCGGTAAGCTTGGGCATTTTTGTGCTGGCTTGGATCGGTCAATTTTATGGCCATAAGATTGAGGGAAAGAAACCTTCGTTTTTGAAGGATATTCAATTTCTTATGATCGGCCCTGCTTGGTTGATGCATTTTATTTATAAGAAGATTGGTATTCCTTATTAATCTACCGCTTGAGTCATCTTGAATTTTTCTGCGAGCGATTAACCGATTTTAATTCCTCCACTAGTACTTTTTTATTTAATCAGAAAACTCATTTACTACTTCAATCCAAAGTGGGATGGTTTGTTTATGGATTAAGAGGAAATGATTCTAAGAAGGCCTTAGTAAAAATTTCTTTTTGTTTGAAGGATGGGATAGCAAGCAGTCCATACCGTGCACCTTTTGGTGGGTGGGAATTAAATGGAAGAGTGACCATAAAGCAGGCTGATTTTTTTAT